>NZ_JBSSAF010000001.1:0-795303 GCF_054058375.1 Pseudomonas sp. TE24901
TCCGATCTCTCGTTAGCGGGAGGCGAATTCTACAGCGTTACACGCTGCTGTCAACACCTCTTTTTCTCCGCTTTCGACCGAGAAGATCGAAACGTCAATAGAGCCAAACAACACCGCCCTATCAACTCCTTCTGGGCTTCGATGAACTGAAGCAACTCACCATCGAAACCTACTTAACTCATTGAAAATCAAGGAGTTTTCCGTTTCGACTGCGCCGGAAGTGGGGCGAATTATAGACAGATATAATTCGCCGTCAACACCTAATTTCAGCTTTACTCGGATTTGAGCGTGATACGCGCAAACGCCTTCTTCCCAGCCTGACAAACGTGGGTAGCACCCAGCTCGTATATAAAGGTGCGATCCACAACCTCACCATCTATACGCACACCACCGGAGCCCAGGAGATCCCGCGCAACTGCCGAGTTTTTCACTAGGCCTGCCTTGTTAAGGACAGCCGCGATTGGCATCGCTTCAGCAGCAGACAGCTCGATCTCCGGAAGATCATCCGGCAACTCGCCATCCTTCATGCGATTACCTGCCGCACGATGAGCACTGGCCGCAGCCTCTTCACCATGGAAGCGCGCAACAATCTCTTCCGCCAGCTTGATCTTCACATCACGCGGATTGGCGCCCGCCTCAACTTCAGCGCGCAGCGCATTGATCTCGTCCATCGAGCGGAAGCTCAGCAATTCGAAATAACGCCACATCAACGCATCAGGAATAGACACCAACTTGCCGTACATAACACCCGGCGCTTCCTGGATGCCTACATAGTTACCCAAGGACTTGGACATCTTCTTGACGCCGTCCAGCCCTTCCAACAAAGGCATGGTGAGGATGCACTGCGCTTCCTGCCCATACGCACGCTGCAGCTCACGCCCCATCAGCAGGTTGAACTTCTGATCGGTACCGCCCAGCTCAACGTCCGCACGCAACGCCACCGAGTCATAGCCCTGAACCAGCGGATAGAGGAACTCATGGATAGCAATAGGCTGGTTGGTGGAGTAGCGCTTATCGAAGTCATCACGCTCAAGCATCCGCGCGACAGTGTACTGGGAGGTCAGTCGAATGAAGTCCGCCGGCCCCATCTGATCCATCCAGGTGGAGTTGAACGCCACTTCGGTCTTGGCCGGATCAAGAATCTTGAACACCTGAGTCTTGTAGGTCTCGGCATTATCGAGGACCTGCTCACGAGTCAACGGAGGGCGCGTAGCACTTTTGCCGCTCGGATCACCGATCATCCCGGTGAAGTCACCTATAAGGAAGATGACCTGGTGCCCCAGCTCCTGGAACTGGCGCAGCTTATTAATAAGCACGGTATGCCCCAAGTGCAGATCCGGCGCAGTCGGGTCAAAGCCGGCTTTAATACGCAGGGGTTGGCCGCGCTTGAGCTTTTCGATCAGCTCAGCTTCCACCAACAGTTCTTCCGCACCACGTTTTATCAGCGCTAGCTGCTCTTCAACCGACTTCATAACAGACCCGCAAGGCTCAGATTCAAAAGGGAACCAACCATACAAGATCAGGGACTAATTACAAGTTTTGCCCTGCGAACGGACACCGTTCAGCAAGCCCAGCGTTCGCGAGCTTGCGCCACAGATGATTTGGTTATATTTTATACAGTTATTTCATCTTCATCATGTCATTCATCTTTTCCATTTCATCTTCAAAGTCAAAATTACTTATGACCACAGAACCGTCTAAAGCGCCGCCGCTTTACCCGAAGACCCACTTGCTTGCCGCAAGTGGTATCGCCGCCCTTCTCAGCCTGGCACTCCTGGTATTCCCTTCCAGTGACGTAGAAGCCAAACGAACCTCCCTGAGCCTTGACCTGGAAAGTCCTGTTGAACAACTGACACAAGATCAAGACGCTTCCGACGCCCAACAAGCCACAAATGCGCCAACCGAATCGCCGTTCGCACAGATAGAAAGCACACCTGAAGACACCCAGCAGGCCACCCAGGAAGCGCCCGCCGCCAAGAACCCTCAACACCGCGAAGTCATCGTGACCAAGGGCGACACACTGTCCACCCTGTTCGAAAAGGTCGGCCTGCCCGCAGCAACCGTTAATGAGGTGCTGGCGAGCGATAAACAAGCCAAGCAGTTCACACAGCTCAAACACGGCCAGAAGCTTGAGTTCGAACTCACGCCCGACGGCCAGCTGAACAACCTGCACAGCAGTGTCAGCGACCTTGAAACCATCACCCTGACCAAGGGCGCCAAGGGCTTTGCTTTCAACCGCGTCACCACCAAGCCCGTCATGCGCTCGGCTTACGTGCATGGTGTGATCAACAGCTCCCTGTCCCAGTCTGCCGCCCGTGCCGGCCTGTCCCACAGCATGACCATGGACATGGCCAGCGTGTTCGGCTACGACATCGACTTCGCCCAGGACATCCGCCAAGGCGACGAATTCGACGTGATCTACGAGCAGAAAGTCGCCAACGGCAAGGTCGTCGGCACCGGCAACATCCTCTCGGCCCGCTTCACCAACCGCGGCAAGACCTACACCGCCGTGCGCTACACCAACAAGCAAGGCAACAGCAGCTACTACACGGCTGATGGCAACAGCATGCGCAAGGCCTTCATCCGCACACCGGTGGACTTCGCTCGCATTAGCTCGCGTTTCTCCATGGGCCGCAAGCATCCAATTCTGAACAAAATCCGCGCCCACAAAGGCGTCGACTATGCCGCCCCACGCGGTACGCCGATCAAGGCGGCAGGTGACGGCAAGGTACTGCTCGCAGGACGTCGTGGCGGCTACGGCAACACCGTTATCATCCAGCACGGCAACACTTATCGGACCCTGTATGGCCACATGCAAGGCTTCGCCAAGGGCGTGTCCACTGGCAGCAACGTGAAACAGGGTCAAGTGATCGGCTACATCGGCACCACCGGCCTGTCGACTGGCCCGCACCTGCACTATGAATTCCAGGTCAATGGCGTCCACGTCGACCCACTGGGCCAGAAGCTGCCGATGGCCGACCCGATCGCCAAGGCCGAGCGTGCGCGCTTCCTGCAACAGAGCCAGCCGCTGATGGCGCGCATGGATCAAGAGCGCTCCACCCTGCTGGCTTCGGCGAAGCGTTAAGCCATGACGCTCTATATAGGTGTGATGTCCGGGACCAGCCTCGACGGCCTGGACATTGCCCTGATCGAACAAGGCCCGGCGATCAACCTGATCGCCACGCATTACATCCCCATGCCAGACACCCTGCGCACCGAGCTGCTGAGCCTGTGCGCCAGCGGCCCAGACGAAATCGCCCGCTCCGCCATTGCTCAACAGCACTGGGTGAAACTCGCCGCCCACGGCATTCACACCTTGCTTGACCAGCAAAACCTCAAGCCCCAGGCCATTCGTGCGATTGGCAGTCACGGCCAGACAATCCGCCACGAACCTGCGCGGGGCTTTACCGTCCAGATCGGCAACCCTGCGCTGCTCACGGAGCTGACCGGTATCACCGTGGTCAGCGACTTCCGCAGCCGCGATGTTGCCGCAGGCGGCCAGGGCGCCCCTCTGGTTCCGGCTTTCCACGAAGCACTGTTTGGCGAGCGCACCGGTAACCGGGCGGTATTGAATGTGGGAGGTTTCAGCAACCTCAGCCTGATCGAAACTGACAAACCTGTAGCCGGTTTCGACTGCGGCCCAGGCAACGTTTTACTGGATGCCTGGATCCACCAGGCCCGCGGCGAGCACTTCGACCGCAACGGTCAGTGGGCAGCCAGTGGCAGGGTCGAGCCACAGTTGCTCAACGCCCTGCTCAGCGATCCATTCTTCGTGACCAAGGGACCAAAAAGCACCGGGCGCGAAGTGTTCAACCTGGGATGGCTGCAACAACACCTCGGGCGCCTGCCGGTATTCCCGGCGCAAGATGTGCAAGCTACGTTGCTGGAACTCACCGCCCTCACCATCGTCGAGTCCCTGCAAGCCGCCCAATCCAGCACCGAAACCTTGCTGGTCTGCGGCGGCGGCGCCCACAACGCGACGCTGATGAATCGCCTGGCAGCATTGCTACCTTCCACACAGGTCGCCAGCACCGCCGCCTACGGCGTAGACCCTGACTGGGTCGAAGCCATGGCCTTTGCCTGGCTCGCCCACTGCTGCCTGGAAGGCATTGCCGCCAACCGCCCCAGCGTCACCGGCGCACAGGGGCTTCGGGTACTGGGCGCCATCTACCCCGCTTAAGCCCCAGACAGCAAAACGCCGCTTGGCCTATGAAGGCCAAGCGGCGTTTTTGTTTGCGCCGTCGATCAGATCGAGAATGAAGACCCGCAACCACAGGTAGTGGTGGCATTAGGGTTCTTGATCACGAAACGCGAACCTTCCAGACCTTCCTGGTAATCCACCTCGGCACCTGCCAGGTATTGGAAGCTCATCGGGTCCACGACCAGGCTCACGCCCTCGCGCTCGACGATGGTGTCGTCATCGGCCACATCTTCATCGAAGGTAAAACCGTACTGAAACCCTGAACAACCGCCGCCCGTAACAAATACGCGCAGCTTCAAGCGATCATTACCCTCTTCATCGACCAGGCTCTTCACCTTGTGCGCAGCACCGTGGGTGAATTGCAAAGCCGTGGGGGTGAAGGATTCAACGCTCATGCTGATAATCTCCCGGCGTACCGCCGCCATATGCGTAATGGCGGGCATTATCCGCTTCTCCTAGAAAAGCGGTCAACTATTGTTACGGTATATCAATCTGCGCTGCCGCCATTAAAAACACAAAAGGCCCGATCAACGGGCCTTTTGCTTAGCGGCTCAACAGCCTTAAGGCAGCATGCCCGCGTGGGACAGGCCCAGTTTCTCATCCAGGCCGAACAGAATGTTCAGGTTCTGCACAGCCTGGCCCGAGGCGCCCTTGACCAGGTTGTCGATCACCGACAACACCACCACCAGGTCGCCATCCTGCGGACGGTGCACGGCAATTCGGCACACGTTGGCGCCGCGTACGCTGCGCGTTTCCGGGTGGCTGCCAGCCGGCATCACGTCGACGAACGGCTCATTGGCATAACGCTTTTCAAACAGCGCCTGCAGGTCGACCGAACGATCCACCACGGTTGCGTACAACGTGGAGTGAATGCCACGGATCATCGGGGTCAGGTGCGGCACGAAGGTCAGGCCGACGTCCTTGCCCGCAGCGCGGCGCAAACCCTGGCGGATTTCCGGCAAGTGACGATGCCCTTTCACTGCGTAGGCCTTCATGCTTTCGGACGTCTCGGAGTACAGCGAACCCACCGCTGCGCCACGGCCGGCACCGCTGACACCCGACTTGCAGTCGGCGATCAAACGCGAGGTGTCCGCCAAACCAGCTTCCAGCAATGGCAGGAAGCCAAGCTGCGTCGCCGTTGGATAGCAACCCGGCACCGCAATCAGGCGTGCTTGCTTGATCTGCTCACGATTGACTTCCGGCAGGCCGTATACGGCTTCTTCCAACAACTCAGGCGCACCGTGAGGCTGGCCGTACCACTTGGCCCACTCATCGGCGTCTTGCAGGCGGAAGTCCGCCGACAGGTCGATGACCCTGGTGCCGGCCGCCAGCAGCTCACCCGCCAGCGCATGGGCCACACCGTGGGGGGTGGCAAAGAACACCACGTCACAGGCGCCGAGGGTCTTGATGTCCGGAACGCTGAACGCCAGGCCATCGTAGTGGCCTCGCAGGTTCGGGTACATATCGGCCACGGCCAGCCCGGCCTCGGATCGGGAAGTGATGACCACCACCTCAGCTTGCGGATGCTGAGCCAACAGACGCAGCAATTCGACACCGGTGTAACCCGTGCCGCCGACGATACCGACCTTGACCATAAACCTGCCCTCAACGAACCCACTGGAAAGCCGTCGATAATAGGGGCCGTATCGCCCTGCGACAACCGTCAACGTGACGTACGGGCGCATGAGCCACTACTATCTTCGCTACCGTGAACCTGGGAATAACTAAAAATGCTTTATCTATGGGTCAAAGCCTTCCACATCATCAGCATCGTCTGCTGGTTTGCCGGGCTGTTCTACCTGCCACGCCTGTTCGTCTACCACGCCCAAAGCGAAGACACCGTCAGCAAGGAACGCTTCAGCCTCATGGAGCGCAAGCTGTACCGCGGCATCATGGGCCCGGCGATGATTGCCGCGCTGGTCTTTGGTGGTTGGCTGATCTACCTCAACCCAAGCATCTTTCACTCCGGCGGCTGGATCCACGCCAAGCTGACCCTCGTCGTACTCCTCATCGGCTACCACCACATGTGCGGCGCGCAGGTAAAACGCTTCGCCCGTGGCGAAAACACCCGCAGCCATGTCTTTTATCGCTGGTTCAATGAAGTGCCCGTTCTGATATTGCTGGCTATCGTAATTTTGGTCGTGGTCAAACCGTTCTAATTTCAATCACACGGGGTACCTCCAATGTCATTGCCCGCTCTGCTTGAACAACGCCTGCGCCTACCCGTGGTGGCAGCGCCGATGTTCCTGATTTCCAACCCGCAACTGGTCCTGGCGTGCTGTCGCAATGGAGTGGTCGGGAGTTTCCCGGCGCTCAACCAGCGCGAAAGCAGCGGCTTCAAGGCCTGGCTGGAGGAAATCGAGGCGGGCCTGGCGCAGTTGGACAACCCCGCGCCATATGCCGTCAATTTGATTGTGCATAACAGCAACCCACGGCTGGAAGCCGACCTGGCGATCTGCGTCGAGCACAAAGTGCCGATCGTCATCACCAGCCTGGGTGCCGTGAAGGAACTGGTCGACGCCGTCCACAGCTACGGCGGCCTGGTGTTCCATGACGTCACCACCCGACGCCATGCCGAGAAAGCCGCCGAGGCCGGTGTCGATGGACTGATCGCCGTTGCAGCGGGCGCCGGCGGTCATGCGGGCACCTGGAGCCCGTTTTCTCTGATCGCCGAAATTCGCCAGTTCTTCGACAAGACATTGCTGCTGGCCGGCTGCCTCAACCATGGCCACGAGATCCTCGCCGCCCAATTGCTGGGCGCCGACCTCGCCTATTTCGGCACCCGTTTCATCGGCACCACCGAAAGCCACGCCCCGGATGCGTATAAAGAGATGCTGCTCACATCGCGCGCCGCCGACATCGTGCACACTCCCGCAGTCTCCGGCGTGCCCGCAAGCTTCATGCGCCAGAGCCTGGAAAACGCCGGTTTTGACCTCGCCGCCCTGCAGGGCAAGGGCGAAGTCAACTTCGGTTCCAAGCTCAAGCCGTTGAGCGACGAGGCCAAGGCATGGAAGACTGTGTGGTCTGCCGGCCAAGGCGTCGGTGAGATTGATGATTTGCCCAGCGTCGATGAACTGATTGCCCGCCTGGATGCCGAATACCGCAAGGCACACGAGCAAGCAGCACAATTGCGCTGGCCACGCTGACCCAACCGCAAGGCCTGCCAACTGAGCAGGCCTGCATCACCTCCCAGACAAGTGACAAGGATGCCCGCATGAGCGACAACCGTTTCAAGATTGTGTTTGACGGAGCCTTGCTCCCGGGTGTCGAAAGCACCACTGCCAAACTGAACCTCGCCGAACTGTTCAAGAGCGACGTGGGTGCCATCGAAAAACTGTTTACCGGTCGCCCGGTTGCGCTCAAGCGTGACCTGTCCCGTTCCGACGCCGAAACCTACCTCACCGCGCTGAAAAGCGCCGGCGTCGATGCACGTATCGAAGCCGAGCAGCCCGTCGCCTTCAGCCTGGCGGAAACCCATGAGACCGATTCCGCTGACTATTCGCGCCCGGCCGCATCGCCTTACGCCCCACCCCGCGCAGCCGTGGGTGATGACGGGGCAGAGTTCTCCACGCTCAAGGTCTTCACCATCCACGGCCGGATCGGCCGCCTGCGTTACCTGGCGTGGACACTGGTGCTGACCGTCGCGATGCTGGTCGCGGGCGGTATCATCTCCACCGCCAGCTTTGCCGTGGCCGCCGCCTCGCCAACCATGGGCATCGTCCTTGGCTCCCTGCTGGGTTTTGCACTGTTTGTTGCGCTTGTCTGGGTCAGCGTGCAAATCGGTGTGCAACGCCTTCACGACCTGGGCTGGTCGGGCTGGCTGTACCTGCTCAACCTGGTACCGCTGGTGAACAGCATTTTCCCGCTGCTGCTGCTGGTACTGCCGGGCAACACCGGCGCCAACCAGTACGGCCCGCCGCCACCGCGCAACTCCACCGCGGTAAAAGTCCTGGCCACCTTGTGGCTGGCGTTCATCCCGGTGGTGTTCGCGATTGCCGTGACACTGGGTATGAACGGCTACCTGAACCAGTTGGAGTCCAGCGTCGACAGCGGCTATGAAAGCAGCTCCATCACCTCCGACGACGACAGCGACCCGAGCGTGATCGTTGAGGAAGAAGACGCGCAAAGTGCTGATGAAGCAGCCGAACCTGTAGACTCTCCAGAACAGTGAAGAAACGCCCGTCGCCTGTGATGCCTCTGTCACAGGCCCGGTCGCGTTGCGATGGAGAAAGGCATGACCCGTTACGCTCTGATCACCGGTGCCTCCAGCGGCATCGGCCTGGCCTTGGCCGAAGCATTGGCCCGTCGCGGCCGCAGCTTGATTCTGGTGGCCCGCCAGCGTGATCAGTTGGAAAGCATTGCAATCGAATTGACCCAACGGTTTGGCGTCGAGGTGCTGTTTCGGGCCTGCGACTTGGGCGAGCCGCTGCGTTTGTCCGGTTTTCTGCTGGAGCTTGAAGAGGGCGAGCGGCAGATCGACCTGCTGGTCAACTGCGCCGGTATCGGCACCAGCGGGCCGTTCCTGGCCCAGGACTGGATGACCGAGCAGGACCTGATCGAAGTCAACATCCTGGCCCTGACCCGCATGTGTCACGCCCTCGGCAACGCGATGGCACTGCAGGGCGGCGGGCAGATCCTCAATGTCGCCTCGGTCGCAGCCTTTCAACCCGGCCCGTGGATGAGTAGCTACTACGCCAGCAAGGCGTATGTACTGCACTTCTCCGAAGGCCTGCGCGAAGAGCTGAAGACCTGTGGCATCAAGGTCTCGGTGCTCTGCCCCGGCCCGACGCGCACTGCCTTCTTCGGCACAGCGCAGATGGACACCGCCAAGCTCGACGCCAGCGAAAAGCTGATGAGCCCCGAGGAAGTGGCGCTCTACACCGTGCGCGCGCTGGAAAAGAACAAAGCCATCATCATTCCCGGCCGACGCAACCGCTGGATCACCTTCAGCCCGCGACTCAGCCCGCGCTGGCTGACACGCAAGATCGCCGGTGCCATCAACAAGGCCTATTGCCCGCGCTGAACGCCTGGGTACACTCACCCTGCACTTTCATAATGGAGAAACAGCTGTGGATACTCTGTTCACCAAGATCATCAACAGAGAAATACCTGCGGACATCATCTACGAAGACGACCAGGTCCTGGCCTTCAAGGATATTTATCCGGCGGCGCCCGTGCATTTCCTGGTCATTCCGAAGAAACACATCCCGACCCTCAACGACCTGACCGAGGAAGACAAAGCCCTGGCCGGCCATATCCTGTTCACCGCCCAGCGCCTGGCCGTGGAACAAGGCTGCGAGGAAGGTTTCCGCCTGGTGATGAACTGCAACCCGAAAGGTGGGCAGACCGTTTATCACATCCATATGCACGTGCTGGGTCAGCGCCAGATGAACTGGCCTCCGGGCTGATCAGCCTTTGGGCAGCGGTCGCGCGCCCCCAGGCTGCGACCCTATGCCCTTGACTCAGCGCAAACGCTCGCCCCTCTCTTGCGGTAAACTGGCCGCCGAGATTCCTCCCGGAGGTCAGCATGACTACCCAACGTCACTACTCGCCGATTGATCGTCTGTTGCTGCAAGCCGACATGGCCATGCGCACGCTGCTGCCATTCAGCGGCCAACCGTACCGCCCGTCGCCCGCCATCGTGCAACCCGACGCACAGTTGAGCGAGACCGACACCCGCCATGTCGCCGGCCTGATGCGCATCAACCATACCGGTGAAGTCTGTGCCCAGGCGCTGTATCAAGGCCAGGCCCTGACGGCCAAGTTGCCGCAAGTGCGCGCAGCCATGGAACATGCCGCCGAAGAAGAGATCGATCACCTGGCCTGGTGCGAACAACGCATTCGCCAGCTCGGCAGCCACCCGAGCGTGCTGAACCCGCTGTTCTATGGCTTGTCGTTCGGCATCGGCGCCGCCGCCGGCTTGATCAGCGACAAAGTCAGCCTGGGTTTTGTCGCCGCCACCGAGCACCAAGTGTGCAAGCACCTGGATGAACACCTTGAGCAACTGCCAGCCGAAGACGAAAAGTCCCGGGCCATTCTTGAGCAGATGCGCATCGACGAAGAACACCACGCTGAAAGCGCGCTGGATGCTGGCGGTTTCCGTTTCCCGGCGCCGGTGAGGTTTGGTATGAGCCTGTTGGCCAAAGTCATGACTAAAAGCACGTACCGAATCTGAGCCGAAAAAAAGGGCGCTATCACAGCGCCCTTTCTTTTTGCCCACCGATTGCGCGATCAACCCAATTCGATGATTTCGTAATCATGGGTGATGGCCACGCCAGCCGCGCCAAGCATGATCGACGCCGAGCAATACTTCTCGGCCGACAGCTCGATAGCACGCTTGACCTGGGCTTCCTTCAACGCCCGGCCCTTCACCACAAAATGCATGTGGATCTTGGTGAACACCTTGGGGTCTTCAGTGGCGCGCTCGGCTTCCAGGAAGGCCTCGCAGCTTTCCACGGCCTGGCGGGATTTTTTCAGGATGCTGACCACGTCGAAATTGCTGCAACCGCCCACGCCAAGCAGGAGCATTTCCATCGGGCGTACGCCCAGGTTTCGGCCACCGGCTTCCGGCGGGCCGTCCATGACCACCACATGGCCACTGCCCGACTCACCGAGGAACATGGCTTCGCCCGCCCATTGGATGCGTGCCTTCATCGCCCAGACTCCACTGCTAAAAAAGGGTCGCCAGCTTAGCACAGGGTCAGATCAGCACAGCGCTTCCCATCAAAGCGATCAATAGCAGGCTTTCCCCAGTAAATTGGCTAATCGAGTCAGAATGTGTCTGGTAAGCTGGCGCCAGCGAAATGGCGCATTGCCATCCTTTGTACAGCGTGTATCAATGCCGATACCACTGGATAAAAACAACTCCAACCACACCGTGCAGTCTTTTCGGGATACAACCATGGTTGCTCTTACTCCCATACCCAAGATCAAGAATCTCGACAAACTGTTGATGCACTGCCAGCGTCGCCGCTACCCCGCCAAGCACAACATCATCTGCGCGGGGGAGCGTTCCGAAACACTGTTCTTCATTATCAAAGGTTCGGTCACCATCCTGATCGAGGATGAAGACGGCCGCGAGATGATCATCGCCTACCTGAACACCGGCGATTTCTTCGGAGAACTGGGCCTGTTCGAACAAGCCGGCAAAGAGCAGGAGCGCAGCGCCTGGGTGCGGGCCAAGGTCGAGTGCGAAGTGGCCGAGATCAGCTACACGAAGTTTCGTGAACTGGCCCAGCACGATCCCGACATCCTGTATGCCCTGAGCGGCCAGATTGCCCAGCGCCTGCGCGACACCACCCGCAAAGTGGGCGACCTGGCATTCTTTGATGTCACCGGCCGCGTAGCCCGCTGCCTGCTGGAGCTGTGCAAGCAGCCCGACGCCATGACGCACCCTGACGGCATGCAGATCAAAGTCACACGCCAGGAAATCGGGCGCATTGTCGGCTGCTCACGGGAAATGGTCGGGCGCGTGCTCAAGGACCTGGAAGAACGCAACCTGGTGCACGTCAAAGGCAAGACGATGGTGGTGTTCGGGACGCGTTAACCCGGCAGGAAACCGGCCAGCATCGTTCGGTACAGCTCATCCAGCCGACTGATTGCATCCGGTGCCGGGAAGGCTTCGTGCAAGGCGATGTGACTACCGGCGCGAACGCGCTGGTCGAGACCGCAGGCTTCATTGAAGCGATTGACCGCCGCGATCAGTTCTTCACGGTCGTTTTCCAATAGCAACGCGCCGTGGATCAGGCCCACCGGACGCCCTCCGCTTTGTCGCCAACGCTGTGCGGTGCCGACCATCTTGCGGCCATTAAGGTTGACGTTGTAACGGCCATCGCAAAACGCGCCGTCGATTTCGCCGACGGACGCATCACCGCCCAACTCGATCAGCAAGTCGCAGATCGGCTGGCACAAACGCAGGTAGCCGGTTTCGATACGCCCCTGGTCGCCTTCGCTGCGGGGCGGTGCATACACCAGGGCGATATTGACGGTGGCACTCGACTGCGGCACCGGCTCGCCACCGGTTTCCCGCAGCAATACGGGCCAACCGGCATCGGCCGAAACCTGGCTGGCGGCGTCGAAAGCCGGCAGACGGCTCAAGCGACGCGGCATGACGAGGGCTTGATCGATGGGTTGCCAGAACAGCAGGCCGAACTCCTGTTCGCCTGCGCAAACGGCGGCCAACAGGGTTTGCTCGGCAGCAAGACCTGCTTCAACCGTCATCCTTACTGGCTTATCCATCAACACCTACCTATCTGAATAGACACAAAACCCAATGTGGGAGCGGGCTTGCTCGCGAATGCGGTATATCAGACACATATTCAGTGACTGACCCACCGCTTTCGCGAGCAAGCCCGCTCCCACATTTAGACTGCATTCCAAATGATGGCCGCGTTTCAAATCAATCCAATGTCGAGCCGCTGACCGCCACACCACGCTCCGGGAAGAACAGGCGCTGCAATTCCGCCCCCGGGTTCTCGGCGCGCATGAAGGTCTCGCCCACCAGGAACGAATACACCCCACTGATTTCCATCAGCTCGACATCGGCACGGTTGACGATGCCACTCTCGGTGATCACCAGGCGGTCGCGCGGAATACGCGGCAGCAGGTCGAGGGTGTTTTCCAGGCTTACCTCGAAGGTGTGCAGGTTACGGTTGTTGACCCCCACCAGCGGCGTGTCGAGGGTTTTCAGTGCGCGCTCCAGCTCATCGCCGTCATGCACTTCCACCAGCACATCCAGGCCAACGCTTTTGGCCACGGCCGCCAGCTCGGCCATCTTCACATCGTCCAGTGCGGAGACGATCAGCAGCACACAGTCGGCGCCCAGGGCGCGAGCCTCGACGATCTGGTACGGGTCAACCATGAAATCCTTGCGGATCACCGGCAACTTGCACGCGGCGCGGGCCTGCTGCAGGAACAGGTCGGAACCCTGGAAGTAATCGATGTCGGTCAGCACCGACAGGCAGGTCGCGCCGCCCTTTTCATAGCTGGCGGCGATTTCTGCCGGGACAAAGTTCTCACGGATCACACCTTTGCTCGGCGAGGCTTTTTTCACCTCGGCAATCACGGCCGGCTGCTTGAGCTTGGCCTGGGCGATCAGCGCATTGGCGAAACCACGTGGCGCATCCGCGAGCTTCGCCTGGCTCTCCAGCTCGGCGAGGCTTACACGGGCACGGCGCTCGGCGACTTCTTCGGCTTTGCGGGCCAGGATCTTTTCCAGAACGGTCGGCACACTCATCCTTCATTCTCCATCTTGAACACCGCAGTAAAGGCACCCAGTTCTTCGAGCTTTTCGCGAGCGAGCCCGGTGTGCAATGCATCGTGAGCGAGGGCCACGCCCTCTTTAAGACTGTAGGCGTGATCGGCGGCATACAGCGCCGCACCGGCATTGAGCACAATCATTTCTGCCGCTTTCTGGCCGTTTTCGGTCTTGCGGCGCCCCAGGGCATCGCGGATCAGCTCCAGCGAGGCGGCCGGGCTTTCCACCGACAGGCCGTGCAGGCTCTGGCTCTTCATGCCCAGGTCTTCCGGCTCGACCCAATATTCGGTGACCTGGTCATTCTTCAGCTCCGCCACAAAAGTCGGTGCCGCCAGGCTGAATTCGTCCAGGCCATCCTTGGAATGCACCACCAGCACATGCTTGCTGCCCAGGCGCTGCAAGACTTCGGCCAATGGCCGGCACAGCGCCTGGCTGAACACGCCCACTACCTGGTGCTTCACGCCGGCCGGATTCGTAAGCGGGCCGAGCATGTTGAACAGGGTACGCAGGCCGAGGTCCTTGCGTGGGCCGGCGGCGTGCTTCATCGCCCCATGGTGGGATTGGGCAAACATGAAGCCGATGCCGACGCTGTCGATGCAGCGCGCCACTTGCACCGGCGTCAGGTTCAGGTAGATGCCGGCCGCTTCCAGCAAGTCGGCACTGCCGCTCTTGCCGGATACGGCACGGTTGCCGTGCTTGGCCACGGTGCAACCCGCCGCCGCCACCACAAAAGAAGACGCCGTCGACACGTTGAAGATGTTCGCACCGTCACCGCCGGTGCCCACCACATCCACCACGCCGTCGAGGGTGTTGAGTTCGACCTTGTCCGCCAGCTCGCGCATCACCGATACGGCACCGACGATCTCGTCGATGCTCTCGCTCTTCATGCGCATCGCCATCATGAAGGCACCGATCTGCGCGTCAGTGCATTGACCGGTCATGATCTCGCGCATCACATCGCTCATTTCAGCGGTGCTCAGGTCCAGATGGCCGACGATACGGCTCAGGGCAGTCTTGATATCCATGAAAAGTCCTTAGCGCGTGCCGCCGCTCTGCTTGAGAAAGTTGGCGAACAGCTCGTAGCCCTGCTCGGTCAGGATCGACTCGGGGTGAAACTGCACCCCTTCGATATTCAGTGTCTTGTGGCGCAGCCCCATGATCTCATCGACCGAGCCGTCTTCCAGCTGGGTCCAGGCGGTCAGTTCCAGGCATTCCGGCAAGGTTTCGCGCTTGACCACCAACGAGTGGTAGCGGGTCACGGTCACCGGCAAGTTAAGCCCATGGAATACGCCCAGATCATGATGGAATACCGGGCTGGTCTTGCCGTGCATCACCTGGCGCGCACGCACCACGTCACCGCCAAAGGCCTGGCCGATGGACTGGTGGCCCAGGCACACGCCCAGGATCGGCAACTTGCCGGCGAAATACTTGATCGCCTCCAGGGAAATGCCCGCCTCGGTCGGCGTGCACGGGCCTGGCGAAACCACGATGCGCTCCGGGTTCAGGGCGGCGATCTCGGCCACGGTCAGTTCGTCGTTGCGCACCACCTTGACCTCGGCACCCAGCTCGCCCAGGTACTGCACAACGTTGTAGGTAAAGGAATCGTAGTTATCAATCATCAGCAACATGGGGCAAACCTCAGGAATTGGGCGTCTGTTCAGCCAGCGCTACAGCGCGGAACATCGCGCGGCGCTTGTTCAGGGTTTCTTCCCATTCGAGGGCCGGCACCGAGTCGGCGACAATCCCGCCACCGGCCTGCACGTGCAGCTCCCCGTCCTTGATCACGGCCGTGCGGATCGCAATGGCCGTATCCATGTTGCCGTTCCAGGCGAAATACCCCACGGCGCCGCCGTAGACACCCCGCTTGACCGGCTCCAGCTCGTCGATGATTTCCATGGCACGAATCTTCGGTGCACCCGACAAGGTGCCGGCCGGCAGAATCGCGCGCAGTGCATCCATCGCCGTCAAGCCAGCCTTCAGCTCGCCGGTGACATTGGACACGATGTGCATCACGTTGGAGTAACGCTCGATGACCATCTTCTCGGTGAGCTTCACCGAACCGATTTCCGAGACGCGCCCGGTATCGTTGCGGCCCAGGTCGATGAGCATCAGGTGCTCGGCGATCTCTTTATCATCGCTGAGCAGGTCTTCTTCCAGCGCCTGGTCGGCCTCTTCGGTCGCGCCACGGGGGCGAGTGCCGGCAATCGGGCGCACGGTGATCAGGTTGTCTTCGACGCGCACCAGCACTTCCGGCGAGCTGCCCACCACGTGGAAGTCACCGAAGTTGAAGAAATACATGTACGGCGTCGGGTTGAAGCAGCGCAGCGCACGGTACAGGTCGATCGGCGCGGCCTTGAAGTCGATGGACATGCGTTGCGACGGCACCACCTGCATGCAGTCACCGGCGAGGATATATTCCTTGATGGTGTCGACGGCGCGCTCGTAGTCATCCTGGGTAAAGCTTGAGCGGAATACCGGATCAGCGGCCGGAGGACGGCTGAGGTCCAGGCCACGACGTGGGGTGATCGGCTGGCGCAGCTTTTCCAGCAAGGCTTCGAGGCTGGCCTGGCCCTGCTCGAACGCATCCGCCTGGGCCGGGTCGGCCAGCACGATGGCGTGCATTTTGCCGGCAAGGTTATCGAACACCACCACCGCGTCGGAGACCATCAGCAGAATGTCCGGCACACCCAGCGGGTCCGGGTTCGGGCATTTGCCCAAACGCTTTTCCACATAGCGCACGCAGTCATAGCCGAAATACCCCACCAGGCCGCCGTTGAAGCGCGGCAGGCCAGGAATGGTCGGCACGTTGTAGCGCGCCTTGAAGGTTTCGACGAACGCCAACGGGTCATCTACGTCGTGGCTTTCGATCTCGACGCCATCATGGGTGATGCTCACATGGTGGTCGTGTACCCGCAGGACGGTGCGGCACGGCAGGCCGATGATCGAATAACGGCCCCACTTCTCGCCGCCTTGTACCGATTCGAGCAGGTAGGAGTTGGGCTCGTCAGCCAGTTTCAGGTAGATCGACAGCGGCGTGTCGAAGTCGGCCAGGGTTTCGCAGGCCAGGGGAATGCGGTTATAGCCGGCAGCGGCCAAACGCAGGAATTCTTCGCGGATCATGTGTGCCTCGTGGCTTGAGGGTCTAACAGTCAGGTATGCAAACGTGCCGCAGAGCGCGGCCAGGATCAGTCAGGCGCGCCAACGCCAGCGGGCCAGGGCCTTGATGACTTTCATCCAGAGTTTGCGAGTGACCACCACGATGGAATTTCCAGAAGGGGACGGATCGATGTCGGGCAACGTTATCTCAGCGCCAGCTCCCAAGCAACCGGGGATTAACAGACGCAGGTCATCAATCACCATGGCCGGCGACTCTTCGGCAATCGGCCGACCGTGGTTATAGCCGTAGCTGAGCGCCACACACTGCACGCCAGCGGCCTTTGCCGCCAGCACGTCACTGCGCGAATCGCCGACGAACAAGGACTGGGAGGCCGGGATATTGGCCATTTTCATCACGAAAAACAGCGCCGCCGGGTCAGGCTTTTTCTGCGGCAAGGTATCGCCGCCAATGATCCAACGGAAATACCGGCCGATTTTCATCTGGTCCAACAGCGGCGCGACAAAGCGCTCCGGCTTGTTGGTGATCAGGGCCATTTCCACGCCCTGCTTGTGCAGCCATTTGAGGGTGTCGCGCACGCCGGGGTAGACCACAGTCAGCTCGTGGCCGTCCTCGTAGGCGGCGTTGAACAGTTCCAGGGCATGCTCGGCCTCCACGTCATCGACACCTTCGGCATCGATGTGGTTGGCCAGGGCCCGGCGTACCAACATGTGCACGCCGTTACCCACCCACATGCGTACTGACTCGATCCCGACCGGCTTGCGCCCCAGCTTGAGCAGCATCTCGTCCACCGCCGCCGCCAGGTCTGGCACCGAGTCGATCAAGGTACCGTCCAGATCGAACATCACCAGCCGTGGCAGTTTGCCGGGGAACAGCTGCTCAAAGCCGCTCATGGACGCGCCAGCGCCAGTTCGGCGCGCATCTTGCCGATGACTTCCTGGTAGTCAGGCGCGTTGAAGATCGCCGAGCCGGCCACAAAGGTGTCAGCGCCAGCGGCCGCGATTTCGCGGATGTTGTTGACGTTGACCCCACCGTCGATTTCCAGGCGGATGTCACGGCCCGACGCATCGATCAGCGCGCGGGCTTCGCGCAGCTTGTTCAGTGTGCCAGGAATGAACTTCTGCCCGCCGAAACCCGGGTTGACGCTCATCAGCAGGATCATGTCGACCTTGTCCATCACGTACTCGAGCACGCTCAGCGGAGTGGCCGGGTTGAACACCAGGCCGGCCTTGCAGCCGCCCTCGCGGATCAGTTGCAGGGTGCGGTCGACGTGCAGCGAGGCTTCCGGGTGGAAGGTGATGTAGGTGGCGCCGGCTTCGACGAAGTCGCCGATGATGCGATCCACCGGGCTGACCATCAGGTGTGCGTCGATCGGCGCAGTGATGCCGTACTTGCGCAGCGCCGCGCAGACCATCGGGCCGATGGTCAGGTTGGGCACGTAGTGGTTGTCCATGACGTCGAAGTGCACGAAGTCGGCACCGGCGGCCAGTACCTTGTCCACTTCCTCACCCAGGCGGGCGAAATCGGCGGAGAGAATCGATGGAGCAATGACGAAGGGCTGCATGACGCACCTTTTTTGAGCTAAATCACGATGGCGCGCATTGTATACCTCATGCTTTGCTGCGCGCACCGTGACCTAACTCAACGGTTAGTAGGCGGCCCGGTAGATTTTCTCGATATCCGCCGCGCTGAGCTTGCGCGGGTTGTTGCGCATCAGACGCTCGATACCCGCCGCTTCCGTGGCCATGGCCGGTATGGCCTCCTCCGGCACGCCAAAGCTGCGCAGCCCGGCGGGGATCTCCACTGCGGCACACAGTCGCGTCATCGCGTCGACCGCTTCATCGGCCGCCTGGTTGACGCTCAAGCCCGACACATTCACCCCCATCGCCTGGGCGATGTCCTGCATGCGCTCCACGCAGGCCAGCTTGTTCCAGTGCATCACGTAAGGCAGCAACAGCGCGTTGCTCACGCCATGGGCGATGTTGAACCGCCCACCCAACGGGTACGCCAGCGCATGCACCGCGCCAACCCCGGCATTGCCGAACGCCATGCCCGCCATCAGGCTGGCGGTGGCCATGTCGTCTCGGGCCTGCAGGTTGGCCGGGTTGGCGTAGGCCTTGGGCAACGCACTGGCGATCAACTTGATCGCGCCAATGGCCAACGCATCGGTAATCGGCGAGGCGTTCAGCGACAGGTAGGATTCGATGGCATGCACCAGCGCATCCACGCCACTGGCAGCAGTGACGCTGCGCGGGCAGGTCAGGGTCATCTGCGGGCTGATCAGCGCCACATCCGGCAGCAGGTAATCGCTGACGATGCCTTTTTTGAGTTGCGCAGCCTTGTCGGAGAGGATCGCCACATTGGTCACCTCCGAGCCGGTGCCGGCCGTGGTCGGGATCGCGATCAGCGGTGGGCCCTTGCGCGGTACCTGGTCGACGCCGAACAGGTCCGCCAGCGCGCCGTGGTAACCGGCGTAGGCTGCCACGCTCTTGGCGATGTCGATGGCACTGCCGCCGCCCACGCCAATCAGGCCGTCATGCCCGCCTTCGCGGTACACGCGCATGCAGTCTTCGACGATGGCGATTTCCGGGTCGGGCAGCACGCGGTCGAAAATTTCGTAGGTGCGCTCGCCCAAGTGTTCGAGGGCCAATGCCACGGTGCCGGATTTGACCAGCGCGGCGTCGGTGACGATCAGCGGGTTGTCCACATCCAGGCGGGTGAGTTCGGCAGCCAGTTGTTCGATGGCGCCAGCGCCAGTGAGCAGTTTGTGGGCGATCTTGAATGAGGAAGTACTCATGTGCGCGGCCTCTTATTAAGAAATGGGCTGGCACAAGAGTAGCTTCCTACGGCGTGTTGTCAGCTATTCAGCGACTGAATGCACACAAAACCCATGTGGGAGCGGGCTTGCTCGCGAATACGGTGTGTCAGCCATTACATTTGGCGACTGATCCACCGCTTTCGCGAGCAAGCCCGCTCCCACATTTTGAGCTTCGCCCGGGCTTTAGACCTGTGCGGTACGCAGTTTTTCGCTACGGCCGCGCAGCCATTCCAGTGTGAGCAACAGCAACACCGAGAAGGCAATCAACAAGGTCGCCGCCGCCGCAATCGTGGGGCTGAGGTTTTCGCGGATGCCGCTGAACATCTGGCGCGGCAAGGTCGCTTGCTCGGGGCCGGCGAGGAACAAGGTCACCACCACTTCATCGAACGAGGTGGCAAAGGCAAACAACGCCCCGGAAATAACCCCCGGCGCGATCAGCGGCAAGGTCACCCGGCGAAACGCAGTCAGTGGCGAAGCGCCCAGGCTGGCCGCCGCCCGCACCAGGTTGTGGTTGAACCCCTGCAACGTCGCCGACACCGTGATGATCACAAACGGCACACCCAACACCGCATGCACCACGATCAGCGAAAAGAAGCTGTTGCCCAGCCCCAATGGCGCGAAGAACAGGTAACTGGCCACGCCAATGATCACCACCGGCACCACCATCGGCGAAATCACCAGGGCCATCACCAGCGCCTTGCCGGGGAAGTTGCCACGGGTCAGGCCAATGGCTGCCAGGGTGCCGAAGACCATGGCCAGCACCGTGGCGGCGGGCGCCACAATAATGCTGTTCTTCAGGGCGCGCATCCATTCGGCCGAGCCGAAGAAGTCCTGGTACCAATGCAGCGAGAAGCCTTGCAACGGGTACACCAGGAAACTGCCGCTGTTGAACGACAACGGGATGATCACCAGCACCGGCAGAATCAGGAACAGCAGGATCAAGCCGCAGAGGATCCGCAAGCTGTAGAACCACACCCGTTCAATGGGCGACATATAAGGGCTCAGCATCGCAAGGTCTCCTTAGCTCAGGCGCAGGCGGCTGGCGCCAACCAGTCGGTTGTAGATCAGGTACAGCAACACCGTGGCCAGCAGCAGCAAGCCGCCCAGCGCGGTGGCCATGCCCCAGTTGATGCTGGTGTTGGTGTAGAACGCCACGAAATAGCTGACCATCTGGTCGTTCGGGCTGCCCAGCAAGGCCGGGGTGATGTAGTAACCAATCGCCAGGATGAACACCAGCAGGCACCCGGCGCCGACACCGGCGTAGGTCTGTGGGAAATACACGCGCCAGAAACTGGCGAACGGGTGGCAACCCAGGGATATCGCCGCCCGCATGTAAGTGGGCGAGATGCCTTTCATCACGCTGTAGATCGGCAGAATCATGAACGGCAACAGGATGTGCACCATGGAGATGTAGACCCCGGTGCGGTTGAATACCAGCTCCAGGGGTTTGTCGATCAGCCCCATGCCCATCAGTGCGCTGTTGATCAGCCCACCGGATTGCAGCAACACGATCCAGGCGGCGACCCGCACCAGGATCGAGGTCCAGAACGGCAGCAACACCAGGATCATCAGCAGGTTGCTTTTGCGCGCCGGCAAATTGGCCAACAGGTACGCCAGCGGGTAGGCCAGCAACAGGCAGATGGCGGTGATCACCAGGCCCATCCAGAAGGTGCGGGCGAAGATGTCCAGGTAGATCGCCTGGTCGGGCGTGGCCGGAGCCACTTCACCTAGATCGTCGATACGGTGATCGACGGCCGCCAGCAGGTAGAACGGCGTCAGGTTGCTGGTATTGCGCCGGATCGCCTGCCAGTACGCCGGGTCACCCCAGCGTTCGTCGAGGCTTTCCAACGCTTCTTTATAGGAGGCGGGCGCTTCGCTGAACGGCAGCGCCCGCGCGGTTTTGGTCAGCAGGCTGCGGTAGCCGGCCAGTTCCATGTTCAAGCGCTTGGACAGGTCGCCCAAGGTCTGGTTTTTGCGCGCTTCGCCCAGGTCCTCACTGAGGGCCTGATACACCGATTCACCGGGCAAGCCACGCCCGTCCCAGGCGGTCACGGCCACCACAGTGCGCGGCAAACCGCCCACCACTTCCGGGTTGCCCACGCTTTTGTAGAGCAGCGCAACGATCGGCACCAGGAACACCAGCACCAAGAACAGCACCAGCGGCGCAATCAAGGCCTGGGCCTTCCAGCGGTTGACCCGCTCGGCACGCGCCAGGCGCTGCTTGAGGGTGGGGAGAGCGGCGATGGCCATGGAAAACTCCGGAAAATCTAAGGTGGTTTCACTGTGGACCGCGCTCTCTGTGGGAGCCGGGCTTGCCCGCGATGGCATCGACTCGGTACATCAGATGCACCGAGGTGTTTGCATCGCAGGCAAGCCAGCACCCACACAGGTCCGTTCCCACAGAGGGTTATGCGGTGTTACTTGGCGGCCCAGGCGTTGAAGCGTTGCTCGAGCTGCTCACCGTTATCCGCCCAGAAGCTCACGTCGATCTGCACCTGGTTGGCGATGTTTTCCGGGGTGGTTGGCATATCCTTGAGGATGTCCTTGTCCAGCAACGGCACGGCTTGGGTGTTGGCCGGGCCGTAGGCGATGTTTTCCGAGTAGGTCTTCTGCTGTTGCGGCTGCACCGAGAAGGCGATGAATTTCTTCGCGGCTTCGGCGCGGTCCTTTGGCAAACCTTTAGGAATCGCCCACGCGTCGAAATCGTAGATACCGCCGTTCCACACTACTTTCAGGTTGCTTTCTTTCTGTACGGCAGCGATGCGGCCGTTGTAGGCGGAGCTCATCACCACGTCACCGGAAGCGAGGTATTGCGGCGGCTGGGCGCCCGCTTCCCACCATTGGATGTAAGGCTTGAGCTCATCGAGTTTCTTGAAAGCGCGGTCCTGGCCATCTTTGCCGGCCAGCACTTTGTAGACGTCCTTCGGCGCGACGCCGTCGGCCATCAGCGCAAATTCCAGGGTGTACTTGGCGCCTTTGCGCAGGCCGCGCTTGCCCGGGAACTGCTTCACGTCCCAAAAATCTTTCCAGCCGCCTGGCGGTGCTTTCAGCTTGTCAGCGTTGTACGCCAGCACGGTCGACCACACAAAGAAGCCCACGCCGCACGGCTGGATAGCGCCCTTCACATAGTCCGCACCATTGCCGAACAGTTTCGGGTCCAGCGGTTCGAACATGTCTTCGTCACAGCCACGGGACAGTTCCGGCGACTCCACCTCCACCAGGTCCCAGGACACGCTCTTGGTGTCGACCATGGCTTTCACCTTGGCCATTTCACCGTTGTATTCGCCGGCGACGATCTTGCCGTTGCCCGCGCTTTCCCATGGCGCATAGAACGCCTTGACCTGTGCGGCCTTGTTCGCGCCACCGAAGGACACGACCGTCAGGTCCGGGCCTGCCATGGCCTGGGTGGCGCCGATCAGGCCAAGGGCCAGGGCGGAAAATTTCAGGGATCTCAACATTGTTGTTCTCTCCACGTGCAGGGTTGGTGAAGCCATGGGGCGATTAATTCGCCTCTAGAAGTGGGTCGAGTGCGCGAACGTGCTCGACTTGCCAGCCAATCGGTACCACGTCGCCGACCGCCAACGCCGGGTCCAGCTCGGCGATCGGTTGTTTCACAAAAAAATCGGCCTTGCCGCAGACTTCCAGGCGCACACGCACGTGGTCGCCCAGGTAGATGAATTCCGCCACACGCCCCGAGAAGCGGTTGATGCAGCTTTCGCTGGAGCCGTTGAGGCTGACGCGCTCCGGACGCACCGACAGGGTCACCGGGCCGCCGACCTGGCCAACGTTCACCGCCAGCGCCTCGACTTTCTCGCCACGCGCCAGCTCCACCACGCAGCGCTCGCCGGTATGGCTGTGCAGGCGTCCATTGAGGCGGTTGTTCTCGCCGATGAAGTTGGCGACAAAGGTGTTCTTCGGCTCTTCATACAGCGTGCGCGGCGCGGCGATCTGCTGGATCTCGCCCTGGTGGAACACTGCCACGCGGTCGGACATGGTCAGGGCTTCGCCCTGGTCGTGGGTCACGTACACCACCGTCACACCGAGGCGCTGATGCAGATGCTTGATCTCCATCTGCATGTGTTCGCGTAGCTGTTTATCGAGCGCACCGAGGGGTTCGTCCATCAGCACCAACTGCGGTTCGAATACCAGCGCCCGGGCCAGGGCCACGCGCTGTTGTTGGCCGCCGGAGAGTTGCGCCGGGTAGCGCTGGGCGAAGGCGTCGAGCTGGACCATGCTCAGCACGCGCTTGACCCGCTCGCTGATGTCGGTCTTGCTCAAGCCCCGCACCGACAGCGGAAACGCCAGGTTCTCGGCGACGGTCATGTGGGGGAACAACGCGTAGTTCTGGAACACCATGCCAATGTCGCGCTTGTGCGGCGGCACGTTGTTGATGGAACGCCCGGCCAGCAGGATTTCGCCGGCGGTCGGCGTTTCAAAGCCGGCGAGCATCATCAGGCTGGTGGTCTTGCCCGAACCGGAAGGCCCGAGCAGGGTGAGGAACTCGCCCTTGCGAATCTCCAGGTTGAGGTCTTTGACGATCAGGTTCTCGCCGTCGTAGCTCTTCTGCACGCCACGAAAGCTGACCAGCACATCATTTGAATCCACCTCGCTCATACCCGCACCTTTTTGTTTTGGACTGCTGTGGCACAAGCGTAGTCCAGGGCGCAGGCCCCGGAAATCGGGGGCCGAGAGAGAATTGCATCAGCCGGATGGAAGGCTTGGGGTAAGGATTGCCCTACACGGATGGCGGGGATAGAACAGTACAGCGCTCGTTACCAGCCCCGCCTGCAATTTGCATGTCGCAAACAGACACACCACCCCCTGTAGAAGCCGGCTTGCCGGCGATGAGGCCCTTAGGTGCTATCGCTGGCAAGCCAGCTCCTACAAGGGGTGACGGTGGAGCGGATCACAGGAGTTTATGTTCCATGGCGTACTTCACCAGTTCCGCCAATGACGTGATATTGAGCTTCTGCATCAAGCGCGCCTTGTGGGTGCTGATGGTCTTGCTGCTCAGCGCCAACTGCTGGGCGATGTCGTTGACGTTGGCGCCCTGGGCCAGGCGCTCGAACACCGAGAATTCACGCTCGGACAACAACGAATGCAGCGGCCGCGTATCGGTGAGGCCCACTTCAAACACCATGCGGTCGGCCAGGTCCGGGTCGATGTAACGCCCGCCCGCCGCCACCTTGCGAATCGCCGTCAGCAACAGTGCCGGGTCACTGTCCTTGGTGGCATAGCCCGCCGCACCGACCTTCAAGGCGCGCGCGGCCATTTGGGCTTCATCGTGCATCGACAGCACCAGGATCGCCGGTGGATTGCTCAGAGCACGAATGCGCGCGATGGCCTCCAGGCCGTTGACCCCCGGCATGGAGATATCCAGCAACACCACCTCGCACGGCACATGGCGCAAGGTCTCCAGCAACTGCTCGCCATTGCTGGCTTCGCCGACCACCTGCAGATCCTTGGCCAGGCCAATCAACTGCTTGATGCCTTCACGGACGATGGTGTGGTCTTCGGCTACCAATACGCGAATCACAGGGGTTTCCTCTTATCGTTATGCATCCAGCGGCACCGTGACGCTCAGGGTGGTGCCCTCCCCCAACTCGCTCGCCAGGCTCAATTGACCGCCCATGATCAGCACCCGCTCACGCATGCCGACCAGGCCGAATGACACTGGCCGCCCCTGGGCCTGGACAAAACCCACGCCATCGTCGCTGATGGTCAGCCGCAAGTCGTTATCCTCTACCACCAGGGTCAGTTCCACAGTATGCGCCTGGGCGTGGCGCATCACATTGGTCAGCGCTTCCTGCAGGATCCGAAACAGGCCGATAGCCTTGGCATCACTCAAGGTCGGCAGGTTATCCGGCACTTGCACCAGGCAAGGAATCTGCGTGCGCGCCTCAAAACGCCGCGCTTGCCACTCGATGGCCGAGGCAATCCCGGCGTCGAGGATCGGCGGGCGCAGCGCCGTGGCCACATCACGCACCAGCTGGAACAACTGGGCGATCAGACGCTTCATGCTGTTGAGTCGCTCATGCAGCCCGGGGTCGAGTTGTGCATACGCCAGCTCGCACATGGAGGTTTCCAGCTTGAGCACCGTGAGCATCTGCCCCAGCTCGTCGTGCACTTCACGGGCGATGCGCGCCTTTTCTTCCTCGCGCACGGTTTCGAGGTGGGCCGACAACTCGCGCAATTGTGCGCGGGAAGCATCCAGTTCCAGCTCGATGCGCTTGCTCTCGCTGATGTCCCAGACAATCCCGTCCCAGACCACCGTGCCGTCGTCCAGGCGGCGGGTCACGGCCTTGATGTCGGCCCATCGCTGCTGCCCGAGTCGGGTAAGGATGCGCCCTTGCCACGACCAGTTGCTTTCCGTCTCGATGGCCTGGTCTTGAGTGCGGTGATAACTGGCGCGGTCATCCGGGTGCACCAGGCTGCGGATCCCCATGGCTGGATCACTGAGCACCGACGGCGAGTAACCGACCAGGCCTTCGCTGCCTTGGCTGATGTACGCGAACTCGATGGCGTCGCTGCGCGGCAGGCGCTCCAGGCGGAACACCAGCCCGGGCACGTTGGCGGCGATGCCCTGCAGGCGCGCTTCACTTTCCTGCAAGGCAGCCAAGGCACGACGGCGCTCGGTGACGTCGTTGAGGTACACCACCAGGTATTCGCCACCGCCATAACGCAAGAAGCTCAAGGACACATCGGCCGGCAACACGCTGCCATCGGCGCGCAGGCAATTGGTGGCAAAACTCTGCGGCCCGTCTTCGCTGGCACGGGCGCGCTTCCACAGGTTGAGCCAGCGGTCCATGGTGAGGGTCGGGTCGAACTCGATCAGCGGGCGCTCGATCAACGCGCCAGGCCTGTAGCCAAGCATGGTTTCGGCAGCCAGGTTGGCGTAGCGCACATGGCTGTCCCAGTTGACCCACAGGATGCCCACGGTGCTCTGGTCAATGGAAAACTGCGTCAGCCGCAACGCCTCGGCCCCGGCGGCGCGCGCCGCGCTTTCTTCCCGGGCCGCCAACAGGTTGTGCTCCAGCACGCGCTGCTGGCGGCGTTGCCAGGACACCACCGCCAGGCTGGCCAGCAGTAACAGGCCCAACAATAGGCTCAGGTTTTGCCAGAAGCCTGGAGACTCCGACAGCCTTGGGTACTTGGGTTGCAGCCAGCGGCTGTGCAGTTGATCCAGGTCGCGGGCGGGGATGGCACGCAAGGCGCTCTGCATGATGCTCGCCAGCTCTGGCCATTCGCGCCGCGTGGCGACGCGCAACAGCTGCGGCAGGCCAATATCGCCCACCACGGCCAGCCCGGCGAATTCCGCTTCGCCCGACAACCGGCTCAACTGCGCCTCATCCACCACGGCGTAGCGCGCCTGCTGGCTCACCAGCAACTGCAACGCCTGGCGCTCCATGGGCACGCCTTGCACATTCAGCTTGGGGTAGGTGCTGCGCAAATAGTCGGCAACGGCACTGGGCATGCGCACGGCAACTCGGGATTGTTCGTCGAGTTTTTCCAGGTCCACCGCCGCACCGCCTTCACGAATCCCTACGATGTGCTGGGGCACGCGCATGTAAGGGTCGGTGAACAACCACAGGCGCAGGCCGGCCGGGGTTTGCTGCAGGCCGGGAGCGATGTCCACCTCGCCCTCACGCACGGCAGCCTCCAGTTGCTCCTGGGTCGGGAAGTTGCGCCAGGTCAGCTCGATGTTCAGCGCCTTGGCCAGCGACTGCATCAACTCGACGTTGGCCCCGGACAAGCGCTGCAAGCGCCGATCGTATTGCGCGTAAGGCGCTTGCAATACCAGACCAACGCGCAGGTCCGGGTGTTGGGCCAACCACTCACGTTGCTGTGCATTGAGCTGCGCCTGTGGCGCGACAGGCGCAGGCGCGGCACTTGCCATCAAGGCAAAGCACAAGCAGCCGATAACCAGCAGACAGCGAAAACCCATGATCCACGTCTCACATCACTGACAAATACTGACCAACCCATTAGGCTGCTGGAATCACTTCTGGCCGGGAAATAACGATGCCACATCGAAACCGTTCGGCACTGCCAGCATTGTGCCTGTCGCTGCTATTTACCAGCGGCTTTTCTGTTCAGGCGGCTGACGCACCCGCTCCTAGCGCCGAAAAACCGGCTGAGCGCCAGCCTCTGCCCGAGCGCAGCCAGGAAGACGCCACCGCCCTTGAACGGCAGATCCCGCAGCAGGAACAACAACAACTGCAAGCCGGCAGCGATTCGTTCCTGGCCCTGTGGAAACCGGCCAACAGCGCCGAGCCCGAAGGGGTGGTGATTATCGTACCGGGCGCCGGGGAAAGTGCTGACTGGCCGCAAGCAATCGCACCGTTGCGGCGCAAATTACCGGACGCCGACTGGGGCACCCTCAGCCTGTCACTGCCCGACATGAGCCTGGATACCATACCGCCTCGCGTCATCGAAGCACCCAAAGCCGCCGTCGACACCAGCAGCAAAGAAGGCAGCACCGCCGCCAAGCCCATCGAACAGGCCGCCAGTGCCGAGGCCGAAGGGACGGACCCGGCGGTGGTGCCCGGCACGGATGAGCAGGACAAGACCGACGCCAAACGCATCTTCGACCGCATCGATGCTGCCGTCGCGTTTGCACAAACCCACAGTGCGCGCAACGTAGTGCTGCTCGGCCATGGCACCGGTGCCTGGTGGGCGGCGCGCTACCTGAGTGAAAAGCAGCCAACCCAGGTGCAGAAGCTGGTAATGGTGGCCGGCAAGACCCCTGCGGCGCGTGAGCCTAGCCTGCAGCAGTTGGCGCCAGCCTTGAAGGTACCCACGGCCGACGTCTTCTATCAGGACGACACCCAGGCGCGCAAAACCGCCCTGGAGCGTGGGCAGGCGGCCAAGCGCGCGAAGAATGCGGGTTACAAGCAGGTGTCGCTCACGACCTTGCCCGGCAATAGTTCGGCCGAGCAAGAGCAGTTGTATCGGCGGATTCGCGGTTGGTTGAGCCCGCAACCCCAGGCGGATTGAACCCCGCCCCCCCTGTAGGAGCCGACTTGCCGGCCCCTACAGGGAGATTGGGTTTCCAGGGCCGCATTCGGCAGCTAGCGAAAGTCCCGACGCTCGCGAATCAACGCGTAGGCGTTATGCAGCTCGCGGGTCCGCTCGGTGGCCTCACGCACTTGCGCGGGGCTGGCGCCACTGCCGGCGATCTTGTCCGGATGGTGACGGCTGAGCAGGCGCCGGTAAGCGCGCTTGATGGCCGAAGGCTCGGTGGTGGCCGTCACACCCAGCACGCGAAGCGCGTCCTGGTAAGTCGCGTTACGATTGACCAAGGGTTTGCGCTCCGGCGCGAAGTCGGCAGCCAGCGCTTGAAGCTGTTGCGGTGTCCAACCCAGCCACTTGCCCCATAGGTCGATCAGGTCGCGCTCGGCGTCATCCGCCCTGCCGTCGGCCCAGGCCATACGCCAGCATGCACGCAATACGCCTTCGGCGGCATGGGGTTGGGCCTTGAGCACACGCAGGTAGCTGCGCACGCGGTCGGTGCCTGACTTGCCACGATTGAAAGCCGTGATGGCGCGACGCTGGGCCGACTCGGTCATGTCCAACGAACGCATCTCTTGTCGCGCTTGCTGAATATGCCCGTCGGCCACCCGACCATTGCTTTTCGCCAGGCGCCCCAGCAGCACAAACAGCAGTTCGTCGTTGCGCAGTGCCGGGCGCCCGCCCAAGCGCTCGCGCAACTGCGCCCAACTCTGCAGTTGCAGGCGACGGTCCAGCGCCTGGCCCAACAAAGCCCCCAAC
Source organism: Pseudomonas sp. TE24901 (assembly GCF_054058375.1). Taxonomy (NCBI): domain Bacteria; kingdom Pseudomonadati; phylum Pseudomonadota; class Gammaproteobacteria; order Pseudomonadales; family Pseudomonadaceae; genus Pseudomonas; species Pseudomonas sp. TE24901. The sequence goes on from NZ_JBSSAF010000001.1 coordinate 29,162, forward strand.
AAGGCCCCCGGAATACTGGCAATGGCAAAGCCAGCCCCGGCGCCGATCAGCGTCCCTGGCCACAACATCCTATTGCTCCGCAGTCAGCAAGGCTTCGACTTGCGCCAAGCGTTCCAGCGTGCCGACATCAATCCAGCGTCCCGCCATGTGCTCCCCCGTTACCAGACCTTTAGCCATGGCCGCACGCAACAGCGGCGCCAGCTTGAAGGCACCTGCGCTGCAACCCGCGAACAACTGGGGGTCGAGCACTGAAATGCCACTGAAGGTCAGGTTATCGGCACCGGGCGCGGCATCATGAAGCAAACCCTGATCCAGATAGAAATCACCGCCCGACGGGTGATGCGCCGGATTGTCCACCATCACCAGATGGGCCAGGCCCTCAAGCGGCTGGCGCAACCGGGTAAAGTCGTAGTCGGTCCAGATGTCGCCATTGACCACCAGGAACGGCTCATCCCCCAACAAAGGGAGTGCCTGGAATATCCCGCCACCGGTTTCCAAAGGCTCACCCTCGGGCGAGTACTGGATGCGCAAGCCGAACTGGGCACCGTCGCCCAGGTAGCTTTCAATCTGCTGACCCAGCCACGCATGGTTGATCACGATATCGGTGAAGCCGGCCTTGGCCAGCGCCTCCAGGTGATACTCGATCAGGCGCTTGCCTCCCGCCTGCACCAACGGCTTGGGCGTGTGCAAGGTGAGCGGGCGCATGCGCTCGCCTTTGCCGGCCGCCAGGATCATGGCCTTCATACACCGGCCTCGGCCGGAGCACGCAGGCTGGTCAGCAGCTCGGCCAAGTCACTCAGCTCCGGGCGGTCGGCAAGCACCGCTTCTATATAAGCAAAGAAGCGCGGTACGTCCGCCAGGTAGCGTGGCTTGCCATCACGGTGGCAGATGCGCGCGAAAATGCCGATGACCTTGAGATGACGCTGTACGCCCATCAAGTCGCTGGCACGCAGGAACTCGTCGAAGTCCGCCTGCACTGCAATGCCGGCCTGCTGCGCGCGCTGCCAATAACCGTGCTGCCATTCACGCACACGAACCGCCGGCCAACTGAGGAATGCGTCCTTGAACAAGCAGGTGATGTCGTAGGTCACCGGGCCATAGACCGCATCCTGGAAGTCCAGCACGCCGGGATTCGGCTCGCTGATCATCAGGTTGCGCGGCATGTAGTCGCGGTGCACCAGCACCTTGGGTTGCGCCAGGGCACTGTCGATCAGTTGATCGCTGACACGCTGCCACAGTGTCTGTTGCCGGGTATCCAGTTCGATACCCAAGTGGCGACGCACGTACCACTCCGGAAACAATTCAAGCTCACGCCGCAGCAAGGCGACGTCATAGCTGGGCAACGGCGCGTCCATCGGCAATTGCTGGAAAGCCAGCAGGCTGTCGATGGCATCGGCAAACAATTGATCGGCGTTTTTGTCGTCAATTACGTCCAGATAGGTTTTTCGGCCCAGGTCATTGAGCAAAAGAAAGCCGCGCGGCAAATCTTCTGCGTAAATTTTTGGCACATTTATTCCCGATTTCGCGAGTAAATGGGCGATATCGACGAAGGGTTTGCAGTTTTCCTGGGGGGGTGGCGCGTCCATCACGATGAACGTGTGGTCCCCGCCTTCCCAGCGGAAATACCGCCTGAAACTCGCGTCGCTACTGGCCGCGGTCAATGTAGCCGGGGGGACGGCACCCCAACCCTGGGCATTGAAAAGGATCGGCAACTGCTCATCCAGCCAGACTTCCAGCTGTTGTAAACGTAGATCTTGCTCGGGCATTACAAGGGTCTCCGACGGCGCTAGCCGTCAAGCGGGTCATGCTTTATTATCACGCATCTTTTTCAGACCATCGAGAGGCGTGCGGCCCACACCGCGGGCAGATGGCACGCAGGAAGCCCGGACTAATAAGATGGCATTGAAATCCCCCGCGTTTCGTAGAAAATTTCCGTTGCTGGTAACCGGCAGTCTGCTGGCCATGCAACCTTTCGCCACCTCATTCGTGGTCGCCGCGGAACAGTATGACTGCTCAGTCTCTGCTTCGGGTGCCTGGGATTGCGCGCCGAAAACCGCCGCTGCCCCGTTGCCACCGCGTCCTGTGCATGACGGCGCTGCCGTCAGCTCGGCCACCAGCACGGCGCAAACCGACGCTGGCGGCAAAGCCGACGCCGGGCCGCAGACCGCACTGGTCACCGAGTCCAAGGGCCGTGGCCTGCGTTCGCGCAGCGCCGACTACAGCCATCTGGACTGGGTGCCTCGCGAGAAGCTGACCGCAGCCCAACTGGCTGAAACCGGTCCTTATTGCGGCGGTGCGTACATCGAGCCGACGCGCCCTGGCATGAACGACAAGACGAACAAGAGCGATGCGCCGACCTTCATCGGTGCCAAGGCTTCTCGTTACGAGCAGGAACAACAAGTCGCGACCCTGGCCGGTGACGTTGTCATGCGCCAGGGCAGCATGCAGCTGGAGGCTCAGGAAGCCAGCCTGTATCAGGCCGAGAGCCGTGGCGAGCTGAACGGCAATGTCCGTCTGCGCGACAACGGCGCCCTGATCGTGGGCGACCACGCCCAGGTCCAGCTCGACACCGGCGCCGCCCAGATCGACAACGCCGAATACGTCCTGCACAAGTCGCGTATCCGCGGCAACGCGCTGTACGCCAAGCGTGCCGAAAACGCGATCATCCGTCTCAAGGACGGCACATACACCACGTGCGAGCCAGACAGCAACGCCTGGCAGCTCAAGGGCAACAACATCACGTTGAACCCGGCCACCGGTTTCGGTACAGCCACCAACGCGACGTTGCGGATCAAGAACATTCCGATCCTCTACACCCCTTACATCTATTTCCCGATCGACGATCGTCGCCAATCCGGCTTCCTGCCACCGAGCTTCAGCACGGGCGGCGAGACCGGCTTCACCCTGGTGACGCCGTACTACTTCAACCTGGCGCCCAACTACGACGCCACGTTGTACCCGCAATACATGACCAAGCGCGGCCTGTTGATGGAAGGCGAATTCCGCTACCTCACCAAGTCCAGCGAAGGCCAGGTGGGCGGCGCGTACCTGAACGACGACAACAGCGAGCGTAAAGGCCAGACCGACTACGAGAAAACTCGCTACATGCTCAACTGGCAACACAAGGGCGGGCTGGATTCGCGTGTACTGACCCAGGTCGACTACACCAACATCAGCGACCCTTACTACTTCCAGGACCTCAAGTCTTTCCAGGAAGGCATCCGCAGCCAGGACTTCATCAACCAGCAGGGTTCCGTGACCTATCGCGGTGACTCCTACCAGGCACGCCTGAACCTGCAGGCCTATCAGCTGGCAACGATCTCCCAGATCACGCCGTATGACCGCCTGCCGCAGATCACCTTCAACGGCCAACTGCCATTCCACCCGGGTGGTTTGAACTTCAGCTATGAAACTGAAGCGGTGCGTTTCGAGCGTGACCTGGAAAACGGCAACTTCACCGACGAGAACGGCCTGGTTTCGCCGCGCCTGGACACCTACGTGACCGGCCTGACCCGTGCAAACGGTACGCGCCTGAACGTGGCACCGGCCGTCGAATACCCGATGAACTGGACCTACGGCTTCGTCACGCCGAAGCTCAAGTACGTCTACACCAAGTACGATCTTGACCTGGACAGCATCGGCAAGAACCAGATCATCGCGGCGCAAGCGGCCTCGACTCCTGCCAACCCGTATGCCGGTGGCAGCTTCAGCAGCTCCCAGGACCGTGCAGTTCCGGTTGCCAGCATCGACAGCGGCTTGTACTTCGACCGCAACACCAACTGGTTCGGCAAAGACTATCGCCAGACCCTCGAGCCGCGCGCGTTCTACCTGTATGTGCCGAACAAGGACCAAAGCGACATTCCGGTCTTCGACACCAGTGAGTACTCGTTCAGCTACGCCTCGCTGTTCCGCGACAACCGCTTCAGCGGTAACGACCGGATCGGTGACGAAAACAAACTGTCGCTGGGCCTGACCAGCCGCTGGATCGAAGACAACGGCTTCGAACGTCAGCGTGTATCCGTGGGCCAGGCGCTGTACTTCAAGGATCGCCAGGTTCAACTGCCAGGCATCCTGGCGGCCGACCGTGCCGATGCGAACACCGACGTGTCGCCAATCGCCCTGGACTACGAGTTCCGCTTCAACCGCGACTGGCGCGCCACTGCCGACTACAACTGGGACACCGAGAACCACAGCCCTCGTTCCGGCAGCGCGATGTTCCACTACCAGCCGGAAGACAACCCGAACAAGGTTATCAACGTCGGCTACCGCTACCGCAACGACCAGGTGGTGTACAACCAGCTGACCGGCAAGTGGCAGTTTGGTGGCGACTACGGCAGCCCAGGCGATCCGAACTTCGTGAAGGATTACTACAAAATCCAGCAACACGACTTCTCGATGATGTGGCCGATCGTTCCCCAGTGGAACCTGATCACCCGCTGGCAGTATGACTATGCCCGCAACCGTACCCTGGAAGCCTTCGGTGGTTTCGAGTACGACAACTGCTGCTGGAAACTTCGCGTGATCAACCGTTATTGGGTTTCCAACGACGAATACACTCAGATCGCCCCGTTGAACGAAAAGGGTGACCACGGGCTCTTCTTCCAGATCGTCCTCAAAGGACTCGGCGGCCTGACCGGCGCCAAGGTAGAGAGCTTCCTCGACAAAGGCATTGAAGGTTATCGTGAACGTGAAGACCAAGCTTTCTGATTGCTTGCGCCCGCTAGTGCTGGGCGCGCTGTTCCTGGGTACTGTTTCGGCACACGCTGCGGTTCAGCAACTGGATAAAGTGGCAGCCATCGTCGATAACGACGTAATCATGCAGAGCCAACTGGACCAACGGGTCAAGGAAGTTCAGCAAACCATCGCCAAGCGCGGTGGTGGCGTTCCACCGACCAGCGTGCTGGAACCTCAGGTTCTGGAACGCCTGATCGTCGAGAACCTGCAACTGCAGATCGGCGAGCGCTCCGGCATCCGTATTTCGGACGAAGAGTTGAACCAGGCGGTGGGCACTATTGCTCAACGCAACAACATGAGCATCGACCAGTTCCGCGCCGCCCTGGCCCACGACGGCTTGTCCTACGAGGACGCCCGTGACCAGATCAAGCGCGAAATGATCATCAGCCGTGTGCGTCAGCGCCGTGTGGCCGAGCGTGTTCAGGTGTCCGAGCAGGAAGTGAAGAACTTCCTGGCTTCCGACCTCGGCAAGATGCAGCTCTCCGAAGAGCTGCACTTGGCCAATATCCTGATCGCGACCCCGGACAGCGCCAGCGCCGAGCAACTCAACGCTGCTGCCGCAAAAACCCAGGCTGTTTATGACCGCCTGAAAGCCGGTGCCGACTTCGCCCAGACAGCCATTGCCGTTTCCGGCAGTGACAACGCCTTGGACGGCGGCGACATGGGCTGGCGTAAAGCTGCTCAACTGCCACCGCCATTCGACCGTGAACTGAGCGCCATGAGCGTGGGTGATATCACCCAGCCTGCACGTACACCGGGCGGCTTCATCATCCTCAAGTTGCTGGGCAAGCGCGGCGGCGAGAACTCGCTGAAAGACGAAGTGCATGTTCGTCATATCCTGGTCAAACCAAGCGAAATCCGCACCGAAGCCCAAACCAAGGAACTGGCCCAGAAGATCTATGACCGCATCGAAGGCGGTGAAGACTTCGCGACCCTGGCCAAAAGCTTCTCGGAAGACCCGGGTTCTGCCCTCAACGGCGGCGACCTGAACTGGATCGACCCGAAAGCGCTGGTGCCGGAGTTCCAGGACGTCATGGCCAAGACCCCGCAAGGTGTTCTGTCCAAGCCGTTCAAGACCCAATACGGCTGGCATGTGCTGGAAGTCCTTGGCCGTCGCGCCACTGACAACACCGCTCAAGCCCGCGAGCAGCAAGCACTCACCGTATTGCGCAACCGCAAATACGACGAAGAGCTGCAGACTTGGTTACGTCAGATCCGCGACGAAGCCTACGTGGAAAACAAGCTGCCCGCCGCCGAGCAAACAGGCGCCGATCAGGCAGCCCAGTGAAACCTCAGCGTTTCGCGGTGACACCCGGCGAGCCAGCCGGCATTGGTCCAGACCTGTGCCTGCTGCTCGCCTCGCAACCCCAGCCACATCCCCTGATTGCCATTACCAGCCGCGACCTGCTCCTTGAGCGGGCCGCGCAACTGGGTGTGGCTGTCAATTTGCTGGACGCAGCACCGGGCAATTGGCCCGATCTGCCCGCTCCGGCAGGCAGCTTGTACGTATGGGACACCCCATTGCAGGCCAAGGTCGTTGCCGGGCAACTGGACAAGGCCAACGCGGCCTTTGTGCTGGAAACCCTGACACGGGCAGGCCAAGGCTGCATCGACGGCACCTTTGCCGGCATGATCACCGCGCCGGTCCACAAGGGCGTGATCAACGAATCCGGCATTGCTTTCTCCGGTCATACCGAATTCCTCGCCGAGCTGACCCACACCGAACAAGTGGTGATGCTGCTGGCCACTCGGGGGCTGCGCGTGGCCCTGGTGACCACGCACCTGCCGCTGCGGGACATCGCCGATGCGATCACCGCCGAGCGCGTGGAACGCGTGACGCGCATCCTGCACGCCGACCTGCAACAGAAATTCGGCATCGCCCAGCCACGCATCCTGGTCTGCGGGCTCAACCCCCATGCCGGTGAAGGTGGCCACCTGGGCCATGAAGAAATCGACATCATTGAACCGACATTAGAGCGCCTGCGCCAAGAAGGCATGGACCTGCGTGGCCCACTGCCTGCGGACACTCTGTTTACCCCCAAATATCTGGAGCACTGCGACGCAGTGCTGGCGATGTACCATGACCAGGGGCTGCCCGTGCTGAAGTACAAAGGCTTCGGCGCCGCAGTCAACGTGACACTGGGCCTGCCGATCATCCGCACCTCCGTCGACCACGGCACTGCCCTGGACCTGGCGGGCAGCGGCAAGATCGATACCGGCAGCCTGCACGTGGCCCTGGAAACCGCCTATCAGATGGCCGAGACCCGTATATGACTGAGCATTACCAACACCGGGCGCGCAAGCGCTTCGGGCAAAACTTCCTGCACGATGCGGGCGTAATCGACCGCATCCTGCGCTCCATCCATGCCAAGCCCGACGACCGCCTGCTGGAAATCGGCCCGGGCCAGGGCGCGCTGACCCAAGGCCTGCTGGCCAGCGGTGGTCAGCTGGACGTGGTTGAGCTGGACAAGGACCTGATCCCGATCCTCAACCAGCAGTTCGCCGGCAAACCCAACTTCAACCTGCACCAGGGCGATGCGCTGAAGTTCGACTTCAACACCCTCAACGCCGCGCCCAATAGCCTGCGGGTCGTGGGCAACCTGCCATACAACATCTCCACACCGTTGATTTTCCACCTGCTCAACAACGCCGGGATCATCCGCGACATGCACTTCATGCTGCAAAAGGAAGTGGTTGAGCGTTTGGCCGCAGGCCCTGGCGGCGGTGACTGGGGTCGCCTGTCGATCATGGTTCAGTACCACTGCCGCGTAGAGCACCTGTTCAACGTCGGCCCAGGTGCATTCAACCCGCCGCCGAAGGTCGACTCGGCCATCGTGCGCCTGGTGCCTCACGCCGTACTGCCGCACCCAGCCAAGGACCATCGCCTGCTGGAGCGGGTGGTGCGTGAAGCGTTCAACCAGCGCCGCAAGACCTTGCGCAACACGCTCAAGGCGCTGCTGAGCAACGCTGAAATCGAAGCCGCCGGTGTAGACGGCAGCCTGCGCCCGGAGCAACTGGACCTCGCCGCATTCGTACGCCTGGCTGACCAGCTGGCGATCCAGCCCGCCCCAGCCGCTGAATAACCGTGTAGGAGCCGGCTTGCCGGCGATGGCGTCCTCAAGATCGCTATCGCCGGCAAGCCGGCTCCTACAAGGATGTGCACACCAGGCCAGATAGCATGTCTGGCCTAGTGCCCGGCTGATGGCCTAGACTGACCCGCATCTGCTGTCCTCCGCTTTTGCTTTTAAGGCCTCTTGCATGTCCGATCCTCGCTACCAGATCGACGTCAGCGTCGTCACCCGCTTCCTGGCGGACCAATCGCAACCTGAACAGAACCGCTTTGCCTTTGCCTACACCATCACGGTGAAGAACAACGGCCTGGTGCCTGCCAAGCTGCTATCGCGCCACTGGGTGATCACCGACGGTGACGGCCAGGTCGAGGAAGTGCGCGGTGCCGGTGTGGTTGGCCAGCAACCCTTGATCGACATCGGCGCCAGCCATACCTACAGCAGTGGCACGGTCATGACCTCCAAAGTCGGCACCATGCAAGGTTCGTATCAGATGAAGGCCACCGATGGCCAACTGTTCGATGCGGTCATTGCGCCTTTCCGCCTCGCCGTGCCCGGAGCCCTGCACTGATGGCGACGTACGCGGTCGGCGACCTGCAAGGCTGCCTGGAACCTCTCAAGTGCCTGCTGGAGCGGGTTGCCTTCGACCCGGCCAAGGACCGCCTGTGGCTGGTCGGCGACTTGGTCAACCGCGGTCCGCAATCCCTGGAAACCCTGCGCTACCTCTATAGCCTGCGCGATGCCCTGGTGTGTGTACTGGGCAACCATGACCTGCACCTGTTGGCTGTCGGCAAAAACATCGAGCGCCTGAAAAAGGGTGACACCCTGCGGGAAATCCTCGAAGCGCCGGACTGTGCCGAGTTGCTCGACTGGGTTCGCCGGCAAAAGCTCATGCATTACGACGAAGCGCGCAACATGGCCTTGGTCCATGCCGGTATCCCGCCACAGTGGACGTTGAAGAAGGCACTCAAGTGCGCGGCCGAAGTCGAAAGCGCCCTGGCTGATGACAACCTGTACGCCACCTACCTCGACGGCATGTACGGCAACGAGCCCGTGAAGTGGGATAACGATCTCACGGGCGTGACCCGCCTGCGCGTCATCACCAACTACTTCACGCGCATGCGCTTCTGCACCGCTGAAGGCAAGCTGGACCTCAAGAGCAAGGAAGGCGCCGACACGGCGCTGCCGGGCTACAAGCCATGGTTCGCGCATAAAGAACGCAAGACCCGCGACACACAGATCATCTTCGGTCACTGGGCGGCCCTGGAAGGCCAGTGCGAAGAGCCCGGCGTGTTTGCCCTCGACACCGGTTGCGTGTGGGGCGGCGCCATGACCCTGATGAACATCGACACTGGCGAGCGCCTGAGCTGCCAGTGCGAATCTCCCCTTTCCGTTACCCTGCCGGCCGCCAAGCCCTAGGAGCCCCCGTGAGCGAATTCAAACGTATCCCCCCCGAACAAGCCCAGGCCCTGCGCGAACAAGGTGCCGTGGTGGTCGATATCCGCGACCAGCCGACTTACGTGGCGGCCCACATCAAGGGCGCCCAGCACCTGGACAACGTCAACATTGCCGATTTCATTCGCGCCGCCGACCTCGATGCGCCCGTGATCGTCGCCTGCTACCACGGCAATTCCAGCCAGAGCGCAGCGGCTTATCTGATCAGCCAGGGCTTCTCCGACGTCTACAGCCTGGACGGCGGCTTTGAGCTGTGGCGTACGACGTATCCTGCGGAAATTGCCTCCGGCGATTCGCAATAATTTTTTTCACACCCCGCTACCCCGCGTGACGCTTGGCCTCGCGCCGTTTCTGACGAACGGCGCAGCCAAACTAATTACGCATCGCGCCTTGACCTCCCCGATTCCGAACTATCCTTAAGCGCAGGCCATCCGAATCAGGGGAGAGCCGGTACACCGGCGTGCGGGTCATCGGTAGCGTTTCAGGGTGTTCTGGGGGGAAAACGGCCATTGGCGATCGCCAATGACTGCCAGCATCGACTGATTGATCCGGCGTCGGCTCCACGTATCGAGCGAGGTGACGACGTCATGAGTATTTTTAGCCACTTCCAACAACGCTTCGAGTCCACACGGCAAGAAGAACTCACGCTGCAAGAGTATCTCGAACTGTGCAAACAGGACCGCAGTGCCTACGCGTCTGCCGCCGAACGCCTGCTGCTGGCAATTGGCGAGCCGGAGCTGGTAGACACCTCGAACAATTCGCGCCTGTCGCGAATATTCTCCAACAAGGTGATCCGGCGCTACCCGGCCTTTGAAGACTTCCACGGCATGGAAGAATGCATCGACCAGATCGTCTCCTACTTCCGCCATGCCGCCCAAGGCCTGGAAGAGAAGAAACAGATCCTCTATCTGCTCGGCCCCGTCGGCGGCGGCAAGTCGTCCCTGGCCGAAAAGCTCAAACAACTGATCGAGAAGGTGCCCTTCTACGCCATCAAGGGTTCTCCGGTTTTCGAATCGCCTTTGGGGTTGTTCAACGCCACGGAAGATGGCGCGATCCTCGAAGAGGACTTCGGTATCCCACGGCGCTATCTCAACACCATCATGTCGCCCTGGGCCACCAAGCGCCTGGCCGAGTTCGGCGGCGATATCAGCCAGTTCCGCGTGGTCAAGCTCTACCCGTCGATCCTCAACCAGATTGGCGTGGCCAAGACCGAACCGGGCGACGAGAACAACCAGGACATCTCGGCGCTGGTGGGTAAGGTCGATATCCGCAAACTGGAGGAATTCCCACAGAACGACGCCGACGCCTACAGCTACTCGGGCGCACTGTGCCGGGCCAACCAAGGCCTGATGGAGTTCGTGGAGATGTTCAAGGCACCGATCAAGGTGCTGCACCCACTGCTCACCGCCACCCAGGAAGGCAACTACAACAGCACCGAGGGCTTGGGCGCGATTCCGTTCACCGGGATCCTGCTGGCCCACTCCAACGAGTCGGAATGGCACACCTTCCGCAACAACAAGAACAACGAAGCTTTCATCGACCGGATCTACATCGTCAAGGTGCCGTACTGCCTGCGGGTCAGCGATGAGATCAAGATCTACGACAAGCTGCTGTTTAACAGCTCCCTGGCCAAGGCTCACTGCGCGCCCGACACCCTGAAGATGCTGGCCCAGTTCACCGTACTGTCGCGCCTCAAGGAGCCGGAGAACTCGAACATCTACTCGAAGATGCGCGTGTACGACGGCGAAAACCTCAAGGACACCGACCCCAAGGCCAAGTCGATCCAGGAATACCGCGACAGTGCCGGCGTGGACGAGGGGATGAACGGCCTCTCGACACGGTTCGCGTTCAAGATCCTGTCCAAGGTCTTCAACTTCGACCCGCACGAGATTGCCGCCAACCCGGTGCACCTGCTCTACGTGCTGGAACAGCAGATCGAACAGGAGCAATTCCAGGCCGAAACCCGTGAACGCTACCTGCGCTTCCTCAAGGAATACCTGGCGCCGCGCTACATCGAGTTCATCGGCAAGGAAATCCAGACGGCGTACCTGGAATCCTACAGCGAGTACGGCCAGAACATCTTCGACCGCTACGTGCTGTACGCCGACTTCTGGATCCAGGACCAGGAATACCGCGACCCGGAAACCGGCGAAATCCTCAACCGCGTGGCCCTCAACGAAGAACTGGAGAAAATCGAGAAACCGGCCGGCATCAGCAATCCGAAGGATTTCCGCAACGAGATCGTCAACTTCGTGCTGCGCGCCCGCGCCAACAACAACGGCAAGAACCCCACCTGGCTCAGCTACGAGAAACTGCGGGTGGTCATCGAGAAGAAAATGTTCTCCAACACCGAGGATCTGCTGCCGGTCATCAGCTTCAACGCCAAGGCCAGCAAGGAGGATCAGCAAAAACACAACGACTTCGTCACACGAATGGTCGAGCGTGGCTACACCGACAAACAGGTACGGTTGCTCTCCGAGTGGTACCTGCGGGTGCGCAAATCGCAGTAAGGCAGCCACAGGCGTGCACTGCCGGGCCAAGCGCCCGGCAGCTGACCGCTTGTCTCTAAGCTTCCAGCGCGTAGCGTGAAGCTTGTAACGTGAAGCTGCCCGGAGGGCTCCCCATGAGCTATGTGATCGACCGACGCCTCAATGGCAAGAACAAGAGCACGGTAAACCGCCAGCGTTTCCTGCGCCGTTACCGTGACCACATCAAAAAGGCCGTGGAAGAGGCCGTGAGCCGCCGTTCCATCACCGACATGGAACATGGCGAACAGATCAGCATTCCTGGCCGGGACATCGACGAACCGGTGCTGCACCATGGCCGGGGCGGCAAACAGACCGTCGTGCACCCCGGCAACAAGGAATTCACCACCGGCGAACATATCCAGCGGCCCCAGGGCGGAGGCGGCGGCAAGGGCCCGGGCAAGGCCGGTAACTCCGGCGAGGGCATGGATGAGTTCGTGTTCCAGATCACCCAGGAAGAATTCCTCGAATTCATGTTCGAAGACCTGGAGCTGCCCAACCTGGTCAAACGCAACCTGACCGGCACCGACACCTTCAAGACCGTGCGCGCCGGGATCAGCAACGAAGGCAACCCATCCCGCATCAATATCATCCGCACGCTGCGCTCGGCCCACGCACGGCGCATCGCCCTGTCCGGCAGCAGCCGCGCAAAGCTGAAGGAGGCCAAGGAAGAGCTGGCACGCTTGAAACGCGAAGAACCGGACAACTTCGGCGATATCCAGGAAATCGAAGCCGAAATCGAGAAACTCAGTGCGCGCATTCATCGCGTGCCGTTCCTCGACACCTTTGACCTGAAGTACAACCTGTTGGTCAAACAGCCCAACCCCAGCTCCAAGGCGGTGATGTTCTGCCTGATGGACGTGTCCGGCTCCATGACCCAGGCCACCAAGGACATTGCCAAGCGCTTCTTTATCCTGCTGTACCTGTTCCTCAAGCGGAACTACGACAAGATCGATGTGGTGTTCATCCGCCATCACACCAGCGCCCGGGAAGTGGACGAAGAAGAGTTTTTCTACTCGAGGGAAACCGGCGGCACCATCGTTTCCAGCGCATTGAAACTGATGCAGGAGATCATGGCCGAGCGCTACCCCGCCAACGAGTGGAACATCTACGCGGCCCAGGCCTCCGACGGCGACAACTGGAACGACGACTCGCCGATCTGCCGCGACATCCTGATCAACCAGATCATGCCATTTGTGCAGTACTACACGTACGTTGAAATCACCCCCCGTGAGCACCAGGCCCTGTGGTTCGAATACGAGCGCATCGGCGAAGCCTTTGCCGACACGTTCGCCCAGCAGCAACTGGTCTCGGCCGGCGATATCTACCCGGTCTTCCGTGAACTCTTCCAGCGCAGGTTAGTGACATGACCGCCAAAAAAGAGCAAAAACGCCAACCGATCTCCACAGGGTCCGAGTGGACCTTCGAGCTGATCCAGGCCTACGACCGGGAAATCAGCCGCATCGCGGCGGGTTATGCCCTGGACACCTATCCCAACCAGATCGAAGTGATCACCGCCGAACAGATGATGGACGCCTACGCCTCCGTCGGCATGCCCTTGGGCTACCACCACTGGTCCTACGGCAAACACTTCCTCAGCACAGAGAAGTCCTACAGCCGCGGCCAGATGGGCCTGGCCTACGAGATCGTGATCAACTCCGACCCGTGCATCGCCTACCTGATGGAAGAAAACACCATCTGCATGCAGGCACTCGTAGTGGCCCATGCCTGCTACGGGCATAACAGCTTCTTCAAGGGCAACTACCTGTTCCGCACCTGGACCGACGCCAGCTCGATCATCGATTACCTCGTGTTCGCCAAGCAGTACATCATGCAATGCGAGGAACGCCACGGTATCGATGCAGTGGAAGACCTGCTCGACTCCTGCCATGCCCTGATGAACTACGGCGTGGACCGCTACAAGCGCCCCTACCCGATCTCTGCCGAGGAAGAACGTCTACGCCAGAAGGAGCGCGAGGAGCATCTGCAGAAACAGATCAATGACCTTTGGCGCACCATCCCTAAAAAGACAGGCAAGAACAGCGACAAGGACAACGCTCGCTTCCCCGCCGAACCTCAGGAAAACATCCTGTATTTCCTGGAAAAACACGCGCCACTGCTTGAGCCTTGGCAACGGGAAATCGTGCGCATCGTGCGCAAGATCGCCCAATACTTTTATCCACAGCGCCAGACCCAGGTGATGAACGAAGGCTGGGCCACGTTCTGGCACTACACGCTGATGAACGACCTGTACGACGAAGGCCTGGTCACCGACGGCTTCATGATGGAGTTCCTGACCTCCCACACCAGTGTGGTGTTCCAGCCAGGCTTCGACAGCCCGTACTACAACGGTATCAACCCGTATGCACTGGGCTTTGCCATGTACCGCGACATTCGCCGCATGTGCGAGCACCCTACCGAAGAAGACCGCCGCTGGTTCCCGGAGATCGCCGGTAGCGACTGGCTGTCGACCATCAAGTTCGCCATGAGCAGCTTCAAGGACGAGAGTTTCATCCTGCAGTACCTGTCACCCCAGGTGATTCGTGACCTCAAGCTGTTCAGCATCCTTGATGACGACCTTAAAGATGACCTGGTGGTGCCCGCCATCCACGACGAACCCGGCTACCGCACCATCCGTGAAACCCTGGCGGCGCAGTACAACCTGGGCAACCGTGAGCCCAATGTGCAGATCTACAGCATTGATGTGCGCGGCGACCGCTCGCTGACCTTGCGCCACCAGCAGCACGACCGTAAACCCTTGGGCGAATCTACCGAGGAGGTACTCAAGCACCTGCATCGCCTGTGGGGGTTCGATATTCACCTGGAGACCCTGCAGGGCGACCAGGTCATGAAAACCCATCACGTACCACCGCGCACCGATCACAACGACAACGACTACGGCCGCCTGGACCTGGCCGTCGTTCATCTCTGAAACTGCAAAGCCTCCATTGGCCAGTCACAGGCGGTATCCTGTGCCGCTAATGGAGGCTTTTTCATGAAAATCTACAAAGTCGGCGGTGCCGTGCGTGACCGCCTGCTGGGCATCAAGGTCACCGATATCGACCGCGTTGTCGTGGGCGCGACGGCTGAAGAGATGCTCGCCAAAGGCTACAAGCCGGTCGGCGCTGACTTCCCGGTGTTCCTGGACCCTAAGAACGGCGAGGAATACGCCCTCGCCCGTACCGAACGCAAGAGCGGCCGGGGCTATGGCGGCTTTGTGTTTCATGCCAGCCCAGAAGTAACCCTGGAAGAAGACCTGATTCGTCGTGACCTGACTATCAACGCGATGGCAGAGGATGACGACGGCATCCTGACGGACCCCTATCACGGCAAGCGCGATCTTGACGCCCGCATTCTGCGGCACGTATCCCCCGCGTTCGCCGAAGATCCACTACGAGTGCTGCGCGTTGCCCGCTTTGCAGCACGCTATGCCCACCTTGGGTTTACGGTCGCGCCGGATACCCTGGCGCTGATGCGTCAACTCAGCGAATCTGGCGAGCTTGAGGCGTTGACACCCGAGCGCAGCTGGAAGGAAATCTCCCGCGCCCTGATGGAAGATCAGCCACAGGTGTTTATCCAGGTACTGCGTGACTGCGGCGCCCTGAAAACCCTGATGCCCGAAGTCGATGCGCTGTTTGGCGTGCCACAACCCGAAATCCATCACCCGGAAATAGACACCGGCGTGCATACGTTAAGCGTGCTGGAACAGGCTGCCCTGCATAAACAACCGCTGACCGTGCGCTGGGCTTGCCTGCTGCATGACGTGGGCAAAGGCCTGACACCTGTGGATAAGTTGCCGCAGCATATTGCCCATGAACACACAGGTTTGAAGCTGATCAAGGCGGTCAACGAACGTTTTAAAGTCCCAAGGGATTGTCAGGAACTGGCGCTGCTGGTGGGCCAATATCACACCCATGGCCATCGTGCCTTGGAGCTGAGGGCCTCGACGCTGCTGGAGTTACTGCAGAGTTTCGACGTGTACCGTCGGCCGCAGCGCTTTGAGGAGTTTGTGGTGGCGTGCGAGATGGATGCGCGGGGTCGCAAGGGGCTTGAGCAGCGTAGTTACCCACAGGCAGATTATTTGCGTGGTGCGGCGAAGGCTGCCCGCGAAGTCGCCGTTGCGCCACTGCTGGAGAAAGGTTTCAAAGGCCCGGAATTGGGCGAAGCGCTGAAGCGCGAAAGGCTCAAGGCACTCAAAATCTATAAGGAACACCACGCCCCGTAGGAGTCCGGCTTGCCGGCGATAGCGTCCGTAGGATTGCCATCGCCGGCAAGCCGGCTCCTACAGGGGTGCGTTTGGCGCAGAGATCAGGGTGGTCGGGGTCAGTTGCTGGCCCTGCCATTCGAACGCAACAGGCGCCAGCACCTGGTCGATTTGCGCATCACGCCACAGTTCGGCCAGGGTTTTGCCCGCTTCCGGGTGTACGCGTTCCGGCGCCATCAACGACAACGGCCACAGCACAAAGGCGTTTTTCAGGATTTCGGCACGGGGCAGGATCAGCCCATCGAAATTGCCCACAAGGTCGCCGTACAACAGCACGTCGATATCCAGCGGCAACCCCTTGCGATCCGGCGCATAGCGGCCATTGTCGGCCTCGATGAATTTCAATCGGCGATCCAGCTCCATCAACGGCAGGTCGGTGCAGGCCGAGACCACCAGATTGAAGAACGGCCCGCTCTTGATACCGACCGGCTGGCTTTCGAACACCGCCGAGCAGCGCACATCCGTCAAGAAACTCGCCAATGCATCAAGGCCGGCGCAAAGGTGAGACTCGCGCTCGATGTTGCTGCCAAGGCCAAGGTAAACCTGAGTTAGCGACATCCGCGCTCGATCTCCACGCCCACGCCCCTGGCAGCCGGCACGGCCCCTGGCTTGGTCAACTTGAGGTGCAGCCAGGGAATCTGGAATTCACTCATCAGCACTTCGGCCAGGCGTTCGGCGAAGGTTTCTACCAGCTGGAACTGGGATTGCTCGGCAAAGGCTTGGATGCGTGCGGACACGCTGGCGTAATCCAGGGCCAGGGTCAGGTCGTCACCGGCGGCGGCCGGGCGGTTATCCCAGGCGAAACTCAGGTCCAGGCGCAGGCATTGCTTGATGCCGCGCTCCCAGTCGTAGGCCCCGATCACGGTGTCGACTTCCAGGCCTTCGATAAACACTCTGTCCAAGCACTCTTCTCCGCAGCACGACAAGGGCGCGATGCCCCGTTAGAATCAGGGCGTCCTCGCCCGGAATAGTTAGCATGTTTTGGTCACTGGCGATTCTCGCCTACCTGCTCGGCTCGCTGTCCTTCGCCATTTTGCTCAGCCGCCTGACGGGAAATCCCGACCCGCGAATGAGTGGCTCAGGCAATGCCGGCGCCACCAATATGTTGCGCCTGGCCGGCAAAAAGCTCGCGGTGCTGACCCTGCTCGGCGACCTGTGCAAGGGCCTGCTGCCCGTGCTGATCGCCCACCTCGCCGGCCTTACCCTGCAACAACAAGCCTGGATTGGCGTGTGCGCCGTCCTGGGCCATCTGTTTCCACTGTACTTCCGCTTTCGCGGCGGCAAAGGTGTAGCGACGGCGGCCGGCATGTTGCTGGGGATCTACCCACCCGCCGCATTGCTGGCCGTGCTCGCCTGGCTGCTGACGTTCTACCTGACCCGCACCAGCTCACTCGCCGCGCTGATCGCAACGCCCCTGACCCTGCCGCTACTGGCCTGGCAGGAACCGGCAGCGCTGTTGCCGATGAGCGTGCTGACACTGCTGATCGTCTGGCGCCACCGGGGCAATTTACGCGACCTGTTTGCCGGGCGCGAACGGCATTTTTAAATACCGTCGATGAACCCGGCCCAGGCTGCCCCCTTACAACGGTGAAAGCTGCTCCATCGGCCAGCGTGCCTGCACGCTGATCGCCAGGCTTTCATGCTGCCCGGCCTGCAGGCGCTGGCAACCGGCGTAGGCGATCATCGCGCCGTTGTCGGTGCAGAACTCGGGGCGTGCGTAGAACACATCGCCCTTCATGTCGCCGAGCATTTTTTCCAGCGAAGCACGCAACGCCTTGTTGGCACTGACGCCGCCTGCGATCACCAGGCGCTTCATACCCGCCTGTTTCAGGGCGCGCTTGCACTTGATGGTCAAAGTCTCCACCACGGCCTGCTGGAACGCCAGTGCGATGTCGCAACGGGCTTGCTCGCCGTCGTCCCCGGCGCTGACGCTCTGCTGCCAGGTGTTCAGCGCGGAGGTTTTCAAACCGCTGAAGCTGAACATCAGGCCCGGGCGATCGCACATCGGACGCGGGAAGGTATAGCGGCCGGCAACGCCTTTTTCGGCGAGACGGGCGATTTCCGGGCCACCGGGATAATTGAGGCCCATCATCTTCGCGGTTTTGTCGAAGGCTTCACCGGCCGCGTCATCCAGGGATTCACCCAGCAGGGTGTATTGGCCGATGCCGTCCACCTGAACGAGCTGCGTATGGCCGCCGGAAACCAACAAAGCGACGAACGGGAACTCAGGCGGTGTTTTTTCCAGCATGGGCGCCAGCAAATGGCCTTCCATGTGGTGTACACCGAGCGCCGGAATGCCCCAGGCAAACGCCAGGGCCTGGGCGCAAGAGGCCCCAACCAGCAGGGCTCCGACCAATCCGGGGCCTGCGGTGTAGGCAATGGCGTCGATCTCGGTCGGCACACAGCCGGCCTCATCCAGCACCTGGCGAATCAACGGCAGCATGCGCTTGACGTGATCGCGGCTGGCCAACTCCGGCACCACACCGCCATAAGCACGGTGCAGGTCGATCTGACTGAACAGTGCGTCGGCCAAGAGCCCGCGTTCACTGTCATAAAGTGCGACACCGGTTTCGTCGCAGGAGGTTTCAAGTCCCAGTACTAGCATGGGTTTGCGCCTTGTAGAGGCTGAATTCGAAGGCGCGCATAATAGTCGCCACTCCCCCTCCCGACTAGCGGTTTTCGATCAGAGGCTTTGCATTCCGGGCAATGAGGGGTTAACATCCGCAACCCTTAAAAACCGACGACCTCAGCCGCGAATTGTTTGCGACGAGAACGTTGATCCCGGTAATGAAAGAAGGTAGCTCTGGATGCCAGCCGTCAAAGTTAAAGAGAACGAACCCTTCGACGTAGCTCTGCGTCGTTTCAAGCGCTCCTGCGAAAAAGCCGGTGTACTGGCTGAAGTTCGTAGCCGCGAATTTTACGAGAAGCCAACTTCTGAGCGTAAGCGTAAAGCAGCAGCCGCTGTTAAGCGTCACGCCAAGAAAGTTCAGCGCGAACAGCGCCGCGCCGTTCGTCTGTACTAATACACAGACGTTCGTAGCAAGCTTCTGCCAAGCCCGGCCCTCAGCCGGGCTAATGGCATTTGCGGATATCGCTTGATGCTTCACTGTTGACGCCGCACATGCGACCGAGACAACTGCTTCACACGTCAGGACTGGCTCTTTTGCCAGCGGTGCACGTCTCTTCTGACGAGCCTATCAAGGCTACTGACGAGCACACTTATTCTTCAAACAGACGATCAACTGTATCGACTGTGCCCGACGATGAGCTTCCGAGGCCGCATTGGCCAAGACCGGACGCCGGGGCAACATTTCCATGCCAAAAACCTGATTGAAACTAACGTCAGTGAATGAACGGCAGATACACTTCCTGAATGCCCACGCAGACAACTGATGATCGAGCTACGCAATACGCGCGCTTGAGCATTTGATGGGCCCTCATTGACACGCAGTGATGACGAGAACGCCATGGCCGGGCTGATTCCCCAGAGCTTTATTGACGACCTTCTGAACCGCACCGACATCGTCGATGTTGTCAGCTCGCGCGTGCAACTGAAAAAAGCCGGCAAGAACTACACTGCCTGCTGCCCATTCCATAAAGAAAAGACTCCATCCTTCAGCGTCAGCCCCGACAAGCAGTTCTATTACTGCTTCGGCTGCGGCGCGGGCGGCAACGCCCTGGGCTTTCTCATGGACCACGACAACCTGGACTTCCCCCAGGCGATCGAGGACCTGGCAAAAGCCGCCGGCATGGAAGTCCCTCGCGAAGAAAGCGGGCGCTCGCACAAACCGCGTCAGCCCACCGATTCGCCGCTGTACCCGCTGCTGACTGCCGCTGCCGAGTTTTACCGTCAGGCGCTTAAAAGCCATCCGCAGCGCAAGGCCGCCGTCGACTACCTCAAGGGCCGCGGCCTTACCGGTGAAATCGCCCGCGACTTTGGCCTGGGGTTCGCCCCGCCTGGCTGGGACAACCTGTACAAGCACCTGAGCAGTGACACTCTCCAGCAAAAAGCCATGATCGATGCCGGCTTGCTGGTGGAAAACGCCGAGACCGGCAAGCGCTATGACCGCTTCCGCGACCGGGTGATGTTCCCGATCCGCGACAGCCGGGGCCGCATCATCGCTTTTGGTGGCCGGGTACTGGGGGACGACAAACCCAAGTACCTGAACTCCCCGGAAACACCGGTGTTCCACAAAGGCCAGGAACTCTACGGCCTGTTCGAGGCGCGCAAGAACAATCGCAACCTCGACGAAATCATCGTGGTTGAAGGCTATATGGACGTGATCGCGCTCGCCCAACAGGGCCTGCGCAATGCCGTCGCGACCTTGGGTACCGCGACCAGCGAAGAACACATGAAGCGCCTGTTTCGCGTGGTGCCCAGCGTGCTGTTTTGCTTTGACGGCGACCAGGCGGGCCGCAATGCCGCCTGGCGTGCCCTGGAGGCAACACTGTCGAGCCTGCAGGACGGGCGCCGCGCGCGCTTCCTGTTCCTGCCCGAAGGCGAAGACCCGGACACCCTGGTGCGCTCCGAAGGCACCGACGCGTTCCGCGCGCGCATCAATCAACATGCGCAGCCGCTGGCGGACTATTTCTTCCAGCAGCTGACCGAAGAAGCCGACCCCCGCTCCCTCGAGGGTAAGGCCCATATGGCCACGCTCGCGGCGCCGCTGATCGACAAAGTCCCCGGCGCCAACCTGAAATCGCTGATGCGCATGCGCCTACAGGAAATCACCGGGTTGAGCGGCGAAGCGGTCAGCCAACTGGTGCACAGTGCACCACACGACGCACCGCCACCGGCCTACGACCCCGGCATGGATTACGACGCCATGCCGGACTATTCGGACTTCCACCAACCGCAGGAGGCCTACGCGCCCCAGCAGGAGTGGACACCGAAAAAGTCGGGTGGCGACGGCAAGAAATGGGACAAGAAACCGTGGAGCAAGAACGGCAAGCGAGGCGACCGCGATGAAGCCTACGCACCGCGCACGCCCGTTGCCGTAGAAGCGCCTACACTGATCGCGCTGCGCACACTCATCCACCACCCGCAACTGGCGGAAAAGGTCGAAAGCGCCGATCACTTTGCCAACGCAAGCAACACTTACGCCCAGGTGCTGATCGCGCTGATCGAGGCGGTACAGAAAAATCCTAAGCTAAACTCAATTCAATTGATGGCGCGCTGGCACGGCACCGAACAGGGCCGCCTTCTGAAGGCGCTTGCGGAAAAGGAGTGGCTAATTGACGGCGAAAACCTTGAACAACAGTTTTTAGACACCATTACTAGGTTATCCGCGGGTCAGCACACGCAGACCCTCGACGAACTCATCAAGAGAGCAAGGCAGCCGGGATTGTCGGCTGAAGAGCAAATTCAGATAGCAAAACAGATGCGCGACCTCTTAAAACAGAATGTTTCCGCATCAAACCCGACCTCAGCTGGCGTGTGAGGTCATAGCTCGGGTATAATCCTCGGCTTGTTTTTTGCCCGCCAAGACCTTCAGTGGATAGGGTGTTATGTCCGGAAAAGCGCAACAGCAGTCTCGTATCAAAGAGTTGATCGTTCTCGGTCGTGAGCAGGGTTACCTGACTTACGCGGAGGTCAACGACCACCTGCCTGAGGATATTTCAGATCCAGAGCAGGTGGAAGACATCATCCGCATGATCAACGACATGGGGATCAACGTATTCGAAGCTGCGCCAGATAAGGATTCCCTTATGCTGGCTGACGCCGATACCGACGAAGCCGCCGCTGAAGAAGCTGCCGCCGCGTTGGCTGCGGTGGAGACCGATATCGGCCGTACGACTGACCCTGTGCGCATGTACATGCGTGAAATGGGCACGGTCGAGCTGCTGACTCGCGAAGGCGAAATCGAAATCGCCAAGCGTATCGAAGAGGGCATCCGTGAAGTGATGGGCGCAATCGCGCACTTCCCTGGCACGGTTGACCACATTCTCTCCGAGTACAACCGCGTGACCACCGAAGGTGGCCGCCTGTCCGACGTCTTGAGCGGTTATATCGACCCGGACGACGGCATTGCCCCGCCTGCCGCCGAAGTACCGCCGCCTGTCGATGCGAAAGCTGCGAAAGCTGACGACGATTCCGATGACGACGATGCTGAAGCCAGCAGCGACGACGAAGAAGAAGTCGAAAGCGGTCCGGACCCGATCATCGCAGCCCAGCGTTTCGGTGCGGTGTCCGATCAGATGGAAGTCACCCGCAAGGCGCTGAAGAAGCACGGCCGCACCAACAAGCAGGCAATCGCCGAGCTGTTGGCCCTGGCTGAGCTGTTCATGCCGATCAAGCTGGTGCCCAAGCAATTCGAAGGCCTGGTTGAGCGCGTTCGCAGCGCCCTTGAGCGTCTGCGTGCACAAGAGCGTGCGATCATGCAGCTCTGTGTCCGCGATGCGCGCATGCCGCGTGCCGATTTCCTGCGCCAGTTCCCGGGCAACGAAGTTGACGAAAGCTGGTCCGACGCACTGGCCAAGGGCAAGGCGAAATACGCCGAAGCCATCGGCCGCCTGCAACCGGATATCATCCGTTGCCAGCAGAAGCTGACTGCACTTGAGACCGAAACCGGTCTGACGATTGCCGAGATCAAGGACATCAACCGTCGCATGTCGATCGGTGAGGCCAAGGCCCGCCGCGCGAAGAAAGAGATGGTTGAAGCGAACTTGCGTCTGGTGATCTCCATCGCCAAGAAGTACACCAACCGTGGCCTGCAATTCCTCGACCTGATCCAGGAAGGCAACATCGGCTTGATGAAGGCTGTGGACAAGTTCGAATACCGTCGTGGCTACAAGTTCTCGACCTATGCCACCTGGTGGATCCGTCAGGCGATCACTCGCTCGATCGCCGACCAGGCCCGCACCATCCGTATTCCGGTGCACATGATCGAGACGATCAACAAGCTCAACCGTATTTCCCGGCAGATGTTGCAGGAAATGGGTCGCGAACCGACTCCGGAAGAGCTGGGCGAACGCATGGAAATGCCTGAGGACAAGATCCGCAAGGTATTGAAGATCGCTAAAGAGCCGATCTCCATGGAAACCCCGATCGGTGATGATGAAGACTCCCATCTGGGTGACTTCATCGAAGACTCGACCATGCAGTCGCCAATCGATGTCGCCACCGTTGAGAGCTTGAAAGAAGCGACCCGCGACGTACTGTCCGGCCTCACTGCCCGTGAAGCCAAGGTACTGCGCATGCGTTTCGGCATCGACATGAATACCGACCACACCCTTGAGGAAGTCGGTAAGCAGTTTGACGTGACCCGCGAGCGGATCCGTCAGATCGAAGCCAAAGCGCTGCGCAAGTTGCGCCACCCGACGCGAAGCGAGCATCTGCGCTCCTTCCTCGACGAGTGATACCAGAACCCCCGGCCCAGGCCGGGGGTTTTGTTTTGTATCGATAAAATCCTTCGCAGCACCTCCCTCCCGCAATGCCCGTCTACACTCGAAACATTCCCCGTGCCATAACGAGACCGTTATGCCCAGATTGCCGACTGTGTTACTGCTGTCGCTGCTGACCTGGACCGCAACGGCTGGCGCGTTGACTCTTACTGATGATGAGCGTGGCTGGTTGGCGGACCATCAGGAGCTGCGCCTGGGCGT
Organism: Pseudomonas sp. TE24901; assembly: GCF_054058375.1. Classification (NCBI taxonomy): domain Bacteria; kingdom Pseudomonadati; phylum Pseudomonadota; class Gammaproteobacteria; order Pseudomonadales; family Pseudomonadaceae; genus Pseudomonas; species Pseudomonas sp. TE24901. Next base: position 52,813 of record NZ_JBSSAF010000001.1, read on the forward strand.
GGACGCGTCCTGGCCACCGTTTGAATACCGCGACGAAAATGGCCGCTACCAAGGTTTGGCGGCTGACTATGTGCGCCTGATACAGGACCGCTTGGGCGTCAGGATCAAGCTGATCGAGCCGGCAAACTGGACCGCTGTGCTGGAGCAGGCCAAAAACAACCAGCTGGATTTGCTACCCGGTATCATGTCCACCCCGGAGCGCCAGAGCTACCTGGCGTTTACGCGCCCGTACCTGGACTTCCCCATCGTCATCCTCGCCCATGAAGGCGGCGCGAAACCGCGCAACCTCAAGGACCTGTACGGGCTCAAGATCGCCGTGGTGGAGAACTACGCCCCCCACGAATTGCTGCGCACTCACCACCCCGACCTCAACCTGGTGGCCATGCCTAATGTCAGCTCCACCCTGCAAGCCCTGGCCACGGACGAAGTGGACGCGGTGGTGGGCGACCTGGCTTCCAGCGTCTGGAGCCTGCGTCAGCTCAAGCTCGACGGTTTATATGTCAGCGGAGAAACGCCCTACCGCTATCAACTGGCGATGGGCGTGCCACGGGACGGGAAAATGCTGGTGGGCATTCTGGACAAAGTCCTCGCCGACCTCAGTTCGGATGAAACCGATGCCATCCAGCAGCACTGGGTAGGCAGTTTTACCGATCACCGTACGTTCTGGGCGGACCTGCTGCTGTACGGCCTGCCAGCCGTATTACTGCTGAGCACTGTGCTGGCCATCGTGATTCGGATCAATCGTCGGCTCAGTTCGGAAATTTCCCGCCGCGTGGCCCTTGAGCAGGAACTGCGCAGCAGCGAATACCACTATCGCGGCCTGGTGGAGAGCCTGTCCGCCATCGCCTGGGAAGCCAGCATCACTGATTTCACCTACAGCTACGTTTCCCCCCACGCCGAGGAACTGCTGGGCTACCCGCGGGCGCACTGGCTGATCCCGGGCTTCTGGCGCAACATCATCCACCCCGCCGACCTGACGCGCGCCGAAGCCTACTGCTACCGCGAAACCCGCGCCAACCGCGACCACAGCCTGGATTATCGCGTCATCACCGCTGATGGCCGCTGCCTATGGGTGCGGGATATTGTCAGCCTGATCGAGCACGGGCATGAGCCGGTACTGCGTGGCTTGATGATCGACATCAGCGAAGCCAAGCGCACCGAGGAAGCACTGCAGCTGTCCGAGCAGAAATTCGCCTCAGTGTTCCAGCAATGCCCGGACATCCTGGTGATCGCACGGCTGTCGGATGGCTGCCTGCTGGAGGTCAACAAGGCCTTTGAGGACCAGATCGGCCTGAGCGCTGCCGACGTTGTCGGCAAAACCGCCACCGAGCTGAATATCTGGGGCATCCAGGGGGTCGGTCCCGACCTGCTGCAACGGGTGCAGACCACCAGCATTCGCAACCTGGAAATGCCCTTTTTACGCAGCAACGGCCAGGCCTTCATCGGGCTGATCTCGGCCGAACCGTTCCAACTCGACACCACCGAAGCCCTGGTGGTGGTGGTACGCGACATCACCCAACTCAAGGAAACCCAGCAACAACTGCAGACCTCCGAAGAGAAGTTCGCCAAGGCGTTCCATGCCTCGCCCGACGGCTTGCTGCTCAGCCGCCAGCGCGATGGGCTGCTGATTGAAGTGAACGAAGGCTTCAGCCGCCTCACCGGGTTCACCAGCGCAACTTCCCTGGACCAGTCCACGCTCGACCTGGGTATCTGGGTCGACCTCAACGAACGCAAGCATATGCTGGAGCTGATGCAGCGCGACGGTTTCGTACGCGACTTCATCTGCCATATCCGGCGCGCCGACGGCCTGATTCGCCTGTGCGAGCTGTCCAGTCGCCCGCTACCCATCGGCGATGAAGATTGCATGCTCACCATCGCCCGCGACATCACCGACCGCCAGCTAATGCAGGAAAAACTCCAGCAAGCCGCCACTGTGTTCGAGAGCACGGCCGAGGGCGTGCTGATCACCGACACCCGCCAGAACATCAGTGCCGTGAACCGCGCATTCACCGAAATCACCGGCTACAGCGAAGTCGAGGCCCTCGGCCACACCCCGCGCCTGCTCGCGTCCGGCCTGCACGACAGCGCGTTCTACGCCGCGATGTGGCACCAACTGACGGCTCAGGGGCATTGGCAGGGCGAGATCTCCAACCGTCGCAAGAATGGCGAGCTGTACCCCAGCTGGCTGACGATCAGTGCCGTGCGCAACCGCGACCAGTTGATCACCCACTTTGTTGCGGTGTTCGCCGATATTTCCAGCCTCAAACTGGCCCAGGCCCGTCTCGACTACCAGGCCCACCACGACCCACTGACCGGCCTGCCCAACCGCACGCTGTTCGAAAGCCGCTTGCAGGCCGCCCTCAACGGCCATCAGGAAACCGGTAAACAGGGTGCCGTGCTGTTTCTGGACCTGGACCGCTTCAAACACATCAACGACAGCCTCGGCCATCCCATCGGCGACCTGTTGCTCAAGGACATCGCCGTGCGCCTCAAGGAGCAATTGCGCGACATCGACACGGTGGCCCGCCTGGGCGGCGACGAATTCATCATCCTGCTGCCGGGCCTGCAACACGCCAGCGACGCCGAACACCTGGCCAATAAGCTGCTGGCGTGCTTCACCCCACCGTTCCAGGCCGGCGAGCACGAGTTCTTTATCAGCGCCAGTATCGGCACCAGCCTTTACCCCCAGGACGGCACCGACGTCGCCACCCTGGTCAAGAACGCCGACGCGGCGATGTACCGCTCCAAGGCCAAGGGTCGCAACCGGGTCGAAAGCTACACCCGCGACCTCACGGCCCAGGCCAATGAGCGCGTGGCGCTGGAGCATGAACTGCGCCGCGCGATCGAGCGCGAGGAACTGAGCCTCTACTACCAGCCCAAACAGAGCCTGCTGACTCAGGAATTGATCGGCGCCGAAGCCCTGATCCGCTGGCATCACCCGACCTTTGGCGAAGTGCCTCCCGAGCATTTCATTGCCCTGGCCGAAGAGAACGGCATGATCCTGCAGATTGGCGACTGGGTGCTGGAGCAAGCCTGTCGCCAAATGTCCGCCTGGAGAGAGGCCTTCGATGATTTCGGCCCGCTGTCGGTCAACCTCGCCGGCGCACAACTGCGTCACCCCGGCTTGCTGGCACGCATCGAGCAATTGCTGCGCGACTACCGCCTCGACCCCGGCAACCTGCAATTGGAGATCACCGAAAACTTCATCATGAGCCAGGCCGAGGAGGCCCTGGAGGTGCTGCACCAGCTCAAGCGCCTGGGTGTGCAACTGGCTATCGATGATTTTGGCACCGGCTACTCATCCCTCAGCTACCTCAAGCGCCTGCCGCTGGACTTCCTGAAGATCGACCAATCCTTCGTGCGCGGCCTGCCCGACGACCCCCACGACGCCGCCATCGTACGAGCCATCATCGCCCTGGGCCACAGCATGCAATTCACCATCATCGCCGAAGGCGTGGAGAACCCCGCCCAGCAAGCCTTCCTGGCCGCAGAAGGCTGCGAGCAGATGCAAGGCTACATCGTCAGCCTGCCCCTGCCGCCCGAGCTGTTTGCCGCTACCTTCCTTCGTATGAGCCTTGAGGATTTTTCGGATAGCACAGCGGAGAAACCATCGCTATAATCCGCGACCTGTTACAGGGCCTATAGCTCAGTTGGTCAGAGCAGAGGACTCATAATCCTTTGGTCCACGGTTCAAGTCCGTGTGGGCCCACCAACTCCAAAGCCGCGCATTGCGCGGCTTTCGCGTTTCTGGCTGGTCCATCGCAGATACAGTCCTATGGTCCAAGGGTACAATTTAGGTACAGTGCTGGTTCGCCAGCCGCCTAGGAGCCCCCTCTCATGGCTACTCTCGTCAAAACACCTTCCGGCACCTGGAAGGCGCTCATTCGTAAAAATGGCTGGCCCACTGTCGCCAAAACCTTCCGCACAAAGCGTGATGCGGAGGACTGGTCGAGGCGTACCGAAGAAGAAATGGTGCGTGGCGTGTACATCCGGCGTAGCGGCTCGGAGAAAATGACGCTAGAGGCTGCACTCAAGCGCTACCTGAGCGACATAACCCCCACCAAGAAGCCCACCACTCAGCGTGGCGAAACCTCGAAAGCCAAGAAGCTCATCGAACACCTGGGCAAATACTCACTGGCCGCCCTCTCCGCTGAAATCATCGCTGGTTATCGTGACAAGCGCCTAAACGAACCCAGCCGTGGTGGGACCATCAGCAACAACACCGTGCGCCTCGAACTTGCGCTATTGAGCCACCTGTACACGGTAGCGATTCAGGAATGGGGGTTGGGTCTTACGTTCAACCCAGTGCTGAACATCCGCAAGCCGAGCCCTGGGGATGGTCGTGACCGAAGATTATCGCCGGAGGAAGAACGCCTTTTGCTCGCGGCCGTGAATCGACACAGCAACCCTATGCTGGGCTGGATTGTTTGCATCGCTCTGGAAACGGGCATGCGCTCCTCTGAGATCTCTTCCCTACGTCGACCTCAAGTGGATTTGGCAAAGCGCGTCATACGTCTCTCAGACACAAAGAACGACGGTTCCCGAACCGTTCCACTGAGCAAGCGCGCGACTGAGGTATTCAAAGCTGCGATGGATAACCCGGTGCGACCAATCGACTGCAATCTGGTGTTTTTCGGTGAGCCAGGGAAGGATGGGAAGCGTCGGCCGTATACCTTCACGAAAATATGGGGGCAGTTGAAGAAGAAGCTTGATCTGCCTGATTTCAGGTTTCACGATCTGCGCCATGAGGCAGTGAGTCGACTTGTCGAAGGCGGGTTATCTGATCAAGAGGTGTCGGCCATCAGTGGTCATAAATCAATGCAAATGCTCAAGCGATATACCCACCTTCGGGCTGAAGATCTGGTTGAAAAGCTGGACAAGATCTCAAGATGACTAATCCGCCCAAAAAAACTTGATATAAATGCGACTATTTTCATAGTCGCACAACCAAAAACAACAAAACACCAACAACCATCAGATACATATAGACATCATCAGAGTTTCACCACCCAACTTTAAAACCAAGATAGCTAATCCGAAGCTACCAAGACATACAAAACCTTGAACCAAAATACTACATATTGGTAATTTCAGCACACTAGCCAGTTTGACAATACGGCAATCCCACTCAAGAATTCGCAGACCTTCACCAAACACTGCGAGCTTACACATGACGACCGAAGAGTATTTACTTAACCGTTTCGGACCCTTAATGAGCATTCTAGATATTGCCAATTTACTAGGGCGTTCTCCTGACGGAGTGAGAGTCTCTCTTTATTCCGACAGCGACATTTCCCGCAAGCTCAAGCCAGCAATGATCCGAATCGGCCGTCGTGTATATTTCAGGACAATGCAGATCAATGATGCGCTCAACTTAGACTCTGAGGTAAGTCCCCAGGACAAACTGCAATGAGCTACAAAGCCTATGACTGGGTCTGGACACACACGTTCGGCTCCCCTACCGCGAAGCTTGTAATGATGGCAGTAGCTAAACATGCGGATGAAAAAGGAATGTGTTGGCCAAGAGTGCGGACTCTAGCCGAGTTTTGCGGAATTTCCTCCAGAACCGTGCAACGTCAACTGAAGGAATTTGAAAGAGCCGGCCTTATAACCATTCAGAAAAAGTATCGTGGCGATGGGGGACAAACGGCGAATGTATATTGCATAGCGCTTCCTGTCGTAAAAGGCTTAGGCACCACTGACACCGCTGTCACCGGGGGGATGTCACCCACGACACCCCAGCCCCAGACACCAGAGTGTCACGGGGGGAATGACACAGCAGTGACACACCAAGAACTAACAAGAGAACCCCAAAAAGAACTACTACAAACAACAAATGACGAGCTGCGCCTGCCTAAGCTGTTAAAGAAAGGAGATCGCGCATGGATCGTTCAACTCTTGGAGGACATTCCTAGGTATGACCATCAAGTACTTCTTGATGAGCTTTCGGAAGCACTGAAATCTGGAAAAATCACGACAACCCCACAGCGATGGTTTTATGGATTGAAGAAAAACTACTTGAATGGAAATTTTTGCCCTCTCGCGAAACCGAGCAAGTTAAAACCAGCAACCGATCCAAGCTTAATAACGGACAGTATCGACAAACCATTACTGATGAGCCACGAAAGCAAACAAGAACACATTAATGCTTTGAAGTTATTAACTAGGAATACGATACGACCTCTGTAGCCATCGACAATTAAAGCCACAAACTAAACGAACAGCATTGAAAGGACAGAGCTATGTCACTCCATTTTAAGCAGCTTGAAAGCTATTGCGACAGCCTAGACAGAACAGGCGATATACAAGTCATCCTCAGAGCGCACTACAAAAACGGCTTTGCACTCAGTGTCTCCGACGGTGTAATAGATCACACTGTCATCGATGAAGAGAATCGCCCCTACTGGTTCAGGACAGTAGAAATGGCATTAGATGAGCTCGCAAACATTCCGTATATTGCTGACCAGATCATGATTGACCGAAAGTCTTGGTCTTGATTTTGAAACCAAAGCGTCAACCAATGAACGCAGCTAATTTATACCCCAAGAACGCCTAAGCGTGCAGGGTGCTGGGACCGAAAAGAAAGTCCCTGACAGGTGGGAACAGTAGCTCGATAGAAAGAGCCACCGGACAAGCAGCGGAAAGACGCGCCGTATAGACCACATCCCAAGAGCGCCGCAAAGGCTCACTGGATACGGGCCTTAAACAAGCCCTGACTGGCGAGAAAAGTAGCTCGATAAAAAGAGTCGCCGGACGGCTGGAAAGACAGCTCTGCGTTCGCCCCTACTCCAAGGAGCAACACAATGATTTCGTACCTTTACCTACCGATTCTCACCTTCTGCACGTTCGTTCTCATCTCCATCCGCCGATACTGGGTCTGCGTGGACCACCTCGGATACATGAAAGAGGTTTCGACACGGGCACCGTCGTTACTGCACCGGGACCTAATAGCCGCAGTGCTTGCGATGGTGCCATTCGCAATGGCGGCGATTGATTGGTTTGAAATAACGCTTCCCCGGCAGTCAGCCCCCATTCCTTCAGGTTTCGCTGCACTGCTCTCGGTGTGCTGCGTATGCACCTGCATAGGCGTTCTAAACAAGACCCTTGAACGCCTCGCAGGCAACTGGGCGGAAACGCGGGAAAGCGTTCTCCGCACGGTCGCGGCGCTACGGATCATTGATCAAGCAGAGCTGAATGTATTGAGCAATCACAGCCCGAAAGCCGTAAGCACGGAACCAAGCAGCATCGGCCAGGTGGTGAAGAAATGAACAAGGTCCCTGCTCTACTGCTCATCGCTGCTTCAATTCTCACGGGCTGCGGACAACAAGAACCGGTTCAAACCGTTGACTGGTACAAGGCCAATCCATCTGAGCGGTTGAAAATGCTAGAGAGGTGCAAAGCCAACCCTGGAGAGCTATCGATCTCTGCGAACTGCATCAACGCATCATCTGCCGCGAATGCCATAACGCTGGAGCTGCGTGGTTACAAACAGCGCGAACCGGTCAATTTTTCTTCTCAGGGAAAATAGAATGACCACCACGACCGGAATATTTGAATGGATCGCGGGGAGCATGGACCAAACGCTCCAGACGTTCATACGCATCACTTCCAGCCAAGTCATCAATGACTTTTCACTGACGATAACGCTGTGCGGAACGCTCTACCTGACCATGATCGGATTCATGATGATCATTGGCACAATCGAGCAACCCGCGTCCCACCTCCTCAAGACCTGTGGAAAATTTCTGCTTATCAGCGGACTGGCAATGAACGCGGACACGTACATGTCGTGGGTAGTGGAGGCACTAAATGGCTTGGAAACGGGGGTAGCATCTGCCTTTTCAGCAACAGGCGATTCAACGGCCTCAACATCTGTATTTCAGGTAGTGGACAAGGCAATGTCCGACGGCTGGGCGATAGGCGCCGATATTCTAGCGAAGATGGGAACGCGCGCCTGGCATGAAGTGGGCATGATCTTTTTTGATTTGCTGACTGCCATCATCGTCTACGCGGCGACACTCGTCATCGCGGTTCCAGCAGGGGCCATGATCATCGTTGCAAAGGGAATGTTGTCGATCATGCTGGGCATCGGCCCAATTTTTATCATGATGCTGTTGTTCGGGCAGTTCACATCCAAATGGTTCGATAGCTGGTTCGCCCAGGTCATCACATACATTCTGCAAATCGCGCTGGTGCTCACAGTGCTCAGCTTCGGGATCAAATTTTTCTCGTCGCTGACCAGCGACATACTCGCAACACCCGCTGACTACCCCATCTCCACATTTCTGGAACTTCTGGTGGTGACGGTCGTGGTGTTGTACATGTTGCAGCAAGCCAACGCTGTTGCTGGGAGCCTTGCAGGCGGGTTATCAAGTGCAGGACTCACCCTACGCGGAATCGCAAGCGGTGCCGCTTCACCGATCACCAAAGGGCTTAACCGACAGTCCACACGCCGCGACATGCAGTCGGGGCAAATGGTCACCGCTGGACGACTGAACCATCTTGCGGCTGGTAACACAGCCTGGAACCCCGCGTACCGACAGCACGTCATGCAGAACATGGGCAAAAACTGGGGCAATGCGACAGGGGGAAAAGTGAACCGCTAGGCCTGAATCAAAGTTCATCAGACCTCGCTTCGGCGAGGTCTTTTTTTGAGCAACTTCAACAAGCGGATGACGGGTCAAGGGGTTGGTGCGGCCCGCAGGAGCGAAGCGACGAGGACCCGGCCCCTTGATGCGGCAGAAGCGACCCACGCTCACGTCACGGGTGTAGGGGATCAAGGCCGGAGGCCTCCCCTGCACCCTTGACGACAGAGGGCGACTCGCTCCCTTCCCGCTTGCGGGAAGGGCGGGGGGATGGGTTACGAAAGAACGTTAACCCATAGAATTTAATTACTTAACGGCAAAAACAAGACAGTTTCAGCGTGTACGCATTGATGGTATTTGCGTACACAAACGCTCAAGACCGGACGATCACTTGGTCCGATAAATCCTTCGAAACCAAGTCTTACCTTTGTAAAGACGTTTACAGATCTTGATGGACAGAATGCCTACCAGCACCAGTACGACCCCGAACACAATCCAGAGGAATGTCGAATTGGTGGAGAGGTGATCATGAACGAGCTTCGCCGCATACCAACCTGCCGCCACTGAAACGACAATGAAAAAGATGGTGATTGCCCCAGGCGTGCCATAGGCAATTTCCGCATGACAGCCTCTACAAACTGAGGCGCCCCACGGGACGTCGTTCATGCAATGTGGGCAACTGACGGTTTGATTGGTTTGCACCGGTTCACTCCTTTGAAAAGCTTCCTTGAAGAACCGCTAGTCTAACGGATGTTCTCCCCAGCGAGTCATCAGGGGACACGCAGACACGGATCAGAAATCCAAACGATTGGAATGTTTGAACATCAGCCTTGAAGCTCCGCGCCCTGCTTGGGCAACCCCTTCGGTTGCATCCCGTGTCCGAACTTGCCGGACTGGCTGCGGGGCAGGCACGGCGGGCGGAGCCCTTGACCTACCCCTGGCGATAGGCTGAGCGCTTCCTATGGAGTCAAGGGTACGGCTACGCCCGGCATCCTCGCCCGTTCGGTGCTCGCCTTCGGCTCCGCTCCGCATGCGGCCTCCGGTGCCGCCCTTGACACCACATCCAGCAAGAACCTTGGTACTTTGGCTACTGTACGATTTCATGTATACCAAGGCTTCCATCAAGATCCTGTTGCCTGGTCAACGCCCGCAGCATGAGGGTCGTCAACTTCCATTCCTTTGTGTATGAACAAAGTTTCTCAAGCTCGTCAGGGACAGGTATGACCTTCGAAAATCAAAACGCAGCCAAACAGCAAGGCAAAGTTGAACCCTCAACCAATAATGATCGGCCGGAGACACACCTGCTCACTGAGTCCGAACGGAGTGAGCGGATAAAAGCTGTGAGCTTTGCCACTGCCTCACTAAACCAATCGGGATTTGAAGTCACCGAAGCAATGCGGCTCCTGGGCGAGCGCTACATCAATGGTGAGATTGAATTGAATGAGTTCGTAGCAACCGCGATGAAATAAATCCCTCAGCCCGACCTGACCGGTCTTTCCATAGGGCTTCGCCACGGTCGGCAGAGAGCCACTCGACGCCGCAAGACCGGCGAAATACCGACTCCGGAGCTGTCAGCTCAAATCAGGGGTTGTCGTGATGGAACGTCGATGAGACGTTTTGGCTTGAGGATAATCGCGTCATCCAACACCTCGACATCCAAATCGTCCCCAAGGGCTAAGCCCATTTTTGCGAGTAGTTCCAATGGCAACTCGACGATAACGTCGCCACTTCCATCAACAGTACCCTGACACTTCACAGTCCAGCGTTCGCTTCCGCACATAACCGTACAACCCTCAAGTCTTCGTTGGACGAGTTCTATCATGCCCGTGCTGTAGCTACCAACTTCATTCAAGCCCTCCAAGGAAGGCCGCTAGGCTGAACGAGTACAGTCGGTATCAACTGCAATGCAAGCGGGGTCATGTATGAAAGACGGTGAAGCACTAATGCAGGATAGGCAGATCGCCGGTTAATAGACGCCCAAAGCTTGTTCATGAACAAGGACTCAAGCGCATGGAGATCTAGTGCAGGATAGGCAAAACGCCGGTAAAGTACGCGCGTACTTTGGAAAAAATCTCGCGGCATTACCGCTGGTTGCTTTGGACGGCCACCATGAAAAAAGAAAATCCGTACCTGAACGTGTACTTGGGTTCACTGAAAAAGCCATGGGCTGACTACTGCGCGTCAATTGGAAAGAAGCCCGGTGCGGCTCTCAAAGAAGCGATTGAAAGACAGCTAGAAAGCGCGGAAGCGTCACTAGAGCCGAAGGTGTATCAGCAAACCAAGCCAACCCCAGATAAAGTGCCAAAGGTGCGAGTTGAGATCCTGCTGACACCATCCGAAAAGGCAGCTCTTTTAAAGCGCGCCGAAGTTGAACGATGCTCACAGCGTCGATGGATCATCGATGCAATTCGGGCCGGACTGACAAATGAAGCGCAGTTCAGCATGAGTGAAATCGAGGCATTGGGCGAATCCAATTACCAGCTGCTTGCTATAGGTCGAAATTTGAACCAGATCGCGAGAAAGCTGAACGAAGGCGACTCCACACCCGTTCAAGCCAAATTGATCGAGGGGTTAAGTGAAACAATCGACAAGCATACGCATGCCGTATGCTCAACTATCCGAGCCAGCCTTGAGCGCTGGGATCTGGAGTGAGAACGGCAGCCATCTATGCAGCAACTCTCAAAAGTATTTTTATAATGACTGGATGGACTTGGCCACTATATTTTTCCAAAATCATTAAAAGACAGTTATGTTGATATAATAATATCACGTTATATTTATAGCCATCAATCCAGATGAGCACTCAATAACCTCAGAGACTTCCTAAGTTACGGTTTGTATAATGCAGATTAGTCACATCGAGCAAAGATCCCGATCACTCAACCAGCCTGATGCAGCATTTATTAAAAATATGCAGCTGAGCCGAATAAGCGCTGTTTGGCAAGCCTGAAGACTTAAAGACACGCATAGCACAACATGGCTTATTACTGCACCAAACAATCTTACGAAGAAAGGCGATTGTATACTTTACTACCTAACCAACGGGCTATTACATCTTGCAAGTCAGGCTTACTCATATAGCCAACAAAAAGCTCCTCATTCAGCTCCATTCGTTCGACAAATAGAGATTCAAGCACCTCTCTAAATAACAACTGAAACTTACCCAACGAATTTACTGTAGCGGCTTTCCTAAGAGATTCAATTGCAATTGCAGATTCTGTTATTTGATCAAAGAAAAGTTGATCAGAGTCGTTCAACTCGACACCAAATCTTTCATTAATCAAATCAATCAGACGAGAAAGAGACAGGTTCTCCTCACGCACCATGCCTGAACCTACTTCACGTGGGCCGTCTAGCGGCTTGGCATACCCCTCGTTTAGGCTGATCGAACCTTCGCTGATCTTCTGCAGACGGTAATAGTCTAGCTCAACTTCCTCGTTAAACTGGTACCCTACACCAGTCTTACGTTTTGGCAACTTCAAAGACAAGTGACGCAGGAAGGTAAACAATTTTTCAAGATCACTATCCTGATACGGAATCACCTGACTCAAAAAGCTGTACAAATTGCGGAAGGCATGTAACTTGCCATGCCACAACTCGGCCTCCTCTTCCTCATTGTCTTGCAAATGTGTAAAGCGTGCCACCGCCCGATCCAACAGTGCATTCATGGCCTTGTGATCACCCAGGCTCTGTCTACGCTTAGGGGCGAAAAAGATACTTGAGAACTCTTCTACCTCTGACTGCTGATAAACACCCGAAGAATCAAGTTCAGATTTGACCTCATAAAGTTTGTCGGCATCAACCTGTTCCCCCATCACCGAGCCTTCGTAATACTGTCGGAAAGCTTCTTGAATCTCACCAGGTTCGTTGATGAAATCAAGCACGAAAGTGTCATCTTTGAGCGGATGCGTACGATTCAGACGTGAAAGAGTTTGGACTGCCTGAACTCCCGCCAGACGCTTGTCCACATACATTGTATGCAACAGAGGCTGGTCAAAGCCGGTCTGATACTTTTCAGCTACCAGCAACACGCGGAAATCTGGTTTCGCGAACACCTCAGGCAGATCCTTTTCCTTAAGGCCGTCGTTCATGTCGACCTCGCGGTAAACTTTCTCAGTGATTTTGTTGTCCTCAACGGCTCCGGAGAAAGCTACGAGGCTCTTTATAGGGTAGCCTTTTTCCTTGATGTAACGATCGAACTCTTGCTTATACCGAACGGCTTCCAGACGTGAACCTGTAACCACCATTGCCTTGGCATGACCACCGATTTTATGACTAGTGAAATGTTGAAAGTGCTCCACCATTACTTCTGTCTTCTGCCCGATGTTGTGCGGGTGCAAGCGCATAAAGCGAGCTAATGCCTTGGCCGCTTTCTTGCGCTCGACGCTCGGGTCGTCCTTGGCCATTTTAATTAGCTTGTAATATGTCTTATAAGTGACGTAATTCTTGAGCACGTCTTCAATAAAGCCCTCTTCAATGGCCTGTTTCATCGTATAACGGTGAAAAGGATGTCCGTTTCTGCCGAACATTGCCAAGGTTTTATGTTTGGGCGTCGCAGTGAAAGCAAAGAAACTTATATTCGGCTGCTGACTCCGATTGGTCATAGAGCGATACAGACGCTCCAGCTCAACTTCGCCCTCATCCGCGGCAATTTCCCGTGCCTTTTTACGCAACTCAGCGCCGCCGAGGACGCCCTTCAGCTCAGCGGCAGTCTCGCCGGATTGGGAACTGTGGGCCTCGTCTATGATGACTGCGTACTTCCGAGTGGGCAGATGACTCTTGTTACCATCACCGCGCTCCTCGCTCAGCTTAGCCAGGTGGCCCGAGACAAAAGGAAACTTTTGTAACGTGGTGATTATGATTGGGGTGCCGGTTTCTAACGCCTCGGCTAGCTGGCGCGAATCTCCATCGATTTTCAGTACCACTCCCTGACGATGGTCAAACTGGTAAATTGTATTTTGGAGCTGGCGATCTAATACCACGCGATCAGTGATAACTACCACGCTGTCGAACAAGCGCTCGTTACGTTCGTTGTGCATGTTGGATAATCGGTGCGCTAGCCAAGCGATTGTATTGCTCTTACCGCTGCCCGCCGAATGCTCAATTAGATAGTTATGACCCACTCCTTTACTGCCCGCAGATGCCACTATTTGGCGCACTGCCTGCAATTGGTGATATCGCGGAAAGATCAGATTTTCCTTGCGTACCTTCTTGCCGTCATCCGATACCTTCTCCTGAATATCGAGGTGAAGGAAGCGGGCTAAGAGATCCAGCAGGCTGTCTCGCTGCAGTACTTCCTCCCATAGATAAGCAGTCTTGTAATTTCGCCCAGCCGGATCTGGCTGGTTACCCGCCCCCCCATTAGATCCACGGTTGAATGGTAAAAACTGGGTGGAGGAGCCCGCCAAGCGCGTCGCCATGTGTGCTTCTTCGGTGTCTACCGCAAAATGCACCAAGGTACGCTTACCGAACTCAAAGATAGGGTCACGCTGGTCACGGTCGCGGCGATATTGATAAATAGCGTCAGACGCCGTCAGCCCTGAGAGTGGATTCTTCAGCTCCAGCGTCACAACTGGAATACCATTGACCGTCAGCACGACATCCAGGGACTTCTCACTTTTGGGACTGAAGTGCAGCTGACGAGTTAGACCCAGACGGTTAGCTTGGTAGCGAGCCTCTAGCTCCGCATTAAGACCATGAGCAGGGCGAAAGAACGCCACGCGCAGTGTTTTGCCAAAACACTTGAAGCCATGGCGTAACGTAGCTAGCGTGCCATGGGTATTCAACCACTTAGTCAACGACTCCAATACGCGCTCGCTTGTCTGCACACCGTGCAGGACTTCTAGCTTTTCCCAAACTCGAGGTTGTGTATCGCGAATGAAGGCTAACGCTTCAGCTGGAAAGATGGCGCGCTCACGGTCGAAGCTCCTGCCATCGACCTTGCTGTAGCCATCGCTCAGTAAGACCACCTCGATTGCAGTTTCGAAAGCTTCTTCGCTGGTGCGCTTCATACTTATCCTTTTGTTCTCTCTATGTATTTTGGTAACAACTGCTTGAGCACAAAGCAGAACTCCCGTAATCGGCCATTACCGTCACGGCTCTCAATATTCTCCAAGGCTATTCTCGCGTCCGCAATTGACAAGGGCCGCGCCCGAGTCCTCGGCCCGAAGCCAAAGAAACCATCAACACGCGCTTTCCTCAACAGACGAAGGGAGTCAGCATCCAAACCAAGCGCCTTGATAGTTTCTTTAGCGCATTCGTTCTCTTCTGGGTTGGGATGCACATGACCACTCCAGGCAAACCGAAAACGCCGTTCGCAGTCTTCAGATAACGGGGAAACGAATCGTTGCTCATCCCACCAATTTGCTTTGACCGGCGCACCGTATCCATGTGAGACGTCTCCGCCGTCTGCTGGGAAGCAAGCAACAACATTTCGGTACTCGACGTCCTCCCACTCAGCACATTGGCATTGTGGTTTGAGGTGCTCAACATGAGATGAGTGATTATCAATGGCCCTTCCTGTATAGGCGCATAATCCACCCTGCTCCTGGAGCAGTTTCGACTTTAGGGTGCGATGCGCTTCCGTTCCAAGTAAATCGCGATATTTCCTATTGCCTACTCGATTTTCCTCACGCCAAGAATTCAACTCCTGCGGCGGATGCGTCTTAACAATTTTTCTCATTCCAGCCTCAATAACGTGAATCTGTCCAGCAGAGCGAGAGCCTCCTGAAGATCAGGGAAATCACCAATGTCGGCTCGAAGACTTTCAGCGAGGTTCAATGCTTCTTCAAATTTGTCATCATCAATTGCCTGATAGATTGCAGAGAGTCGTTGCTCTGTCTCGTAATCGCGAGCAGGCACGCCCATGATATTTTGGAGAACCCAACTGCTATCCATACCAAAGGATTGTGAAGCGGTTGCGAGGACTATTTTCCCACTTTCGTCATGATGCAAGAGTCGTAACTTATCAGGCTTAATTTGGCCAATGACTTGAGGGGAGTGCGTGGTAATTACAAACTGACATTGCTTGAATGTTGTTTGTAACAGCCGCAATATGCGTCGCTGCCAGCTCGGATGGAGGTGTAGCTCAATCTCATCGATGAGTACTAGTCCCACTCCTTCGGCAATAGGGTTTATGCTTTCCGGATTTGCTATGGCCAGGCGACGTGTAAGATCGAACACCAGCGCCAGCAAGCCGCGCTCCCCATCGGAAAGTTGTTCCAAAAAGTAAACTTTTCCGCTTTTAAACACACTGAACCGCGGAGGACGCTCCTCATGCAGCCTAAGATCGGAGACTTCCGGTAGAAAGGTTTTAACAGCTTTTTCCAGTTGCTGGAACAAACGGACTTTTATTTCAGTCTGCGCCCCCGCTGCGATTACCCGATACCAGTTTGCAAAGTCGTTCAGAGATACTTCAAGTTGACTAAGAGACTTATCATAGGCCGTCGCGGTGTCCATCCGTTTTGTCTTGGGCAGCACAGGTGGCAACCGTGACAAAAACCGTGTGGTTGAATACAACACGGTAAGCGGTTGCTTTTGCCTCGTCTTAAAGTCGGCGATCAGATCTTCTTCTGATACTGCGTGGTCATTTGGCAGGATGCGAACAGCCGTGATACCAGACGTCTGCTTGAGCTGTGTATCAATCAGGTGAATCTCATCTTCAATTTTCTGTTCTTCCTTGGAGCCCTTTTTCGTTTCCCTGGTGGCGAACCGAAGCTCATCGCGACGTTTTTGCAGGCTTTCGGCCGCGCCGAGAGCAAGCGGCGCAGCTCGGCCGAGATCGACAATGACATCTGCAGCATCAAAGCTCAGATTTACCGCAACCGACAATCCAGATTTGTCCGATTGGATGTCCGTATCACTTAGCCCTAAAGGAGCCTCCTTAGATACCGTGAGTTTCGGCAGCGCTAAGGACATCGCACTTGATAGTGCTTTAAGTATTCCGGACTTTCCCACTCCGTTGATGCCAGCAATCACGGTGATATCGGGGGAAAAATCGAGATCGATCTGATCGAACCCTCTATAATTGGCTAGCGTGAGTCTCTCTAGTTTCATGCGCGCATCTCTCTCAAGGAGACTTGACCGTTGACGGTGGCTGTGATCAGAGCAGCACGACGCTCAGTTAATAAACGTAACGATTTGCTTAGCTCGACTTTTAACATTTCGATTCGACTGCTGGTTTTTCTAACTAGATCCTTGATTCCTTTCTGCTCTAAATCAGGAGGCATTGGAACTGGAAGCTCCTTCACGTTACTCCCCGAAATAGATGCTAAATTCGTAGATCGCTTAGCACGGCTTTCGAAGTAGCGTTTGGCTTGAAGCGTGGAGGTCCATAGCGCCAACCATTCCGAATCGACACTGTGGGGACGAACGGCAAAAACATGGTTTTGATGAAGACACGGCTTAATTTCATCGCGCCAGACACAGCCTCTCCCAAGTTTATCTATATCACCACCTTCGTTCATCAAAACGTCACCATAGGCAAGAAGGTTTGCTGATGCTTCAGAAGCTGGGACCTCAACTGTGAGCACACCTTCTAGATTTAGATGGCCATCTTGCACGTTCGCCACTCGCAAATACGGGTACTTTTCCAAATTATTTGAAGAGTATTGCTTACCCAATGTTAGGCCTCCGCGGACTTCGGCTAAATGCTTAAGTCGCTGCAGAACCCAATGCGACGGGATCTCCCCCAGCCATTCCTGACCGGAGTGTTTCATTGGGATATTGGGTTCAAGACCGCCGGTTACTAAGCGACTAATTGTGGCAACGCGCTTTTCTTCCAGTAGCACGAGCATATTTTCTTTTTCAGCAATCAGTTTGTCTATATGAGCGGTTTCACGGTCGAGATAATCGACGACTAAAAGCTGTACATCTTCAGCAGGAAAAGGTAGATGATGTTGGCGTAGAAGTTCCGGTGAAACTCGCTTAAGCCCACCAGCCCCGGTCATCGATGCCGCACCCTCCTGCTTGAAGCCCGACGATTGCAAGTAATAGAAAAGAAATCTTCCATTAACTTTTGTTGGCCTTATTACAAATAGCTCTGAGCTGCCAAACCCCTTTTGCCCAACCAAGCTTTTTGCAATAGCTATATTTCCGTTTTCGAAGCAAGGAGTGACCTTCGCAAGAAGGATATCTCCTTCCTCAAATGTGCAGTAAGAGGAAGCATATTTTGAAAATTTATCGGCGTTCTGGATAAAAAAACCATTTTTGACTTTATCCATTGGCAGAAAGGTCAAATCGTCGTCCTCCCCGAATCCACTAAAGGAGATGGAAGGGCTAAGTTCGGAAACATATCTCAGAGGAATCGTTTCCCAAGGATGATCAGGAGGAGTAGTGCTCACTCGGTCACCTCATAAAGCAAACTCATAATGCGCTGCTCAACCTCGGCCAGTTCGGCATCAATCAGCTTCAGCGGACGGGGGGCCTTGTATTGAAAGAACACTCGATTAAAGTTGATCTCATAACCCACCTTACCTATACCACTGTCCTGCTCGTCGGTACTTTCGCGGTCAATCCATGAGTCCGGTACATAAGGCTGCACTTCGCGCAAAAAGTAGCTGACTATGTCTTCTTTCAACGGAATGCTTTCAGTATCTTTTAGCGCGGGGTCAGGTTCGTATTCGATGTATTTGCCTTTGTCATCACTATAGAGACCGAGTAGCGAGTGAATCGACTGAGGAGGGAGATCGTCCGGCAACGCCTGCCCCGGGAACAGCGCCGCGCGGTCTAGTAGTGCGATCTTGTGGTGTTTAGCGAACACCGGCTCGGCCTCAGGATCCACTGCTGTGAAGCAGTCCCGGAAGATTTTCTTTTGCGCAGTGCCTTTAGCCCCCTTGGCCCAAATTTCCACGTCATCGGGCAATGCCCGGAACACCGCCTCAACCGCCCTCCATGCACGGTTCCAGTCATGCCAAGGCTCAATACCAAGCGCGTCCTCAACTGCTAACAGGGCATCAAACAGTTCAGGGCAGGTATTGAGGAAGCGCTCCCTGCTCTCAGGGGTTATCTCGAAACGCAGCCGCAACGGGCGGTTGACGGTAATACGGCGATATCCGAAGTCGATGTTGTCGAACACCTTGCTAGTGGCCGTGTCGATGTTCGCTCCGTGCTCACGGGTGATTTCATCAATAGCGGTCTGTTCAAGGTAGCGACGTTTATTTCCCAGGCTACGCCTCATTGGGGCCCAACGCTCACGGGCATCAATGAGTTGTATTTTCCCTTTTCGATGGGCCTCTTTGCGATTGGTTACCACCCATATGAAGGTACCAATGCCAGTGTTGTAAAACATCTGCTCGGGCAGAGCAATAATGGCTTCGAGCTGGTCGCGCTCGATGATCCAGCGACGAATTTCACTCTCTCCACTGCCAGCGCCACCGGTAAACAGCGGTGAGCCGTTAAAAACGACAGCGGCACGTGAGCCGGGCAGGTACTTATCACCAGGTTCGTAGGGGGCGAACTTATCGAGCATGTACAGCAGGAACAAAAGCGCACCATCATTGATACGAGGTAGCTTGCCTTTGTAGCCATGGAAATCGCCCCATCGATCAATAATTTTCTTCTCGGCCTTCCAATCAACCCCGAACGGCGGGTTAGCCAGCAAATAGTCAAAAGGAAGGTCCGCAAAGGGGTCTTCTATCAACGTATTGCCACACTCAACTCGGCTGTCTTTGTTACCTTTAATCAGCAGATCGGAGGCAGCCACCGCGAAGGAGCGAGGGTTATAATCCTGCCCGTAAACCTTAACAATCGCTTGCTCATTATGGGCACGAATCCAACTCTGAGCTTCAGCCAACATTCCTCCTGTGCCGCAGGCTGGGTCACAGACGGTGACGATCACCCCTTCTTGCGTCAGTACTTCTGTATCAGGCTCCAAAAGCAGGTTAACCATGAGCTGGATGACTTCGCGCGGAGTGAAATGATCGCCCGCCGTTTCGTTGGCTTGTTCGTTGAAGCGGCGAATCAGATCCTCGAATACCAAGCCCATGGTAATGTTATCTACCTGCCTGGGGTGCAGATCGATCTCAGTAAACTGGGCTACAACCTGGTACAAACGATTGGATTCTTCGAGCTTCTCAATCTCCTTTTCGAATTCGAAGCGCTCAAATATCTTACGGATATTTTCAGAGAAGCCGTTGATGTAATCCGTCAAGTGACGGCCGATATTATCTGGGTCACCCTTCAGCTTGTAGAAATCTAGCTTGCTGTGGTTGTGAAAACCTAGTGCTCGACCATCATCGTCCTTGGCCAAATTATTCAGAATGGCATCGATGTTGACGATTTTCTTATCAACAAGCTCCTCGTAGCGCTCCAATACCACTTCTTTGGTAGAAGCCAAGACAGCATCAAAACGCCGCAGGACGGTGAGCGGCAGCATGACTCGTTCATACTGGGGAGGGCGATAGGGCCCGCGAAGAAGGTCTGCCACCGACCAGATAAAATTGGAAAGCTGCTGAAAATTCTGGGAAGCCATTTATTATTCCTACCGCTGGGGCTATCCCAGCGATACCAGTTAGACGAGCCGGGTACTTGCTTCAGGATGATGTCCACTCGCGAGTGGCACCTTAGCAGGACATTTGATTCGGACAATGGTACACCAGCGGTACACCGCCTAGCTCTGTTGGGTTTCGCAAAATTACGCTAGAACCCAATAACCGCGCTGCTTTCAGCTTGCCTCACCTACGGTATCGTAGGTACAGTTTCGCTTGGCTAGCAGCGTAACTAGCCAACTCATAATCCTTTGGTCCACGGTTCAAGTCCGTGTGGGCCCACCAACTCCAAAGCCGCGCATTGCGCGGCTTTCGCGTTTCTGGCGCAATAGTTTCTCAGCCCACCCAGGCGAACAAAACGACGAAAGTGTCCAAAAAACGTCCACACTCTCAGCGCTAACTCACTGGAGCCCTCCCCTTGCCCATCCTCGATGAAATCGACCGCCAACTGATCGCTGCCCTGCAGATCAACGCCCGCGAAAGCGTCGCCATGCTTGCCCGGCAGTTGGGTATCGCACGCACAACGGTGACGTCGCGCCTGGCGCGGCTGGAGAAGACCCAGGTGATCACCGGATACGGCGTACGTCTCGGCCAGCGGGTGGTCGACGGCGGCTTGCAGGCGTATGTGGGCATTACCGTGCAGGCGCGTTCGGGCAAGGACGTGCTGCGCAAGCTCAGTGCCATGGCCCAGGTCCAGCAATTGTGCGCGGTGAGTGGCGAGTTCGACTATGTGGCGTGGCTGCGCACCGATTCGCCGGAACAGCTGGATCAACTGCTGGACCAGATCGGCAGTGTCGACGGTGTGGAGAAAACCACCACGTCGATCATCCTCAGTAACAAATTGGATCGTGGGCAGCCAATCTGACCATCGACTTCGTCACTCTGACTAAAAACAATTCATTACGACGACACTTTGCGTCTTATTAACGAGCGCAAGGCTCCCTAAACTGGCTGCCATCTTTTCCTATACTCAGCGGGACGTGCCCCGCCGAGTTGCCAGCCAGGTTTGCCATGAACGAACTCAACAAGAACAATCGCCACCCTGCAGACGGTAAGAAACCCATCACCATCTTCGGCCCGGATTTCCCGTTTGCCTTTGATGACTGGATCGAGCACCCGGCCGGGCTCGGCAGCATCCCCGCCGCCAACCACGGTGCCGAAGTGGCGATCGTCGGCGCGGGCATCGCAGGCCTGGTGGCCGCTTACGAGTTGATGAAGCTGGGCCTCAAGCCGGTGGTGTACGAGGCCTCGAAGATGGGCGGCCGCTTGCGCTCCCAGGCCTTCGAAGGCGCCGAAGGCATCATCGCCGAACTGGGTGGTATGCGTTTCCCAGTGTCGTCCACCGCGTTCTACCACTATGTGGACAAGCTGGGCCTGGAAACCAAACCCTTCCCCAACCCGCTGACACCCGCCTCTGGCAGCACGGTGATCGACCTCGAAGGCCAGACCCACTACGCGCAAAAACTCTCCGACCTGCCCGTGCTGTTCCAGGAAGTGGCCGACGCCTGGGCCGATGCCCTGGAAGCGGGCTCGCAGTTCGGCGATATCCAACAAGCCATCCGTGACCGCGACGTACCGCGCCTCAAGGAACTGTGGAACAAGCTGGTACCCCTGTGGGACGACCGCACCTTCTACGACTTCGTCGCCACCTCCAAGGCGTTCGCCAAGCTCTCGTTTGCGCACCGCGAAGTGTTTGGCCAGGTGGGTTTCGGCACCGGTGGCTGGGACTCGGACTTCCCCAACTCCATGCTGGAAATCTTCCGAGTGGTGATGACCAACTGCGACGACCATCAGCACCTCGTCGTCGGCGGCGTCGCGCAGGTGCCCATGGGCATCTGGCGCCATGTGCCAGAGCGCTGCGCCCACTGGCCGGCCGGCACCAGCCTGAGTTCGCTGCACCGCGGTGCGCCGCGCGCCGGGGTGAAACGCATTGCCCACGCACCGGATGGCCGTTTCGCGGTCACCGACAACTACGGCGACACCCGCGAATACGCCGCCGTGCTGACCACCTGCCAAAGCTGGCTGTTGACCACCCAGATCGAATGCGATGAAACCTTGTTCTCGCAAAAAATGTGGATGGCCCTCGACCGCACCCGCTACATGCAATCATCGAAGACCTTCGTGATGGTCGATCGCCCGTTCTGGAAAGACAAAGACCCGGAAACCGGCCGCGACCTGATGAGCATGACCCTCACCGATCGCCTCACCCGTGGCACTTACCTGTTCGACAACGGCGACGACAAGCCAGGGGTGATCTGCCTGTCGTACTCGTGGATGAGCGATGCACTGAAAATGCTGCCGCAACCCATCGACAAACGCGTGAAGCTGGCCCTGGATGCGCTGAAAAAAATCTACCCGAACGTCGACATCAAGGCGCGCATCATCGGCGACCCGATCACCGTGTCCTGGGAGGCTGACCCGCACTTCCTCGGCGCCTTCAAAGGCGCCCTGCCTGGCCACTATCGCTACAACCAGCGCATGTATGCGCACTTCATGCAGAAGGACATGCCCGCCGAACAGCGCGGGATCTTTATCGCCGGTGATGACGTCTCCTGGACACCGGCGTGGGTGGAGGGCGCGGTGCAGACCTCGCTGAACGCCGTGTGGGGCATCATGACCCACTTCGGCGGCAGCACTCACCCCGAGAACCCGGGGCCTGGGGATGTGTTCGACGAAATCGGGCCAATCGCCCTGGCCGACTGAGGAACTCAACATGCGCGTTGCCTTGTACCAATGCCCGCCGCTGCCGCTGGACGTCGCCGGCAACCTCACGCGCCTGCACCAACTGGCGCACGAGGCCTCTGGCGCCGATGTACTGGTGCTGCCGGAGATGTTTCTCAGCGGCTACAACATCGGCGCAGAAGCGGTGGGCGCCCTGGCCGAGGCGCAGGATGGGCCGTCGGCACAGGCCATTGCCGAGCTGGCCAAAAGCGCCGGGCTGGCGATTCTCTACGGTTACCCGGAGCGTGCCGAAGACGGGCAGATCTACAACGCCGTGCAACTGATCGACGCCCAGGGCCAGCGCCTGTGCAACTACCGCAAGACGCACCTATTCGGTGACCTGGACCACTCGATGTTCAGTGCCGGCGAGGATGACTTCCCGCTGGTGGAACTCAACGGCTGGAAGCTCGGTTTCCTGATCTGCTACGACCTGGAGTTTCCGGAAAACACCCGGCGCCTGGCCCTGGCTGGTGCCGAGCTGATCCTGGTGCCCACCGCCAACATGGTGCCCTTCGACTTTGTCGCCGATGTCACCGTGCGGGCGCGAGCCTTTGAAAACCAGTGTTATGTGGCCTACGCCAACTATTGTGGGCACGAAGGTGAGATCCAGTACTGCGGGCAAAGCAGCATCGCCGCGCCGAACGGCCAGCGCATCGCCCAGGCGGGACTGGATGAAGCCTTGATCGTTGGCACCCTGGAGCGCCAATCGATCCTCGATGCCCGCGCCGCTAACCACTACCTGCAAGACCGTCGCCCCGAACTCTACGGCGCGCTGCACAAACCCTGAACCAGCCGGTTTGTTAACATGGGCACTTCCAACGTTTCGGAAGTGCCCATGCCCGCGCCGGCCCACCCTCATCACCTTCACCTGACCCTGGCCAACGGCCTGCGGGTTTCCCTGCGTCATGCGCCGCGCTTGAAGCGTTGCGCTGCTGTTCTCCAGGTGGCTGCCGGCAGCCATGACGTGCCCTTAGCGTGGCCGGGGCTGGCGCATTTTCTTGAGCATCTGTTGTTTCTGGACACTGAGCGCTTTCCTGCGGGCGAAGGGCTGATGGCCTACGTGCAACGCCATGGGGGCCAGGTCAACGCCAGCACACGCGAGCGCACCACAGACTTCTTCTTTGAACTGCCAGAACCGACGTTTGCCGGTGGCCTGGACCGGCTGGCGCACATGCTGGCCCAGCCGCGCCTGGCAGTGGAAGACCAGTTGCGCGAACGCGAGGTGCTGCAGGCGGAATTTGTCGCCTGGAGCCAGGATGCCAAGGCGCAGCAGCAAGTGGCTTTGCTGCAAGGCTTGGCGGCGGACCATCCGCTGCGAGGGTTTCATGCGGGCAACCGCGACAGCCTACCGGTTGAGCGTGAGACCTTTCAGCAGGCATTGCGGGAATTCCATACCCGCTTTTATCAGAGCGGGCAGATGACCCTGAGCCTGGCCGGGCCACAGTCGCTGCAAACACTCCAAGCCCTGGCACAGCAGTTCAGCGAGCAACTGCCCTCCGGCACCCGACAACCGCAGGCCAATCCGCCCGCCCTGATGCCCGGGCCAACGCCCAGCTATCAGCACCTGGCCGGCGATCATCTGCATCAGGTTATCACCGGTGATGCGCCCCGTGAGGCCCTGGATTTTCTCTGCACCTGGCTCAACGCTTCGGCGCAGGGCGGGCTGCTGGCCGAACTGAAAACATGCCAGCTGGCCACGACAGTGCAGGCCAGCGTGCTGTATCACTTCGCGGGGCAAGCCGTGTTGGATATCGACATTACGCTCAGCCCCGACGGCGCATCACCGACCCAGATCGAGGCATTGCTGCACGACTGGCTGAGCTTTTTCGCACACAGCGATTGGACGGCCCTGCAGGAGGAGTTCACCCTGCTGGCCGCTCGTCAACAACAGGTCCAGGGCGCCCTGGCATTGGCGCGAAACAATCAGGCAGCCCTGTCACAACAGAGCCTCGCAGCCCTCAAGACCCTGCTGGACGCACTGCACCTCAAGCCCGCCACGCATGCCTGGCAACTGCCGCCACCCAACCCGTTCCTGCGGGCGCCGGTGAAAGAAGAACGTGCTGGGCTGATCCGCGGCCAGACCAGCGCCCACCGGGGCTTGCGCACCTTTGCCCAGGATCGCTCCCGTGGTCGGCGTGAGGTGTCGGCGCTGACATTCAGCCAGGCGTTGGCGGACGACGGTGATGAAGGCGCGCTGTACGTGCAATGGCAGGGTGCCCCTGCTGACCTGGAAGGTGCCTTGCAGCCCCTGCGTGAGAACGCTCGCCAGGCCGGCGTGGAATTGTCATTCGAAACGCTAGGCAATGACTGGCTGGTGAAGCTGGTTGGGCTGCACGCCCCCATGCCGGCCGTCCTGGAGGCGTTGGCGCAAAGCCTGAACCAAGCTCACGAGGCACCTTCAACCAACACGCCCATGATTGCCATCCGGGAATTACTCAAGGCGCTGCCCGCTTTTCTCACGGCCCACCCTCTGGACAGTAAGGCTTCATGGGCCACTGCTCGCTGGCAAGCCCAGGGGCTGGGGTTTCCCGCCTCGGTGGAGGCCGCACTCAAAACGGCGGCGGCGCGCTTGCCCGGCCAGCCAGCCAACCTTGAGCACTCACCTGTGACGCTGGGCGGGCTTCATTGGCATGAGGTGAAAACCGATTCCAGCGAAGCCGCACTGTTGCTGTTCTGCCCAGCACCGAGCCAAACCCTGGCCGATGAGGCCGCGTGGCGGCTGCTCGGCCACCTGCTCCAAGGACCGTTCTACCAACGCCTGCGGGTCGAACTGCAAATCGGCTACGCCGTGTTCAGCGGTATCCGACAGATCAACGGGCAAACCGGCCTGCTATTTGGCGTGCAATCCCCTGACGTAGCGCTGGAAGGCATCGTTGATCACCTGCAAACCTTCCTCCAGCAGGTGCCGGCGCTGATCGATGACAGCCCTGACCTGGGCCATCAGGCGTTGGCACAACAGTTCTCACCTCAAACGCTGCCGATTGCCCAAGCTGCCGACCTGATCTGGCAGGCACGATTGGCCGGCCATCCGTCGGGATACCTTGAAGCCCTTCAACAACAGATCCAAGCCTGCACCCGCGAAGACCTGCAACACGCCGCACGGCAACTGAACGCGGCCACAGGCGACTGGCGCTGTGTCGCCAATGGCCCGCGAACTTCAGATAGCTGGCAGGTAGCAGATTGATCATTGCCGTCTCTGCAACAGGCTTTTTCCGCCGAGACAGCGCTAACTCGACAAGAATTGGGTAACATTCCTACGCAATATCTGAACATCTCCGACTGGAGGTGGACTATATGTATTACTTGGTAGTGAACGTCCCATCCCTTGGTAGGAGTATGAATATGACCTGGTCCAAACCTGCTTACACTGATCTGCGCATCGGTTTCGAAGTCACCATGTACTTCGCCAGCCGTTAATCCGCTGGGTAATACAACGCCTCGGTTCGCCCGGGGCGTTTTTGTTTTGAGCTTTGCTTGATGGAGTTGCCATGTTTGTCCAGATTCTAGGTTCCGCCGCTGGCGGTGGTTTCCCGCAGTGGAACTGCAACTGCGTCAACTGCGCGGGTTTTCGCGACGGCAGCCTGCGGGCCCAGGCGCGCACCCAGTCGTCCATCGCAATCTCCGACGACGGTGTGAACTGGGTACTGTGCAACGCCTCACCGGATATCCGTGCGCAACTCCAGGGCTTTGCCCCGATGCAACCCGGCCGTGCCCTGCGTGACACCGGCATCAGTGCGATCATCCTGATGGACAGCCAGATCGACCACACCACCGGCCTGCTCAGCCTGCGCGAAGGCTGCCCGCACCAGGTGTGGTGCACCGACATGGTCCATGAAGACTTGAGCACCGGCTTCCCGCTGTTCACCATGCTCACCCATTGGAACGGCGGCCTTGCCTGGAACCGCATCGAGCTGGATAAAAGCTTCACCGTCCCGGCCTGCCCCAACCTGCGCTTTACCCCATTGCCACTGCGCAGCGCCGCGCCACCCTATTCGCCGCACCGTTTCGACCCGCACCCGGGCGACAACATCGGCCTGATCGTCGAAGACCTGCGCACCGGCGGCAAACTGTTCTACGCCCCGGGTCTGGGCAAGGTCGACGCACCGTTGCTGGAGATCATGGCCGCCAGCGACTGCCTGCTGGTGGACGGCACGATGTGGGACGACGACGAAATGCAACGCCGTGGCGTCGGCACCCGTACCGGTCGCGAGATGGGCCACCTGGCCCAGAACGGCCCTGGCGGCATGCTGGAGGTACTGGCGCAATTGCCGAAGCAGCGCAAAGTGCTTATCCACATCAACAACACCAACCCGATCCTCGATGAAGATTCCCCCGAGCGCGCGGAGCTGGTGCGGCGTAATGTCGAAGTGGCTTACGACGGCATGAGCATCGAACTGTAGGAGCGACCGAAATGACTGACACGCCGTTGACCACCACTGAATTCGAAGCCGCCCTGCGCGCCAAGGGCGCCTTCTACCATATCCATCACCCCTACCATGTGGCGATGTATGAAGGCCGCGCTACCCGTGAGCAGATCCAGGGCTGGGTCGCCAACCGCTTCTACTACCAGGTGAACATCCCCCTGAAAGACGCCGCGATCCTGGCCAATTGCCCGGACCGTGAGATCCGCCGCGAGTGGATCCAGCGCCTGCTCGACCACGACGGTGCCCCGGGTGAAGACGGCGGCATCGAAGCCTGGCTGCGCCTGGGCCAGGCCGTGGGCCTCGACCCGGACCAATTGCGCTCCCAGGAGCTGGTGTTGCCCGGCGTGCGGTTTGCGGTGGATGCCTACGTCAACTTCGCCCGTCGCGCCAGTTGGCAGGAGGCGGCCAGCAGCTCGCTGACCGAGCTGTTTGCGCCGCAGATCCACCAGTCGCGCCTCGATAGCTGGCCGCAGCATTACCCCTGGATCGACCCGGCCGGCTACGAGTACTTCCGCACTCGCCTGGGCCAGGCCCGTCGCGATGTGGAGCACGGCCTGGCAATCACGCTGCAGCACTACACCACCCGTGAAGGCCAGGAGCGCATGCTGGAAATCCTGCAGTTCAAACTGGACATTTTGTGGAGCATGCTCGATGCCATGAGCATGGCCTATGAACTCAAGCGCCCTCCGTATCACAGCGTGACCGACGCGCGGGTGTGGCATAAAGGGATCACCCTATGAGCTTTGATCGCAGCAAGACACCCGCATGGCGCCCTGGCTATCGCTTCCAGTACGAACCGGCGCAAAAAGGCCATGTGCTGCTCTACCCCGAGGGCATGATCAAGCTCAACGACAGCGCCGCATTGATCGGTGGCTTGATCGATGGCGAGCGCGATGTGGCCGCGATTATCGCCGAGCTGGATCAGCAGTTTCCCGGCGTGCCTGAACTCGGTGAAGACATCGAGCAATTCATGGAGGTCGCCCGTGCTGAGCACTGGATCACCCTTACCTGAAAAACCGGCCATCGGCCTGCCGCTGTGGTTGCTCGCCGAGCTGACCTACCGCTGCCCGTTGCAGTGCCCTTATTGCTCCAACCCGCTGGATTTTGCCGAGCAGGGCAAGGAGCTGAGCACCGAGCAGTGGATCAAGGTATTTCGTGAGGCGCGGGAAATGGGCGCGGCGCAACTGGGGTTCTCTGGCGGCGAACCGCTGGTGCGCCAGGACCTGGCCGAGTTGATTGGCGAGGCGCGCAAACTGGGGTTCTACACCAACCTGATCACTTCCGGCATCGGCTTGACCGAACAGAAGATCAGCGACTTCAAGAAAGCCGGCCTGGACCATATCCAAATCAGCTTCCAAGCCAGCGACGAACAGGTGAACAACCTGCTGGCCGGCTCTAAAAAAGCCTTCGCACAAAAGCTGGAAATGGCCCGCGCGGTGAAGGCCCATGGCTACCCGATGGTGCTCAACTTCGTGACCCATCGGCACAACATCGACAAGATCGACCGCATCATCGAGCTGTGCATCGCTCTGGAGGCGGACTTTGTCGAGCTTGCCACCTGCCAGTTCTACGGCTGGGCCCAGCTCAATCGCGTGGGGCTGTTGCCGACCCAGGAACAGTTGGTGCGCGCCGAACGCATCACCAACGAATACCGGGCCAAACTGGAAGCCGAAGGCCACCCGTGCAAGCTGATCTTCGTGACGCCGGACTACTACGAAGAGCGCCCGAAAGCCTGCATGAATGGCTGGGGCAGCATCTTTCTGACAGTCACACCCGACGGCACTGCCCTGCCGTGCCATGGTGCCCGACAGATGCCGGTGCAATTTCCCAACGTGCGTGACCACAGCATGCAGCACATCTGGTACGACTCGTTCGGCTTCAATCGCTTTCGCGGCTACGACTGGATGCCCGAGCCGTGCCGCTCATGCGACGAAAAGGAAAAGGACTTTGGCGGCTGCCGTTGCCAGGCGTTCATGCTCACGGGCGATGCGAGCAATGCCGACCCGGTGTGCAGCAAGTCCGAGCAGCACGGCATCATCCTTCAAGCGCGGGAAGACGCCGAGCACGCCACCCAGACCATCGAGCAACTGGCCTTTCGCAATGAACGCAACTCACGGCTTATCGCAAAAGGCTGACGGCCTCAGCGTTTGGCGATGATGTACACCGCGTGCACGATGCCCGGGATGTAACCGCACAAGGTCAGCAGAATATTCAGCCAGAACGCGCCGCCGAAGCCTACTTGCAGGAACACACCCAGTGGTGGCAACAGAATGGCGATGATGATTCGAATGAAATCCATGGGGTCAGCTCCAAAAAATCGGCTCGTGTGAGCCGTTAAGCTAATCGACCTTGCCGGTGTGTGAGGGTTCAGTGAAATCTGGCGTTGGGCCATCTATGCCTGCGCAGACAAAAAAACGCCCCCAGCCAAAAGAATCAGGCCGGAGGCGCCGCGTATACCGCGAGACGGTTCAGGAAATCAGGTTTAAACAGCAATACCCTTGCGGCATTGCAGTTGTGCGGTGCGCACGCGGGAGAAGGCGCGCGCCAGGCGCAGGAGCATTTCGTCGATGTTGCTTTTGCTCACGGTCAGCGCTGGGGTGAAGCGCAGGCAGTTGGGTTGCGGGGCATTGAGGATCAGGCCTTCATGCAGTGCAGCTTTTACCACTGCATCCGCGGAATCATCCGATAAGGTCAGGCCCCACATCAGCCCATGACCGCGCAATTGGCCGTGGTCGTAGCGGTAGGCCAGGCGAGCAAGCCCTTCGCCCAGGTACAGGCCGGACTCACGCACGTGTTCAAGAAAGCCGTGTTCCAACACGGCATCAAGTATCGCCCCACCCGCCGAGGCCATCAGCGCATTGCCATGATGGGTGCCTTCCAATTCGCCCACCTCGAAACAGCAGGCTTTGCCACGTGCCAGCAGGGCTGCCAACGGAACGCCGCCACCCAAGCCTTTGCCGAGCGTGACAATGTCGGCACGCACACCGTACTGCTGCTCGGCGAGCAGCGTGCCGCAGCGCCCCATGCCGGTTTGCACTTCGTCGAGGATCAGCAGGATCCCCAATTCCCGGCACAGGCGTTCAACGCCCTTGAGGTAGTGTTCGGTCGCGGGAATCACGCCGGCTTCGCCCTGGATCGGTTCGAGCAGGATAGCGACGGTGTGCGCATCGACTGCCGCGTGCAGGGCCGGCAGGTCGTTGAAGGGCACATGGCTGAACCCCGGCAATTGCGGCTCAAAGCGGTTTTGCGGGCCGCCCGCCGATGCCGACATCGCCGCAAAGCTGCGCCCATGGTTGCCGGCGCTGGCGCTGATGATTCGATAGGCACCGTTGCGATGCAATTGCCCCCACTTGCGCGCCAGCTTGATCGCGGCTTCAACGGCCTCGGAGCCACTGTTGAGCAAGTAGGCCTGGTCGCTGCCCGTGCGGTGGCACAGGCGTTCAGCGAGGTTGAGTTGGGCGCGGTTGTGCAGGCCATTGCCTGGGTTGATCAAGGACTGGGCTTGATCGGCCAGCGCCCTGATCAAGGCTTGCGGGCTGTGGCCGAGGCTGTTGGCGCCGTTGCCCTGGCTGAAATCCAGGTAGGCACGCTCGTCACTGTCCCACAGCCAAGAGCCCTGGCCGCGCACGAAGACTTGAGGTGGGCGTGCCACGGTCGGCATCAGGAACTCACTGGAAGGATTGTTGCTGGAAGCCTCCAGGACCAAATCGTCCAGGCTCGGCGCGGGGCGACGGAACAGATTCATAGCTCACCTGTAATAGCAACGGGACCTTGGTCGGTGCGCCCCGTAATCACGGGTGTGAGATTTATTGCCTTGCCTATGTAAACGCCATCAACAAAAACGCTGTTCATTGTCCGATCCGGCCCTGTAAGCCCTGCGAATAGGCGCTAGACTAGGCGCCCAAGGGGCCAGCGGCCATTTCGATTTTCCAGCTTTTTCGATAAGTAAGTCTTATGGATTTCAAGCAACTGCGTTATTTCGTCGCGGTGTATGAGGAAGGCCACGTCGGCCGTGCTGCCGAGCGCCTGTCGATCTCCCAGCCAGCCCTGTCGCAACAGATTCGCCAGCTGGAACAGAACCTCGATGTGAGTCTGTTCGAGCGCAGCAGCAAACGCCTGCTGCCCACCCTCGCTGCGCACACCTTGTATAACCACGCGCTGCCGTTGATCGACGGCATGCAACACGCCGTCGAAGCCCTGCGCAACTTCAAGGGCCAGGCGATGCGCACCCTGGCCATCGGCGTGCTGCAAACCGTGCACACCAGCCTGGTGCCGCAAATGCTCGAACGGGTGCGCAAGGCCCAGCCGCACCTGGTGGTGCAGATCTATGAATTGACGGGGTTGGAGATTGAGCGGCGTTTGCTCAACGGCTCGCTGGATATCGGCATCAGCTACCTGCCACCGCGCCAGCCTGGGCTGCATGGCGTGCTGCTGTACGAAGATGAGTTGAAGGTGGTCATCCCCGAGGACCATCCCCTGCGGGAATTCAAGAAGGTCTCGCTGAAACAGGCGGCCGAATTGCCGATGTTGTTGTTGGGGGAAGAGTTCCAGGTCCGGCAGATCTGGCAGGGCCAGCTGTCCAACCTCGGGCGGCGCCCGCAGGTGCAGGCAGAGCTCAATACCATGGTGGGGATTCTCGACAGCCTGCCCCATACCCAACTTGCCACCGTGTTACCGGGGCGCTCACAGGATGAGCACAACAGCCAATTGCTGCTGTGGAAGCCGTTGAGTGAACCGAGGGTGCCGCTGAAAGTGGGCCTGGTGTGCCGCGACGTGCAGCGCCAGCAAGCGACGGTGGCGTTGCTGCGCACCTTGCTGGAAGACGTGATGAATGCCCCGCAGGCGCCTGCCTGAACTTTTTCGCAGGCAAAAGAAAACCCCGCCGAAGCGGGGCTTTGCAGACTGTTTCCCTGACATCCATTTCACTCCGCCGTCCTGGCAGAATCCTACGTGTCCGTGTTGTTGCTTTGCGCTTCCTGCGCGACGTCCATGTGAAGTAGATTATCGATGGATCCAATTTGGCGATAGAGGACGAATAGCAGCACGTCACGTAAGAGAATGCTTACACGCCCTCCCGCCCCTTAAAACAGTGCCTCATCCAGCAGGAACAGTGATTCACTGCCGGCTTTTACCGATGCACTCAGCGAGTGAATCCGCGGCAACAGGCGCGCAAAGTAGAACCGCGCAGTGCCCAGCTTGCTGGCGTAGAAGTCTTCCTCAGCCTCTTTGCCCCACGCGGCCTTGGCCATGCGCGCCCACATGTAGGCGTACGCCATGTAGCCAAAGGCGTGCAGGTATTCCACCGAAGCCGCACCGATTTCATTCGGGTTGGTCTTGGCGCGATCCAGCACCCAGGCGGTCAATTCGTCGAGGTTATCCACCGCCGCGCTGAGCGGACGGGTGAACTCACCCAGCTCGGCGCCTGCTGAGGCAATGAACTGGCGAATCTCGTCGGCAAACAACGCATAGAACGCCCCACCGCTGCCGACGATCTTGCGCCCCATCAAGTCCAGCGCCTGAATGCCGTTGGTGCCTTCGTAGATCTGAGTGATGCGCACATCACGCACCAGCTGTTCCTGGCCCCATTCGCGGATGTAACCGTGGCCGCCGAATACCTGCTGGCCCATCACGGTGGTTTCCAGGCCGAGGTCGCTGAGGAAGGCCTTGGCGACTGGGGTCAACAACGCCACCAGATTGTCTGCCCGCTCGCGGGCGGCGGCATCCTCACTGAACTTGGCGATGTCCAGCTGCGTCGCCACGTAAGTCGAAAACGCGCGTCCGCCCTCGTTCGCCGCCTTCATGGTCAACAGCATGCGACGCACGTCGGGGTGCACGATGATCGGGTCGGCGACTTTGTCTTTGGCCTGGGCGCCCAACGGGGAGCGGCTCTGCAGACGGTCGCGCGCGTACTCAATGGCGTTCTGGTAAGAACGCTCACCGGACGCCAAGCCCTGGATACCCACGCCCAGACGCTCGTAGTTCATCATGGTGAACATCGCCGCGAGGCCACGGTTGGGCTCGCCCACCAAGTAACCCACCGCACCGTCAAAGTTCATCACGCAGGTGGCGGACGCCTGGATGCCCATCTTGTGCTCGATGGAACCACAGCTCACCAGGTTGCGCGCGCCCAGGCTGCCGTCGGCATTGACCATGAATTTGGGCACCAGGAACAACGAAATACCCTTGGGGCCAGCCGGTGCGTCCAGCAACTTGGCCAGCACCAGGTGGATGATGTTTTCGGTGAGGTCGTGCTCGCCACCGGTGATAAAGATCTTGGTGCCGCTGATGGTGTAGGAACCGTCCGCCTGGGGCTCGGCCTTGGTGCGGATAATCCCCAGGTCGGTGCCGGCATGGGCTTCGGTCAAGCACATGGAACCGGCCCACTCGCCGGAGTACATCTTCGGCAGGTACGCGGCCTTGAGTTCTTCACTGGCGTGGGTGTTGATCGACACGCACGCGCCGGAGGTCAGCATCGGGTACAACCCGAAGGCCAGGCTCGACGAGTTGATCATCTCTTCCACCTGGGCCGACACCGCCTTGGGCATGCCCATGCCGCCGAACACAGGGTCACCGCCGACACCGACCCAACCGCCTTCTGCGTAGGTTTTATAGGCCTGTGGATAACCGTCCGGGGTAAAGACCGCCGTGTCTTCCCAGCGGCAGCCTTGTTCATCGCCAGCGCGGCTGATCGGGGCGATGGATTTGGCCGTGACCTTGCCGGCTTCTTCGAGGATGGCTTCAACCGTTTCGGCGTCGACGGTGTCTGCCAATGCCGGCAATTGGGCCCAAGTCTTGGCGACCTCAAAGACTTCATTGAGGACGAAGCGCATATCACGCAGCGGCGCTTTGTAATCAGCCATGGCAAACCTCGTGAGAACGTGAAAAGTAATTCGGTAAGAGTCGGTTTTACAGGGTCAGAGTGTACCCGAACAACTTTTCAGACACATAGGGTCCTTTTGTGACCAATCAGTATTTGCAAGTCACGCTTGCAGCAAATGTGGGAGCGGGCTTGCTCGCGAATGCGCTTTGTCAGTCACCCGATTTGTTGGCTGATCCGCCGCATTCGCGAGCAAGCCCGCTCCCACAGTTAAACGACGCGGTGCCAGCGCCTAAAGGGCAAACAACTGAGCAGGTAAGCTCATCAGGCATTCGCTGCCCGCCTCCACAGCTGCGCGATGGGTTGCCGTACGCGGCAGCAGGCGCTTGAAGTAGAAGTCGCAGGTGGCAAGCTTGGCTTCGGCGAACTCACTGTCATCGTGTGCCTGAGTCGCAATCGCCATGCGCAACCACAGATAGGCCAGGATGATGTAACCGCTGTACATCAGGTAATCCGCAGCCGCAGCTCCTACTTCGTCGGGGTTCTTCATGGCTGCCATGCCGACCTGGGTGGTCAGTTCGCCCCACTCCCCGTTCAACTGATTGAGCTGCGCCACATACCCCTTGAGCTGCGGATGCTCGGCATTCGCCGCGCAGAACTTATGCACGATTTTGGTAAACCCGCGCAGCAACTTACCCTGGCTACCCAGCACCTTGCGCCCCAGCAGGTCGAGGGCCTGGATGCCGTTGGTGCCCTCATAAATCGGTGCGATACGCGCATCGCGTGCCAGCTGCTCCATGCCCCATTCGCGGATGTAACCGTGGCCGCCGAAGATCTGCATGCCGTGATTGGTCACTTCCAGGCCGGTGTCGGTCATAAAGGCCTTGCAGATCGGTGTGAGGAACGCCAGCAGGTCTTCGGCCTCCTGACGCTGGCCCGCGTCAGGGCTCAGGTGCGCGGTGTCGAGCAACTGCGCGGTGAAGTAGGTCAGCGCCCGGTTGCCTTCGTTGAAGGCCTTCATGGTCAGCAGCATGCGCCGTACGTCGGGGTGCACGATGATCGGGTCGGCGGCTTTTTCCGGGGCCTTGGCGCCGGTCAGCGAGCGCATCTGCAGACGGTCGTTGGCGTACTTGATCGCACCCTGGAAACTCGCCTCACCGTTGCACAGCCCCTGCATGCCGGTGCCCAGGCGCGCGTGGTTCATCATGGTGAACATGCAGTTGAGACCTTTGTTCGGCTCACCGATCAAAAAGCCCTTGGCCCCGTCGAAATTCAGCACGCAGGTGGCCGAGGCCTTGATACCCATCTTGTGCTCGATGGAGCCGCAGTGCACCGCATTGCGCTCACCGGAATCGGCATGGAACTTGGGCACGATAAACAGCGAGATGCCCTTGGTACCCGCCGGCGCATCCGGCAGCTTGGCCAGCACCAGGTGGATGATATTGGCGCTCATGTCGTGCTCGCCGGCCGAGATGAAGATCTTGCTGCCGGTGACCGCATAGCTGCCGTCCGCCTGGGGCACGGCGCGGGTCTTGATCAGGCCCAGGTCGGTGCCGCAATGGGCTTCGGTGAGGCACATGGTGCCGGTCCACTCCCCGGCCGTCAGTTTGGTCAAGAAGGTGTCTTTTTGTTCGGCAGTGCCATGGGCGTGGATCGCCGACATCGCGCCGTGGGTCAGCCCCGGGTACATGCCCCATGAGGTGTTGCTGGAACCGATCATCTCGCTCAGCACCAGGCCCAGTGACTGCGGCAAGCCCTGGCCCCCGTAGGCCGGATCGGCCGCCACGCCATGCCAGCCGCCTTCCACGTACTGGGCGAAAGCTTCCTTGAACCCCTTGGGCGTGGTGACCACGCCATTGTCGAAATGGCAGCCCTCTTCATCACCGCTGCGGTTGAGCGGTGCGAGGACGTTCTCACAGAATTTCGCGCCTTCTTCGAGGATCGCGCTGACCATGTCAGGGCTGGCGTCGGTGGCGCCCAGGGCCGCGTAGTGGCCGTGGAAATCAAACACGTGGTCGATCAGAAAGCGCATGTCGCGCAGGGGAGCTTTGTACTCAGGCATGGCAATGTCTCCGGCAGCAGATGGTTTCAACCTACTGCTGGCCACCGCCGTGAACAATGACTGTAGCGCTGCTGAATACAGCGCCATCACTCAACCGGCAGCACCTTCCGTGCGCACCGCGCCGCGCCGGGTTTGCCCGGAGGCGACCACGCAGTTACGCCCGGCGCCCTTGGCCGCGTACAGCGCCTGGTCGGCGGATTTGAGCACTTCTTCAGGGGTGCGCTGCTCGGCCTGGCGTTCGGCCACGCCGATGCTGATGGTCACCGAGACACTCGATGCACCGCTGCCCGCACGGCGCTGGCGGCCCTGATGATCGTCCTGTGGGCGGTCCGAGTTGCGCAGCTTGATGTCGTAGTCAGCGATGATCTCGCGGATTTCCTCCAGATGCGGCATGCACTCGTCCAGGGTCTTGCCGGCAAACACCACGGCAAACTCTTCCCCGCCATACCGGTACGCCCGCCCGCCACCGTTGACCTTGGACAGCTTGCTCGCCACCAGGCGCAGCACCTGGTCGCCCACGTCGTGGCCATGGGTGTCGTTGAAGCGCTTGAAGTGGTCGACGTCGCTCATCGCCAGCACATAGTTGCGCCCCAGGCGTTGCATGCGCTCGTTGAGTGCACGCCGGCCCGGCAGGCCGGTCAGTTCATCGCGAAAGGCCATCTGGTAGGCCTCGTGGGCTACACCCGCCGCAATCATCAGCATTACCTGGCTGCACATGATGTTCAGGGTGAACGGCAGGATGAAGGTTTGCGGCAACATCCAGAACATCCCCAGCAACCCGACCATTTGCGCCGCATGCAACGGGCGTGGCTGATACCAATACTGCGCTGCCAGGGTCAGGAAGCCGATCAGGAACATCGGGTACGACAGCTGGATCAAGCTCATCCAACTGCCATGCAGCGCCGGCCAGCGGATCTCTGCCAACCAGGCCAGCAGCGCCTGTGGGTAACTCTGCTCCAGCGCCAGCGCCACGCTGCCGACGGCAAACAGCACGGCGCAGCGAGCGACAAAATCGCGGAACAGGTGGGTCTTTTCCTGCCACAGCGCGTAGATGCTGAACAACAGCGGCAACAGCAGGCAACACAGGTGGAACACCACGGCCGCGTCTTCGCGCACGCGGCCGTTGTCACGGTAGAAGTCGGTCTGGGTATCGAGCAGGAAGTAGGCGATGTACACCGTGATCATCAGGAACAGTTCACGCTGGCGCCGATACACCGCGCAGTACGAACCGCCGAGCAACAGCACCAGGGTCGGCAGCACGTTGAACAGCGAGGTGAAGAAGACGTTGAGGTCCTTGACGTACGCAGCCGAGAGCCCGGCCAGCAACAGCAGTAACGAAGGTAGAAAATGACTGAAACGTACAGCGGACACGCGTGACAAGGGTAAAACTCCGACCCGCAAAAAATGATGGCACTGTGCCTTTATGCCGACAGTTAAGCACAACCTGGCACGCATGTATCACATTGCCATCACTGTAACGGCAGCCGAGCAGAATCCCTGAGCGCTGTACTGTGGTTTTTTCTCACCCATAAAAAAACCGCCGCACCCAAGGGGCGCGGCGGCTTCACGAGAACTCGGTAAGGCTTAGTAAGCCAGGCCGAAGTCTTCTTCTTTCATGTCCATCAGGTTGTTGGCGCCCGACAGCATGGTGGCCACGTGGGTACGGGTACGTGGCAGGATGCGCTGGAAGTAGAAGCGCGCGGTCTGCAGCTTGGCGGTGTAGAACGCTTCTTCGGTGGTGCCGGCAGCCAGTTTCTCGGCCGCCAGGCGCGCCATGTCGGCCCAGAAGTACGCCAGGCACGCGTAGCCGGAGTACATCAGGTAGTCCACCGAGGCGGCACCCACTTCTTCACGGTCTTTCATCGCGGCCATACCGACCTTCATGGTCAACTCGCCCCACTCTTTGTTCAGTGCCGCCAGCGGTGCGACGAACTCTTTGACGGCTTCGTTGCCTTCGTTGGCCTGGCAGAACTTGTGCACGATCTTGGTGAAGCCCTTGAGCGCTTCGCCCTGGGTCATCAGCACTTTACGGCCCAGCAGGTCGAGAGCCTGGATGCCGGTAGTGCCTTCGTACAGCATCGAAATGCGGCTGTCGCGAACGTTCTGCTCCATGCCCCACTCGGCGATGAAGCCGTGGCCACCGTAGATCTGCACGCCGTGGTTGGCCGACTCGAAGCCGACTTCGGTCATGAAAGCCTTGGCGATCGGGGTCATGAACGCCAGCAGGCCGTCGGCCTGTTTCTTGGCTTCGTCGTCGGTGCCGTATTTGACGATGTCCACTTGCTTGGCGGTGAAGTACACCATCGCACGGTTGCCTTCGGCGAAGGCTTTCATGGTCAGCAGCATGCGGCGCACGTCAGGGTGCACGATGATCGGGTCAGCGGCTTTGTCCGGCGCTTTCGGGCCAGTCAGGGAGCGCATTTGCAGGCGATCACGCGCGTATTTCAGGCCGCCCTGGAAGCCGATCTCGGCGTGGGACAGGCCTTGCAGTGCGGTGCCCAAGCGAGCGGTGTTCATAAAGGTGAACATGCAGTTCAGGCCTTTGTTTGCCGGGCCGATCAGGAAACCGGTGGCCGCGTCGAAGTTCATCACGCAGGTGGCGTTGCCGTGGATGCCCATCTTGTGTTCCAGCGAACCACAGCTCACCGCGTTGCGCTCGCCAATCGAACCGTCGGCGTTCGGCAGGAATTTGGGCACGATGAACAGCGAGATGCCTTTGGTGCCGGCCGGTGCGTCCGGCAGGCGGGCCAGCACGATGTGGACGATGTTGTCGGCCATGTCGTGCTCACCGGCCGAGATGAAGATCTTGGTGCCGGAGACTTTGTAGGAACCGTCGGCTTGAGGCTCGGCCTTGGTGCGCAGCATGCCCAGGTCGGTGCCGCAGTGTGGCTCGGTCAGGCACATGGTGCCGGTCCATTCGCCCGACACCAGTTTGGTCAGGTAGGCCTCTTGCTGCTCGGGGGTGCCGTGCTCGGAAATCGTGTTCATCGCACCATGGGACAGGCCCGGGTACATGCCCCACGACCAGTTGGCGGCGCCCACCATTTCGCTCACGGCCAGGCCCAGGGATTCCGGCAGGCCTTGGCCGCCATGCTCCACGTCGTGGGCCAGGCTTGGCCAGCCACCTTCGACGAATTGTTTGTAGGCTTCTTTGAAACCAGTAGGGGTCTTAACGCCTGACTCACTCCAGGTACAGCCTTCGATGTCACCCACGCGGTTCAACGGGGCCAGCACTTGCTCACAGAACTTGGCGCCTTCTTCAAGGATGGCGTCAACCATGTCCGGGGTAGCGTCCTGGCAAGCCGGCAGGCTCTGATAGTGCGCTTCATAGCCAAGCAGTTCGTCACGAACGAAGCGAATATCACGCAAGGGGGCCTTGTAGTCAGGCATAGCGATAAACCTCTGCTGATGAATCTGGAATGAACAACCGCGTGGATTTGTTATGGCGGTCAAACAGGTGTTTGAAACATACGTTTACGACCTGGGGATGTCAAGCGTCGTCCGGACGCCGTTTGTCATGACATGAATCAAACGCGCACGCGCCGACGTCTGCGACGGGTTGCCACAGGGCTTTCCAAAGAGAATAGAAGTTCAGGGGAATGGCGCAGAACAAATGTGGGAGCTGGCTTGCCTGCGATACAGACGGCGCGAAGTATCAGGAAAATCGAGTAGAAGCTATCGCAGGCAAGCCAGCTCCCACAGAAGAGCCGGCATGTCTGAAGAGAGGGGATTAAACGTAGGTATCGATCAAGGTGCCGAGCATTTCATCCGACGCCTTGGCGACTTTGGCGCCCAGCTCCACTTGAAACTTACCTTGGGCCAGTTCGACCATGTTGCTCGCCGAGTTGGTGGGCTGAGCACGATCGTTGGCTTGCAGACGGTCACTTTGCGCGTCCGAGGGCTGGGTCGTTGCGGCGCTGGCAATTTTGCCGGCAGCCTGATCGACACGGTTCTGCCCGGTCTGAATGCTGCTCAGTCCCGAATAAAACGCGCTGCTTCCAGAGATTTCCATGGCGTAAGCCTGCCTTTAGAGAATCGTGAACCTGAATTGAAGCAGAGATCCTGGCAAAACACCCGTCAAAAACACTAATGGCATAATGCCTTCGCGATAGCCAAAATCAGTCAAGCAGGTCCAGTTCCAGGTATTCGGCCACCGCTTCAGCCCCGGCGTGCTTGAGTTTCGGCACACGCCCCAGGCACGGTGCCGGCAACCTTTCGGCGAGAGTGGCGAGGTTTTCTTCCAGACGAGAGGTCTTGGGGTCGATGATATTCGCCACCCAACCGGCCAGCGGCAAACCGTCCCGCGCAATGGCTTCAGCCGTGAGCAACGCATGGCTGATGCAGCCCAGGCGCACGCCCACCACCAGAATGACCGGCAGCTTGAGCGCCATGGCCAGGTCCGACAGGTTGCTCTGGTCGGCCAACGGCACACGCCAGCCGCCCGCGCCTTCGATCAGGGTGAAGTCCGCGTGTTTGGCGAGGATGTGCTGCATGGGCTTGAGTAACGATTGCACCGTGAGCGCCACGCCTGCTTCACGCGCCGCCAGGTGTGGCGCGATAGCCGGTTCGAACGCCACCGGGTTGACCTCGGCATAACTCAACGGCAACGAACACTCGGCCAGCAACGCCAACGCATCGGCGTTGCGCAAACCTTTAGGCGTGACCTGGCAACCCGACGCCACCGGCTTGCCGGCGGCGGTGCTTTTGCCCGCCAACCGCGCGGCATGAAGCAGGCCTGCGGCGACCGTGGTCTTGCCGACATCGGTGTCGGTGCCGGTGATGAAGTAAGCGGCGCTCATAGAGGTTTCTCCAGTACGGCGTACACCACTTGGTAAGTCGCCGGCAGGCCCTGGGCCTGGCGGAACTGCTCGTAAGCGTTGACCAGTGCAACAATCCGCGCGCGGCCCGTCAACCCTCCCGGGCGCCCCGGGTTGAGGTTATGGGCGCCCAGCGCTTTCAATTCATGGGTCAGGCTGCGCACGTCCGGGTAATGCAGGACATGGGGTTGACGCTCCAGGCTAACGACCCGCAGGCCGCTGGCGGCGCACACCTGTTGATACGCCTCGAAGGTACGGAAACGGTTGACGTGGACCAGGCCATCCACCGCGCGCCAGCTGTCACGCAACTCGCCCAGGGTGCCCACGCATAGGCTTGCAAAAGCCAGCACGCCACCCGGCTGCAGCACGCGATAGGCCTCACTGAGCACCGCCTCGAAGTTCGCACACCACTGCACTGCCAGGCTGGAGAAGATCAGCCCGCAGCTTTCATCCTGTAGTGGCAAGCGTTCGGCATCACCCGCGATAAAGTGCTCGGCACCGTCCAAAGGCCTGGCGTGGCTGAGCATGCCCTCGGCGATATCCAGCGCAACGCCTTGGCTGGCGGGCAAGCGCTCATTGAGCACACGGCTGAAATATCCCGTGCCACAGCCCATATCCAGCCAGCGTTGCGGCGAAATGTCGGCCGGCAAACGCGCCAACAACTCACCGCCCACCGTCCGCTGCAACTCGGCCACACTGTCGTAGCTGGCGGCCGCACGGGAGAACGACGCGGCAACCTGGCGCTTGTCGGGCAAAGCGCCGGGCAGTGAAGGGTGGGATAGATCAGTCATCGACGCACTCATGCAAAAAAGCCTGGATGGCCCCCGCTACACCGTGAGGGTCTTCCAGAAGAAAAGCGTGGCCGGCCTGT
This sequence comes from Pseudomonas sp. TE24901, assembly GCF_054058375.1. NCBI lineage: Bacteria > Pseudomonadati > Pseudomonadota > Gammaproteobacteria > Pseudomonadales > Pseudomonadaceae > Pseudomonas > Pseudomonas sp. TE24901. The sequence continues at coordinate 94,596 of NZ_JBSSAF010000001.1, forward strand.
TCAATCAGGCCGATTTCGACATCGGGCAGCAGGGTCAGCAGGTCGCTGGCCGCTTCGGCCGGCACCAAGCCGTCCAGCCCAGCAAACAGATGCATCTGCGGGCCACGGTAGGCGAGCAGCGCTTCACGGGTATCCAGTTGCGCCAGCAATTCAAGGCCCGGCATCAGCACGCTGGAAGGCGAGTTCGGTGCGCCGCTGACCAGCAAGCGCGACAGCCCACGCGGATCCTCGGCGCCCTTGGCACACAACAGGCCGAAACGTTTGAGGGTGACCTGGGAATCGGCATGGCACCCGGCCAGGAAGGCATCGAACGTCTCGGCGGGCATCGCGTTCGGCCAGCCCTCGTGGGCGACAAAACACGGGTTGCTGGCCAGGGTCAGCAGGCCACAGCAGCGCTCGCCGCGCCGTGCGGCCAGCTCGGAGGCGAGCATGCCACCCAGGGACCAGCCGCCCAACCAGGCGTTGTCCGGCAGCGTGGCGTCGAGTTCGTCGAGCCATTCATCAAGGTCGCTGGAATCCAATACGGGCAGCGGCTCGATCTGCACCCGCAAGTGTTCGTCCAGGCCCTGCAAGGCGGCGGCCAGAGGCTCCAGCGGCGATACACCGAGGCCCCAGCCGGGCAGCAATATCAGTCGATCACGCATGGTCGGGCTCCGTGGCGCCTAACAAGCGGAAACACTCTTCCAATGCGCTTAACAATAGCTGCACCTGCGCCTCGGTGTGAGCCGCCGTCAACGTCACGCGCAAACGGGCGCTGCCAGCGGGTACGGTCGGTGGGCGGATGGCGGTCACCATCAAGCCACGCTCGCGCAGCATCTGCGACAGGCGCACGGCCTTGGCGCTGTCGCCGATCAGGATCGGCTGGATCGGCGTGAAGCTGTCCATCAAGTCCAGGCCAAGCTGCTCGGCCCCTTGGCGGAACTGGCGGATCAAGCCATTGAGGTGCTCGCGCCGCCAGTGTTCGGTCCGCAGCAGCTCAAGGCTTTTCAAGGTGGCGCAGGCCAGCGCTGGTGGCTGGCTGGTGGTGTAGATATACGGCCGGGCGAACTGGATGAGGCTTTCGATCAGCTCTTCACTGCCGGCCACAAACGCGCCTGCAGTTCCGAATGCCTTGCCCAGGGTGCCGACCAACACCGGCACATCTTCCTGGCTCAAGCCGAAGTGCTCGACGATCCCGCCGCCGGTGGCTCCCAATGGACCAAAACCGTGGGCATCATCCACCATCAACCAGGCGCCTTTTGCGCGCGCTTCGCGGGCCAGTGCGGGCAAGTCGGCCAGGTCGCCGTCCATGCTGAACACGCCATCGGTGACCACCAGCGTATTGCCGGTGGCCTTCTCCAGGCGCTTGATCAGGCTACCGACATCGTTGTGCAGGTAACGATTGAAACGCGCGCCGGAGAGCAAGCCGGCGTCCAGCAAGGAGGCGTGGTTCAGGCGGTCTTCGAGCACCGTATCGCCCTGCCCCACCAACGCCGTGACGGCGCCGAGGTTGGCCATGTAGCCCGTGGTAAACAGCAAAGCGCGGGGGCGGCCAGTGAGGTCAGCCAGGGCTTCTTCCAGTTCATGGTGCGGCGTAGCGTGCCCCACCACCAAGTGCGAAGCACCACCGCCCACACCCCAGCGGGACGCACCGGCACGCCAGGCTTCGATCACGTGCGGGTGATTGGCCAGGCCCAGGTAGTCGTTGTTGCAGAACGCCAGCAGCGACTGGCCGTCCACCACCACTTCCGGGCCTTGGGGGCTGTCGAGCAGCGGGCGTTGACGATAAAGGTGTTCGGAACGGCGGGCAGCGAGGCGCGCGGCGAGATCAAAAGACATGCTGGCCTCGATTAAGCAGACTGAACGCGGTTCAACTGTGGGAGCGGGCTTGCTCGCGAAGACGGTGTGTCAGCCAGCACATACATCAACTGAAAGACCGCTTTCGCGAGCAAGCCCGCTCCCACAGTTGGATCGCATTCCAAAGTGAGATCACGGGGTCAAACAACAGCGTTGTAGAACTGCTCGCTGCTCTTCTGCTCCACCAGCGCCTGCTCGATCGCGGCCTGGTGCACTTCGTCGGCATGCTCTTCACGGGCTTCCGGCAAAATCCCGAGGCGCGAGAACAGTTGCATGTCCTTGTCGGCCTGCGGGTTGGCGGTGGTCAGCAGCTTGTCGCCGTAGAAGATCGAGTTGGCGCCGGCGAAAAACGCCAGGGCCTGCATTTGCTCGTTCATCGCCTCGCGACCGGCCGACAGGCGCACGTGGGACTGCGGCATCAGGATGCGCGCCACGGCCAGCATGCGGATGAAATCAAACGGGTCGATGTCTTCGGCGTTTTCCAGAGGGGTACCGGCCACTTTCACCAGCATGTTGATCGGCACCGATTCCGGGTGCTCCGGCAAGTTCGCCAGCTGGATCAGCAGGTTGGCGCGGTCGTCGAGGGACTCGCCCATGCCGAGGATGCCGCCCGAGCAGATCTTCATCCCCGAATCACGCACGTAGGCCAGGGTTTGCAGGCGCTCGCTGTAGGTGCGGGTGGTGATGATGCTGCCGTAGAACTCCGGCGAGGTGTCCAGGTTGTGGTTGTAGTAGTCGAGGCCAGCCTGGGCCAGGGCTTCGGTCTGGTCCTGGTCGAGACGGCCGAGGGTCATGCAGGTTTCCAGGCCCATGGCCTTCACGCCTTTGACCATCTGCAGCACGTAGGGCATGTCTTTGGCCGACGGGTGTTTCCAGGCGGCGCCCATGCAGAAGCGGGTCGAACCGATGGCCTTGGCGCGAGCGGCCTCTTCGAGGACCTTCTGCACTTCCATCAGTTTTTCTTTTTCCAGGCCAGTGTTGTAGTGGCCCGACTGCGGACAATATTTGCAATCTTCCGGGCAGGCGCCGGTTTTGATCGACAACAGGGTCGACACCTGCACACGGTTGGCGTCGAAGTGCGCGCGGTGCACGGTCTGCGCCTGGAACAACAGGTCGTTGAACGGCTGCACGAACAGCGCTTTGACTTCGGCGAGGGACCAATCGTGACGCAGGGTGGCAGAGGTGCTGGCGCTCATGGGCGATTCCTTGATTATGCTTTGGCAAGCGCTGCGGGAAGGGCAATACCCACAGGCACGACACGGATGCTCGGCATATTTAAGGAAGATTCATGCACTGTCAACCAGACTACAAACACCAGGTTTACATCTGGTCAACAAACAACCAAATCTGTTTAATCTGCGATGAAAGCACAGAATCCGCCGATCCTGTGTGCAACGTCTGCGAAACAGAGCTGCCTTGGCTGATAGAGCAGTGCAGCGTGTGCGCCCTGCCGCTGCCGATGGATGGCCTGATCTGCGGCCAATGCCAGAAAAACCCGCCGGCCTTTAAACAGGTGATCGCACCCTGGACCTACAGCTTCCCGATCGACACCTTGATCAGCCGCTTCAAGCACCAGGCACGCTGGCCACTCGGGCACCTGCTGGGGCATTTGCTCGGCCGACACCTGAAACACCGTCTCGACAGTGGCGAGCTGGTGCGCCCCGATTGCCTGCTGCCCGTGCCCATGGCGAACAAGCGCCTGCGTGAACGCGGCTTCAACCAGGCCTGGATGCTGGCACGCTGGCTCAGCAGCGACCTGAATATCCCCCACGATGAACACCTGTTGTTACGCCCCCATGAAACCGTCGCCCAACAGGCCCTCGACGCCAAGACACGCAAGCGCAACCTGCTCGGCGCCTTCGCCCTGGCGCCTGATGCCCGAGTACAGGGGCGCCACTTTGCCTTGGTGGACGATGTGCTCACCACAGGTGCCACCGCCCACAGCCTGGCCCGGTTGCTGATGAGCGCGGGCGCACGCGCGGTGGACGTCTACTGCCTGGCCCGCACGCCAAAACCAGGCCCGTGACTTGACTCCTCAGCCCGGCGCCTGCAACGTCCGCCCATCTCACCACAGCGAATCCCCATGTCTCTGCCCACCTCCCTCAGCCAACACATCATTCGCCGCCCCCAGCGCATCGCCCTGCTGGCGCACATCGCCGAACAAGGCTCGATCACCCGCGCCGCCAAAAGCGCCGGCTTGAGCTACAAGGCCGCATGGGACGCCATCGATGAGCTGAACAACCTGGCGCAGAAACCGTTGGTGGAGCGTAGCGTCGGTGGCAAAGGCGGCGGCGGTGCCAAGCTGACGGCCGAAGGTGAGCGCGTGTTGCGCCTGTACCAACGCCTGCAAGTGTTGCAGGCCGAAATACTGGGCTCAGATGAAGATGCCAGCGACTTCAACCTGCTGGGCCGGTTGATGCTGCGCACCAGTGCGCGCAACCAGTTGCATGGCCAGGTGATCACCATCGACAGCCATGGCCGCAATGACCTGATCCGCCTGCAATTGGCGGGCGACCTGAGTCTGGATGCCCAGATCACCCATGACAGCACGCACCGGCTGGAACTGGAGCCGGGTGTGGAAGTGGTCGCCTTGATCAAGGCCGGCTGGCTGGAACTGCTCGCCCCCGGGCAACCTGCAACACCTGGACACAATTGCATGAGCGGTATTATCGAGACGATTCTCGACGCCGAGGACGGCCCCAGCGAGGTGCGCATCACCCTGCCCAACGGCCAGGTTTTATGCGCCCTGGCGCAGCCTGCCGCGCTCACGGCACTCGGTGCGGCAGAAGGCCAGCCGATCCAGGTGCAATTCGCTCCCAGCCATGTGTTGCTCGGCACGCCGGTGTAGCCGGCCGCCCGACTTCAAACCGCAACAATTTCGTCACAAGCGCTCCTTAAGGTGTCTGCAAAAACCGCAGGGAGCCTGAAATGAGCCTATTAGAAGAAAACCAAGCCACCGACCTGGAACAGATGGTCGGCCTCACCCGCCGCCGCTTTATCGGCGCCGGCGCCCTGTGCGGGGCCGCGATGTTCCTGGGGGGCAACCTGCTGACTCGCAGCGCCATGGCCGTGAATGCCGCCACCGCCAGCCCGCTGCTGGGCTTTACCAGCATCGGCGCCGCCACCAGCGACGCGATCACCTTGCCGCCCGGCTATAGCGCCTCGGTGCTGATCAGTTGGGGCCAACCCTTGAGCAAGGGCGCCCCGGCCTTCGACCCGTCCGGTAATGGCACGGCAGCGGCCCAGGAGCAGCAATTCGGCGACAACAACGACGGCATGAGCCTGTTCGCCTTCCCGGGCGACGACAATCGCGCGCTCATGGCCATCAACAATGAATACACCAATTACCGCTACCTCTATGCCCACGGCGGCGCGCCGCAATCGGCCGAAGACGTGCGCAAAGCCTTGGCCAGCGAAGGCGTGTCGGTGATCGAAGTGCGGCGCAAGGGCGACACCTGGCAGTTCGTCCAGGACTCGCGCTACAACCGCCGCATCCACGGCAACTCGCCGATCCGCCTCAGCGGCCCGGCCGCCGGCCACGACTGGCTCAAGACCGCTGCCGACAAGTCCGGCAAGAAAGCCCTGGGCACCTTCCAGAACTGCGCCAACGGCAAGACCCCGTGGGGCACTTACCTGACGTGCGAAGAGAACTTCACCGACTGCTTTGGCAGCAGCAACCCACAACAGGCGTTCGATGCCGGGCAAAAACGCTACGGCGTGGTTGCCGCCAGCAAAGACATCAACTGGCACCCGCACGATCCGCGCTTTGACCTGGCCAAGAACCCCAACGAACTCAACCGCCATGGCTGGGTGGTGGAAATCGACCCGTTCGACCCCAAATCCACACCGGTCAAGCGCACCGCCCTGGGCCGCTTCAAGCATGAAAACGCCGCGCTGGCCGAAACCCGCGACGGCCGCGCCGTGGTGTACATGGGCGACGACGAACGCGGCGAGTTCATCTACAAGTTCATCAGCCGCGACAAGATCAACCACAAGAACCCCAAGGCCAACAAAGACCTGCTCGACCACGGCACCTTGTACGTGGCGATCTTCGACGCCGGCGACGGCAACGCCGACCACCCCAAGGGCAAGGGCCAATGGGTGGAGCTGACGCACGGCAAAAACGGCATTGATGCCAGCACCGGTTTTGCCAGCCAGGCCGAGGTGTTGATCCACGCGCGCCTGGCCGCCAGCGTGGTGAAAGCCACACGCATGGACCGCCCGGAATGGATCGTGGTGAGCCCCAAGGATGGCCAGGTCTATTGCACCCTGACCAACAACGCCAAGCGCGGCGAGGAAGGCCAGCCGGTGGGCGGCCCCAACCCACGGGAGAAAAACGTCTACGGCCAGATCCTGCGCTGGAAGGCCGACGCCGATAACCACGGTGCGACGACATTCACCTGGGACCTGTTTGTAGTGGCGGGCAACCCGGGCGTGCACGCCGGTACGCCGAAGGGCGGCTCGTCCAACATCAACCCGCAGAACATGTTCAACAGCCCCGATGGCCTGGGGTTCGACAAAGCCGGCCGCTTGTGGATCCTGACGGACGGCGACTACAGCAACGCGGGCGATTTCGCCGGCATGGGCAACAACCAGATGTTGTGTGCCGACCCGAGCACCGGTGAAATCCGCCGTTTCATGGTAGGACCAGTGGCCTGTGAGGTGACGGGCATCAGCTTCTCGCCGGATCAGAAAACCTTGTTCGTGGGCATCCAGCATCCGGGTGAGACCGGCGGTTCGACCTGGCCGGAGCATTTGCCGAATGGCAAGCCGCGCTCGTCGGTGATGGCGATTCGACGGGATGACGGCGGGATCGTCGGCGCCTGATAGGGCCTCATCGCAGGCAAGCCAGCTCCCACATTCGACCGTATTCCAAAGGTGGAACTCGGTCGAATGTGGGAGCTGGCTTGCCTGCGAAGGCGTCCGCACAGCCACCACCTATCGATGCTGTTACCATACCCGGCCGGACGCGGCGCCCTGCTGCGCGCAGGAGTTCGCATGGCCCACCCGTTTGAAACACTCACCCCCGACCTGGTACTCGACGCTGTCGAAAGCATCGGCTTTCTCAGCGACGCGCGCGTTCTGGCGCTCAACAGCTACGAAAACCGCGTCTACCAGGTGGGCATCGAAGATTCCGAACCGCTGATCGCCAAGTTCTACCGGCCTCAGCGCTGGACCAACGAAGCGATCCTGGAAGAACACCGCTTCACCTTCGAACTGGCTGAATGCGAAGTACCGGTGGTCGCGCCACTGATCCACAACGGCGAAAGCCTGTTCGAACACGCGGGTTTCCGCTTCACCCTGTTCCCCCGCCGTGGTGGCCGCGCGCCGGAGCCAGGCAATCTCGACCAGTTGTATCGCCTTGGGCAATTGCTCGGGCGCCTGCATGCGGTGGGCTCCACCCGTCCATTCGAACACCGCGAAGCGCTGGGTGTTAAGAACTTCGGCCAGGACTCCCTGACCACCCTGCTGGAAGGCAACTTCATTCCCAAGAGCCTGCTGCCGGCCTACGAGTCCGTGGCCCGCGACCTGCTCAAGCGCGTGGAAGAGGTGTACAAGGCCACGCCGCACAAGAACATCCGCATGCACGGCGACTGCCACCCCGGCAACATGATGTGCCGTGACGAGATGTTCCACATCGTCGACCTCGACGACTGCCGCATGGGCCCGGCGGTGCAGGACCTGTGGATGATGCTCGCCGGCGACCGCCAGGAATGCCTGGGGCAGTTGTCGGAATTGATGGACGGTTACCAGGAGTTCCACGATTTCGACCCGCGTGAACTGGCCCTGATCGAGCCCCTGCGCGCGCTGCGTCTGATGCATTACAGCGCCTGGCTGGCACGGCGCTGGGATGACCCGGCGTTCCCCCACAGCTTCCCGTGGTTTGGCAGCGAACGCTATTGGGGCGATCAGGTGCTGGCCTTGCGCGAGCAACTGGCGGCCCTCAACGAAGAGCCCCTCAAACTCTTCTGACTCACACTCGACCTGTAGGAGCCGGCTTGCCGGCGATAGCATCCTCAAGATCACCGCCGCCCTCACTGGCGTATCGCCGGCAAGCCGGCTCCTACAGGGGATGTGGGAACAGGGTCGGGGCCATTTTTCAGCACACATTGCCTGACAAATATCCTTACAATCGCGCTTTGTTAGCTGCCTAAGCAAGGATTCTGCAATGCAACCCGCCAACCCCCGCAAGGGGTACATCCTGGGCCTGAGCGCCTACGTCATTTGGGGCCTGTTCCCGATCTACTTCAAAGCCATCGCCAGTGTGCCTGCCGCCGAGATCATCGTGCACCGCGTGCTGTGGTCGGCGTTGTTCGGTGGTTTGTTGCTGTTGGTATGGAAACACCCAGGCTGGTTGCGCGAACTGCTCGACAACCCCAAGCGCTTGGCCATCCTGGCGCTCAGTGGGTCATTGATTGCGGGCAACTGGCTGACCTATGTGTGGTCGGTGAACAGCGGGCGCATGCTGGAAGCGAGCCTGGGTTACTACATCAACCCTTTGGTGAATGTGCTGCTTGGCATGCTGCTGCTTGGCGAGCGCCTGCGCCGTCTGCAATGGGTTGCCGTCGGGCTGGCCGCGGTGGGCGTGGCGCAACAGGTGTGGCAGGTGGGCAGCCTGCCTTGGGTGTCACTGGTGCTGGCGCTGACGTTCGGGTTCTACGGGCTGATCCGCAAACAGGCACCGGTCAAGGCGCTGCCGGGGCTGGTGGTGGAAACCTGGATGCTGGTGCCGATCGCCGTGGCCTGGCTGCTGTTCAACCCGACCGCACACAGTGCACAACTGGCGTTCTGGAGCACCTCCGAAGCCTGGTGGCTAGTGGCCGCAGGCCCGGTGACGCTGATCCCGCTGGTGTGTTTCAACGCCGCCGCACGGCATTTGCCCTACACCGCCCTGGGCTTTTTGCAGTACGTCGCACCGACGTTGGTACTGCTGGAGGCCGTGCTGCTGTTTGGCGAACACCTGGCGTCGAGCACGTTGATTGCCTTCGCCTTTATCTGGGCCGGCCTGGTGGTCTACAGCCTGGACGCGTGGCTGACTGTGCGCAAACGCTGATCAAATAACGTACAAACCTCTGCAAGCCACAGCGGGCGTGGCTTGCAGGCATCCACCCCAAGGTTATCCACAGCCTGATCCCCGCCATTTGTGCACAAGCCCTTGAAACTGCTCGTTTTTTGCTCAGCGGGCGAAGAAGCCCGGCCGGCATGGGCTGGCGCCGGGTCTCTACAGGTTATCCACAGGCCCATGCAAGATTTCCATGCATAACCTTGTGGATGGATTATTCCTCGTTGTGCAACTCCACCATCAAATCATCCGCCAGGGTTTCCAGGGACACCTGCAAGTCATCCAGGGATAACGTCGCCGGCACCTGCAACAGTGCCTCGGCGGTAAACAGCGGGTCGCCACTCATGGGCGCCGGGCGCACGTCGGTGCTCAGGCTTTCCAGGTTCACGCCCTGCTTGCTCAACAGCGCAGTGATCTCACGCACGATGCCCGAACGGTCATTGCCCACCAGCGTCATCATGATCGACTTGGAGGCCGACGCCTGCCCGCTGCTGCCCTCGCCCACCAGCACACGGATGCCATGGGTGGACAAGTCTTCCAGCGCGCCCACCAATGCCTGACGGTTCTCCGTGGGAACGCTGACCCGCAAGATCCCGGCAAACTGCCCGGCCATATGGGCCATGCGGCTTTCCAGCCAATTGCCACCCTGGGCCGCAATGTTTTGCGCAATGCGTTCAACCAGCCCGGGTTTGTCGGCGGCGATAATTGTGAGTACAAGATGGTCCATGGCGAAATTCCTCAGGGGCATTGTTGTTCTATAGGCGCCGGCTTGCCGACGATAGCGGCCCGATGATCGCCGCAAGGCCCAAGGGCCTTATCCCTACAAAGTGGACGCACAGGTCCATGAAAACAAATCGTGTACCATTTTTATATTTATCTGGAACAATCCAGTAGTTTTTTGAGAACATCCCGTTCCCCACTGTGACCGAATGTCACAGGTGGGTCGCTAAACGACGTATTTGGTCTGATTTTCACAACCGCAAGTCATCATGTAGTATGCCCAATCGCGCACTACATAACGTTAGGTCGATGTCTGCCAAGGCACCAACGCATCGCGATAACCCGCCAGCCCAGCCGCCTGAACGGCATGTACTGGGGGATCGGGTTCGTGGTTTAAATGGCCAGAGGCTTCATTGGTAAATTGAAAAGCTGAAAAGCGCATAAGCTCCGAAGAGTGAGGCAAGAGATGACTGAACACGTTCAAGTCGGTGGCCTGCAGGTCGCCAAAGTCCTGTTCGACTTCGTGAACAACGAAGCCATTCCCGGTACCGGCATCACCGCCGAGCAGTTCTGGGCCGGCGCCGACAAGGTCATCCACGACCTGGCACCGAAGAACAAAGCCCTACTCGCCAAACGCGACGATTTCCAAGCGCGGATCGATACCTGGCACCAAACCCACGCCGGCCAGGCCCACGACCCGGTGGCCTACAAGGCCTTCCTGCAAGACATCGGATACCTGCTGCCAGAAGCCGCAGACTTCCAGGCCACGACCCAAAACGTCGATGACGAAATCGCCCGCATGGCCGGCCCACAGCTGGTCGTACCGGTGATGAATGCCCGTTTCGCCCTCAACGCCTCCAATGCGCGCTGGGGCTCGTTGTATGACGCGCTGTATGGCACCGACGCCATCAGCGAAGCCAATGGTGCCGAAAAGGGCCAGGGCTACAACAAAGTGCGTGGCGACAAGGTGATCGCCTTTGCCCGCGCCTTCCTCGACGAAGCCGCGCCGCTCACTGCTGGCAGCCACGTCGACTCCAACGGCTACAAGATCGTTGATGGCAAGCTGATCGTCAGCCTCAAGGGCGGCAGCAACAGCGGCCTGCGTGACGATGCGCAGCTGATCGGTTTCCAGGGCCCTGCGGCGGAGCCGATTGCGATCCTGCTGAAACACAACGGCCTGCACTTCGAAATCCAGATCGACGCCAGCACCCCGGTCGGCCAGACCGACGCCGCCGGCGTCAAAGACGTGCTGATGGAAGCCGCGCTGACCACCATCATGGACTGCGAAGACTCCGTGGCCGCCGTCGATGCCGACGACAAAGTGGTGATCTACCGCAACTGGCTCGGCCTGATGAAGGGTGACCTGGCCGAAGAAGTGGCCAAGGGCGGCAAGACCTTCACCCGCACCATGAACCCTGACCGCGTCTACACCGGCGTGAATGGCCAGGACGTGACCTTGCATGGCCGTTCGCTGTTGTTCGTGCGCAACGTTGGCCATTTGATGACCATCGACGTGATCCTCGACAAAGACGGCAACGAAGTGCCGGAAGGCATTCTCGACGGCCTGGTCACCAGCCTGGCGGCGATTCACAGCCTCAACGGCACCAGCAGCCGCAAGAACAGCCGCACCGGTTCGGTGTACATCGTGAAGCCGAAGATGCACGGCCCGGAAGAAGCCGCGTTCACCAACGAGCTGTTCGGCCGCATCGAAGACGTCCTGAACCTGCCACGCAACACACTGAAAGTCGGGATCATGGACGAGGAGCGCCGTACCACGGTCAACCTCAAGGCCTGCATCAAGGCGGCCAGCGAGCGCGTGGTGTTCATCAACACCGGCTTCCTCGACCGCACCGGCGACGAAATCCACACCTCCATGGAAGCGGGCGCGATGGTGCGCAAAGCCGCCATGAAGGCCGAAAAGTGGATCGGCGCCTACGAAAACTGGAACGTCGACATCGGCCTGAGCACCGGCCTGCAAGGTCGCGCACAGATCGGTAAAGGCATGTGGGCCATGCCCGACCTGATGGCGGCGATGCTCGAACAGAAAATCGCCCACCCATTGGCCGGCGCCAACACGGCTTGGGTACCGTCGCCTACCGCGGCAGCACTGCACGCGCTGCACTACCACAAGGTTGATGTGTTTGCCCGCCAGGCCGAGTTGGCCAAGCGCGAGCGCGCCTCGGTGGACGACATCCTGACCATTCCTCTGGCCACCAACACCGATTGGTCTGACGAAGAAATCCGCAACGAGCTGGACAACAACGCCCAGGGCATCCTGGGTTACGTGGTGCGCTGGATCGACCAGGGAGTTGGCTGCTCGAAGGTGCCGGACATCAACGACGTGGGCCTGATGGAAGACCGCGCCACCCTGCGCATCTCCAGCCAGCACATCGCCAACTGGCTGCGCCACGGTATCGTCAACGAAGCCCAGGTGCTGGAAAGCCTCAAGCGCATGGCGCCGGTGGTGGACCGTCAGAATGCCGGGGATAAGCTGTACCGCCCGCTGGCACCGGACTTCGACAGCAACATCGCGTTCCAGGCAGCGGTGGAGTTGGTGATTGAAGGCACCAAGCAACCCAACGGCTACACCGAGCCGGTGTTGCACCGTCGGCGTCGGGAGTTCAAGGCCAAAAACGGCCTGTAAATGAAAAAAGCCCCGGTCGAAAGATCGGGGCTTTTTCTTTGGGACCGCATCTTCACCAAAAAATCAGGACGCCATTCCCAATTCCCGCTTCACCATCTTCGCCAACTTCACGCTATCGATCGGCTTCAGCAAGAAGTCCACCACGCTCAAATGCATCGCATCGATCACATCCGGCGCTTCGGCGTCACCCGACATGATGATGATCGGCAACGCCGCCCGTGTGGATTCGCGCACTTGTCGGATCAGTTCCAAGCCATTGCTGGGTGCCATGCGCAGGTCAGTAATGAGCAAACCAATGGAGCTGCTGGACTTCAGCAAGTCCCACGCCGCCTCGCCGCTGTCGGCGGTCATGCAGCGAATGCCGTCCAGCCCCAGGATTTCCGCCAGCAATTCACGCGCGTCCTTGTCGTCGTCGACAATCAACACCCGTTGCGGCGGTAAATCAGGCTCCAGCATCACGGCGCTCAGCGCCTCGCGCTCGGCATCACTCAAAATATCGTGGTCGGACATACGGTTCTCAGCAGTTCTCATCAATCTCCCAGCACACTCGTCAGACATCTGCGGAAGGGCGATCAATGTGCACTTCGTCGGAAAGTTTGCCTAGTGGGCGTTCTACGGGTTTTGGACGATAGTCATGTAAGGTTTTTCCCTAGTCGTGAGTGGTTTTACCAGTACCTAGACTTACGTCCAATGGGCACCCGCTGCGCAGGAGTTGACCATGCCTGACGATAACGACAAAAAAACTGCGGTCACTGTTATGAGTAAAGCTGATGCTTTCACGCAGGCGGGGAAAACCGCCGTGTTGCAGAACATCCACGGCACCCTGCAATTCCTGCAACGCTTCCCACCGTTCAACCAGATGGAACACGCGCACCTGGCGTTCCTGGTAGAACAGTGCCAATTACGCTTCTACGGCCCCGGAGACAGCATCCTCAAGCCCTCGGGCGGGCCTGTGGAACACTTCTATATCGTCAAGCAGGGCCGCGTCGTGGGCGAGCGGCCGGATTCCACCGAAACCACCTTCGAAATCACCACCGGCGAGTGCTTCCCGCTGGCTGCCTTGCTGGGTGAACGAGCGACCCGCACCGAGCACAAGGCCGCCGAAGACACCTTCTGCCTGCAACTGAACAAGCCGGCGTTCATCAAGCTGTTCGCGCTTTCCAGCCCGTTTCGTGACTTTGCCCTGCGCGGCGTCAGCAGCCTGCTCGACCAGGTCAACCAGCAGGTCCAGCAGAAAGCCGTGGAGACCCTCGGCACCCAATACTCACTGAACACGCGCCTGGGCGAATTGGCCATGCGCCACCCGGTCACCTGCAGCCCGAATACGCCGCTGCGCGAGGCGGTGACGCTGATGCATGAGCAACAGGTGGGCAGCATCGTGATCGTCGATGAACACAAGACGCCCCTGGGCATCTTTACCCTGCGCGACCTGCGCCAGGTGGTGGCCGATGGCACCAGCGACTTCAATCAGGTCATAGAAGGTCATATGACCCAAGCGCCCTTCTTTTTAACACCGGACCACAGCGCCTTCGACGCCGCGATCGCCATGACCGAGCGGCATATCGCCCACGTGTGCCTGGTCAAGGACCAGCGCTTGTGCGGCGTGGTGTCCGAGCGCGACCTGTTTTCCCTGCAACGCGTCGACCTGGTGCACCTGGCCCGCACCATCCGCAATGCGCCCCGGGTGGAGAACCTGGTGGCGATTCGCGGTGAGATCGGGCAGTTGGTCGAGCGCATGCTGGCCCACGGCGCGTCATCAACCCAGATCACCCACATCATTACGCTGCTCAACGATCACACCGTGTGCCGGGTGATCGAGTTGACCCTCGCCGAAAAAGGCGACCCCGGCGTGCCGTTCAGTTGGTTGTGTTTCGGCAGCGAAGGCCGTCGTGAGCAGACGCTGTTCACCGACCAGGACAACGGCATTCTGTTCGACGCCAAGGACGCGGCCGAGGCGGCGGCGATCCGTGGGCGACTGTTGCCACTGGCCCAGCAGATCAACCAGAGCCTGGCGCTGTGCGGGTTCAGCCTGTGCAAGGGCAACATCATGGCCGGCAACCCCGAGCTGTGCCTGTCGCGGGCAGAATGGGCGCGGCGTTTTGCGGCATTCATTCGCGAGGCCACGCCGGAGAACCTGCTGGGCTCGAGCATTTATTTCGACCTGCGGGTGGTGTGGGGCGATGAGCGCGGCTGCGAGCAACTGCGCCAGGGCATTCTTGATCAAGTGGCGGACAACCGGTTGTTCCAGCGCATGCTGGCCGAGAACGCCCTGCGCCATCGCCCGCCCGTGGGGCGCTTCCGTGAGTTTGTACTGACGCGCAAAGGCGGTGAGAAAGCCACCCTGGACCTCAAGGTGCAAGGCCTCACACCCTTTGTCGACGGTGCGCGCCTGCTGGCCCTGGCCAACGGCATTCCCGCCAACAACACGCTGGAACGCCTGCGCCAGCTGGTGGCCAAGGAAGTGATCGAGCCCCTGGACGGCGCAGCGTACGAAGAGGCGTATCACTTCATCCAGCAAACCCGCATGCAGCAGCATCAGTTGCAGACCCGTGAGAACCAGCCGTATTCCAACCGCGTCGACCCCGACAGCCTCAACCACCTGGACCGGCGCATCCTGCGTGAATCCCTGCGCCAGGCCCAACGCCTGCAAGCCAGCCTGACCTTGCGGTATCAACTGTGAGGCTGTTCAACTGGTTGCGCCCGAAAAAACCCGGGCTCGATGCAACGCAACAACAGCGCCTGGCCCAACTGCCTGCGGCCGGCGCATTGGGCGACGGCGCACTGCACAGCCAACGTTGGGTCGTGGTGGACCTGGAAACCAGCGGGCTGAACCTCAACCGAGACCAGGTGCTGTCCATCGGCGCGGTAGTGATCGAAGACGGCGCCGTGGACTTCTCGCAGATGTTCGAACGCACCCTGCAACGGGCCGAGACCAAACTCAGCCCCAGCGTACTGATCCATGGCCTGGGGCCCAGCGCCATCGCCGCCGGCAGCGACCCGGTGGAGGCGCTGCTGGATTTCATGGCGTTTGTCGGTGATAGCCCATTGCTTGCGTTTCATGCGCCGTTCGATCAACACATGCTCTGCAGGGCACTCAAGGACAGCCTGGGTTACCGCCTGGCGCACCCGTTTCTCGACGTGGCCGACCTCGCCCCGCTGCTGTGCCCTGATGCGAACATCCGTGAAGCCGGGCTCGACGATTGGACCCGGCACTTCAAGCTGCACGTAGGCGAACGCCATCACGCCAGTGCCGATGCCTTGGCCACGGCTGAGCTGATGCTGATCCTGTTCAGCCGCGCACGCCAACAGCACATCGACACACCGCAGGCGTTGCAAGAGCGTTTGAGTCAATGGAAACGGCGCAAGCAAGCGCCATCGTTTTAATAGCATTGCCCGACAGACGCCAATTGCGCCCATCCGACGCCTCTGACACAATCGCGAATAATTCTCGTTAGTTTAAACCTTTTGTTTATTCGGTGATGCCTTGTCGTCGGTCCAGAACCCACACAGTGAGCTTGTTGGCGCGTTGTATCGCGACCATCGTGGCTGGCTGTTGGCCTGGCTGCGGCGCAACGTGGCCTGCCCGAGTCGCGCCGAAGACCTGAGCCAGGACACCTTCATGCGCCTGCTGGGCCGTGACGAGTTGCGCGCACCCCGCGAGCCACGGGCGTTCCTGGTGGCAATCGCCAAAGGGCTACTGTTCGACTACTTCCGCCGCGCGGCCCTCGAACAGGCCTACCTCACCGAATTGATGCTGATCCCGGAAAGCGAACACCCTTCGCCCGAAGAACAGCAACTGATCCTCGAAGACCTCAAGGCCATCGACCGCCTGCTCGGCAAGCTGTCGAGCAAGGCTCGCGCCGCCTTCCTCTACAACCGCCTCGACGGCCTGGGCCATGCAGAAATCGCCCAGCGCCTCGGCGTCTCCGTTCCCCGCGTGCGCCAGTACCTGGCCCAGGGCATTCGCCAGTGCTACATCGCGCTGTATGGCGAGCCGCTGTGACAAGCTCCCGGCCGGTTTCGGCCCGTGTGCTGGACGCCGCGATTGCCTGGCAACTGTCCCTCGACTCGGGGGACGGCAGTGCGGTGGAGCGTGAAGAATTCGCCAAATGGCTGGCCAGCGATGAAGAACACGCCCGCGCCTGGCGCCAACTGGGCATGCTCGACCAGCGTTTCAGCGTGGCCTCAGGCCCGGCGCGGGCGGCACTGTTGCAGTCGCGCGAAGGCATTCGCCAGCGGGTGCGCAAGCTGGGCAGCGGCCTGGCCAGTGTTGCGCTGGTGATCGGCCTGGCGTTGTTTGCCGGTGAGCGCTATGTGCCAATCCACTATTGGATGGCTGATCAACGCACTGCGACAGGCGAGCAACGCACGCTGAAACTGGCGGACGGTACGCTGATCAACCTCAACACCCACAGCGCCATTGACGTGCGTTTTGATGAAAAGCGCCGGCTGATCGTATTGCAGGAAGGCGAGATTCTGGTCGAGACCGGCCACAACGACGCCCGCCCCTTCTATGTGCAAACCCGCGACGGCAACCTGCGCGCTCTGGGAACACGGTTTATCGTCAAGCGCGAAGACGACGCCACGCGCCTGAGCGTGCTGCAATCGGCCGTGGCCGCGCAGCCCGAGGCGTTGCACCAGGAACAGATCTTCAAGGAAGGCCAGCAAGTGCTGATGCGCAGCGACGGCCTGGGCCCTGCGCTGGCCGTCACCCCCGCCACCGACGCCTGGACCCGCGGCATGCTGGTGGTGGACAACGCGCGCCTGGGCGATGTGGTTGACGAACTGAGCCGCTACCGCACCGGGTACCTGGGTGTGGATAAGAACGTGGCGGACCTGCGGATTACCGGCAGCTTCCCGCTGCATGACACCACCCTGGCACTCAATGCCCTGCTGCCCACCTTGCCGGTGCAGATCGAGCAGCACACGCCGTGGTGGGTGACGGTCAGGGCCAAGCCTTAGGTTCGGCGGTGCCAGGGCTATTGCTATCGCAGGCAAGCCAGCTCCCACATTTTGACCGTGTGAACCCAATCAAATGTGGGAGCTGGCTTGCCTGCGAAGAGGCCCTCAAGGCCCTCCAAAAAAATATTTTCACCCCGCCCTATCACTTTTCAATTCTCGTTCGGCACCTAGGCAATTGAGAAATATTTCCATTCAGGAGCCGCCCTATGTCCCGCACGCTAGACACCTTGTTGCGCCCCAGCCTGTTAGCCGTGGCCATTGCCTTGAGCACCCCGCTGGCCAGTACTGCACTGATGGCAGCCGAACAAGCCTCGAACGTGCGCGCCTACAACCTGCCGGCGGCGCCGCTGGCCACCACGTTGAACCAGATCGCCAGCCAGGCCGGCCTGGCGCTGACCCTCAACCCGGCGCTGGCCTCGGGCAAGACCTCGGCACCGGTCAAAGGCCAGTTCGACCCACAGGGCGCGCTGCGTGAAGCCCTGCGTGGCACCGGTTTGCAGCTGGAGCAAAGCAGTGCCGGCACCTTCACCCTGGTTGCGATCCCCGACGGTGTGGTGGCCCTGCCGGAAACCAGCATCACCGGGCAAGATGCCAATTACGAAAGCGCCTGGGGCCCGGTGCAGGGCTACCTGGCGACCCGTACCGCCGCTGGCACCAAGACCGACACGGCGCTGGTCGAAGCACCGCGCTCGATTTCCGTCGCCACCCGCCAGCAGATGCAGGACCGCAACGTCCAGAACCTGGATGACGCCGTCAAATACATGCCCGGTATCGTGTCCGCCAGCTACGGCAGCGACACCCGTTACGACTGGATGCGTGTGCGCGGCTTCGAACCCACTCAGTTCCTCGACGGCCTGCCGCTGCCACGCGGTGTGTACGCCAACCCGAAAGCGGAAACCTGGAACCTCGACCGCCTCGCCCTGCTGCGCGGACCGGCGTCTTCGATTTACGGCCAGACCCCACCCGGTGGCCTGCTGGACATGGTCAGCCGCCGTCCCAGCGCCGAGTCGAGCAATGCCGTGCAGGTGCAATACGGCAGCGACAACTACCGTCAGATCAACTTCGCCAGCACCGGCAAGATCGATGACGAAGGCCAGTTCCTCTATGGTCTCAGCGGCGTGGTACGGGATGCCGGCACCCAGGTCGATCACATCGACAACAAGCGCTACAACATCGCGCCGAGCCTGACCTGGAACATCGACCCGGATACGAAGCTGACCTTCCTGTCGCAGTTCACTCGCGACGATACCGGTGCTACTAGCCAGTTCCTGCCTATCGTGGGCACCAAAATTCATTCGCCATTGGGCGAAGTGTCACACCACAAGAACCTCGGCGACCCAGACTACGAGTTCTACGACCGTACCTACTACGCACTGGGGTATGCGTTCGAACATCGCTTCAATGACACTTGGCAGTTCAAACAGAACCTGCGCTACACAAAGTCGGAGTTGTCTTTCCAACAACTGACCGTGGGTGCCTATGCCTATGCCCCCGTAGATGCCGCAGGCAATATGGATCGTCTCTCAACCAATGTTGACGAGAACATCGGACAGTTCGCTGTAGATAACAATTTCCAGGCCGACTTCGCCACTGGCGACATCACCCACACCCTCCTACTGGGCCTTGATCACCAGCGTACCGACACCTCTTACTTGTCGATTTACGGAGGCGCCGGACGCGTCAATATCTTCAACCCGATCAACAGCACGCCAGTAGTACGTCCTTTGCGCTCCGATGCGTTTTACGACTATAACCAGAAGACTGTGCAGACTGGCCTCTACGCGCAAGACCAGATGGCCCTGGACAAATGGCGCCTGACCCTCGGTGGCCGTGAAGACTGGGTGCACCAGGGCACCACGTACTTCAATAAAAAAGACGCCACCAATACCGACCGCAGCAAAAACTTCAGCGGCAACGCGGCGATCAGCTACGTATTCGATTCCGGCTTCGTGCCGTACCTGTCCTATGCCGAGTCGTTTCAACCTGCGAGCAACGCCAGCGTCGACCCGTTGACGTCCTACAAGCCCACCGAAGGCAAACAATGGGAACTAGGGATCAAGTATCAGCCACCCGGCTCCAACACACTGCTGAGCGCAGCGGTCTACGACCTGACCCAGAAAAACGTGTTGGTGACCCGAATTGGTTCGGGTAGCCAGTCAATCACTGATCAAGCAGGCGAAGTGAAGGTCAAAGGCTTGGAGCTGGAAGCGGTATCCGACGTCACCGAAAACCTCAAGGTCATTGCCTCCTACACCTTGTCTAAGTCCGAAGTTCAAACAGGCATCTACAAAGGTAATCGCCTGCAACTGATACCTAACCAGCAGGCGTCGTTGTGGACAGACTACACCTGGCACAACGGCGTGCTCGACGGCTTCGGCATCGGCTTCGGTGCGCGCTACACCGGTAACACCTATGGCGATCAGGCCAACACCTGGCTGGGCAAGTCCGATGCCTACACCGTATTCGACGGAGCCGTTCACTACGACCTCGGTCGTCTCGATAACAGCCTCAAAGGTGCATCGGTGAAGTTGAATGCCACGAACCTGTTCAACAAGGACTACATTTCCACCTGCGACGCGTCTTACTGCTACTTCGGCGACCAACGCAGTGTCGTCGCCAGCGCCACCTACCAGTGGTAATCGGCTGAGTTCATCACCAGGCCGCCCCAATGGGCGGCTTTGGTGTGTCTGAAGGTTGAAAAAATGAAAAGCAAAACCATCCGCCGCTGGTCCTTCATCCACACCTGGACCAGCCTGATCTGCACGGTGTTCCTGTTACTGCTCGCCCTTACCGGCCTGCCGCTGGTGTTTCACCACGAGATCGACCACCTGCTGGGCAACGAGCCGGAACTGGCGCAGATGCCCGCCGACACGCCGCAGCTCAACCTGGAGCAACTGGTGGCCAAGGCCCAGGCCCATCGTCCCGGCGAAGCCATGCAGTACCTGGCCTGGGACGAAGACGACAAGAACGGCGTGATCGCAATCATGGCCGCCACGGCCGGCACCGAACCCAATTCGTCGCACACTTTCATGCTCGATGCGCGCACCGGCGAAGCCGTGGAAACCCCTGCGGCCAATGGCGGGCTGACGCTGTTCCTGCTGCGCTTGCATGTAGACATGTTCGCCGGCCTGCCGGGCAAGCTGTTGCTGGCGTTCATGGGCATTCTGTTTGTGGTGGCGATTGTCTCGGGCACGGTGTTGTACCTGCCGTTCATGCGCCGCTTGAAGTTCGCCACCGTGCGCCAGGACAAGTCCACCCGCCTGCGCTGGCTCGACCTGCATAACCTGATCGGCGTGGTCACCCTGACCTGGGCGCTGGTGGTGGGCGTGACGGGCGTGATCAGCGCCTGCGCCGACCTGATCATCGCCGCCTGGCGCCAGGACAGCCTCAGCGCGATGATCGAGCCGTACAAGAACGCTCCGCCGCTGACCCAGCGAGCCCCGGCCACCGAGTTGCTGGCCATCGCCGCCAAGGCTGCGCCCGGCATGGAGCCGGACTTCATCGCCTTCCCCGGCACACGCTTTTCCAGCGAGCACCATTACGCGGTGTTCATGAAAGGCAGCACCCACCTCACCTCGCACCTGCTCACGCCAGTGCTGATCGACGCCAGCACCCTGGCCGTCACCGCCATCGCCGAACGGCCGTGGTACATGGACGCCATGGGCATGTCCCAGCCGCTGCACTTTGGCGACTATGGCGGCATGCCGATGAAGATTCTGTGGGCGGTGCTGGATGTGCTGACCATCATCGTGCTGGGCAGCGGGGTCTACCTGTGGATCGTGCGGCGCAAGGCGGCCAAGCCATGAAGCCGCGGCAGTCGAGTTTCTGGAAGGTGTTTGGCATTCCCCTCGGGATTGGTGTGCTCAGTGCGGCGGGGTTGTTTGCGGCGTTGCTGGGGGATGGGCTGTGGGATTCGCTCAGCTGGGTGGGGTTGGGGATTCCCACTGGCATTGGCGTATGGGGGTTAGTTAAGCGGCGCGGCTGAGGGCGCTTTCGCGAGCAAGCCCGCTCCCACATTCGAGCGCATTTCATCTGAAAATACGCGGTCGAATGTGGGAGCGGGCTTGCTCGCGAAGAGGCCTTCAAAAACACCCGCAATATCTCTAGGCTAGCCACTGCCCAACGTGAGGTGTACCCATGTCCGCTCCCAGCATGACCTTGTTCCACAACCCCGCTTCACCCTTTGTCCGCAAAGTGCGCGTGCTGTTGATCGAAACCGGCCAGCAGGACCGTGTGGCCCTGCAGGCCTGCATGCCGACACCAGTCGCCCCGGACGCCCAGGTGGTGCAAGGCAACCCCGTGGGCAAGATCCCGGCCCTGCGCCTGGCCGACGGGTCGGCACTGCACGACAGCCGGGTGATCCTCGACTACCTGGACCACCAGCACGTCGGCAACCCGCTGATCCCTCGTGACGGCTCCGCCCGCTGGCGCCGCCTGACCCTGGCGTCGATGGCCGACGGCATCATGGATGCCGCCGTGCTGGTGCGTTACGAGACCGCCATGCGCCCGGTGGAAAAACACTGGGACCAATGGCTCGACGAGCAGCGCAACAAGATCCGCCGCACCCTCGCCGAGCTGGAGCAGGACGCGATTGCCGAGCTGAGCAGCCATTTCGACATCGCGGCGATCAGCGTGGCATGCGCCTTGGGTTACCTGGACTTCCGTCACCCCGACCTGCAATGGCGCCAGGACAACCCCAAGCTTGCCGCCTGGTACGCCGAGGTCAGCCAGCGCCCTTCGATGCTGGAAACTCAACCGCCAGCCTAACGCTCACCACTGATCCCTTGTGGGAGCGGGCTTGCTCGCGAATGCGGTTTTTCAGTAACGGATGCGTTGACTGGCACACCGCTTTCGCGAGCAAGCCCGCTCCCACATTGGGCAGTAGCGTGGTTGAGGTAGTCGACCATCCGCGCCTTCATCTGCTGATCCTCACGCAACCCGATCATTGCACCGCCTCCAGGTCAAACTGCAACGGCTCAACCGCCTTGCGCTTGCCCACGCCATACCAATCCAGCTTGCGCGTCAGCACCATCACCGTACCCAACAGGCCGAACAGCAGCAGCGAGCCCATCAGCAGTGCGTAATCCTCGGCACTCAGCAACCCGTACAACAAGCCATACAACGTCGCCAACCCCACCGAAAAGCCCAGGCCGTGGCTGACGCTGCGCAGCACATGGCACACGTAGAAACCAATCAACAACACACAGGCACTGGCCGAGATGAAGTAGGCCATGGCAAAGCCGATGTGCTCAGACAACGACAACAACAGCAGGTAGAAAAACGCCAGCGCAAACCCCACCAACGCGTATTGCACCGGGTGCACGGCCAGGCTCTTGAGTACCTCGAACAGGAAGAAGCCGGCAAAGGTCAGGGCGATGAACAGCAGCGCGTATTTGATCGCACGGTCGCTCTTGAGGTACTGGTCCACCGGGTCGATGAAATTGACGCCAAAGCCACGGTTGCTGAAGTCTTTGCAGCCCTGCCCGTCGAGACAGCTTTGCAGCGCCTGCTCAAGGTTGGTGGAGAAGAACGAGGTTTGCCAGGTGGCGCTGAAGCCCTGGTCACTGACCTCACGCTGGGCCGGCAGGAAGTTGCCGATAAAGCTGGGGTGCGGCCAGTTGGACGCCAGGGTCACCTGGCTGGTCTTGCCCACCGGCACCACTTGCAGCTGTTCGGTGCCTTGCAGGCGCAGGTCGAAAGCGAACTCCACCACGTAGGGCTTCTTGCTGTCTTGCTGCGGCAGCGCCACGTGCACGCCTTCACCCAGCCAATCCACCTGGGAGCCCGGTTCGAACGCCAGGCGCTGGTTGCCCAGTTCCAGCTTCAGCGCGTTTTCGATGCCGCGAATATCGCTGATGCCCACCGCCAGAAACGCCGGTTCGAAGCGGTAATCCGTGAAATCTTCCGTGATGCCCAATTGCGCAGGGACTTCAAAACGTCCGCCGATGCGGGTGTCGGCATGGAACAGCCGCGCCTGGTAGATGCCCCGTGCGCGCAGTTCGGTCTGCACTTTGCCGTCGAGCTCAAATCGATCCGGCAGGAAATACAGACGACCGCGCTCTTCACGGGTTTCTTCGTAGCGTTTGTTGAGCTTTTCATTGAGTTTCCACTCACGCACGGTCTTGCGATAAGGCACCACCATCACCGGGCCGGTGAGGCGCTGGCTGTAGCTGGAGCTGCGGGCGATGTCCATCAATACGCCGTCGCGCAGCTGCTGGCGGTCGCTGATGATGCCGTTGATCATCAGCAACGGAATCAGCAACAGCAGGATCAGCAGCGCAATGGCGCCAAGTTTGAAAAGCAGACTGCGGTTCATGGGTCTCTCCCTGTTTTGATGGGGAGAGTCTGGGCAGACTGTGTGGGCGATTTATGTGGGCAATGTGGAGACTGTGTGGAGATGCAGCACCACTTGCACACCGCCGTCGACATTACCGATCTGCAACGCGCCGCCGTGCAGCTTCATCACTTCCTCGACAAAGTTGAGGCCAAGCCCCGTGCTTTTGCGCCCGCTGGCCGGGCGTGGCAGCGAGTAAAAGCGCTCGCTCAGGCGTGGCAAGGCGTAGTCGGGGATCGGCACAGCCTCATTGAATAGCGTGACATGCACTTCATGCGCGTGGGTTTGAGCGCTGAACTTCAACACCCCTCCAGATGGCGTAAAGTCCAGCGCGTTGTCCAGCAGATTGCCGAATGCCTGGCGAAGCAGGAAGGGTTCGCCATACACCTTCACATCCGCGCTGATCGCCTGCTCGACCTGCAAGCCGGCGCCTTCGATCCGCGCACATTGGGCCTTGAGCACGTCGTCGACCATGGCGGCCAGCGGGATACTCGCCTGCTCCTCAAGACCCTGGCGCTGCTCCACCTGCGCCAGGTTCAACAGCCGCTCGATCAACTGCTGCAGGCGCGCACTTTCGCTGTCGATATTGCCGACAAACCGCTGCTGCTGCTCGCGATTCATATCGCCCTGCAACAGCTCCGCCGCCCCCCGAATGGCCGCCAGCGGGCTTTTCAATTCATGGGTCAGGGTGTGCACGTAATGCTCGACGTAGGCCTTGCCCTCCAGCTGCGTGCGCATGTGCTCAACGGCGGTGGACAGTTGCTTCAACTCGCCGCCCCGGTAATGCGGCAACTCGGCGCGCCGGCCTTCGCTGACGGCCTCTGCGTAAGCCGTGAGCCGGCGCAGCGCCACGCTCAGCCACCACGACAGCACTGCACCCAGCAACAGACCGAGGACCACCAACCCGGCGCCGTACCACAACAGGCGACGTTCAGTGCGATCAACATAGGGCTGCAACGAGCTGTTGGGCTTGGCCACGGTGACCACGCCGATGATCTGCCCGTTGTCGCGGATCGGCGCGCCCACGTGCATCACCGACGACGCCGGGTCATCCAGTTCGCTGCGGGTGGAGCGGGCGCCGTACTCGCCGCGCAGGGTCAGGTACACGTCGTTCCACTTGGAATAGTCCTGGCCCACCGCCTCGCCCGTGGAGTCGAGCAACACGGTGCCCTGGGCGTCGGTCACGTAGATGCGATGGTTGACCTGGTTCTTCGGCAAGCCCCAGATGGTCGCGCCCGGCTGGCGGTTGCCGTAGGCCTTGAGCAGTTCGGGCCAGTGACTCTGGCCGAGGGTGCCGTTCTTCACGTCATCGCGCAGGATCTCGGCCAGCAGGTTGGCGGTGTCCACCAGGGTTTCTTCGGTGGACTGGCGCACGCCCGGGCGGATTTCCTTCATCACCGTGCTGAGCACAAAGTAACCGGTGAGGCCGATAAACAGCGCGTACACCAGGAAGATCCGCAGCCCCAGGCGCATCAGCTGTTGCTCGGGCTGTAGCTGTAACCGAGGCCGCGGTGGGTCTGGATCGGCTCGGCATCGGCCGCCACGGTCCGCAGTTTGCTGCGCAGGCTCTTGATATGGCTGTCGATATTGCGCTCATAACCCGCATCCGCCGCCACGCCCACCGCATCGAGCAATTGCTCGCGGCTGAACACCCGCTCGGGTTGCTCCAGCAGGCTCTGCAACAGACGGAACTCATGGCGCGTCAGGCTCAACGGCTGGCCGCGATAGGCGATCTGCATGCGCTCCAGATCCACCTGGAACACCGTGGGCGCAGTGCCCGGGCCGATGCGCTTGAGGATCGCCCTGACCCGCGCCGTCACCTCCCGTGGGCTGAACGGCTTGACCACATAGTCGTCGGCGCCGATCTCCAGCCCCACCACCCGGTCGATCTCACCATCCCGCGCGCTGAGGAACATCACCGGCACTTCACTGAACCGGCGCAGTTGCTTGCAGGTTTCAAAGCCCGTGATGTCCGGCAGCCCGATGTCGAGGATGATCAGGTCGGCCGGCGTCTGGCGCTGATGGGCCAGCGCTTCCTGGCCGAGGCTCAGCCAGGTAGTGGTGAAGCCCTCGCCTTGCAGGGCGAATATCAGCGTGTCGGCGATGGCCGCTTCGTCTTCGACAATCAGGATATGCGCCATGGTGGTCCGTCAGCAGTCCGGTTTGTCAGCAGTGTAACGACGTGCCGGGTTTACCGCTGCGCCGAATTCACGCAGGGCCTTGGCACCGATCAGCAGCGGGTAGTTGAAGCTGCTGCGGTCGGTGAGGTTGACCTCGACGGTGCGCTTGACGTTGCCCAGGCACATTTCCAGGTCGATCACCGGGCGCTTGGCCACAGTGGCCTCGTCCTTGTCGTCGTCTTCATCGGCGCGGCTCTTGATCTTGCTGATGCGCGACACCTTGTGTTCGTAGACCTTGTCACTCGCATCCTTGCCGCCGAGGCGGAAGCGCACCCAGTCGTCACCGTCACGCTGGAAGGTTTCGATGTTGCGCGCAGAGAGCGAGGCGGTCAGGGCGCCGGTGTCCATCTTGGCCTTGAAGGTCTGGCCGATCTCCGGCAATTGGATGTATTCGTAGCGACCGTAGAGGGTCGGTTCGGCGGCCATGACGGGCAAGGCAACCAGGGCAAAGGCGGCAAGGAGCAGTTTCACGAAGTGATTTCCTCGGAAAGAAGTAGGCGGATTCTAGACCGCAAAAGCGCCGGTTAGTTAGCTCGCTGGCAGCATACCCGGCACATTGTGAAACATTCGCCGGGCGATTTGCGATTTGGCCTCTAGACTCACCTCTCTTATGATGGCCCGCCCACCGGACTCCAAGAGTTGCTTATGCGCCGCCTGCTCACCGGCTGTTTCGTCACCCTGCTGCTATTGCTCAACACCCTGGTCTTGTTCGGCCCGTTGATGGTGTTTGCCCTGCTCAAGCTGGTTGCCCCCGGCCGCTTGCGCGACTACATGTCCTGGGCGGTGATGTGGATCGCCGAGACCTGGGCCGAAATCGACAAGCTGATCTTCTCGCTGTGCATCCCCACCCAATGGGACATTCGCGGCGGCGACGACCTGCGCGGTGACACCTCCTACCTGGTGATCAGCAACCACCAATCCTGGGTGGACATCCCGGCGCTGATCCAGACGCTCAACCGACGCACGCCTTTCTTCAAATTCTTCCTGAAAAAAGAGCTGATCTGGGTGCCCTTCCTGGGCCTGGCATGGTGGGCTCTGGACTACCCCTTCATGAAGCGATACACCAAAGCCTTCCTGGCCAAGCACCCGGAACTGGCGGGGCAGGACCTGAAAATCACCAAAGAAGCCTGCGAGTTGTTCAAGCGCCAGCCGGTGACGGTGGTCAATTACCTGGAAGGCACGCGGTTCAGTGAAGCCAAGCGCAAACAGCAGGACTCACCGTTTGCCCGGTTGCTCAAGCCCAAGGCGGGCGGCGTGGCGTTCGTACTGGCGGCGATGGGTGAGCAGTTGGACGCGATCCTTGACGTCACCGTGGTGTATCCACAGGAGAAGATCCCGGGTTTCTGGGACTTGATCAGTGGCGCGGTGCCGAAGGTGATCATCGACATCCGCACCCGCGAGCTGGACCCGGCGTTGTGGCAGGGGGATTACGAGAATGATCCGGCATTTCGCCAGACCGTCCAGAACTGGGTGAACCAGCTCTGGATGGAAAAGGACGCGCGCATCGAACAACTGCGCGCGCAAGGGCGTTAACCGCCAGTGCCCCAAGCCTGCGCCAGCTTGCCCAGCACCGACTCGCTGGCACCCTGGCCGCCCAGGTATTGCAGGATCACCGGGGCAAACTGACCGATCATCCCACTGTCCATGCCCAGCGCGCTGAACGCGGTGTTCAGGTCGCTGGTGTTTTTCACGTTGCCCAGCAGGCCATCCAGGCCGCTGGTCTTGCTGCCGCCGCTCTGGCCGAGCATTCCGCTCAAGGCACCGAGGCTGCCCAGGGAATTGCTCCCCGAGAGTTGATCCAGGCCCGGCACGCTTTTGCCCAGTTGTGAATAATCGGTGCTGCTCAGTTGGTTCTTGGCCAGGCCCAGCATGGCGCCGGTGCCGCCTACCGCCTGTTCCGGGGTGACGTTCAGTTGCGAGGTCAGGGCACTCAGCAGGCCGGCGGTCTGTGAGCTGGGCGCCGCTGCCGCCGCCTTGTTGTTGCCCTGGGCGCCGGAGACGGCGTTGGCCACGTCACCGAGGCTGAAACCTGCGGCAAACACCGGGCCAGCGGCCACGCTCAGCAGGCAGGACAGGGCAAAACCGCGTGAAATCTTCATCAAGACAACCTCTGAAAGTAAGAGCTAAAAAGCAGGCGTTTGACTGACAGTTCCAAAGGAATGTTCCCACTCCGAGATGAGTTCAGAAAAAGCTGCATCCGGATTACGTACTCGCGCGTATATCAGGCATGCACCGCCCGGAGTCGGATGGAATGAATGCAAGCGCTGAACTACCCTCTGCCTACCGTGCGCAGTCCCGTCGCTCTCGTTCGAGTGCTTGGAGAAGCCCTATTTCCATCAACGATGCTGATCCGCTGCGGCCCTTGCTGGCCCAATGTGCCCTGGGCAACCGCCAGGCGTTCGAAACCCTTTACCGCAGTGTCTCACCGCGCCTGCACGGCGTGGCCTTGCGTTTCATGGGGCGCCCTGACCTGGCCGAAGAAGTGCTGCAGGAAGCCTTTGTGCGCATCTGGTACAACGCCTCGCGCTACGAAGCCCACCTGGCCGCGCCGATGACCTGGATGGTCAACATCACCCGCAACCTGGCTATCGACCAGTTGCGCAAACGCCGTGAACAACCCCTGGCCGACGGCCAACAGGACGCCCTGCTCGACGACAGCCCCAGCGCCCACGACCACCTCCACAGCGAGCGCGAGGCACGCGCCCTCAACCGCTGCCTCGACACCCTGGACGGCATGCAACGCCAGTCGATCACCGTGGCCTACTTCCAGGGCTTGTCATGCTCGGAGTTGGCCGAACACCTGGCCGCGCCCCTGGGTTCGGTCAAATCCTGGATCCGTCGCGGCATGGAGCGCCTGCGCAGGTGCCTTGAATCATGAACTACCAGACCACCGCCCTGCGCCGCGCCCTCGCCGCCGACTACGCCATCGGGTTGATGCCCGCCACGGCACGCCGGCGTTTTGATGCCCTGCTGCTGGAGGATGCCGCGCTACGCGTCGAGCTTGGCCATTGGCAGGACGCGCTTGCCAGCCTGACCGGCGCGTTGCCCGAACGGCCGGTGCCGGAACATGTGTGGGCAGGCATCAAGGCGCGCATCGAACCGCAGGTGCTGCATATGCCGGCGAAGAAGCCGTTCTGGATGAGTGTTCGCGTACTGGTCGCCGCCTGTGCGGTGGGGATGACGCTGTTGGTGGGCGTGCTGTACCAACGCGACATCGGCCCCGAGTACAGCGCCACACTGGCCAGTGCCAACCAGCAACCGGCGCTGCAGATCCAGGCGTTTGGCGATCATTTACAAGTGGAGGCGCTGTCACTGGCCGCCGTGGAACCGACGCGCGTCTTGGAACTGTGGGCTATCCCGGCTGGCGGTAAGCCGGTGTCCCTGGGCCTAGTGCCTGTTGCCGGCAAAGGTCGAATTCAGTTGAGCAAGGAGCAGCAGGCATTGCTCGCCGCCCCGCTAACCCTCGCCGTCAGCCTGGAACCAAAAGGTGGCTCGCCAACCGGCCAACCAACCGGCCCCGTGCTGTACCAGGGCGCGCTGGCGACTCGCTGACACCACTAAACCCCTGTGGGAGCGGGCTTGCTCGCGAATGCGGTGGATCAGTCATGTAAGTGTCGACTGACACAGCACCTTCGCGAGCAAGCCCGCTCCCACATTGGATCTTCTCCGGCTGGGCGACTTGCTCCCGGCGTAGAATGGCGCTTGCAGGCGTAAACAGCAGAAACAAACAGGGCGACGGCGTGTCGCTCTTTCCCCTCCCGGAAGTAGCCAATTCCCCGGAACCCTAGCGCCGTTACAGCCCACCCAGGGCCGCCTATATCTGGCAACCCTACTCAGGAGCTGTAACCCACATGATCGGATTGATCCCCAACTTTTTTGCTGTATTCAGTGCCATCAGCAGCCAGCAACCGCGCAATCAGGTCATCGACTTGGGCCAATGCCCTGCCATCCGCGACATTCAATCAAAACCTTACACGGACCCCGACCTGCCCCCTCCATATGGCGAGGGTTATCAATACTCCGCCACGGCCAACGGCAAGACGTGGACCGGGCAAACCGCCGCAACAGAGGACGACTACCTGAGCCCGGAGTACCAACTTAAGGCCGAAGAAATCAATGAGCGCAACGGCAAAGTTCATTGTGACTATGGCGGCAAGCGCTTGATTAAAAACGGTGAGGTGGCTAATCCCTATCTGCGACTCTCAACCCTCAAGTAACCCATAAAAAATGGCGACCTCCAGGGTCGCCATTTTTTCAGCCTTGCACGTTACGCCGCACTGAACAGTTTGTGCGGATCGATCACAAACTTCTTCGGCACACCCGCATCGAACTCGCCATAACCGCGCGGCGCGTCATCCAGGCTGATCACCTGCACGCCCACGATCTCGGCGATGTTGATACGGTCCCACATGATCGCCTGCATCAACTGACGGTTGTACTTCATCACCGGAGTTTGCCCAGTGTGGAAGCTGTGGGACTTGGCCCAACCGAGGCCAAAGCGAATGCTCAGGCTGCCCATTTTCGCGGCGGCATCCACGGCACCCGGGTCTTCGGTCACGTACAGGCCAGGAATACCGATCTTGCCTGCCACGCGCACCACGCCCATCAGCGAGTTCAGCACAGTGGCCGGCGCTTCGGCCTTCACGCCTTCATGGCCATGGCCACGGGCTTCGAAGCCCACGGCGTCGACGGCGCAATCCACTTCCGGCTCGCCCAGCAGGGCGGCGATCTGTTCGTGCAGCGGGGTGTCCTTGGACAGGTCGGCAATTTCAAACCCTTGCGCCTTGGCGTGGGCCAGGCGGATCGGGTTGACGTCACCGATGATCACTACCGCCGCGCCCAGCAGGCGGGCCGAAGCGGCAGCGGCCAGGCCAACCGGGCCGGCACCGGCGATGTACACGGTGCTGCCAGGGCCAACGCCAGCAGTTACAGCGCCGTGGTAGCCGGTCGGCAGGATGTCGGAGAGGCAGGTCAGGTCGCGGATTTTTTCCATGGCCTTGTCGCGGTCCGGCAGTTTGAGCAAGTTGAAGTCAGCGTACGGCACCAGCACGTACTCGGCTTGGCCACCGGTCCAATCGCCCATGTCAACGTAGCCGTAGGCCCCCCCGGCACGGGCAGGGTTAACGGTCAGGCACACGCCGGTGTGCTGTTCCTTGCAGGAGCGGCAGCGGCCGCAGGCCACGTTGAACGGCACGGACACCAGGTCGCCGATTTTCAGGTTCTCGACGTCGCTGCCCTTCTCGATCACTTCGCCGGTGATCTCGTGACCGAGCACCAGGCCGGTCTGGGCGGTGGTACGGCCGCGCACCATGTGTTGGTCGGAGCCGCAGATGTTGGTGGAGACCACGCGCAGGATGACGCCGTGCTCGATCTTCCTGCCACGGGGGTCCTGCATTTTGGGATAGTCGATTTTCTGTACTTCGACCTTGCCGTTGCCGAGATACACGACACCACGATTACCAGACATGCTTTCACCTCGCTGTTGTTTTTATGGAACCGCGTTGCCCAGGCAGGCAGCGC
Organism: Pseudomonas sp. TE24901; assembly: GCF_054058375.1. Classification (NCBI taxonomy): domain Bacteria; kingdom Pseudomonadati; phylum Pseudomonadota; class Gammaproteobacteria; order Pseudomonadales; family Pseudomonadaceae; genus Pseudomonas; species Pseudomonas sp. TE24901. The sequence goes on from NZ_JBSSAF010000001.1 coordinate 125,855, forward strand.
GTTTAAGTGCTCGGGTACAGATGCTGTTTTTGCTTTGTTAGTGAAGGCCTCTTCGCGAGCAAGCCCGCTCCCACATTCGACGGGGTTCCAAACTTGGAATGCGGTCGAATGTGGGAGCGGACTTGCTCGCGAAGGCGCCCATCAGAGCACCACTGTTCTATTGGCGTTGAGAAACACCCGCCGCTCAATGTGATACCCAACCGCCCGAGCCAACGTCAGCCCTTCGATATCGCGCCCCTTGGCGATCAAGTCCTCGGGATAGTGGCTGTGATCCACCACCTCCACGCCCTGGGCGATGATCGGGCCTTCATCCAGGTCGTTGTTGATGTAATGCGCCGTGGCGCCCACCAGTTTCACCCCTTTGTTGTAAGCCTGGTGGTAAGGCTTGGCGCCCTTGAACCCCGGCAGCAACGAGTGGTGAATGTTGATGGCCTTGCCATCGAGCTTGCGGCACAGCTCCGGCGACAGCACTTGCATGTAGCGCGCAAGGATCACCAGCTCGGCGCCGGTGTCTTCCACCACCTGCCACACCTGACGCTCCTGGGACGGCTTGTCGTTGGGGTCGAGGGGGAAATGGTAGTAGGGAATCTGGTGCCAGTCGGCCAACGGCTTCAAATCGGGGTGGTTGGACACCACCGCGACCACGTCCATCGACAGTTGGCCGATGCGTTGGCGGTACAGCAGGTCGTTCAGGCAGTGATCGGCCTTGGAGACCATGATCACCACTTTTGGCCGATAGTTCGGCGCCGTCAGCTCGAAGATCATGCCAAAGGCTTCACCGCGCGTGGCCAGGCCATCGCGGAAGGCCTGCTCGTCAAACCCGTCGGGCTGGCGGAATTCCACGCGGATGAAGAACCGGCCCGAAAGGCGGTCATCGAACGAGTGGTGCTCGGTGACGTAGCAGCCCTGCTCGAACAGGTAGCGGGTGACCGCATCCACCGTGCCGAGCACGCTGGGGCAGTCGGCGGTCAAGATCCATGTGTCGGGTGCGCGGCTCATTGCAGGTAACTCCTCAAGCAACTCCAGGCAACACACGCCCTGTAGGCGCCCGGCTTGCCGGCGATGGCGTCGGTGAGATCGCCATCGCCGGCAAGCCGGGCGTCTACGGGGTGAGCGTCATGTCAGGCTTCAACGCTCAGACCGAACTCGGCCGACGCATCCTGCAGCCACAGCCACCAGTAGTCCGAGAAGCTGCGACGGATCAGCAGCTCCCAGGTGTCTTCGGCCGTGTGGCGGATCACCAATTGCGACTTGGCGAACACCGTGCCCACCGCCTTGCCCACCGGGAAGTTGTTGGGGTGCACGTCGTAGCTGGTGGACTTCATCAACACATCACGTACGTTCGGGCCGCGCAGTTCGAGGATCTGCTGGCCGCCGCTGACGTTGACGACTTGGATATGCAAATCACCCAGGGCGGCACGCAGGTTTTGCTCGGCGGCGAATTCTTCGCCGCTTGGCACAACGAGTAGCCACTCATCCGGGCCAAGCCATTGCAGGCTGGTTTCACCCTTGACGATGACTTGCAAGGCGCCTGGCAATTCGATGCCCAGGGCCTTGTGTACGCCGGCTGCGAAGGCGGCGTCATGGCCGTCGCCACGAATCGTCAGGTGGCCCAGGAGTTTCTTTTCACGCACGGTCACGCCGGCGTTCTTGCGGCCCTTGCCGACCAGGCTGGCGAGGTCGGTATGGTGCAGCGACGACTCGGCCTTGGCACCGGAGGTGGGGCGTTGTTGGTAAACATTGGCTGCTGTCATAGAGCACCTGTTCTGAATGCTGTGGTGTCTGTTCGGCCCTCATCGCGAGCAAGCCCGGCTCCCACAGGGGAATGCATTCCAAATGTGGGAGCTGGCTTGCCTGCGATGCAGGCGACTCGGTCTGTCAGATGTTCTGGCGATCGCCTTTCGGGTCGAAGAACACCGAGGAAACAATCTCCGCCTCGATCACGCTGCCATCTGCCTGCGGTGAGAACACCCGCTCGCCCATGCGCTTCAAGCCGCCCTTCACCACCGCCATCGCGAACGAATAGCCGAGGGAGTTGTGGGCATAGCTTGAGGTGACGTGACCGACCATCTTCATCGGGATCGTCTGCTTCGGATCGAACACCAGTTGGGCGCCTTCCGGCAGCCACACTTTTGGATCGACCGGCTTCAAGCCCACCAGTTGCTTACGCTCTTCGCGCACGCAGTCTTCACGGTTCATGCCGCGCCAGCCGATCCACGAGAACGGTTTGGTACGCCCCACGCACCAGCCCATGTTCAGGTCGTCCGGGGTCATCGAGCCGTCAGTGTCCTGGCCGACGATGATGAAGCCCTTCTCGGCCCGCAGCACGTGCATGGTTTCAGTGCCGTACGGGGTCAGGTTGTACTTCTTGCCCGCCTCGACGATTTTTTCCAACACGCCCATGGCGTAGTCGGCCTGCACGTTGACTTCGTACGACAGCTCACCGGTAAACGAGATCCGGAACACCCGAGCCGGTACGCCGCCGACCAAGCCTTCCTTCCAGGTCATGAACGGGAAGCCGTCCTTGTCCAGGTCGATGTCGGTCACTTCGCTCAACAGCTTGCGGCTGTTAGGCCCGGACAGGGTCATGGTCGCCCAGTGGTCAGTGACCGACGTGAAGTACACCTTCAGGTCTGGCCATTCGGTCTGCTGGTAGATTTCCAGCCACTGCAACACGCGCGCCGCGCCGCCGGTGGTGGTGGTCATCAGGAAGTGGTTGTCGGCGAGACAGGCGGTGACGCCGTCGTCGAAGACCATGCCGTCTTCCTTGCACATCAGACCGTAGCGCGCCTTGCCCACGTCGAGCTTGGTCCAGGCGTTGGAGTAAATGCGGTTGAGGAACTCACGCGCATCCGGGCCCTGGATATCGATTTTGCCGAGGGTGGACGCATCCAGCAGGCCGACGCTGTCGCGCACGGCCAGGCATTCGCGTTTCACCGCCGCATGCAGGTCTTCACCGTTGCGCGGGAAATACCAAGGGCGTTTCCACTGGCCGACGTCTTCAAACTCGGCGCCGTTCTTCACGTGCCAGGCTTGCAGCGCGGTATAGCGTACCGGCTCGAAGATGTGCCCACAGTGACGGCCTGCTACCGCACCGAAAGTCACCGGTGTGTAGTTCGGGCGGAACATGGTGGTGCCCATCTGCGGGATGGTCACGTTCAGGGAGCGGGCGGCAATGGCCAGGCCGTTGACGTTGCCCAGCTTGCCCTGGTCGGTGCCGAAGCCCAGCGCGGTGTAGCGTTTGACGTGCTCGACCGACTCGAAACCCTCGCGGGTCGCCAGTTCGATAGCGGCGGCGGTCACGTCGTTTTGCAGGTCGACAAATTGCTTCGGCGCCCGTGCAGTCGGTTTGTCATGCGGCACCTGGTACACGGCCAGGGTCGGTTCTTCCAGACGGCTCAAAGCCTTTGGCAGGGTGCCTTCCACCGGCGCAAAACCGGCTTCGCTGGCCGCGCGCACGCCGCCTTCAAAACCGTCCGCCAGGGAATCACCGAGGCCGTAGACGCCGTTGATGCCACCCACGCACACGCGCTTCTGCGGGGCTTCGCCCGGTACAAAACCGAGGATGTCTTCACGCCAGGTCGGCTTGCCGCCCAGGTGCGAAGCCAAGTGAACCACCGGGCTGTAACCGCCGGAGCTGGCCACCAGGTCGCACTCCAGCCACTCGCCGGGGCTGGTGACTTTGTGTGCTTTCACATCAATCGCGGCCACACGGGCGGCGGTGACGTGCTTGCTGCCACGGGCCTCGATCACGGCGCTGCCGGTGAGGATACGAATGCCTTTGGCGCGGGCTTCTTCCACCAGGGCGCCGCGTGGGTTGTGGCGCACATCGGCGACAGCCACCACGTGCAGGCCGGCATCCAACCAATCCAACGCAACACGGTAGGCGTGGTCGTTGTTGGTCGACAGCACCAGTTTCTTGCCCGGTGCCACGCCGTAACGGCGCACGTAGGTAGAGACCGCACCGGCCAGCATGTTGCCCGGCACATCGTTGTTGCCGTACACCAGCGGACGCTCGCACGCGCCGGTGGCCAGCACCACACGCTTGGCCCGTACACGGTGGATGCGCTGGCGCACCACACCAATCGGCGCACGGTCACCGAGGTGATCGGTGAGACGTTCGTGAATGGTCAGGAAGTTATGGTCGTGGTAGCCGTTGACAGTGGCGCGGGGCAGCAGCACCACGTCAGGCAGGGCTTTCAATTCAGCAATCACGCTGGCGACCCATTCGGCGGCCGGCTTGCCGTCGAGGCTTTCGCGGGAATCGAGCAGCGAGCCGCCGAACTCTTCCTGCTCATCGGCGAGGATCACGCGGGCACCGCTGCGCGCCGCTGCCAGTGCAGCAGCAAGGCCTGCAGGGCCGGCGCCGACGACCAGCACGTCGCAGTGACGGTTCATGTTGTCGTAGGTGTCCGGGTCGTTCTCGGTCGGCGAACGGCCCAAGCCAGCAGCCTTACGAATGTACTTCTCGTACGTCATCCAGAACGATTGCGGGTACATGAAGGTTTTGTAGTAGAAACCCGGCGGCATCAGCTTGCCGCCGACCTTGCCGAGAATGCCCATCACGTCATTATTGACGTTCGGCCAGCCGTTGGTGCTGGTGGCAACCAGGCCTTGGTACAGCGCCTGTTGCGTGGCGCGCACGTTAGGAATCTGAGTGGCTTCGGTGGCGCCGATCTGCAGCACCGCGTTCGGCTCTTCGGCTCCGGCCGCAAAGATGCCGCGAGGGCGCGAGTACTTGAAGCTGCGGCCGATGATGTCGACGCCGTTGGCCAGCAGGGCGGCGGCCAGGGTGTCGCCTTCAAAGCCTTTATAGGTCTGGCCGTTGAAGCTGAAGGTCAGGACTTTATTACGGTCGATCCGGCCACCGTTGGACAGGCGATTGGTCTGGCTCATACCTTCTCTCCAGAGGCCTTGGCGGTGAATTGTGGCTTCTCACCGATCTTGTAGGTTTCAAGAATTTCGTAGGTCAGGGTGTCACGCGTGGCGTTGAAGTACTGGCGGCAACCGGCAGCGTGAATCCACAGCTCGTGGTGCAGGCCACGGGGGTTATCGCGGAAGAACATGTAGTCGCCCCACTCTTCATCGGTGCAGGCATTCGGGTCCAGCGGGCGCGGGATGTGCGCTTGGCCGGACGCGTGGAATTCCTCCTCGGAGCGCAGTTCGCCACAGTGAGGACAGAAGATATGCAACATAGGAAATTTCTCCTGTTAGTGGGCGACGGCCGCAGCGCCGTGTTCGTCGATCAACGCACCGTTGTGGAAACGGTCGATGGAGAAAGGTGCCGCCAACGGGTGCATTTCACCCTTGGCCAGGCTGGCGGCAAACACGTTGCCTGAGCCTGGGGTGGCCTTGAAGCCACCGGTGCCCCAACCGCAGTTGAAGAACATGTTGGGTACCGGCGTCTTGGAGATGATCGGGCACGCATCCGGCGTGGTGTCGACGATGCCGCCCCACTGACGGTTCATGCGCACACGGGACAGCACCGGGAACATCTCGACGATGGCCTGGATGGTGTGTTCGATCACCGGGTACGAGCCACGCTGGCCGTAGCCGTTGTAGCCGTCGATACCGGCGCCGATCACCAGGTCGCCCTTGTCGGACTGGCTGATGTAGCCGTGCACGGCGTTGGACATGATCACGCTGTCGATAATCGGCTTGATCGGCTCCGACACCAACGCTTGCAGCGGGTGGGATTCGATCGGCAGACGGAAGCCCGCCAGCGAAGCCATGTGCCCGGAGTTACCGGCCGTGACCACACCGACGCGCTTGGCGCCGATGAAGCCCTTGTTGGTTTCCACGCCGATGCACACGCCGTTTTCCTTGCGGAAGCCGATCACTTCGGTCTGCTGGATCAGGTCCACGCCCAGCGCGTCAGCCGCACGGGCAAAGCCCCAGGCCACGGCATCGTGACGGGCCACGCCGCCGCGACGTTGCACGGTGGCGCCGAGTACCGGGTAACGGGTGTTCCTGGAGCAGTCGAGGTACGGGATCTCGTCGGCCACTTGTTTGGCGTTGAGCAGTTCGCCGTCCACGCCGTTGAGGCGGTTGGCACTCACGCGGCGCTCGGAATCGCGGATGTCTTGCAGGGTGTGGCACAGGTTGTACACGCCACGCTGGGAGAACATCACGTTGTAGTTCAGGTCCTGGGACAGGCCTTCCCACAGTTTCATTGCGTGTTCGTACAGGTGCGCCGACTCGTCCCACAGGTAGTTGGAGCGCACAATGGTGGTGTTGCGCGCGGTGTTACCGCCGCCCAGCCAGCCTTTCTCGACCACGGCCACGTTGGTGATGCCGTGTTCTTTGGCCAGGTAGTAAGCGGTCGCCAGACCATGCCCGCCGCCGCCGACGATGACCACGTCGTAGACCTTCTTAGGTGTGGGCGTGCGCCACATCTTCTGCCAGTTTTCGTGGTGGCTGAGTGAGTGCTTGAAGAGGCCGAAGCCCGAGTAGCGTTGCATAGTCATTACTCCAAAACCGCGCTCAGCGATAAACCGGGAAATCAGCGCACAGGGCAGACACGTGCTTGGCCACGTTGGCCTCGACATCGGCGTCGCCGAGGTTGTCGAGGATGTCGCAGATCCAGCCGGCCAGTTCGATGCACTGCGGCACTTTGAAACCACGCGTGGTCACCGCCGGGGTGCCGATGCGCAGGCCCGAGGTCACGAACGGCGACTGCGGGTCATTCGGCACGGCGTTCTTGTTGACGGTGATGTGGGCGCGGCCCAGGGCGGCATCCGCCTCTTTGCCGGTCAGGCCCTGACGGATCAGGCTGACCAGGAACAGGTGGTTGTCGGTGCCGCCGGACACCACGTCATATCCACGTTTGATGAACACATCGGCCATGGCCTGGGCGTTATCGATCACTTGCTGCTGGTAGGCCTTGAAGCCAGGTTCCAGCGCTTCCTTGAAGCACACGGCCTTGCCGGCGATGACGTGCATCAGCGGGCCGCCCTGGGCGCCCGGGAACACGGCAGCGTTGAGTTTCTTTTCAATCTCTTCGTTGGCCTTGGCCAGGATCAAGCCGCCCCGTGGACCGCGCAGGGTCTTGTGGGTGGTGGTAGTGACCACATCGGCATACGGCAGCGGGTTCGGGTACAGGCCAGCGGCAACCAGGCCGGCGACGTGGGCCATGTCGACGAACAGCAGCGCGCCGACCTTGTCGGCGATCTGACGGAAGCGTGGGAAATCCAGGGTCTTGGAGTAGGCAGAGAAACCGGCCACGATCATTTTTGGCTGGTGTTCCACCGCCAGGCGCTCGACTTCGTCGTAGTCGATCAGGCCGGTGTCGGTGTTGATGCCGTATTGCACCGCGTTGTACAGCTTGCCCGAAGACGACACTTTGGCGCCGTGGGTCAAGTGACCGCCGTGAGCCAGGCTCATGCCCAGGATGGTGTCGCCGGCGTTGATCAGGGCCAGGTACACGGCGCTGTTGGCCGAAGAGCCGGAGTGCGGCTGCACGTTGGCGTAATCGGCGCCGAACAGTTGTTTGGCGCGCTCGATGGCCAGGGCTTCGACCTTGTCCACGTGCTCGCAGCCACCGTAGTAGCGCTTGCCCGGGTAGCCTTCGGCGTATTTGTTGGTGAGGCCGCTGCCTTGCGCTTCCATCACACGTTTGCTGGTGTAGTTCTCTGACGCGATCAGCTCGATATGGTCTTCCTGACGCTGTTCTTCGGCATTCATGGCCGCGAGCAGTGCGTCGTCATATCCCTGGATCTGGTCTTTTTTGCTGAACATCGCGTCTCTCCCAGCCTTTCGTATTGTTGAGGCCCTCGCAGGGCCCTTTGATGCGATGGTAGGGCTGGTGCAGACAGGTCAAATGCCTACGCACGCCACGCAAAGGTGCGTTTACGACATTAGATGAGCGACACGAAACAAATGTGGGAGCGGGCTTGCTCGCGAATGCGGCGGGTCAGCCAATACATGGGTTAACTGACCCACCGCATTCGCGAGCAAGCCCGCTCCCACAGGGGGTTAGGCGATGATCTGGCGGACGAGTAACAGCAGCAGGAAATGCAGGGGATAGAGGACATAAGCCCAACGCCGCATGGCCGGTGGCGAGACGTTTTTGGCACGTCGCAACAAGGCCAGGCCGGCCAATGGCGCAATCAGGCACGCGGCCAATCCCAACTTCGCCACCAGCGTGTCGCTATTGAGCAGAATTTGCCATTGATTGGCGGCCATGCAGACCACACCCGGCAACAGGCTGAAATACCACGGGCGACGGAACACCAGCAGCATCGCCAACGGCAACAACACGCCGAAAAAACCGAACATCAGCTGCGTGGAAAAAACCGCCGCAATGGTGACGGCAATCAGCGCCAATCCTCGATCAAAAAGCGCCTTCTGCTGCCATCCTCGGGCAACCAGCAAGCCCAACGCCAAAGTCGGCAACACGTTCAACGTATCGGCATCATCGATAAACAGGCGGTACGGCACTTCGCTGATCACGCTGAACAGCAGCAGCCACCCCAGGTAGCGCCACTGGCCGGTCACGGGTGCATTTCGTGCGCGGTGCAGATTCGCTGCAATGGCCAGGCAAAACCACGGAAACGCCAGGCGCCCGGGTACATACAAGCCATCCAGGCTCAAACCGACATACCGCAGGTGGTCCAGCACCATGCACAGCAGCGCCAGCCACTTGAGCAGATCCAAAGCGCCATCCCGGACGCGTCCGACAGGAATCGTTTCAGTACCGTGCATAATTCCCCAGTGACTTTGCATTTACAGCGCGTGCGCACCCGCGACATTCTTGGTTACAGTGCGCACCAACATCGACCACAGGAATGGGCCATGACCGACAAGAGCCAACAATTTGCCAGCGACAACTATTCCGGCATCTGCCCGGAAGCCTGGGCCGCCATGGAACAAGCCAACCAGGGCCATCAGCGCGCCTATGGCGACGATGAATGGACCCACCGCGCAGCCGACGGTTTCCGCAACCTGTTTGAAACCGACTGCGAAGTGTTCTTCGCCTTCAACGGCACCGCCGCCAACTCCCTGGCGTTGTCGTCCTTGTGCCAGAGCTACCATAGCGTGATTTGCTCGGAAACCGCCCACGTCGAAACCGACGAATGCGGCGCGCCGGAGTTTTTCTCCAACGGCTCCAAGCTGCTCACCGCCCGTACCGAAAACGGCAAGCTGACGCCGGAGTCGATCCGCGAGATCGCCCTCAAGCGCCAGGACATCCACTACCCGAAACCCCGCGTGGTCACCCTGACCCAGGCCACCGAAGTGGGCAGCGTGTACACCCCGGATGAAATCCGCGCCATCAGCGTCACCTGCAAAGAGCTGGGCCTGAACCTGCACATGGACGGCGCGCGCTTCTCCAACGCCTGCGCATTCCTCGGCTGCTCGCCAGCGGACCTGACCTGGAAAGCCGGGGTAGACGTGCTGTGCTTTGGCGGCACCAAGAACGGCATGGCCGTGGGCGAAGCGATCCTGTTCTTCAACCACAAGCTGGCTGAAGACTTCGATTACCGTTGCAAACAGGCGGGCCAGCTGGCCTCGAAAATGCGCTTCCTCTCAGCCCCATGGGTGGGCTTGCTGGAAAACGACGCCTGGCTCAAACACGCGCGCCACGCCAACCATTGCGCGCAGCTGCTGAGCAGCCTGGTGGCGGACATCCCCGGCGTGGAATTGATGCTCCCGGTGCAGGCCAACGGCGTGTTCCTGCAGCTGTCGGAACCGGCCATCGCCGCACTGACGGCCAAGGGCTGGCGCTTCTACACCTTCATCGGCAAAGGTGGCGCACGGTTCATGTGTGCGTGGGATACCGAGGAAGAGCGTGTAAGAGAACTGGCGGCGGATATTCGGGAAGTGATGGGCGCCTGATACTGGCGCAGTGCCGAGTCTGTTATTTGATATTTCTGACAGCCTCACGCTGCATTTTCATTGTCTAGCCTCTTGGAACCCGGAAGGAAAACGCCGCTGCAGCGGCTCTCCTTTCGGGTACGACAACCTGCCGAATGACCGGCCGGAAATGGACATCCAACAGAGAGCTAAACCATGGAATATCAGAGCATCGGCAACACCCTCGAAAGCGACGGCAGCGTCAGCACCACCGTCATTGACTGGGATGAGTTCCGCAAGTACGCAAAAGTGGGCGACACCATCCGCGAGCCATCAAGGACATTGCGGATCTACGATAAAGCCTATGAATTGACAGCATCAGGCCAGCACTTCGTCGTCCACATCTACGCCCAATAACCCCTAATGTAGGAGCGGGTTTGCTCGCGAATATGGAGTGTCAGTCACCAGATAAGCGACTGACACACTGCTTTCGCGAGCAAGCCCGCTCCCACACAAGCCGGCTCCTACAGGGGGCGGTGCTAGCCTTCAGAATTCGATACGCACGTCGCCTTTCGGCACGCTGCAGCACGACAGGATGTAACCCTCGGCTTCGTCTTCCTCGGTGATCCCGCCGTTGTGGTCCATCTCGACTTCGCCACCCAGTTTCATCACCTTGCAGGTGCCGCAGATGCCCATGCCGCAGGCTTTTGGAATCAACAGGCCAAGCTTGGCCGCGGCCGCATGCACGGTTTCGCCCGGGGCCACGCGAATGCTCTTGCCCGAGGCAATGAATTCCACCTGGTGCAGGTCCGCCAGGTCGATTTCCGGCGCGTCGGCGGCTTGTTCGGCCTGTTCGACCGCATCGGCACGGGCTTCCGGTGGTGTGGCACCGAAGGATTCCTCGTGATAACGCGTCATGTCGAACCCGGCCACTTCCAGCAGGCGCTTCACCGCATTCATGTAGGGCGTAGGCCCGCAGCAGAATACTTCGCGCTCCAGGAAGTCCGGCACCATCAGTTCGAGCATCTTGTGGTTCAGGTAACCACGATAACCGGCCCACGGCTCACCCAACCCGTGTTTCTCACAGATCAGGTGCAGGCTGAAGTTGTCGATCCGCGACGCCATGTGCTCCAGCTCGCGGTGATAGATGATGTCTTTGGGCGAGCGGGCGCTGTGGATAAACGTCATGTCGACATTCGCGTTGGTGTCGTAGAACCAACGTGCCATGGACATCACCGGGGTGATGCCCACGCCGCCGCTGAGGTACAGCACTTTCGGGCTTGGGAAATCGATGGCATTGAACAGGCCCACCGGCCCGTGCACTGCCAGCTCCTGACCTTCATGAAGCGTGTCATGCAGCCAGTTGGACACCTTGCCACCCGGTACGCGCTTGATGGTCACCGAGAAGCTGTAAGGCACCGACGGTGAACTGGAAATGGTGTAGGAGCGCATGATCGGCTGGCCTTCGATTTCCAGCTCCAGGGTGACGAACTGCCCCGGCTTGAAAAAGAACAGGATCGGCTGGTCGGCCATGAAGCAGAAGGTGCGCACGTCCCAGGTTTCCTGGATGACTTTGACGCAACGGACAATGTGCCGACCATTGGCCCAGGTCTGGGTGGTTACCGGATTCAGGAAATTATTGGACATGTTGTTCTCCACCGCCGACATCGGCCTTATGGTGGCGATTCTGCGTAACGCCAGAACCACCCATTTACCTATCTGCGACATTCACATACTTATCGCGACCAGCCCCCAACGACCTAGGGTTGCGCGTCGGGAACAGATTGGGCCATGTCGCCCATGGATAAGGTTCAGCCCATCGGCGGCCCCACACTCGCTCCCAACAACGACGCTTTCTTTACGCCTTGCTGCAAACCTGATTAGCCACTTATCTCGGCCACACAGAATGGCCATGAGGACCTACACGATGGACGTCACCGCAACCTTAAGCTTGGGCGATCCGCTGGAACCCGCACGCAAGGCCACCGCGCAAATGCTGCAAGAACGCGAGCGCACCTTTTCGCTGCCACAGCCGTTCTACTCTGATGAGCGGTTGTTTGATATCGACATGCAGGAGATCTTCCAGAAAGAGTGGTTGATCGCCGGCATGACCTGCGAGATCCCCACCAAGGGCAACTACCTGACCCTGCAAGTGGGCAAGAACCCGATCATCGTGATCCGTGGCGCCGAAGGCGTGGTGCATGCATTCCACAACGTCTGCCGCCACCGTGGTTCGCGCTTGTGCACCAGCGACAAGGGCAAGGTCGCCAAACTCGTGTGCCACTACCACCAGTGGACCTACGAGCTGGACGGTCGCCTGCTGTTCGCCGGCACCGAGATGGGCGCCGACTTCGACATGAAGCAATACGGCCTGAAGCCGGTGAACGTGAAGACCGCAGGCGGCTACATCTTCATCAGCCTGTCGGAGAACCCGCCGGCCATCGATGACTTCCTGTCGACGCTCACCCACTACATGGAACCGTACGACATGGAAAACACCAAGGTGGCGGTGCAAACCACCTTGATGGAAAAAGCCAACTGGAAGCTGGTGCTGGAAAACAACCGCGAGTGCTACCACTGCAACGCGTCGCACCCCGAACTGCTCAAAACCCTGCTGGAATGGGACGACGTCACCGACCCGCGTGCCGACCAGGCCTTCAAGGACCACGTAGCCGCCTCCGCCGCTGCCTGGGATGCCGAGAAGATCCCTTACGCCCACGCCAGCTTCGGCCTGCGCAACCGTATCGTGCGCATGCCGCTGCTCAAGGGCACCGTGTCGATGACCATGGACGGCAAGCAAGGCTGCGCCAAGCTGATGGGGCGCATCAAGAACCCGGACCTGGGCTCGATGCGCATCCTGCACCTGCCGCACTCCTGGAACCACTGCATGGGCGACCACATCATCGTGTTCACCGTGTGGCCGATCAGCGCCCAGGAAACCATGGTCACCACCAAGTGGATCGTGCACAAGGACGCGGTGGAAGGTGTGGACTACGACCCGGCGCGCATGCGCGAAGTGTGGGACGCCACCAACGACCAGGACCGCCGCCTGGCCGAAGAGAACCAGCGTGGCATCAACTCCACCGCCTACCAGCCTGGCCCGTACTCCAAGACCTATGAGTTCGGCGTGGTGAACTTCGTGGACTGGTACAGCGAGCGCATGCTGAGCAACCTGGGGGCGGCGCCAGCGCCTTACCTCAAGGGTGTGGCAGTACACGAGTAACAGAGCCCACAAAGACCAAACTGTGGGAGCTGGCTTGCCAGCGATAGCGGCGGTGAATTCACTGCAGTCATCGCAGCGGTGCGACGATTCGACAAGCCAGCTCCCACATTTGCATCTGCACAGTGTTCAACATTTGATCAACCCTCTTGAAACCCTTTAGCGACCTGCCCTCCAGCCGTTACCCAACAACTTATCCACAAAGCCACCCACAGCAATTGTGGGCAACTGTGCTATTCACCTGAATTTAATTGAAGAAAATCCGTGACTTATTCAAGTCATGGGGTTTCAGCATGCATTGCTCACTTATTGATCAAACACCTACAAGCCACGTAGATAGAGGCCTGTAGCGGTACGCAAACACCTTATCCACAGACCCACCAACAGAGATTGGGTGTAACTTCAAAAACGTTGTGGAAAACCCCATCAAACCGTCATGAACCGGGGGTTTTCACGGTTTCACAGTCAAATTGGTCGTTTTTTGCCCAAGCCTGTGTAAGCCACGTTTTATAAGGCTCTCAGCCGAAAACGAACATCTTATCCACAGAAGCGCCAACAGACTTTGGGGGCAAGTCTGTGTGTAAACGCCGTTGCGCACAGGGAAAAAACCCAGGAAAAACCGCCAGTTAGCCTGGTTGTTTTTCGTACAGAGGACTGCAGGGCTTGATTTGCAAGGGGTGTGGACAGCCGCGAACAGGTTATCCACAGACGGGTCAACAGGGATTGTGGGTAAGCCCACAGTAGGAGCCGGCAAGCCGGCTCCTACTGTGGTTTTGGGGGGGGTGGTTAGCGTACGACGCCTTCTTCAACGAGCAGCTTGAGGATGGCTTCGGCGCCCGCTTCCGGGCTAAGGCCCTTGAGCACCTGCCCGCCGCCGCCACTGGCCTTGGCGGTCGCGGCTTTCATCCGATCGGCACCGCTCTTGGCCTTGATCACCTTAAGACGCTTTGGCCGAGGTTTAGCCGGTTGCAGCACGGCGCCTGTGAATAACTCGTCCTCTTCCACCTCGACCTCGTGGGCTGCCAGCTCACCCCGTTGCGCAGGGCCGTAGGCACTTTGCCGAGGCTTGGGCGCGGCGTTATCCACCGTGGCCAGGAACGGCAAGCGCACCTTCAGACGGCGCCGCTGGCCGCGTGGCAAGGCTTGCAGCACATGGGCCACGCCGCCGTCGATGGACTCCACTTGCGCCAGCCCGACGATCAACGGCCAGCCCAATTGTTCGGCGAGCAGGAATGGCAGCATGCCCGAGCCTTCGCCGGTTTCCGCCTGGCTGCCGGCGAGTACCACCTGGGCACCTGCCTCGCGCAGGTAGTCGCTGAGCACCGGCAAGGCATCGCTGCCTGCGGGTTGTTCCAGCACCTGCAGTTGGGGCAACCCCATGCCCAGGTAGCTGCGCAGGGTCGGTTCATTGATGTTGCCGGCATGCAGCACCTGCAACTTATCCCCAGCCATTTGCAGGCCCAGTTCGACGGCGCGCGCGTCCTGCTCGGCACGGCGCGGGCGCCCTGAAGTCGGGTGGGCGCCGATGGACACCAGGCTGATTACATTCGTGGTCATGGCCAACTCCTTAAGCTGCATCGCGCTTGGCGCCGTTGCGGTAAGCCTCGACCGCCGCGATCAAGGCGTGCAGGATCGCGGCGCTTTCGCCGATCACCGACAGGTCGGCACGCTTGATCATGTCGCAGCCAGGGTCCAGGTTGATCGCCACCACCTTGTCGCAGGCACCGATGCCCTGCAGGTGCTGGATCGCCCCGGAAATCCCCACCGCCACATACACCCGTGCCGTAACCCAGGTACCACTGGCGCCGACCTGGCGATCACGCGCCATGAAGCCGTCGTCCACCGCCACCCGCGAAGCGCCTTCGGTAGCGCCCAGTGCAGCGGCGGTCTGGTGGAACAACGCCCAGTCCTTCACGCCGTTGCCGCCAGAGAAAATGAATTCCGCCTCGGCCATGGGAATCGCCGCCGGGTCCACCGCCACTGCGCCGAGGTCTTCAATACGCGGCAGGCTGCGGGCCAGGGGTGTGGATAACTCCACGGGCAAGGCTTCGTGCCGGGTTTCGCTGACAGGATCGGCGCACTCGGCGGCCGCCAGGATCAGGCGCGGCAGAGGGCGGGCCAAGTCTTCCTGGCCGGCACCGGCACGGCCGATGCACTCGTTACCCTTGATCTGCCAGACACGCGTGGCCGGGCGTTCCTGGAGGCTGGCGGCAAAGCGCCGTCCCAACTCACCGCCACCGCTGCGGCTGTCGGGCAGCAGCCAATGACGCGGGTTGAATTGGTTATCCACAGCCCGCAGGCCCTGGACACGTTGCTCCGGTGAATAACCGTCGAATGCGTGACCTTCCAACACCAGCAGGCGGTCGACGCCGGCTGTGGTAAACGCGCTTTCCTTGTGCTCGCCAAACACCACCGCCAGCACCGCGCCGTCGCTGCCGGCCAACTGCCGAGCCAGGCCGAGCAAGTCGCGGTCGTGGCTGCTCAGGCGGCCGCCGACCATGTCCGGCACCACGTTGATGTAGAACGCAGGCGCTGGCACCTGGTGCAACGGCAACTGCACTTCCACCGCCGCCGTGCGCTTGGCCGCGCCGCCCTGCTGGGCGCCGCTGCGGTCGATGCGCTTGATGCCGTTGGGGCCGATAAAACCGACGCCATGTACATGCTTGCGGATGACGCCGTTGGGCCCCATCCAGCTGTGTTGCACCGGCTGCATCGCCGCATGCAGCGGGTGCAAGCGGTTGCGGGCAATCCATTCGGCCCGGGGGTCGCGGCGGATAATGTCGCTCATCAGTGCACCTCCGCAGGTTCACGCTTTAAAGGAGCTTTTGCCGGTGCGGCGTCTTCGAGCAATGCATCAGCAACAAGCTCGGCAATATCTTTGATCAGTGGGCGCGGTTCGACCACACCCTCAAGCATCGCCGTGCACTGTGGACAACCCACGGCCACCAGCTCGGCGCCGGTCTCGCGGATGTCTTCCATGCGCATGTCCGGGATACGTTGCTTGCCGGGAATATCAGTGATCGGCGCCCCGCCACCGCCGCCGCAGCAGCGTGAACGGAAGCCCGAGCGCTGCATCTCCTTGACCTCGATACCCAGCGCCCGCAGCACTTGGCGCGGTGCCTCGTATTCGCCGTTGTAGCGGCCCAGGTAGCACGGGTCGTGATAGGTCACGCTACTGCCCTTGTGCTGGCCCAGGTTCAACGCGCCCTCGCCGATCAGCTCGGCCATGAAGGTGCTGTGGTGCTGCACGAGGTAGTTGCCGTTGAAGGCGCCGTACTCGTTTTTCAGCACGTGGAAACTGTGGGGATCGCAGGTGACGATGCGCTTGAAGCAGTACTTTTCCAGCGTCTGGATATTGCGCGTGGCCAGCAACTGGAACGTTGCTTCATCGCCCAGCCGGCGAGCCACGTCACCGCTGTCGCGCTCTTCCAGGCCGAGTACGGCAAAGTCGACATTGGCCGCTTTCAGCACTTTGACGAACGCACGCAAGGTGCGCTGGTTACGCATGTCGAAAGCGCCGTCGCCGACCCAGAACAGCACGTCGGTGGTGCCTTTTTCGCTGAGCAAAGGCAGGTTCAAATCCGCCGCCCAGTTCAGCCGCCCGCCCGGTGCAAAACCGCCGGGGTTGTCGGTGGCGATCAGGTTTTCCAGGACTTCGGCGCCCTTGTTCGGGGTCGCGCCCTTTTCCAGGGTGAGGTGGCGGCGCATGTCGACGATGGCGTCCACGTGCTCAATCATCATCGGGCACTCTTCCACGCAAGCGCGGCAGGTGGTGCAGGACCACAGGGTCTCGGCATCCACCAGGCCGTTGACGATCGGCTGGTGCGGGTTGCCAGCATGTTCGCCAATGGCTTTGCCCGGGTAAGGGCTGCCGGCAAACTTGGCATCGGTACCACCGGCCAGGCCGACCACCATGTCCTGGATAAGTTTTTTCGGGTTCAGCGGTTGGCCGGCAGCGAACGCTGGGCACGCGGCTTCGCATTTACCGCACTGCACGCAGGCGTCAAAACCGAGCAGTTGGTTCCAGGTGAAATCCTTGGGTTTTTCCACGCCCAGGGGCGCGGTTTTATCGCTGAGATCCAGCGGTTTCAAACCGGTGGAACGGCCACCGCCGAAGCGCTCGGCACGGCGGTGCCAGGCCAGGTGAAGGGCGCCGGCGAAGGCGTGTTTCATCGGGCCACCCCAGGTCATGCCGAAGAACATTTCGGACACGCCCCACAGCACACCCACGCTCAGCAAGGCGGCGAGCAACCAGCCGCCGAAGTCCGCCGGCAGAATCCCGGCCACCGGCAAGGTGACCAGAAAGAAGCTTACCGAGAACGCCATGAGGCTCTTCGGCAAGCGCATCCACGGGCCTTTGGACAGGCGTGACGGCGGGTTGCGACGACGCAGGTACACGAAGGTAGCGCCGACAAACATCAGCACCGAGGCCAACAGCAAGGCATAACCGAGGATGCGGTTATGCAGGCCGAAGCCATGCACCAGAATGGCGAGCAGCGCCGACAGCACAAAACCCAACGCCGTGGCGACGTGGGTGTTGGCGATGTATTTGTCGCGGGCGACCACGTGGTGCAGGTCGACCATGTAGCGCTTGGGCATGGCCAATAGACCGCCCAGCAAGTCGACCTTGGACGCGCGGCCACGGCGCCACATGTTTACCCGGCGCAGGGCGCCGAGGACGGCAAGGCCCAGGGCGGCGAACAGCAGGATGGGAAGAAGGGTGTTCAGCATGGTGAAGCTCCCACAGACCACACAGGTCTACTGTGAAACTGGCCCTGAATGTGGGAGCGGGCTTGCTCGCGAAAGCGGTGGTTCAGCCACCGGATGTATCGACTGACACACCGCCTTCGCGAGCAAGCCCGCTCCCACATTTGACCGAGTTCACCTCGTCAGAAATCCTTGCACAAGCGCAGGGCGTCATAGATCGCAGCGTGGGTATTGCGCTGCGCCACACAGTCACCGATGCGGAACAGCAAGTACCCGTCACCCGCCTCGCTCAAGCACGGCTGCGGCTTGATCGCGAACAGCGCTTCGACGTCGATCTGGCCCTTGTTGCGCGAGCCTTCCTTGAGTGCGTAGTAGATGGCTTCGTCCGGGCGCACGCCGTTCTCGACGACCACCTGGTCCACCACCCGCTCCTCTTTGGCGCCGGTGTATTCGTTCTCCAGCACCGCCACCAGCTTGTCGCCTTCGCGGTAGACCTTTTCCAGCATCATGTCGCCGGTCATGATCACTTCTTTGGGGTACATGCTGCGGTAGTAGGTGGGGAACGACGTACCGCCAATGGCCACGCCCGGCTTGATGTCGTCGGTGACGATCTCGACCTGGCTGCCTTTGTCGGCCAGGAAGTCGGCCACCGACATGCCGGTGAATTCGCAGATGGTGTCGTACACCAGCACGTTCTTGCCCGGCGCGACTTTGCCGTCGAGCACGTCCCAACTGCTGACGACCAAGCCTTCAGCCGCGCCCCAGTGTTCGTTCTGCTCGACGTTCGGGTTGCCACCGACCGCCAGCACCACCACGTCCGGACGCAAGTCCAGGATGGTATCGGCATCGGCCGCCACGCCCAGGCGCAGGTCGACTTTCAAGCGAGCCAGTTCCAGCTGGAACCAGCGCGTGATACCGGCGATCTGGTCACGCTGCGGCGCCTTGGACGCCGTGGTGATCTGCCCTCCGATAAATTCTTTTTTCTCGAACAGGGTCACATCGTGGCCACGCTCGGCGGCGACGCGCGCAGCTTCCATTCCGGCAGGGCCGGCCCCCACCACCACGACTTTGCGTTTTGGCCCGGTGGATTTTTCGATGATGTGCGGCACGCCCATGTATTCGCGGGAGGTCGCGGCGTTCTGGATGCACAGCACATCCAGTCCTTGGTACTGGCGGTCGATGCAGTAGTTGGCGCCGACGCACTGTTTGATCTGGTCGATCTGGCCCATCTTGATCTTGGCGATCAGGTGCGGGTCGGCGATGTGTGCACGGGTCATACCGACCATGTCCACATAACCGCCTTCCAGAATCCGCGTGGCCTGGTTCGGGTCCTTGATGTTCTGCGCGTGCAGCACCGGCACCTTGACCACTTCCTTGATACCGGCCGCCAAGTGCAGGAATGGCTCCGGTGGATAACTCATGTTCGGGATCACGTTGGCCAGGGTGTTGTGCGTGTCACACCCCGAACCCACCACGCCGATGAAATCGAGCATGCCGGTGTCGTCGTAGTACTTGGCGATCTGCTTCATGTCCTCGTGGGACAAGCCGTCCGGGTGGAATTCGTCACCGCACAGGCGCATGCCCACGCAGAAGTCATCGCCCACTTCGGCGCGCACGGCCTTGAGCACTTCCAGGCCGAACTTCATGCGGCCTTCAAAGGTGCCACCCCATTCATCGGTACGCTTGTTGACCCGCGGGCTCCAGAACTGGTCGATCATGTGCTGGTGCACGGCGGACAGTTCCACGCCATCCAGGCCACCGGCCTTGGCACGGCGTGCAGCCTGGGCGTAGTTGCCGATCACGCGCCAGATTTCTTCTGGCTCGATGGTCTTGCACGTGGCACGGTGCACCGGCTCACGCACGCCAGACGGTGACATCAGCGTCGGCCAGTTGAAGCCGTCCCAACGCGAGCGACGGCCCATGTGGGTAATCTGGATCATGATCTTGGCGCCATGCTTGTGCATGGCGTCGGCGAGGTTCTGGAAGTGCGGGATGATGCGATCGGTGGACAAGTTCACCGAACTCCACCATTCCTGCGGGCTGTCGATGGCCACCACCGAGGAGCCGCCACAGATCGCCAGGCCGATGCCGCCCTTGGCTTTCTCTTCGTAGTACTTCACATAGCGGTCAGTGGTCATCCCGCCGTCGGTGGCATACACCTCGGCGTGGGCAGTGCTGAGTACGCGGTTGCGAATAGTCAGTTTGCCGATCTGGATCGGCTGGAACATTGCTTCGAAAGCCATGGCACGGTCCTCGGCTTACAACGGCTTGACGGTGAACAGGCCGTCATCGTGGCCCTCTTCGGAGCCTCCGTAGACTTGCTCTGCGACAGTGCGGATCTGGCTACCGCGCGCTTGAAGAATCTGGTCCATGGCGCCGGCAAACCAGCCGGTGAACATGTAGTCGACTTTGCGCCCGACCTTGCCGTACACGTAGACGAACGCCGAGTGTTCCAGCTTGACGCTGGCGGTGCCTTTGTCCAGGTCGATGTCCTGGATCTTGAACAGGCCCCAGCCGCGTTGCGACAGGCGCTTCATGTAGTGCTCGAACACCGCAACGCCTTCCAGGCCGTGGCATTCAGCTTCTTTCTCGCACCAGTGCCAGGCGGACTTGTAGCCGGCCTTGTAGAGGATTTCGGCATAAGCCTCGGCGCCCAGCACTTCTTCGATACCGATGTGGTTGTTGACGAAGAAATGGCGCGGCACGTACAGCATCGGCAGGGCGTCGGAGGTCCAGACACCGGTTTCGCTGTCGACTTCGATAGGCAATTGCGGGGCGATCTTGGCCATGGAAACTTAACTCCAGAAAATTCGTTTGGATGCCCGCTGCGCGAAAGGCAGCGGGTTAAGGATTAGGAGAGCGGTGGCTTATTCGCCCCAGACGTCTTTCAAGACGTTGACCCAGTTCTCGCCCATGATCTTGCGCACCACACGCTCGCTGTGACCGCGCTTGAGCAGGGTCTCGGTGAGGTTGGGGAACTCGCCCACGGTGCGGATGCCCAGCGGGTTGATGATCTTGCCGAAGCTGGTCAGGCGGCGGGCGTAGCCCTTGTCATGGGTCAGCATTTCGAAGAAATCCTGGCCATGGCCCTGGGTGAAGTCGGTGCCGATGCCGATGGCGTCTTCGCCGACGATGTTCATGGTGTATTCGATGGCTTCGGCGTAGTCGTCGATGGTCGAATCGATGCCCTTGGCCAGGAACGGCGCAAACATGGTCACGCCGACAAAACCGCCGTGGTCGGCGATGAACTTGAGTTCTTCATCGGACTTGTTGCGCGGGTGCTCTTTAAGCCCGGACGGCAGGCAGTGGGAGTAGCACACCGGTTTCTTGGATTCGAGGATGACTTCTTCGGACGTTTTGGAGCCCACGTGGGACAAGTCGCACATGATGCCGACACGGTTCATCTCGCCGACGACCTCACGGCCAAAGCCCGACAGGCCGCCGTCACGCTCGTAGCAGCCGGTGCCGACCAGGTTCTGGGTGTTGTAGCACATCTGCACCACCCCCACGCCGAGCTGCTTGAAGATCTCGACATAGCCCAGTTGGTCTTCGAAGGCATGGGCGTTCTGGAAGCCGAAGATGATGCCGGTCTTGCCCAGTTCCTTGGCGCGACGGATGTCGGCGGTGGTTTTCACCGGGATCACCAGGTCGCTGTTTTCACGGATCAGGGTCTGGCTGGCCACGATGTTATTGATGGTGGCCTGGAACCCTTCCCACACCGACACAGTGCAGTTGGCGGCGGTAAGGCCGCCTTTGCGCATGTCCTCGAACAGGTCGCGGTTCCACTTGGCAATAATCAGCCCGTCGATAACGATGCTGTCGGCGTGCAATTCGGCTGGGCTCATCAGGCGTCCCCTTATTGGCGATTCATGCGCCGAATCGTCTGCCGGCGCTTTGGGGCCAGCATATGCCCAGGGGCCGACAGAGCCGGGTGCAAAAACGACAGGGGAATTGCCGAAAGCGTCAATCCACGACAAAGGCTGCTATGACACGTCTGACTGGCAGCTGTTATTTGTCTTACGCTTGGGCCAGAATTCCGCATCACCTGATATGAGACGGCGCAATGAAATCGATTTTCCTGGCTTTGGCACTCATCGCAACCACCGCACACGCGGCTGAAGACACCGACAACACGCCGTGCGATGGCATCGAAAACGACAAGCAAACCCTGGAATGCGCCACCTACAACAAAACCACCGCCGAGCAATTGCTCAAGGACAACTACCAGGGCCTGCTCGAACGCATGGGTTCGACCTACGGCAGCAACAAGTCGCAGCTCGCCGACATTACCGCTCGTCTGAAGGATGCCCAGCAGAAGTGGGAAAAACTGCGTGACGCCGATTGCGCCGTGGACACCTTCCCGGCGGTGAACGGCACCAAGGCATACGCGATCCAGCAGAACGACTGCCTGGCGCGGATGAGTGATGAGCGGTCGGAATTTTTGGAGTCGATCGGGCAGGAATAAGCGACAATCCCCGCCACTTTCTCTCTGAAACAAGGCAACTCATGAAGACTTGCGGCATCGAAATCAAAGGCAGCGAAGCCATCATCGCTGTCGCTTCCCTGGAAAACGGGGCGCTGGCCCACGTCGCCCTGGCCAGCAAGAAAATCTTCCTGGAAGACGACGATGAAGCGGCCAACGTCAAAGCCTTCGCCGCTCAAGTGAAGGCGTTTGTGCAGGACAACGCCATCGAGCGTATCGCCATCAAGAAGCGCAGCAAGAAAGGCGAATTTGCCGGGGGCCCGACCACGTTCAAGATTGAAGGGGTGTTTCAGCTGCTCGACGGTGTGGAGGTGACGCTGCTGTCGCCGCAGACCATTAATGCGCAGAATAAGAAGCACAACTTCGAGTTGCCGGCGACGCTGAACAAGTACCAGCACGAAGCCTACAAAGCGGCATGCTCGGCCCTGCTGAAAAAATAAGCCACACCACCTATCCACTGTGGGAGCTGGCTTGCCTGCTCCCACATTTGATTTGAGTTGCCCCTTAGTCAGGTGTACGGCGCTTGTGCTTCAGCCAATCTCCAAACGTCTTGTCCTCCAGGGCATACCCGCCCCGGCTCGATTTCCACACCAGTTCTTTGTCACGCAGGGCATCGATGCAGGCCTGAATCGTCTGGGTGCCCGGCACTACGTCGCTGCCCATCTCTTCCAACGCCTTGCTGACTGCCGCCAGGGTGCTGTCGGTAAACGGCGCGAACGGTTCGTTGTTTTGCGAACGCTCCACCATCACGTCCAGCACGGCACGTTGGGGAATAGTGAGATTGTTCCAGGCGCTTTCAAATTCGGTCCACACGCCCGCGCGCAGTAACTCGGCGCGGCTGTGCAGCAGTTGGCCCAGGTTGCTGGCCTCGCCCAGCTCCAGCGCCACTTCACCGATGATGGTGCGCAACATCTCTGGACGCCGGCCCACCAACTCAAAGGCCTCATCGATATCGGCCGCGTTGAATTGGTTGGTCTTGGCCAGATTTGCGTTGAGGTGCGCGGTGTAAGCCTGGGTGAACGCTTTGCCCAACAGTGGAAACGGCGTGATGCTGGAGCCGAAGAACGGCTGACTTTTACCCAATACCAAGTGGGCCAGCTTGTCGCGGTTGGAACCGGTGAACACCAGGTGCAAACCACTGCCGTCCTCGTCTCTACCTTGGTTTAGCTGGTCCCGGGCGGCCTTCAGCGCGAACATCGCATTGATGCCTGAATCGCTGGTCAGCGCATGCTGCGCCTCATCAATCACCAGCACGACGGGTTTTTCCGCAGCGTGGTGCAGCAGCTCCAGCGCCTGGGTCAATGTTGCGCCAACAGGCAATTGCGGTTTGCTGAAGTCCCAGGACAGTGTCCGCAGAAAGCTCAGTTTTTCGATGCCAATGTTCTTGGCCAGCTTGCGGATGCCCTTTTCATAGGGCACCAGCGCGGCGGCAATTGCGCTGGCAATCAACTCTGCCGGATCTTTCTCTTTGTCCGCCCACAGGTCGACATACACGGCCAGCCAGCCTCGAAGCTGGCACTCCGGGATCAGGTCTTCACGTAGAAAGGTACTTTTGCCTGTTCGGCGCGGTGCGGCGAGAAACAGGCCAGAGGTGAAATCCTGAATGCCAGCCCCCACCAGGCCGTCGGCAATGCTGCTAGCCAGGGCGGGGCGGCGGAATACAAAGCCGCTGTGCTTGGACATGGTTTTATACTCAATTATTCAAAGAACTATAAATTATAGTCATGAGTATAATTGACTATAATTGCCCGTCAAACCACCTCCCGTCGCCGATCCTCCCTCGGGCACTTGGCAAACCGCGCCCGGTAGCTGCGGGTGAAATACGACGGCGACTCAAACCCGCAGGCAATACTCACTTCCAGCACGCTCATGTCGCTCTGGCGCAAGAGCTGCCGGGCTTTTTCCAGGCGCAGGCCGAGGTAGAAGTTGCTGGGGGTATCGTTCAAATGCAGACGAAACAGGCGCTCCAGCTGGCGGCGGGTCACTTTGATCGCTTCCGCCAGGGCCAGGGTGCTCAAGGGCGGCTCAGTGTGCTGCTCCATCTCACCAATCACCTGCACCAGCTTTTTGTTGTTGATGCCATAGCGTGTGGCGATCTGCATGCGCTGGTGGTCTTTGCGCGGGCGGATGCGGCCGAGCACGAACTGTTCGGACACCTGGATCGCCAGTTCCGGGCCATGGGCCTGGGCGATCAGGTCGAGCATCAGGTCGATGGAGGCCGTCCCGCCGGCGCAGGTGATGCGGCGGCGGTCGATCTCGAACAGTTCCTGGGTCACGGTGAGCTGTGGATAAGATTCCTTGAAGGCGTCGATGGCTTCCCAATGCAGGGTCAGGCGGTGGCCGTCCAGCAAGCCTGCTTCGGCGAGCACGCAGGCGCCGGTGTCGATGGCGCCCAGGGTCACGCCGTCGTGATCGAGGCGGCGCAGCCAGTGTTCCAGGGCGGGTGTGGCGAACTGCAACGGTTCGAAGCCTGCCACGACTAACAACGTCGCGCCCTTTTTCAGCGGCTCCAGCGCAGCGTCGGCGTTGACCGACATGCCATTGCTCGCCAGCACCGCGCCACCGTCGGCACTCAGCACATGCCAGCGGTACAGCTCGCCACGAAAGCGGTTGGCCACCCGCAGCGGTTCCAGCGCAGAGATAAAGCCAATGGCCGAGAAACCCGGCATCAGCAAAAAGTAGAAATCCTGGGACATGGTGGCGCTCTCGTAGGACGGGCAGCGTGGCACTGTGATACTCCCGTTCTCGGGTGGATTCAAGGGGGCAGGTCGCTGCAGTGCAAGAGCTGGTCGCCGCCGTGCGTTTTGTCGCCCCCAAAGCTACGTAACTTGGCCTCACGGCGCACAAAGACGCCGGACCCCACAATAACGACCTGCCGAGGGATCCACCATGAACCGACTGATCAGCCGCTGCGTGCTCGCACTCAGCGCCAGCGCCATCTTGAGCACCAACGTACTGGCCGCCGACGCGGCGTCCTGCCAGAACGTGCGCATGGGCGTGGTGAACTGGACCGACGTAATCGCCACCAGCGCCATGACCCAAGTGTTGCTCGACGGCCTCGGCTACAAGACCAAACAGACCAGCGCCTCCCAGCAAATCATCTTCGCCGGCATCCGCGACCAACGCCTGGACCTGTTCCTGGGCTACTGGAACCCGCTGATGACCCAGACCATCACGCCGTTCGTCGACGCCAAGCAGGTCAAGGTCCTCGACAAGCCGAGCCTGGAAGACGCGCGCGCCACCCTGGCCGTGCCGACTTACCTGGCCGACAAGGGTTTGAAGACCTTCGCCGACATCGCCAAGTTCGAAAAAGAACTGGGCGGCAAGATCTACGGCATCGAACCAGGCTCGGGCGCCAACACCCAGATCAAGGCGATGATCGCCAAGAACCAGTTCGGCCTGGGCAAGTTCCAGCTGGTTGAGTCGAGCGAAGCCGGCATGCTCGCCGCCGTCGACCGCGCCGTGCGCCGCAAGGAAGCCGTGGTGTTCTTCGGCTGGGCGCCGCACCCGATGAACGTCAACGTCGCCATGACCTACCTCACCGGCAGCGACGACGCCCTGGGCCCGAACGAAGGCATGGCCACGGTATGGAGCGTGACGTCGCCGACCTACGCCGAACAGTGCCCCAACGTGCACAAACTGCTGACCAACCTCACCTTCACCGCCGCCGACGAGAGCCGGATGATGCAGCCGTTGCTGGACCACAAGGACGCCATCGAGTCCGCCAAGCAGTGGCTCAAGGATCATCCGCAAGACCAGGCCCGCTGGCTGGAAGGCGTGACCACTTTCGACGGCAAGCCGGCCGCCGCCAACCTGCAATTGACCAGCAAATAACCTGATTCGAATCACCGTTTCGCAGCCGCTCCTGGCTGCGAACGGCACCACTACGCCCGCCTGTAAGGAACCGCCTCATGAACCACGACGTCATCATCACCTGCGCACTCACCGGTGCTGGCGACACGACCAGCAAAAGCCCACACGTGCCGGTCACTCCCAAACAAATCGCCGCCGCGGCGGTAGAAGCCGCCAAGGCCGGCGCCACGGTTGTGCACTGCCATGTGCGTGACCCGCAAACCGGCAAGTTCAGCCGCGACGTGGCCCTGTACCGCGAAGTGATGGAGCGCATCCGCGAGGCCGACATCGACATCATCGTCAACCTCACCGCCGGCATGGGCGGCGACCTGGAGATCGGCGGCGGCGAGAACCCGATGGAGTTCGGCCCCAACACCGACCTGGTCGGCCCATTGACCCGCCTGGCCCATGTGGAAGAGCTGCTGCCAGAGATCTGCACCCTGGACTGCGGCACCCTGAACTTCGGTGATGGCGACACCATTTACGTCTCCACCCCTGCGCAACTGCGGGCCGGCGCCAAACGCATCCAAGAGCTGGGTGTGAAGGCCGAGCTGGAAATCTTCGACACCGGGCACCTGTGGTTCGCCAAGCAAATGATCAAAGAAGGCCTGCTGGACGACCCGCTGTTCCAACTGTGCCTGGGCATCCCATGGGGCGCACCGGCCGACACCACCACCATGAAGGCCATGGTCGACAACTTGCCGGCCAACGCCGTGTGGGCAGGCTTCGGCATCGGCCGCATGCAAATGCCGATGGCCGCGCAAGCGGTGCTGCTGGGCGGCAACGTGCGGGTCGGCCTGGAAGACAACCTGTGGCTGGACAAGGGTGTGCTCGCCACCAACGGCCAGCTGGTGGAACGCGCCAGTGAAATCCTCAGCCGCCTGGGCGCACGGATCATGACCCCGGCCGAAGGGCGCGTGAAGATGGGCCTGACCAAACGCGGCTAACCCACACATCACAAAACCCTGTGGGAGCGGGCTTTGTGGCGAGGGAGCTTGCTCCCGCTGGAGTGCGAAGCGCTCCCAAGATCTTGGGGCCGCTGCGCAGCCCAGCGGGAGCAAGCTCCCTCGCCACAGCAAGCCAGCTCCCACATTGAATCACCGAACTTTTCAGGACTGTCGCCCATGAGCTTTATCACCGAAATCAAAACCTTCGCCGCCCTCGGCAGCGGTGTCATCGGCAGCGGCTGGGTGTCCCGCGCCCTGGCCCATGGCCTGGATGTCGTAGCCTGGGACCCGGCGCCCGGCGCCGAAGCCGCATTGCGCAAACGCGTCGCCAATGCCTGGGGCGCCCTTGAGAAACAAGGCCTGGCACCGGGTGCCTCCCAGGACCGCCTGCGCTTTGTCGCCACCATCGAGGAGTGCGTGAAAGACGCCGACTTCATCCAGGAAAGCGCTCCGGAACGCCTGGAGCTGAAACTGGAGTTGCACAGCAAGATCAGCGCGGCGGCCAAGCCCAACGCATTGATCGGCTCCAGCACATCCGGCCTGTTGCCGAGCGAATTCTATGAAGGCTCGACCCACCCGGAACGCTGCGTGGTCGGCCACCCGTTCAACCCGGTTTACCTGCTGCCGCTGGTGGAAGTGGTGGGCGGCAAGAACACCGCACCCGAGGCCATCCAGGCGGCGATCAAGGTGTATGAATCCCTCGGCATGCGCCCGCTGCACGTGCGCAAGGAAGTCCCCGGCTTCATCGCCGACCGCCTGCTCGAAGCGTTGTGGCGCGAGGCGCTGCACCTGGTCAATGACGGCGTAGCCACCACCGGCGAAATCGACGACGCGATCCGTTTCGGCGCCGGCCTGCGCTGGTCGTTCATGGGCACTTTCCTGACCTACACCCTGGCCGGTGGCGACGCTGGCATGCGGCACTTCATGGCGCAATTCGGCCCGGCGTTGCAACTGCCGTGGACCTACCTGCCGGCGCCGGAGCTGACCGACAAGCTGATCGATGACGTGGTGGACGGCACCAGCGATCAGTTGGGCAAGCACAGCATTTCGGCGCTGGAACGCTATCGTGATGATTGCCTGCTGGCGGTGCTGGAGGCGGTGAAGACCACCAAGGAAAAGCACGGCATGAGCTTCGCTGAGTAACTAATGTGGGAGCGGGCTTGCTCGCGAATGCGGTGGATCAGTAACGAATGCATCAACTGACACACCGTATTCGCGAGCAAGCCCGCTCCCACATTTTTGATCGAGTACATTCTTGGGATTCACACCATGCCTGCACTGACGACCTACACCACCCCCATCCAGCCCGACTGGGTGGACTACAACGGCCATCTGCGCGATGCGTTCTACCTGCTGATCTTCAGCTACGCCACCGACGCGCTGATGGACACCCTGGGCCTGGACAGCGAAAACCGCGATGCCAGCGGCCATTCGCTGTTTACCCTGGAACTGCACCTGAACTACCTGCACGAAGTGAAATTGGGCGCTGAGGTCGAGGTGCACACCCAACTCATCGCCCATGACGCCAAGCGCCTGCACCTCTATCACAGCCTGCACCTCGTGGGCGACGAGAAGGAACTGGCGGGCAACGAGCAGATGCTGCTGCACGTCGACCTCGCCGGCCCGCACTCCGCGCCGTTCACCGAGGCCACGCTGAAAAAACTCACGACCATCAGCGCAGAACAGGCCGACCTGCCGCGCCCTGCCCTGCTTGGCCGAGTGATTGGACTGCCACCCAAAAAATAAAAAACAAGGAGCCACCATGCAAACCGCCGCCGCTGTTGCCGATTTCCGTACCTACCCGAAGATCTGTGACCTCGACGAGGTCCAGGTGCTCGACGATCAGATTCGCGTGCGCTGGGCCGATGGGCGGGTCAGCCCTTTCCATCATCAGTGGCTGCGGGACAACTGCCCGTGCTCGCACTGCGTGTACAGCGTGACCCGCGAGCAAGTGCTGGAGATCGTCGATGTGGACGAACAGCTCACCGCGATCAGCGCGCACATCGTGCAAGGTGACCTGAGCGTGGAATGGAGCGGCGGCCACCACAGCCGGTACGACCCTGGCTGGTTGCGGGCTCACGCCTACGACGATGAATCCCGTGCCGAACGGCGGGCGGCGAAACCCAAATCCCAGCTGTGGGACAGTCGTTTCGAGCTGCCCGTTTTCGACTATGCAGCCGTCATGCAAGACCCCGGCGCGTTGCTGCAGTGGTTACTGGCCCTGCGCGACACCGGCCTGACGCAAATCCGTGGCGTGCCCACCGAGCCCGGCTCCCTGGCGTTCATCGCCAAGCGCATTTCGTTCATCCGCGAGAGCAACTTCGGCGTGCTGTTCAACGTGCAATCCAAGGCCGATGCCGACAGCAATGCCTACACCGCTTTCAACCTGCCGCTGCACAGTGATTTGCCGACGCGGGAGCTGCAACCGGGCCTGCAATTCCTGCATTGCCTGGTGAACGACGCCGACGGTGGCGAAAGCATTTTTGTCGACGGGTTTGCCATCGCCCAGGCCCTGCGCAACGAAGACCCCGAGGCGTTTCGCGCGCTGTGTGAGATCCCCGTGGAGTTTCGCAACAAGGACCGCCACAGCGACTACCGCCGGCTCGCACCGATCATCGCCCTGGATGCCTTGGGCGAAGTGGCGGAGATCCGCATGGCCAACTTCCTGCGCGGGCCGTTCGAGGCCAGCGTGGAGCAGATGCCTCTGTTGTACCGCGCGTATCGGCGGTTTATTGCGATGACGCGGGAGGCTCGTTTCCGCGTGGTACAGCGCCTGAATCCGGGTGAGTTGTGGTGCTTTGATAACCGCCGCACGTTGCATGCGCGCCATGCATTCGACCCAGCGTCCGGGGCGCGGCATTTTCAGGGGTGCTATATCGATCGGGATGAGTTGTTGTCCCGGATATTGGTATTGCAAAGGTAGACCGAGGCGCGGCCTTCGCGAGCAAGCCCGCGCCCACATTTGACCGAGTTCCAACTTTGGAATGCATCCCCCTGTAGGAGCCGGCTTGCCGGCGATGGCGTCAGCACAAACTCCCCAAAATCCAGGCAAAAAAAGCCCCGACCCAGCCGTGACTGGATCGGGGCAGAGCGCTTGGTGTGAGCGTGACATCCCGAGGGTGACCAAACCTTCAAGGTGCTTGCTTGGCATTCAGTGTGCCTATTACTTCTGTCGGTAAATGGCCCGAAAACGACATGCTCATAGCCATCTGAGGCATTCGCTGATTCTGCCCTTGCCGACCGGTCGGAGGCCTACCAGAATCGAGGTCAGACCCCGCTCCCTACACCAGGAAAAACGCCATGATGCACGCGGATTTGATTGACCAGGATGACCTGCTGGGCCACCTGCGCTCGCTGGGTTTTGAAGTGTCCAGCGGTGCCACCGCTGAGCAGGCTTGCGAGTGCGCGGTACGCGGTTTGAGTGCGGCTCGGGCCAAGGCACTCAAGGGCATGGTGGAACAGATGTACACCGGCAGCGCGACGATTTTGCCGGCGGTGCGCCAGGCGATCGACAAGCAGTTGTTGCCGGCGTTGGTGCAGTTCAAGCAGAACTCTGGCGCCTGATAGACCGCTATCGCAGCGGTGCGACGACTCGACAAGCCAGCTCCCACATTCGACTGCATTCCAAAATTGGAACTCGGTCAAGTGTGGGAGCTGGCTTGCCTGCGATGAAGGCGACTCGATCTAAAGCCGTACACTCGCAAACGTCGACTCATTGCGCGCCTGGCTCAACGCCGACATCGGCCCCGACAACGGTGACAACACCAGTGCCTGCGGAATCGGCATCATCGCCACTTGCTGCGCGGTGTTGGAGCCTACGCGTTCATCCCGTGGCGGAATGCCGAAGTATTCGCGGTAGCACTTGGAGAAGTGCGGCGTGGAGACAAACCCGCACACCGACGCCACTTCGATGATCGACATCGGCGTTTGCTTGAGCAGCTGCCGTGCACGAATCAGGCGCAGCTTGAGGTAGTAGCGCGACGGCGAGCAGTGCAGGTATTTCTGGAACAGGCGCTCCAGCTGACGACGGGACACGGCGACATACACCGCCAGTTCGTCCAGGTCGATCGGCTCTTCCAGGTTGGCTTCCATCAGCGCGACGATTTCCTGCAGCTTCGGCTGGTTGGTGCCGAGCATGTGCTTGAGCGGCACACGCTGGTGATCCTGTTCGTTGCGGATGCGTTCGTACACGAACATCTCGGAGATGGCGGCCGACAGTTCACGGCCGTGGTCGCGACTGATCAGGTGCAGCATCATGTCCAGCGGCGCGGTGCCGCCCGAACTGGTGAAGCGGTTACGGTCGAGGGTGAACAGGCGTGTGCTCATGGCCACGCGGGGGAAGGCTTCCTGCATCGACGCCAGGCATTCCCAGTGCACGCTGCAATCGAACCCGTCCAGCAAACCGGCACAGGCCAGGGCCCAACTGCCGGTACACACCGCGCCAAGGCGGCGGGACTGACGCGCCTGGCTTTGCAACCACGACACGTGCTCACGGGTCACGGTACGCTGGATACCCACGCCGCCGCACACAATCACGGTGTCCAGGGCTGGGGCTTTGTGCATGGAGGCATCGGGGGTGATCTGCAGACCGTCGCTGGCCCACACCTGGTTTCCGTCAACACTCAAGGTGGTCCAGCGATACAGCTCGCGGCCGGAGAGTTGGTTGGCCATGCGCAGCGGTTCGACTGCGGAAGCCAGGGAAATCAGCGTGAAATTGTCCAGCAGCAAAAAGCCGATGGATTGAGGCGCACGGTTCTGGGGTTGGGCCCCGGAGTTGAACGACGTCATCGCGGTATCTCCTCACACAAAGCGGGTGATGGCCTCAGGCGAGGCTCTTGTTATTGCGCTCGTCTGCGACACAGAACGAGGCTTTGAATTGATAGAGCAAATGCCATGCCTAAAATTGAATGGCCGTCCAATAACTCCTAAAAACGACCTCATGACGCGTCTATATAAGCCCGCGCGGTATGTGCGGGATATGGTCCGAAATGGGCGTAGGAGCAGGCCTACCTGAGGGGTGTGAGCAGATCGGTAGCACTTGTGGGAAGGCGCTTTGCGGGTGTGGGAGAAGTCTGTCACCGCAAGCGCGGAGGACGAGGGGTCAGGCGGGAAATCGTTTGGGAGCTACTTATCTGTTTGCGACGCGCTAAAAGGTGGCGCTTTTGAATCCGGGTGTTCACTTTATGCGCAATGTTGCCCTTGTGGCGAGCGAGCTTGCTCGCGCTGGAGTGCGAAGCGCTCCCAAGATTTTAGGGCCGCTACGCAGCCCAACGGGAGCAAGCTCCCTCGCCACAAAAACATCTCAGCACTCAACCGCACTCACCGCCAACCCACCCCGCGATGTCTCTTTGTACTTGTCATGCATGTCCGCCCCGGTATCACGCATGGTGCGGATCACCCGGTCCAGGGAGATGAAATGCTGGCCATCCCCACGCAAGGCCATCTGCGCCGCGTTGATCGCCTTGACCGCCGCAATCGCATTGCGCTCGATGCACGGCACTTGCACCAGCCCGCCCACTGGGTCGCAGGTAAGGCCGAGGTTATGTTCCAAACCGATTTCAGCGGCGTTACACAATTGTTCCGGCGTGGCACCAAGGATTTCCGCCAAACCGGCCGCCGCCATGGCGCACGCCGAGCCCACTTCGCCCTGGCAGCCCACTTCGGCGCCGGAGATCGAGGCGTTTTTCTTGCACAAGATGCCCACCGCCGCCGCGCCGAGCAGGTAGTCGACCACGTTGGCTTCGGTGACGTCCTCGCTGAACTTCATAAAGTAGTGCAGCACTGCCGGGATGATCCCCGCCGCGCCGTTGGTCGGTGCGGTGACCATGCGCCCACCGGCGGCGTTTTCTTCGTTGACCGCCAGGGCGAACAGGTTCACCCATTCCATGGCACTCAAGGTCGAACCGATCACGTTGGGTTTGTTCAATTCCTGCAGGCTGCGATGCAACTTGGCGGCACGCCGGCGCACGTTCAGGCCACCGGGCAGGATGCCTTCGTGCTTGAGGCCTTGTTCCACGCAATCTTGCATGGCGCGCCAGAGCTTCATCAGGCCGCTGCGGATCTCTTCTTCAGAACGCCACACCTTTTCATTGGCCATCATCAACTCGGCCACGCGCAGGTTGTGGGTCTTGCACAGCTGCAGCAACTCCACCGCGCTGGAAAAATCGTAAGGCAGCTCGGTACGGTCCATGTCGGCCACGCCGCTTTGCGCCTGGGCTTCATCCACCACGAAACCACCGCCGACTGAATAGTAGGTGTCGCGGTGCAGCTCGCCGTCATCGCCGTACACCACCAGGGTCATGGCATTGGGATGGAACGGCAGGTTTTCGTCGAGCAGGCGCATGTCCCGTGCCCACACGAACGGCACCGGCAAACGCCCGTCCAGCAGCAGCGTGTCGGTTTCGCGCAGGGTGTGAATGCGCAGGCCGATCTGCGAGGGGTCGATTGCATCCGGCCATTCACCCATCAAGCCCATGATGGTGGCGGTGTCACTGCCATGGCCGATGCCCGTGGCAGACAGCGAGCCATAAAGCTGAACTTCGACGCGCCGCACTTGTTCCAACCATTCACGTTCACGCAGTGCTTGGACGAACAACGCCGCGGCGCGCATGGGGCCGACGGTGTGAGAACTCGAAGGCCCGATGCCGATCTTGAACAGGTCGAAAACACTGATAGCCATTGCCGTAGAACTCCTCGGGTGAACAGGCCAGGCACCTACGAGCTGCTACGCTCGTAGCTCGCGTGGCCCTTTATTGGGCCCAAGTTCGGATGCCAGGCGTCCATAACCAAGGCGCTGCGACGAGTCATAGTTCCACTATGGCGAGGAGCAGCAACGCAGGGTATGGACACCTGGCGCCGAAATTGGGATCAAGAAAGGGCCACGCGAGCTACACGGCCCAGATGGCGGCATCATCAAGCTTTTGTTCGCCGTCACGGCGTCTCACACCGACGTGACCATGCTCAGTAACGTCGCTCGTGTTCGATCACTTGTTTTGGCCGTTTTTAGCGGTGCAGATCGGTAAAAACCGCAGTTTTGCCGTGGAAAAAATCTGTAAGCGACGTCACCGACACTGGATACGACCATCCCTGTACTGGATACGACGCCCCCTGTAGGCGTCAGATTTTCACTGGTACATGATCAGTCTCGACTCGTTTGCAAGGCACCGTGCCAGAGCTGTTGTCGCACGCACCAACCGCAACACATATAAAGCGCGGCGAACGCCGCCAGAAAAAACACAGGAGTCTAGCCCCATGAAAGGTTCACCCTCGTTGTTGTTGGCCGCCATGTTGAGTCTGCCAGTCCTGGCGCACGCTGCAGAACCGGCACAATGTCAGACCGTCAACTTCTCCGATGTCGGCTGGACCGACATCACCGTCACTACCGCGACCACCAGCGAAGTCCTCAAGGGCCTGGGCTACAAGCCCCGCACCACGATGATTTCGGTGCCAGTGACCTACAAGTCCCTGGCTGACGGCAAGAACATGGATATCTTCCTCGGCAACTGGATGCCGACCATGGAAAACGACATCAAGCAGTACCGTGATGCCGGCACCGTGGAAACCGTCCGCGCCAACCTCGAAAACGCCAAGTACACCCTGGCGGTGCCCGAGGCGCTGTACAACAAAGGCCTTAAAGACTTCGCCGATATCGCCAAATTCAAGGATGAGCTGGGCGGCAAGATCTATGGCATCGAGCCGGGTAACGACGGCAATCGCACCATCCAGACCCTCATCGACAAAGACGCCTTCGGCCTGAAAACCGCTGGCTTCAAAGTGGTCGAGTCCAGCGAAGCCGGGATGCTCTCGCAAGTGGAACGCGCCACCAAGCGCGACCAGGCCATCGTGTTCCTCGGCTGGGAACCGCACCCGATGAACACCCGTTTCAAGATGAAGTACCTGACCGGGGGTGACGATTCGTTCGGCCCCAACTACGGCCAGGCCACCATCTACACCAACACCCGCAAGGGCTACACCCAGGAATGCAGCAACGTGGGCCAGCTGCTGAAAAACCTGGTGTTCACCCTGAACATGGAAAGCACCCTGATGGGTAAAGTCCTGGACGACAAACAGAAACCCGACGTCGCCGCCAAGGCCTGGCTCAAGGCCAACCCGCAAGTGCTCGACACCTGGCTCGCCGGTGTCACCACCGTTGATGGCAAACCAGGTCTGGAGGCCGTTAAAGCTTATCTCGCCAAGTAATCGCTGACCCCGGGGCGGTGCGCTGCCCCGGGATGTTTTCCCTTTCGCATGTGGACATTCACTACCATGCTGACTGAACAGAAAATCCCACTAGGCCAGTACATCGCTGCCTTCGTCGAATGGCTGACCCAACACGGCGCCAACTACTTCGACGCAATCGCATCGACGCTGGAAACGATGATCCACGGCGTGACGTTTGCGCTGACCTGGTTCAATCCGCTGGCATTGATCGGTCTGATTGCGCTGCTGGCTCACTTCATTCAACGCAAATGGGGCCTGACGGTCTTTGTCATCGCCTCCTTCCTGCTGATCCTGAACCTGGGGTACTGGCAGGAAACCATGGAAACCCTCGCCCAGGTGTTGTTCGCCACCCTGGTCTGCGTGGTCATCGGTGTGCCGCTGGGCATTGTTGCCGCGCACAAACCGCTGTTCTACACCATGATGCGGCCGGTGCTCGATCTGATGCAGACCGTACCGACCTTCGTCTACCTCATCCCTACCCTGACCCTCTTCGGGCTGGGTGTGGTGCCCGGCCTGATCTCCACGGTGGTGTTCGCGATTGCCGCGCCTATCCGCCTGACCTACCTGGGTATCCGTGATGTACCGCAAGAGTTGATGGACGCCGGCAAGGCCTTTGGCTGCTCGCGCCGTCAGTTGCTCTCGCGCATTGAACTGCCCCACGCCATGCCGAGCATCGCTGCCGGCATTACCCAATGCATCATGCTGTCGTTGTCGATGGTGGTGATCGCGGCCCTGGTTGGCGCCGACGGCCTCGGCAAGCCGGTGGTCAACGCACTGAACACCGCCGACATCGCCCTGGGCTTTGAAGCCGGCCTGGCAATCGTGCTGCTGGCCATCATGCTCGACCGCATCTGCAAACAACCCGACGCCAAAGTAGGGGGTGATGCATGAGCATTATCCGATTCGACAAGGTCGACGTGATCTTCTCCAAAGACCCACGCGAAGCGCTCAAGCTGCTGGACCAGGGCATGAGCCGTAACGAGATCCTGAAAAAGACCGGGCAGATTGTCGGCGTAGAAAAAGCCAGCCTGGACATCGAGAAAGGCGAAATCTGCGTGCTGATGGGCCTGTCGGGTTCTGGCAAGTCGAGCTTGCTGCGCTGCATCAACGGCCTCAACACCGTAAGCCGTGGCCAGTTGTTCGTGGAGCACGAAGGCCGCCAGATCGACATCGCTTCATGCTCCGACGCCGAGCTGAAAATGATGCGCACCAAACGCATCGCCATGGTGTTCCAGAAGTTCGCCCTGATGCCGTGGCTGACGGTGCGCGAGAACATCAGCTTTGGCCTTGAGATGCAGGGCCGTCCGGAGAAAGACCGGCGCAAGCTGGTGGATGAAAAACTCGAGCTGGTGGGCCTGACTCAGTGGCGCAACAAGAAGCCGGATGAACTCTCCGGCGGCATGCAGCAGCGCGTGGGCCTGGCCCGTGCGTTGGCGATGGACGCCGACATCCTGCTGATGGACGAACCCTTCTCCGCCCTCGACCCGCTGATCCGCCAGGGCCTGCAGGACGAACTGCTGGAACTGCAACGCAAGCTGAGCAAGACCATCGTGTTCGTGAGCCACGACCTCGACGAAGCCCTCAAGCTCGGCAGCCGTATCGCGATCATGAAAGACGGCAAGATCATCCAGTACAGCGTGCCGGAAGAGATCGTGCTGAACCCGGCCGATGACTATGTGCGCACCTTCGTCGCCCATACCAACCCGCTGAACGTACTGTGCGGACGCAGCCTGATGCGCACCCTGGACAACTGCAAGCGCGTCAACGGTTCGGTGTGCCTGGACCCAGGCGGCGACTCGTGGCTGGACCTGGCCGAAGGCAACACCATCAAAGGTGCACGCCAGAATGGCGCGGTGATGAACCTGCAGAACTGGGCGCCGGGGCAAGCGGTGGAAGGTTTGGGCCGGATACCGACGCTGGTGGACTCGAACATCGGCATGCGCGATGCGCTGCAGATTCGGTATCACACGGGGAACAAGCTGGTGTTGCATGACAACAACCAGGTGGTGGGGATTCTGGGGGACAGCGAGCTGTACCACGCCTTGCTGGGCAAGAACCTGGGCTAAATCCAACTAAAGAAATGCGGTCGATGTGGGAGCTGGCTTGCCTGCGATAGCGGTGGTGAATTCACTACAGCTATCGCAGGCAAGCCAGCTCCCACAGTTGACCTCATTCCAATCATGAAACAGCGGCACCAGTGACGGCGCCGCTCAGCTCAATCATCAGCTATAGACACGGCCAAGGAGCTGCCGATGGCTTTCAAACTGATCGAGCACGTCCCGGGTGATCTGTTCCTGGGTAAAGCCCATCAGGTCGTATTCCTGAGGTCCGTTGTGCAGGTAGACCTCGGCCCGGTAGTAACGGGTGCGCTCTTCCTCGGGCAGGTCGGTCGGTGCCGACGAGTAAGCATCCAGGCTCACTTCGTAGACAAACGGGTTGCCCTCTTCCATCTCGATCCGCACACCAATGCAACGCTTGGATTTGCCGAGCAAGGTCTGCACTTCGAGGCCCTGCTCACGCAGCGCGCTCGCCGCTTCTTCCAGTGCAGGCGTAACGTGCTTGTCCATGAAACGCTGCACGGTGCCTTGGCTCGGTTGCAGGTCCAGCGCAGTCAAGCGCTCGCTGAAACCACGACGGCCACGCTCTGCCAGTTGCGCCTGCTCTTGTTCGATGGCCACGTCCTGGCGCATTGCCTTGTGCAAGCCGAACATGAAGAAAATCAGCACCACCGAGAACGGCAGCCCTGCCAGCACCACCATGGTTTGCATGGCTTCAAAGTTGCCGGCGAACAGCAGACCGATGGTCACCAGGGTGATCACCACCGACCAGAAGATCCGCAGCCAGTGCGGCGCATCTTCATCCACGTTGCCGCCTTTGCACGACAGGTTGGCCATCATCACCGCGCCGGAATCCGCCGGGGTCAGGAACAGCACGAAACCTACGAAGATCGACACACCGATGACGACTTTCGACGCTGGGTAATGCTCCAGCAGTTGGTAGATGGCCATGGACGGTTGTTCCAGCGCCGTCTTGCCCAACTCCACTGCACCGTGGTTCAGCACCAGGTCCAGGGCCGAGTTACCGAAGATCGACAGCCACGCCAGGGTGAAGCCCAGCGGAATCAACAGCACGCCCGCCACCAGTTCACGCACCGTGCGACCACGGGAAATACGCGCGATGAACATGCCCACGAATGGGGCCCAGGAAATCCACCACGCCCAGTAGAACAGGGTCCACAGGCCCATCCAGCGCTCGGTCTTGTCGGCGTCGCCTTCATACACATAGAGGTCGAAGGTTTTCAGCACCAGGCCGTTCATGTAGTCGCCGATGTTCTGCACAAAGCCGTTGAGCAAGTGCAGGGTCGGGCCGAACAGCAGCACAAAGATCAGCAAACCGCTGAACAGCACGATGTTGAGGTTGGACAGGCGGCGAATGCCGTTCTCCACACCCGACACGGCGGCGATGGTCGCCACGGTGCTCATCACGATGATCACGATCAGCAGGTTGGTGTTGCTGTGCTGCATGCCGAACAGGTTTTCAAGCCCCGACGACACTTGCATCGAGCCAATGCCCAGGTTGGTCACCAGGCCCAGCAGCGTCACGAACATGCCGAAGCCGTCCACCGCATGGCCGGCTGCACCTTTCACCCAACGCTCGCCCACCAGTGGGTAGAGTGCCGAGCGCAAGGCCAGCGGCTGGTTGTGGCGGTACGCGAAGTACGCCACGGCCAGGCCGACCAGGGCGTAGATCGCCCAGCCGTGCAGGCCCCAGTGCAGGAAGGTCAGTTGCAGCGCCTGGCGCGCGGCGCCATTGCTGGCGGCGGCGCCTTCAGGCGGGTTGAAGTAGTGGTCCAAAGGCTCGGACGCACCGAAGTACAGCAGCGAGATGCCGATACCGGACGAGAACAGCATGCCGGCCCAGGCGCCGTAGCTGAAGTCCGGGGTGTCGTCCTTGCTGCCCAGTTTCAACTTGCCGTAGGACGAAAACGCCAGGCCCACCACGAACACGAGGTAGGCGGCGATGACCACCATGTAGTACCAGCCGAAGCTTTTGGAAAGCCAGGCCTGTGCAACGCCGAGCATG
This sequence comes from Pseudomonas sp. TE24901, assembly GCF_054058375.1. Lineage (NCBI taxonomy): Bacteria > Pseudomonadati > Pseudomonadota > Gammaproteobacteria > Pseudomonadales > Pseudomonadaceae > Pseudomonas > Pseudomonas sp. TE24901. The sequence continues at coordinate 165,159 of NZ_JBSSAF010000001.1, forward strand.
CGCCCGGCCTCCTGCGGGGCGATGATCAGAATGGCGGTCAACAACAGAATCAGCGCGGTGGAGGTGTAGAACACCCAACCGTTGACCCGGACCTTTTCCGGCGGGGTCTTTATAAGAGAGGCAGAACTCATGGCGCAGATGCTCCGGGCAGTGCGAGAGAGAAACACAAGGCAACGGTTATCCCGGGACATCGATTTTTCGGCAGTCGACGGACGGGTGTTATAAAGACACCCCGAAAATCCTTGAGCCCCCACCGAACCGGTAGGCAGGGCGTTCCAAGGGTTTTTGCAGGTGTCATTTGTCGCGGCTCACAGGCAGGAAACATCTGTAGGCAGCGACCATTTGTCGCAGATCTTATTCTTTGTTGATTGAACGTTCAATCAAAACAAAATAGACTGGCCATCAAGCCGACGGACGTTTATCGCCCATCGGCAGGCCTAAGGAGAGGTGCTACATGCCCAAGGTCGGTATGCAACCCATACGCCGCCAGCAATTGATCGAGGCCACGTTGACGGCCATCGATCAGGTCGGGATGGGAGATGCCAGCATTGCGCTGATCGCCCGCTTGGCCGGCGTGTCGAACGGCATCATCAGTCACTACTTTCAGGACAAGAACGGCCTGATCGCAGCGACCATGCGTTACCTGATGAACGCGCTGATCGAGAACGTCCACGAACGCAGGCTAGCGCTGACAGACGACAGCCCCCGTGCCCACCTGCAGGTGATCATCGAGGGCAACTTCGACGCCAGCCAGGTCAACGGACCGGCAATGAAAACCTGGCTGGCCTTCTGGGCCACCAGCATGCACCACCCGTCTTTGCACAGGTTGCAGCGGATCAACGATCAACGTCTGTATTCCAACCTGTGCTGCCAGTTCCGCCGAGTGCTGCCGCTGCCGCACGCACGTAAAGCAGCCCGAGGCCTGGCGGCCCTGATCGACGGTTTGTGGTTGCGCGGCGCCCTGTCGGGAGACGCTTTCGACACGGCGCAGGCGCAACGGATCGCTTACGAATACATGGATTTCCAATTGGCCAAGCAGGTGAGTTAGAGCACACATAACCGCTCAACCCCTGAACTGCTGTCGCTCAGTGTTGCCACACCCTTATGGCCCATTGATCGGCGGTTAACGCCAACCACTTATGCACTTGCGAGGACTTTATGGCCCGTTTCGAACTGCAAAAACTCTACATTGACGGCGGCTACAGCGACGCTGGCAGCGATGCCACCTTCGACGCCATCAACCCGGCTAACGGTGAAGTTCTCGCCCAAGTGCAACGCGCGACGAAAGAAGACGTTGAACGTGCCGTGGTCAGCGCCGAAAAGGGCCAGAAAATCTGGGCCGCCATGACCGCCATGGAGCGCTCCCGCATCCTGCGCCGTGCCGTCGACATCCTGCGCGAGCGCAACGATGAACTGGCCGCCCTGGAAACCCTGGACACCGGCAAAGCCTTTTCCGAAACCAAGTACGTAGACATCGTCACCGGCGCTGACGTGCTGGAGTACTACGCAGGCCTGGTACCCGCCATCGAAGGCGAGCAGATCCCGCTGCGTGACACCGCCTTCGTCTACACCCGCCGCGAGCCGCTGGGCGTGGTCGCCGGTATCGGCGCGTGGAACTACCCGATCCAGATCGCCCTGTGGAAATCCGCACCGGCCCTGGCCGCCGGCAACGCGATGATCTTCAAGCCAAGCGAAGTCACCTCGCTGACCACCCTGAAACTGGCCGAGATCTACACCGAAGCCGGCGTTCCGGCAGGCGTGTTCAACGTACTGACCGGCAGCGGCCGTGAAGTCGGCACCTGGCTGACCGAACACCCGCGTATCGAGAAAGTCTCCTTCACCGGCGGCACCGACACCGGCAAGAAAGTCATGGCCAGCGCGTCGAGCTCCTCGCTCAAAGACGTGACCATGGAACTGGGCGGCAAGTCCCCGCTGATCATCTTCGACGACGCCGACCTCGACCGCGCCGCCGACACCGCGATGATGGCCAACTTCTACAGCTCCGGCCAGGTCTGCACCAACGGCACCCGCGTGTTCGTGCCCAAGCACCTGCAAGCGGCGTTCGAAGCCAAGATCGCTGAACGTGTTGCGCGCATCCGCATCGGTAACCCGGAAGACGAAAACACCAACTTCGGTCCGCTGGTCAGCTTCCAGCACATGGAAAGCGTGCTGGGCTACATCGCCAAGGGCAAAGAGCAAGGCGCACGCCTGCTGTGCGGCGGCGATCGCCTGACCGACGGCGATTTCGCCAAAGGCGCCTTCGTGGCCCCGACCGTATTCACCGACTGCACCGACGACATGACCATCGTCCGTGAAGAAATCTTCGGCCCAGTGATGGCGATCCTGACCTACGAGACCGAAGAAGAAGTGATCCGTCGCGCCAACGACACCGACTTCGGCCTGGCCGCTGGCCTGGTAACCAGGGACCTGAACCGCGCCCACCGCGTGATTCATCAGCTGGAAGCGGGTATCTGCTGGATCAACGCCTGGGGCGAGTCCGACGCGAAGATGCCGGTCGGTGGCTACAAGCAATCCGGTGTGGGCCGTGAGAACGGCATCAGCTCGCTGAACAACTTCACCCGCATCAAATCGGTACAGGTTGAGCTGGGCGATTACGCCTCGGTGTTCTGACACCCCGAGTTTTGTATTGCCTGTGAGGCCCCTATCGCAGGCAAGCCAGCTCCCACATTGGGAACGCATTCCCCTGTGGGAGCCGGGCTTGCCCGCGATGAGGCCCGACCTGACTATCTCAAAAGAGGGTGCATCCAATGTCCCAAGAATACGATTACATCATTGTGGGTGCCGGCTCCGCCGGTAATACCCTGGCGACCCGTCTGACCGAAGACGAAGGCGTCACTGTTCTGCTGCTGGAAGCCGGTGGCCCCGACTACCGTTTCGACTTCCGCACGCAAATGCCCGCCGCCCTGGCGTTCCCGCTGCAAGGCCGCCGCTACAACTGGGCCTACGAGACCGATCCAGAGCCACATATGGACGGCCGCCGTATGGAGTGCGGTCGCGGCAAGGGCCTGGGCGGCTCGTCGCTGATCAACGGCATGTGCTACATCCGTGGCAACGCGATGGACTACGACGGCTGGGCAAAACTGCCAGGCCTGGAAAACTGGACCTACCTGGACTGCCTGCCGTACTTCCGTAAAGCCGAAACCCGCGACATCGGCCCGAACGATTGGCACGGCGGCGATGGCCCGGTCAGCGTGACCACGCCAAAAGCCGGCAACAACCCCCTGTTCCACGCCATGGTTGAAGCCGGCGTGCAGGCGGGCTACCCGCGTACCGAAGACTTGAACGGCTACCAGCAAGAAGGCTTCGGCCCGATGGACCGTACCGTCACGCCGAAGGGCCGTCGCGCCAGCACCGCGCGCGGTTACCTGGACACCGCCAAGAAGCGCTCCACGCTGACCATCGTCACCCACGCCCTCAGCGACAAAGTGCTGTTCGAAGGCAAGCGTGCCGTTGGCGTGCGTTACCTGATCGGCGCTGCCGAAGAGCGCGTTGAAGCCCGTGCACGCAAAGAAGTCATCGTGTGCAGCGGCGCAATCGGTTCGCCGCAACTGCTGCAACGCTCCGGTGTTGGCCCGTCCAAGTTGCTGGAAAGCCTCGACATCCCGGTGGTCCACGACCTGCCAGGCGTCGGCGAAAACCTGCAGGACCACCTTGAGCTGTACCTGCAATACGCCTGCACCCAACCGGTGTCGCTGTACCCGTCGCTGCTCTGGTACAACCAACCGGCGATTGGTGCCGAGTGGCTGTTCAACGGCACCGGCATCGGCGCCAGCAACCAGTTCGAAGCGGGCGGCTTCATCCGTACCCGTGAAGAATTCGAATGGCCGAACATCCAGTACCACTTCCTGCCGGTGGCGATTAACTACAACGGCAGCAACGGCGTGCAAGAGCACGGCTTCCAGGCGCACATGGGTTCCATGCGTTCGCCGAGCCGTGGCCGCATCCAGCTGAAGTCGAAGAACCCACGGGACTACCCGAGCATCCTCTTCAACTACATGGCCACCGAGCAGGATTGGCAGGAATTCCGCGACGGCATCCGCCTGACCCGTGAAATCATGCAACAGCCGGCGCTGGACCAATACCGTGGCCGTGAAATCAGCCCGGGCATTGACGTGCAAACCGATGAGCAACTGGACAAGTTCATCCGCGAGCACGCCGAAACCGCGTTCCACCCGTCCTGCTCGTGCAAGATGGGCACCGACGACATGGCGGTGGTGGATGGCGAAGGCCGCGTGCATGGCATGCAGGGCCTGCGTGTGGTGGATGCGTCGATCATGCCGATCATCACCACCGGCAACCTGAACGCGCCGACGATCATGATCGCCGAGAAAATCGCCGACAAGATCCGTGGCCGCCAGCCGCTGCCGCGCAGCACCGCTGACTACTACGTGGCCGGCGATGCGCCGGTGCGTGGCAAGCCGCTGCGTGAAATCGCACAGTAACTGATACACCGCAATCTCTTGTAGTGAGCGGGCTTGCCCCGCGCTGGGCTGCGCAGCGGCCCCAAAATCTTGGGAGCGCTACGCACTCCAGCGCGGGGTAAGCCCGCTCACTACAATGATCGCCTTTCCTTGATCAGCTCCCAGCCCAGGCCTACTCTGTTTGCCTGCCCGCGCCGAGCCGCCCACAAGGAAGGCCCCATGTTCGACTACCACGCCACACTCAAGCAGCACTTCAGTGCCCTGCGCACCCGCGCCGAATTCTTCTCGCTGCGTTACGTCCGCGAATCCGGCCAATACCTGTCGGTCCGCAAGAACGTCGCCGAGCCGCCCCACCTGAGCCACGACGAAGGCGCGATGCTCACCGTGCGCCTCAACGGCGTCGAAGCCTACGCCGCCACTAACGATATTTCCCTCGCGGGCCTGCAAGCCGCCCTCGAACGCGCCGAACAGCAAGCGCGGCAGATCAAGCCCCACGCCCTGCTCGACCTGCGCGATCAACACGTCTCCAGCGACGTCGCCGACTACCTGTCGCCCGAGCTTCAACAGCCCTTCCCTTCCTTGAGCGACTGCTACGCATTGCTCGGCAGCGAGTCGGCCGCCGTGCCGAAGGATGAGCGCCTGGTGAACTGGGAAGTCAGCCTCGGCCTGACCCACGTCGAACAGATCTACCTCAACAACGCCGGCGCCGAACTGCGCCAGGCCCAGCGTTTTGTGTTCCCTGGCGTCAACGTCACCGCCTACGACGGCAACGACAGCCAGACCCGCACCCTGGGCGGCAGCAACTTCGGTCAGCAAGGCGGCTTTGATGTGATCAGCCGTTTCGGCCTGGTGGGCGCCGCGCCGCGCATCGCCGACGAAGCGCTGCAACTGCTGCTCGCGCCCAACACGCCCAACGGCCCGCGCGACCTGTTGCTGATGCCCGACCAGATGATCCTGCAGATCCACGAGTCCATCGGCCATCCGCTGGAACTGGACCGCATTCTCGGTGATGAACGCAACTACGCCGGCACCAGCTTTGTGAAGGCCAGCGATTTCGGCCACCTGCAATACGGCTCCAAACTACTCAACGTGACCTTCGACCCGGACATCCCGGAGCAACTCGCCAGCTACGGCCATGACGACGACGGCACCGCCGCCAGCAAGCAGTTCCTGATCCGCGAAGGGCTGCTGCTCAAGCCGCTGGGCGGCGCATTGTCGCAATTTCGTTCGGGCATGAGCGGCGTGGCCAACAGCCGTGCCAGCAGTTGGAACCGCGCGCCCATCGACCGCATGGCCAACCTGAATATCGAAGCCGGCGATCAGAGCCTTGCGCAACTGATTGGCGGTGTGGAAAACGGCATCCTGATGTCGACCAACCGTTCGTGGTCCATCGACGATGCGCGCAACAAGTTCCAGTTCGGCTGCGAGTGGGGCCAGTTGATCGAGAACGGCGAGCTCAAAGGCGTGGTGAAGAACCCCAACTACCGCGCCATTTCCGCGCACTTCTGGCGCAACCTCAGCGCGGTCGGCGACGCCACCACCTTCAAGGTACTGGGCACGCCCAACTGCGGCAAAGGCGAACCCAACCAGGTGATCCGCGTCGGCCATGCCTCGCCCGCCTGCGTATTCAGTGATGTCGATGTATTTGGGGGAGACGCCTGATGAACAACTTCAAGGCATTGGTGGAATGGCTCAAGCACGCCATCACCGACAACGAGCAATTCCACCTGGGTTATGCCGATGAAGCGTCCGAGTTCGTGCGCTTCAACCACGCCAAGGTGCGCCAGGCGGGCCAGGTGCAACAGGCCAGCCTCAACCTGAAACTGATCAATGACGGCCGCCACGCCGACCTGGGCATTACCCTGTCCGGCGAGCCGGAGCTGGACCGTCAGCGCCTCGCCGATGGCCTGCAACAGCTGCGCGAAACGCTGCCGCTGCTGCCAGAGGACCCGTACCTGCTGCTCAATCACAACGCCTGGCAAAGTAACAACGAACAAACGCGACCGCTGCCTGACCTGGCCCGGGTGTTGGAGGAAATCAGCCAGGCTGCTGAAGGTGTTGACCTGGTCGGGTTCTACGCCGCTGGCCCCATCAGCCGTGGCTTCGCCAGCTCCGACGGTGCGTTCGGCTGGCATCGCGCCAATAGCTTCAACTTTGATTTCAGCCTGTTCCACGCCAATGGCGAAGCGGTAAAAGCCAGCTACGCCGGGCACACCTGGGACAGCGCCGAGTTCGCCGAACGCTTCCAGCAGGCCCGCGAGAGACTTGAGTTCCTTGGCCGACCGCTGCACACCCTCGCACCCGGGCAATACCGCGCCTACCTGGCCCCGGCGGCGATTGAAGAAATCATCAGCATCATCACCTGGGGTGGTTTTTCTGCCCAGGCCATCGCCAGCAAAGGCAGTTCGTTGCAGAAGCTGTACGCCGGCGAGCAATCCCTGAGCCCGCTGGTGACGGTGGATGAACAGATCAGTGGTTCCCTGAGCCAGGCGTTTTCCACCGAAGGCTACCCGCGTGGCGATGTCACGCTGATCAATGCAGGCAAGGCGCGAGGTCAGTTGATCAACTCGCGCAGTGCTGCCGAATATGGCTTGAGCACTAACGGCGCCAGCAGCGATGAATCCCCCAGCGCCTTGCAGATGGCGGCAGGCGACTTGGCCCAGGCCGATATCCTCAAGCAGTTGGGCACCGGGTTGTACATCAGCAACCTGTGGTACCTGAACTACTCCGACCTGCCCGCCGCCCGCCTGACCGGCATGACGCGTTTCGCCACGTTCTGGGTGGAAGACGGCGAGATAAAGGCGCCGGTCAGCACCATGCGTTTTGATGACAGCGTGTACAGCCTGCTCGGCTCGCAACTCGAAGCCCTGACCGCTGATCGGGAACTGCTGTTGTCGGCCAGCACCTACGGCCAGCGCAACACCGCGTCCAATCTCCTACCGGGCGCCCTGGTCAAACGCCTGACCCTAACCCTGTAACCCACCCCTTGTAGGAGCCGGCTTGCCAGCGATAGGGCCCGTAAGCCAAGCACCACGCTTAAGGACGCCATCGCCGGCAAGCCGGCTCCTACAGGGGAATTACCGTCACGGCGACGACGCTTCCCTTCTCCATACTTTGGCCATTCGGCCTGTTGTTCCCCTCCAGATTCCCCGTTATAACGGTTAGTGGCACCTAGCCACGTCCGTGCGGTAACAATAATTCCAACCCCGCCGCCCTTAAACCACTTGAGACCAAGTGATGCACGACCTTGCCCGGGAAAGGGCAAGCTGGAGCGTTGACATGAACCATGGAAGTTTTGTCATTGAAAGGCTGTTCAAGCACTACAACGTTCACATAGAGCAACTGGGTAACGACCCGCAAAAGAAAACCGTGCTGATGGTCAACGGCGCGCTGTCCACCACCCGCTCGTTTGCGCGCACCAGCAAATGCCTGGCGGAACACTTCAACGTGTTGCTGTTCGACCTGCCCTTTTCGGGCTACTCGCGCGAATACAACACCGACCTCGACCTGGTGACCAAGGACGACGAGGTGCAAATGCTCCGCGCCCTGGTGGAGCGCTTTGAGGTCAACCACCTGGTGTCGGCCTCCTGGGGCGGCATCTCCACGCTGCTGACCCTGGCCCACAACCCGCCCTCCATCGAAAGCTCGGTGGTGATGGCCCTGGCGCCCAACCTCAATAAGGCCATGCTCGACTACGTGGAGCGTGTGCGCGTGCTGATCGAGGCCGATGACAAGTCGGCCGTGGGTCATTTGCTCAACGAGACCGTCGGCAAATACCTGTCACCCCGGCTCAAGCGCAACAACCATCGCCACCTGTCGAGCATGGCCACCACGGAGTACCGTCAGGCGCGCTTTCATATCCACCAGGTGCTGGCCTTGGGTGATGGCAACTACCTGCCGGCCCTCAAGCAGATTGAAACGCCGGTGCATTTCCTCAACGGCACGCTGGACGAATACACCCCGGCCGCCGAGGCGCAGTTGTTCAAGCAATACGTAGGGCGCAGCAGTTTTGCCGTGGCCGAGCACACCGGCCATTTGCTCGACCTGGAGTCCCGCGAGTCCGCCTTGGCGGTGCACCGTGCGCTGTTGGACTTCTTGGTAGGCAAGGACGCCGCGTTGTCAGATATAGACGAACCGCCAGTGGGAAAAGGAGCGACGGATGGCGCATAATCGCCGACACATAGCCTGCTAACAAAAGGGTTTTCCATGCCGAATCGCGTCCCGCTCGATGCCAAGACCGCCCGCTGGCTACCCTGGGTGGTCGCGATTGCCTTCTTCATGCAGTCGCTGGACGGGACGATCCTCAACACGGCACTGCCGGCCATGGCCCGGGACCTCGCGGAAAACCCGCTGCGCATGCAAGGCGTGGTGATCGCCTACATGCTCACCGTCGCCTTGCTGATCCCGGCCTCAGGCTGGGTCGCCGACCGTTTCGGCACCAAGAAGATCTTCTTTGGCGCCATCATGCTGTTCACCCTTGGCTCGCTGCTGTGCGCACTGTCCAGCAGCCTGACCATGCTGGTGGGTGCGCGGGTCATCCAGGGCTTGGGCGGTGCCTTGATGCTGCCGGTCGGCAGGCTCGTGGTGCTGCGTGCCTACCCCCGTTCCGAGCTCGTGCGGATCATGGGTTTCATTACCATCCCCGGCCTGCTCGGCCCATTGCTCGGCCCGACCATGGGCGGCTGGATGGTGCAATACCTGACCTGGCACTGGATCTTCCTGATCAACCTGCCGGTGGGCATGGTCGGTTGCTACGCCGTGTGGAAACTGATCCCCGACCTGCGCGGCAGCGAACGCACGCGTTTTGATAGCGTGGGTTTCCTGCTGTTCGGCGCGGCGATGGTGCTGATCACCATCGCCATGGAAGGCCTGGGCGAACTGCACCTGCCGCACCTGCGGGTGATGTTGCTGCTGTTCGGCGGGCTGGCGTGCCTGGCGGCCTATTGGTTGCGAGCCGGGCATATCGATAACCCGTTGTTCTCGCCGGTGCTGTTCAAGACCCGCACCTTTGCCGTGGGCATCCTCGGCAACCTGTTCGCGCGGCTGGGCAGCGGCGCCCTGCCGTTCCTGGTGCCGTTGCTGCTGCAAGTGGCGCTGGGCTACTCGCCGTCGGAAGCGGGCATGAGCATGTTGCCCCTGGCGGCAGCGGCCATGTTCGCCAAGTCCATCGCCCGCACCCTGATCGAGCGGCTCGGCTACCGCATCGTGCTGACCGGCAACACCTTGTTCCTCGGCATCATGCTGGCCAGCATGGGCCTGGTCAGCGAACACACGCCTTACCCGCTGCTGCTGTGCATGCTGGCGATCCTGGGGGCGATCAACTCCCTGCAATTCACGGCGATGAACACCGTCACCCTGATCGACCTGGACGATGCCCAGGCCAGCAGCGGCAACAGCTTGCTGTCGGTGGTGGCGCAATTGTCCCTGAGCCTCGGCGTGGCCTGCGCCGGTGCGCTGCTCGGCGGTTTTACTGCCGAGGCTGGCAACGATGGCGTGGAAAGCGTGCTCGGCGCGTTCCAATTGACCTTCCTCACCGTGGGCATCATGGCAATGCTGGCGGCGGCGATCTTCCTGCAACTGTCGCCCACCGATGGCAAACGCGTGGTCAGCCGCGAGCACGACATCGAGCATTAACAGGCTTCTCGTCTAGAACTTGCAGGGAAATTCCGTTGAGACTGGTACACTGCGCGACATTTTGTTTTGCAGAGCCAGTCCCGTGACTACCATCGCCACCGCTTTTAATACTTTGCCCCTGTCCGCCGCCATGCTGGCTAACCTCGACTCGCTGGGTTATGTCGAGATGACGCAGATCCAGGCGCAAAGCTTGCCGGTGATCCTCAAGGGGCTGGACCTGATCGCCCAGGCCAAGACCGGCAGCGGCAAGACCGCCGCCTTCGGCATCGGCCTGTTGAACCCGATCAACCCGCGCTACTTCGGCTGCCAGGCCCTGGTGATGTGCCCGACCCGTGAGCTGGCCGACCAGGTTGCCAAGGAAATCCGTCGCCTGGCCCGTGCCGAAGACAACATCAAGGTACTGACCTTGTGCGGCGGCGTGTCCCTGGGCCCACAGATCGCCTCCCTGGAACACGGCGCCCACGTCATCGTCGGCACCCCGGGCCGCATCCAGCAGCACCTGCGCAAGGGCTCGCTGGTACTGGACGGCTTGAACACGCTGATCCTCGACGAAGCCGACCGCATGCTCGACATGGGTTTCTACGACGCCATCGAAGACATCATCAGCAAGACCCCGCCACGCCGCCAGACCCTGCTGTTCTCGGCCACCTACCCGGTGAGCATCAAGCAGTTGGCCTCCAAGTTCATGCGCGCGCCGCAACAGGTGAAGGCCGAAGCGTTCCACTCCGATGACCAGATCGAGCAGCGTTTCTACGAGATCTCGCCGGAAGAGCGCATGGACGCCGTGACCAAGGTACTGGCGCACTTCCGTCCGGCCTCCTGCGTGGCGTTCTGCTTTACCAAGCAGCAAGTGCAGGAAACCGTGGATCACCTGACGGCCAAGGGTATTTCCGCCGTTGGCCTGCACGGCGACCTGGAACAGCGCGACCGCGACCAGGTGCTGGCGATGTTCGCCAACCGCAGCACCTCGGTATTGGTTGCTACCGACGTCGCCGCACGCGGCTTGGACATCGACTCGCTGGACATGGTGATCAACGTCGAACTGGCCCGCGACTCGGAAATCCACATCCACCGCGTGGGCCGTACGGGCCGCGCCGGTGAGACCGGCATCGCTATCAGCCTGGTGGCGCCGTCCGAAGCGCATCGCGCCCAGGCCATCGAGCAGTTGCAGAAAACCCCGCTGAACTGGGACCAACTGGACAACCTCAAACCGCAAAGCGGTGGTCCGTTGCTGCCACAGATGAGCACCCTGTGCATCGCGGCTGGCCGTAAAGACAAGGTTCGCCCGGGTGACATCCTGGGTGCACTGACCGGTGAAGCCGGGATTCCGGGTGCCCAGGTGGGCAAGATCGCGATCTTTGATTTCCAGGCGTTCGTGGCCGTGGAACGCGGGATCGCCAAGCAGGCGTTGCAGCGCTTGAACGACGGCAAGATCAAGGGCCGTTCGTTGCGCGTGCGGATCTTGTAAGAATCCCACCTATTTACTGTGGGAACCGAATCAATGTGGGAGCTGGCTTGCCTGCGATAGCGATGGTGAATTCACCGGCGCTATCGCAGGCAAGCCAGCTCCCACATTTGATTACATTTCATATTAAGTTTTTGTGAGGACATTGCTGTGCGCTCGACCGAAGTTGTGATCATTGGCGCCGGCGCCGCAGGCTTGATGTGCGCGCTGACCGCTGCCGGGCGTGGGCGCAAGGTGATGCTGATCGACCATGCGAACAAGGCCGGCAAGAAGATCCTGATGTCCGGCGGTGGCCGCTGCAACTTCACCAATATGTACACCGAGCCGGCCAACTTCCTGTCGCAGAACGCGCACTTCTGCAAATCCGCCCTGGCCCGCTATACCCAGTGGGACTTCATCGGGCTGGTGGCCAAGCACGGCGTGCCGTACCACGAGAAGAAGCTCGGCCAGCTGTTCTGTGACAACAAGTCCAGTGACATCCTCGGCATGCTGCTCGACGAGTGCATCCAGGTCGGCGTGGACCTGCACCTGGACACCTCGATCCAGGAAATTGCCAAGGTCGACGGCGGCTATCAGTTGCAGACCACCTTGGGCGAGTTGCGCTGCGAATCCCTGGTGATCGCCACCGGCGGCCTGTCGATTCCCACCCTGGGCGCCACCGGATTTGGTTATCAGGTGGCCAAACAGTTTGGCCATGAGCTGCTGCCGACCCGCGCCGGGTTGGTACCGTTCACCATCACCGACCAACTCAAGGAATTGTGCGGCGAGCTGTCTGGCACTTCGGTGGATTGCCTGGTGAGCTGCAACGGCCAGAGCTTTCGCGAGAACCTCCTGTTTACCCACCGCGGCCTGAGCGGGCCGGCAATTTTGCAGATTTCCTCGTATTGGGAAAGCGGCGATACGGTCGAGATCAACCTGCTGCCCGACCACGACGCCCACACCTGGCTGCAACAGCAACAGGCCGAGCGCCCAAACAGTGAGCTGAAAACCCTGCTGGGCGAGATCTTCACCAAGAAGATGGCCAACCTGCTGGCCGAAACCTGGTTTGCGTCCAAGCCGATGAAGCAATACACCCACGCCGAAATCGCGGACATCGCGCAAAAGCTCGGCAGCTGGCAGTTAGTGCCTGCGGGCACCGAGGGTTATCGCACGGCGGAAGTCACGCTAGGCGGCGTGGACACGCGGGAAGTGTCGTCCAAGACCATGGAATCGCTGAAAAGCCCGGGCCTGTATTTTATCGGCGAAGTGCTGGATGTGACCGGTCACCTGGGCGGGTTCAACTTCCAGTGGGCGTGGGCTTCGGGCTATGCAGCGGCGCAATTTGTCTGAATCAACACAGTAAAAATGTGGGAGCGGGCTTGCTCGCGAAGGCGGTGGATCAGTCATACATGTGCCGACTGACACGCCGCCTTCGCGAGCAAGCCCGCTCCCACATTGGCTGCATTCCACATTCAGGTGCAGGGGTGCAATAAATTTTGCTGTTAGATGTGATCGCCGCGCTTGCCGTGGCGTCATTACTGGCTCAATTTAGCGGCATCGTCCCGGAAGACTCCAGACTTCATGTCATCGACCTCGTTCAAGCAGTCCATGCGGCGCCTGTGGGCGCTGGATAAATTCAGTTACAGCGTTCGGGTATTCATCGCCCTCACCGGCAGCATGGCGCTGTGCTGGTATCAGGATGAAATGACACTGCTGATCCCGCTGTTCCTGGGGATTATCGCCAGCGCCCTGGCCGAGACCGACGACAGCTGGCAAGGCCGCCTCAACGCCCTGGCGGTGACGCTGGTGTGTTTCAGCATCGCCGCGCTGTCGGTGGAGCTGCTGTTTCCCTACCCCTGGATCTTCGCGATCGCCCTGGCCCTGGCCAGCTTCTGCCTGACCATGCTTGGCGCCTTGGGCGAACGCTACGGCGCGATTGCCTCGGCGACGCTGATCCTGTCGGTGTACACCATGATCGGTGTGGACCAGCGTGGCGGCGCGGTGACCGACTTCTGGCACGAGCCCTTGCTGCTGGTGGCCGGCGCCGCCTGGTACGGCGTGCTGTCGGTGTTGTGGCAGGCGCTGTTTTCCAACCAGCCGGTGCAACAGAGCCTGGCGCGGTTGTTCCGCGAGCTGGGGCGCTACCTCAAGCTCAAGTCGTCGTTGTTCGAGCCGATCCGCCAGTTGGACGTGGAAGCACGCCGCCTGGATCTGGCCCAGCAAAACGGCCGTGTGGTCGCAGCATTGAATGCGGCGAAGGAAATCATCCTGCACCGCGTGGGCAATGGTCGCCCAGGCTCGAAGGTCAGCCGCTACCTGAAGCTGTACTTCCTGGCCCAGGACATCCACGAGCGCGCCAGTTCCTCGCACTACCCCTACAACGCCCTGGCCGAAGCCTTCTTCCACAGCGATGTGCTGTTCCGCTGCCAGCGCCTGCTGCGCCAGCAAGGCAAGGCCTGCCAGACCCTGGCCGAGTCGATCCAGCTGCGCCAGCCGTTCATCTATGACGACAGTTTTGCCGAGGCCCTGGGCGACCTGAACGCCTCCCTGGAACACCTGCGCATCCAGAGCAACCCGGCCTGGCGCGGGCTGCTGCGTTCCTTGCGTGCCCTGGCCGCCAACCTGTCCACCCTCGACCGCCTGCTGGGCGACGCGAGCAACCCCGATTCCCTGGCCGACGCCACCGACAGCAGCCTGCTCGACCGTGCGCCGCGCAACCTCAAGGAAATGTGGACGCGCCTGCGCACCCAGCTCACGCCAACTTCGCTCCTGTTCCGCCATGCGCTGCGCCTGCCGCTGGCACTAAGTGTCGGCTACGGCATGGTGCATTTGATCCACCCGTCCCAAGGCTACTGGATCATCCTCACCACCCTGTTCGTGTGCCAGCCCAACTACGGCGCCACCCGGCGCAAGCTTGGCCAGCGGATCGTCGGCACCGCCATCGGCCTGACCGTGGCCTGGGCGCTGTTCGACCTGTTCCCAAGCCCGCTGGTGCAATCGCTGTTCGCCATCGCCGCAGGCCTGGTGTTCTTTATCAACCGTACCACCCGCTACACCCTGGCCACGGCGGCGATCACCTTGATGGTGCTGTTCTGCTTCAACCAGGTGGGTGATGGCTACGGGCTGTTCCTGCCACGGCTGTTCGATACCTTGCTGGGCAGCCTGATTGCCGGCCTGGCGGTGTTCCTGTTCCTGCCGGACTGGCAAGGCCGCCGCCTGAACAAGGTGCTGGCCAATACCCTGACGTGCAACAGCATCTACCTGCGGCAAATCATGCAGCAATATGCGGCCGGCAAGAGCGACGACCTGGCCTATCGCCTGGCCCGCCGTAACGCACACAACGCCGATGCCGCGCTGTCGACCACCCTGGCCAACATGCTGATGGAGCCGGGGCATTTCCGGAAGGAGGCCGACGTGGGCTTCCGCTTCCTGGTGTTGTCCCACACCTTGCTGAGCTATTTGTCTGGCCTGGGCGCACACCGGGAAACCCAATTGCCGGCCGAAGTGCGCGAGCATTTGATCGACGGCGCGGGCAACTCATTGGCGGCGAGTATTGATGAGATCGCCACGGGGCTGGCGAACAAACAGCCGATTGCGATTCAGAGTGATGCGGAGGAAGCCTTGGCGGCGGACCTTGAGCAGATGCCCGATGAGATCGATGAAGGGCAGCGGTTGGTGCAGACGCAGTTGGCGTTGATCTGTCGGCAGTTGGGGCCGTTGCGCACGTTGGCGGCGCATTTGATCAAGGATACCAGCGAGGCTTAGATCGCTTTCGCGAGCAAGCCCGCTCCCACATTCGACCGCATTCCAAATGATGTACGTGGTTCAATGTGGGAGCGGGCTTGCTCGCGAAGAGGCCCTAAGGGCCCTACATCCCATGTTCCTTCATCAACCGCTCATAGCTGCCATCGACCTTCATCTTGGCAATTTCCCGGTCGAAGCTGGCCACGATCTGCTCATGCTGCGGGTTCTTCAGGCTCACCAGGATATGCAGGCTGTTTTCAGTCAAGGGCTTGGGCACGAACTCCACCGCATTGCGCACGCGCGGTGACTCCCGCGCCAGATAGTAACGGGCCACGTACTCATCTTCCACCGTCAGCCGCACACGCTGCGCCGCCAGCATGCGCACGGCCATGGCGAAGTTATGCACCGGTACTTTTTGCAATTGGGTGTCCTGGTCGAACGCTGGCGAATAGGCATAGCCGCGCACCACGGCAATCGATTCGTCGTGCAGTTGCTCCAGATTCTGGTAGTCGATGGGGTCGTCGCGGCGCTTGATGAAACGCACGCGGTTGAGCAGGTATTCGCCGGAAAACTGCCCCAGCTGGGTGCGGGCATCGTCGTACCAGGCATTGACCAGCACGTCGTAGCGTCCGTCCCCCACGCCCATCAGCGCGCGGGCCCAGGGCACCTGTTCGAAGTCACTGGCATACCCGGCACGGGCCAGGGCCGTGGTCACGATGTCGGTGGCCAGGCCGCCATTGATCAAGGTGGCATCGGTAAAGGGAGGCCAGGCATCCGCTACCAGGCGCAGACGCTGTGCAAGCACCGGTGTTGCCAGCAGCAACATTCCAATCAAAGCAACGGCACGAGAAAATCGCGGCATGCTCAAAGTCCTTGGCGGGCAGGCGTTGGCCTGAGCTCAGGCTCAACCTGAGGTTCTAACAGTAGCTCATCAATGAGACTGCATTGCAGATTACACAAAGAAGTCAGCGGCGAATGCACAGAATGATGGCAAATTGACGCTATTCACAAAAAAGCCAGATTTAGACAGCGCCGCTCGCCACGCTTACTATCGATACAGACACTTCATAAGAGAGCACACCATGACAGTCGAATGGGTCTGCAAACACCACGATGACCTGGGCAAGGACCAGCTGTACGCCATCCTTCGCCTGCGCAATGAGGTTTTCGTCGTCGAGCAGAAATGCGTTTACCAGGACCTCGACGGGCAAGACCTCTCGGGCGACACCCATCACTTGATGGCGTGGCAGGACGACAAGCTGGTGGCTTACCTGCGCTTGCTGGACCCGGAGTCCCAAGGCGGTGACGTGGTGATAGGCCGGGTGATTGTGGCGCCCGTGGCGCGTGGCACAGGGCTGGGGCATCGGATGATGGAAGAAACACTCAAGCGCATTGAGGATATCTGGCCCGAGACGCCCATTTTTCTATCAGCCCAGGCGCATTTGCAGGGGTATTACGGGCGGTATGGATTTGTGGTGGCGGGTGAGGAATACCTTGAGGATGATATTCCACACATTGGTATGCGGCGCGACTGAGGGCCTCTTCGCAGGCAAGCCAGCTCCCACATTTGGATAGTGTTCACACATCAAAAGGTGGGGGCTTCCCCATCTGGACTGTGTTCACCCATCTAAAGGTGGGAGCTGGCTTGCCTGCGATGGCGGCGGTGCGATCACCGTCGGGCTTCAGGGATACCCCAACACCTGCTTCACCGACGCCAGATTCGCCTCAATCCACCCCCGGTCAATCGCCCCCCAGCTGCGAATCCGATAGTGCCCCGCATGGTTGCGGGCGCCGTCTTCCTGTTCGAACTCACACACGATATCCAGGTCGGCCAACGCCGCTATCGTGTCCTGCGCCGTACGCCGGGGCATGCCGGTCACGTCGGTCAGCGCAGGCACGCTGCTGGCCAGCCCGCTGTCGATCAGGTAGGCCACGTACAGGCGGCGGTAGAAGCTGCTCTTTGTCTTGCTCACATCCATGGTGGTCGCCTTGTGCGGTCAGGGTTTGCCCTGCAGGTCGCGATACGTGAGGTACACCCGCAGGTCGAATTCCACCTGATGGTAGCCCGGCATCATGTAGTCGCAGAGTTTGTAGAACGCCTTGTTGTGGTCCGATTCCTTGAAGTGCGCCAGTTCGTGCACCACGATCATGCGCAAAAACTCCGGCGCCGCCTCCTTGAACAACGAGGCGATGCGAATCTCTTTCTTGGCTTTGAGATTGCCGCCCTGTACCCGTGAAATCGTGGTGTGCAGGCCGAGGGCGCGGTGGGTCAGGTCCAGGCGGTTGTCGAACAGCACCTTGTCGATGGCCGGCGCGTTGCGCAGGTGTTCCTGCTTCAAGGCCAGGGCATAGGCGTACAGGGCCTTGTCGCTCTGCACAGCGTGGCGCTCGGGGTAGCGCTTTTCCAGGTAGTCGCCCAACTGGTCCTTGGCGATCAGCTGGCGCACCTGCTCCTGGAGCGCGGCGGGATAGGCCTGGAGGTATTTCAGGACGGTCATGGGCTCTGCAACAGAATTCGAATGGGCGCCAGTGTAGCGAATTCAGCGCAGGCGCGGGGACGACCAGCCCGCCACTTCCTCTGCCATCAGCGGCTGCGCCGCCAGTGGCCCCTGGATAAACGGGCAACCGTTGGCCTTGAGCCACTGGGATTGCTCCAGCGTCTCGACCCCCTCGGCCACCACCAGCACATCAAAATGCCCACACAGCTCAATAATGCTGCGCGCCAACGCCGCATCCCGCGCCGAGGCCGGCAGGCGCGCCACCAGGCGCGGGTCCAGCTTGAGGGTATCGAACTCCAGGTCGCGCAAATGGGCCAATGAACAATGGCCGCAACCGAAGTCATCCAGGGCGGTCCGCACGCCGATCTGGCGCAGCAGCCGCAGTTGCTTGGTCGACTCTTCAAGGTTGCTCATCAAGCTGTCTTCACTGATTTCCACCTCCAACTGCCGCCCCTGCAGCCCATGTCGTTCGAGCACCTGCTGCAGTTGGTTGGCCAGGTTGGGCATGTTGAACTGGCTGCTGCTCAGGCTCACGCTCAGCACCAGCTCGCTGTCGAAGCTGACTTGCCAGGCCTGGCGCTGGGCCGCGACTTGCTGGTAGATCCACGCACTGAGCTGGCTGATCAGCCGCGCTTCTTCCAGCAGGGGCAGAAACAGCCCGGGCGGCACATCGCCGACGCTGGGGTGCTGCCAGCGCAACAGCGCCTCGACGCCGCGCAACCGCCCATCGGCCAGGGCCACCTGAGGCTGGTAGACCAGGGTGAAGTCCTTGTTCTGGATGGCCGTGCGCACACTGTCTTCAAGCATCAGGCGCGAGCGGGCGCGGCCGTTCATTTCCTGATCGTAATAGCGATATTGCTGACGCCCCGCACGCTTGGCCTCGTACATGGCGATGTCAGCGGCCCGCAGCAAGCCGTTCAGGTCCGAGCCGCAGTCGGGGAACGTCGCGATGCCAATGCTGACCCCTAGCATCACATCCAGCCCCTCGACCTGCTGGCACACCGACACCCGTTCGATCAGTTTTTCCGCAATCTTGGCTGCCTGCTCGGGAAATTCCAGCTCCAGCAACGCAGTGAATTCATCACCGCCCATCCGCCCCAGCACATCATAGGAGCGCAGGCAGCTTTGCAACTGCTCCGACACCCAGCGCAGCACCCGGTCACCGGCGTCATGGCCCAGCGAATCATTGACCCGCTTGAAGCCATCCAGGTCCAGGTACAGCAAGACCAGGGACTGTTCGCTCCGTTCGTTGCGCAGCAAGGTGTTTTCCACCGCTTGGTAAAACCCGCGCCGGTTGAGCAGGCCAGTCAGCGGGTCGGTCACAGCCTGGAACTCCAGTTGCTGATGCAGGTGGCGCACCTCGGACATGTCCAGCACCGTCACCACCATCGCCTTGCGCTCGGCCGGCAGCGACGCACAGGACATGGCCACCGGTACCTGCTGGCCGCGATCGGTACGCAAGATGGCGTCGTGCAGGCGCCAGGTCTCGCCCTTGCGATACCCGGCCATCATCTGCGACTCCAGCCACACGGGCACATGGGGTTTTTGCAGGAAACCCAGGAACTCCCGACCTTGCAGCTCCTGGAGCGTCGCGTTGAGCAGGCGCGAAATGGCCGGGTTGGCGTACTCGATCACGCCCTCTTCACTCACCACCAGGATGCCTTCGGCAGCGTTGTCCAACACCGAGGCATTAAAGGCGCGGGCGGACTCCAGGTCATGGCTCAGGCGCTGCAACGCACGGCGGTTGCGCTGGTGCTCCAGCAACGCCTGGACCTTGGGCTTGAGAATATTGGGGTCGAAGGGTTTGAGCAGGTAGTCGATGGCGCCACTGGCATAACCTTCCAGCACCGCAGATGGGGATTGCGCATGGGCACTGAGGAAAATGATCGGCGTCATGCGGGTGCGTTGGCTGCCGCGCATCAACCGTGCGACTTCAAAGCCGTCCATGCCAGGCATCATCACATCGAGCAATACCAGGTCGACTTCGTGCGCCAGCAACAGCTCCAAGGCCTCCACACCGGAGCTGGCGGTGACGACCTGCCAGTCATCGCGGTGCAACAGCGCGCGCATGCTGACCAGGTTTTCCGGGTAGTCGTCGACCACCAGAAGAACCGAACTGCCATCGCCGTGGTGTGGGGCGCCATCCATGCTACGTCTCTTCCTTGGGGTGCTTCCGGTCATTTCTGAGAGAAAACCCGGACAAACGCTGAGGCCTCACTCTAGCCCCGGTTCCCGAAAATCAGAAGTGACGCGGGTGCCATCATTGACCCAAAGCTCAGGAAGCCGACTAACGGTCAACCCCTGCAGGCCCCGATTCACGGGAAACATGGCTTTTTGGCATTCCCTTGACGCCAATAAATCGCCATCAGCCGTTTAACAAGTGAGCCGCCAGCGCCTATAAAGAACCTGTGAGCCCCCGGGCTAAAGCTTTCACCCTCTGTAAAAGGCCAACGCCATGATCGACCTCTCTACCTGGAACCTGAGCATTCCGGTCGGCTCGCCACCCGCGACCATCGACACCCCGAAACTGCTCAGCGGCTTCAAGGACCAATATTTCCAGGCCGAAGGCAGCAACGTGCAATTCTGGACCCCGGTGACCGGCAGCCGCACCGAAAACGCCATCTACCCGCGCAGCGAACTGCGAGAGACCTACGCCGATGGGCGCCTGCGCAACTGGACCTACCCGGATGCCGACAACTTCCTGCGTGCGACCCTGACCGTCAACCAGGTGCCCTCCACGGGTAAGATCGTGATCGGACAGATTCACGCCTTTGACAGCCAGAAGCCGCTGATCAAGCTTGAATACCAATTCAAGGAGAAGACCCAGACCGGCAACATCGTCGCCAAAGTGCGCATGCGCCCGGATGAGGATGAAGGGCGGGTGATCATCGTGGCGTCGAATGTGCCGCTGGAGAAAAGCTTCACTTACGTCATCAACTTGAACAAAGCCGGACTGTTAAGCGTGTATGCCGCCGACGGGGAATGGAACGAACGCATCGGCGCGGCGTGGGGCGCGAAGCCGTTGTATTTCAAGGCGGGGGTGTATGTGCAGGACAACAGCGGGAACAGCAAGGAGGGGGCAAGGGTGACGTTTGCTAAGTTGGATATTGATCACGAGTGAAAGCGGCCTCAATACCTGTAGGAGCCGGCTTGCCGGCGATTGCGGCGTGTCAGTCACAGATATGTTGAGTGGTAGCCCACGATCGCCGGCAAGCCAGCTCCTACAAAGGCAGGCACAAAAAAGCCCGCATCACTGCGGGCTTCTTTTTAAACGTCTAAGGCTCAATTCACCTTAGCGTTCAACTCACCCTTCAAATACCGCTGGTACATCGCTTCCAACGAGATCGGCTTGATCTTCGAAGCATTACCGGCAGTACCAAACGCTTCATAACGTGCGATACACACATCACGCATCGCGGTTACGGTGGCGCCAAAGAACTTACGCGGGTCGAATTCGCTTGGGTTGGTGGCCATCAGGCGACGCATGGCGCCGGTGGATGCCAGGCGCAGGTCGGTGTCGATGTTGACCTTGCGCACGCCGTACTTGATGCCTTCGACGATTTCTTCAACCGGTACGCCGTAGGTTTCTTTGATGTCGCCGCCGTACTGGTTGATGATCGCCAGCCACTCTTGCGGGACCGAGGAAGAACCGTGCATCACCAGGTGGGTGTTAGGGATGCGCTTGTGGATTTCCTTGATACGGTCGATGGCCAGCACGTCGCCGGTCGGTGGCTTGGTGAACTTGTAGGCGCCGTGGCTGGTGCCGATGGCGATAGCCAGGGCGTCCACTTGGGTCTTCTTCACGAAGTCTGCAGCTTCTTCCGGGTCGGTCAGCATTTGGCTGTGATCCAGCACGCCTTCGGCGCCGATGCCGTCTTCTTCACCGGCCATACCGGTTTCCAGGGAACCCAGGCAGCCCAGCTCGCCTTCAACCGACACGCCGCAGGCGTGGGCCATGGCGACGGTTTGTTGGGTCACGCGTACGTTGTACTCGTAGTCGGTTGGGGTCTTGCCGTCTTCGCCAAGGGAGCCGTCCATCATGACCGAGCTGAAGCCCAGTTGGATGGAGCGCTGGCACACGTCAGGGCTGGTGCCGTGGTCCTGGTGCATGCACACCGGGATGTGCGGGAATTCTTCGATGGCCGCGAGGATCAGGTGACGCAGGAACGGCGCGCCGGCGTATTTGCGGGCACCGGCCGAAGCCTGGACGATCACGGGGGAGTCGGTCTTGTCAGCGGCTTCCATGATGGCGCGCATCTGCTCAAGGTTGTTGACGTTAAAGGCTGGGACGCCGTAGCCGAACTCGGCTGCGTGGTCCAGCATTTGACGCATGCTGATAAGTGCCATTGTGTTGTCTCTCCCGGTCGAGGGTCGTTAATCGTGCAAGCCTGCCGTAGCGGTGGCTGCTATTCAAGTTATTGCAGATCAAGGGGTTGAGCCTTGGCCTGCTGAATCGTTATTGCTAATAGGTTGACCCAAATTCCAATCTGGAACCGAATCATGTGGGAGCTGGCTTGCTGTGGCGAGGGAGCTCCCACATTTGATCTTCATTGATCCCACTACTGGGCTTTGCAACCACGGCCGATCAAATCGTCGGTGGCCACCCAGTAAACCAGGCCTTCCTCACCTTTTGTGTGAAACGCCAGTTGGTCGTTGGCATACAGCACGCCCGAAGCGGCAACGTCCTGTTTAAGGCGATAAACCTGGTCGGAACCACCGAGGCGTACGTCCACCTCGGATTTAGCCTGATTAGCAAAGCGCCAGTTGACCTCGGCCTTGCTGTCGCAGGTCCAGGTAGTCCACTTGTCGGCAGGCTCGGCCTTGCTGGTGAACATGTTCATGCTGCTGCAGCCGGCCAACAGGGCCACGGCTGCCAGGGCGAAAACGCCTTTCATTGCCAATCCTCGTAGGGCGGCCCACGGCCGCCAGTTGATCAGACCCGTCAAGGGCACCCCTGTTCCTGACCGTTGGGCGCGGCGTCGTATTTCTCCAAGCGTTCGTTGCCGATGCGCTTGTTGATCACCGGCATGGTCTCGGCCTGCCAGTCCGCCTGGTAGCAGCTTTTTTTCGGCTGCCCCGGCGCAGGGTTACCTGCCTCCGGGGCCGCGCTTGGCGTGCTGCCGCAGCCGGCCAACAGGCCCGCTGCGATCACCAGTGCCAACGACTTGATCATGGGAATACTCCTTTTCCGGATCACGAGCCTCAGCCTTTGGCTCGGGTTTCCAGCACTTCAACGGCCGGCAGTACTTTGCCTTCGACGAATTCGAGGAATGCGCCGCCACCGGTAGAAATGTAGGAGATCTGGTCAGCAACGCCATATTTATCGATGGCCGCCAGGGTGTCGCCACCGCCCGCGATGGAGAATGCCGAGCTTTCAGCGATGGCTTTGGCCAGCACTTTGGTGCCGTTACCGAACTGGTCGAATTCGAACACGCCGACTGGGCCGTTCCACAGGATGGTCTGGGAGGCTTTCAGCAGTTCGGCGAAGTTGGCCGCGGTTTGCGGGCCGATGTCCAGGATCATGTCGTCGGCGGCCACATCAGCGATCAGCTTGATGGTGGCTTCTGCGCTTTCGGCGAACTCCTTGGCGACGACCACGTCTACCGGCAATGGCACACTGACCTTGGCGGCGATGGCGCGGGCGGTATCCAGCAGGTCCGGCTCGTACAGGGATTTGCCCACCGGATGACCGGCTGCGGCCAGGAAGGTGTTGGCGATGCCGCCGCCGACGATCAACTGGTTGCAGATCTGGCTCAGGCTGTTGAGCACATCCAGCTTGGTGGACACCTTGGAGCCGGCCACGATGGCGGCCATCGGTTGCGCCGGAGCGCCCAAGGCCTTGCCCAGTGCGTCCAGTTCAGCAGCCAGCAACGGGCCAGCAGCTGCCACCTTGGCGAACTTGGCCACGCCGTGGGTCGAACCTTCAGCGCGGTGAGCGGTACCGAATGCGTCCATCACGAACACGTCGCACAGCGCCGCGTATTGCTGGGCCAGTTCGTCGCTGTTCTTTTTCTCGCCCTTGTTGAAGCGCACGTTCTCGAACAGCACGATGTCGCCGGCCTTGACGTCGACGCCACCCAGGTAGTCAGCCACCAACGGCACGTCGCGGCCCAGGGCTTTGCTCAGGTAGTCGGCGACAGGCTTGAGGCTGTTTTCAGCGGAGAACTCACCTTCGGTCGGACGACCCAGGTGGGAGCAGACCATGACGGCCGCGCCTTTTTCCAGGGCCAGCTTGATGGTCGGCAGCGAGGCCAGGATTCGCGCATCGCTGGCGACAACACCGTCCTTGACGGGGACGTTGAGGTCTTCGCGAATCAGTACGCGCTTACCTTGCAGATCGAGGTCGGTCATCTTCAACACGGTCATGGGTCGCAGTTCCTGAATTACTGTTGAGGTTGTTTAGAGGCGATGTGCAGATAATGTTCCGCAACATCCAACATGCGGTTGGCAAAACCCCATTCGTTATCGAACCAGGCCAGGATGTTCACCAGCCTCGGGCCGGAAACGCGGGTCTGGCTGGCATCGACAATCGCCGAATGCGGGTCATGGTTGAAATCACAACTGGCGTGGGGCAACTCGGTGTAGGCCAATAAGCCTTTGAGCGGGCCGCTGGTGGCGGCGTCGCGCAGGATCCGGTTGACCTCCGTCGCATCAGTGTCGCTGACGGTTTGCATGGTGATGTCCAGGCAGGACACATTCACCGTCGGCACCCGTACGGCTTTGGCCTGGATTCGCCCGGCAAGTTCCGGCAACAATCTTTCGATACCGCGAGCCAGGCCGGTGGACACCGGAATCACGGACTGGAACGCCGAACGCGTACGGCGCAAGTCTTCATGGTGATAGGCGTCGATCACCGGCTGGTCGTTCATCGCCGAGTGAATCGTGGTGATCGACACGTAGTCCAGGCCGATCGCCTGATCCAGCAAACGCAACAACGGCACGCTGCAGTTGGTAGTGCAGGAGGCGTTGGACACCAGCAGCTCATCACCGGTCAGGCAATCCTGATTGATGCCGTAGACGATGGTGGCGTCGACATCCGCCTCGCTGGCCATCGGCTGGGAAAACAGCACACGCGGCGCGCCGGCGTCGAGAAAACGCTGGCCGTCGGCGCGGGTGTGATAGACACCGGAACATTCCAGCACCAGGTCGACGCCCAGTGCTTTCCAGTCGATACCTTCGGGGGTGGCACTGCGCAAGACCTGCACGCAGTTGCCATTAATGTGCAGACAATCGCCCTCAACCCGCACTTCGCCTGGGAACCGGCCGTGGGTGGAGTCAAAGCGTGTCAGGTATTCGATGCTGGCCATGTCGGCCAGATCGTTGATCGCCACAATTTCAAACCCGGCCGCCGCCCCTCGCTCGAACAGAGCACGCAAGACGCAACGACCAATGCGGCCGTAGCCGTTGAGTGCAACTTTGTAGGGACGCGGTTGAGGCATGAGGTTCTCGATTACCGTGGGTAAAGAGGTGAATGTGCCGCCGCCTTCGCGAGCAAGCCCGCTCCCACAGTTGAAATGCATTCCAAATGTGGGAGCGGGCTTGCTCACGAAGGGGCCAGCACAGCCACCCCAATTTACAGCCTTAGTCTTCCAGCAGCTCTTCAGCCTGACCCAGGATGTTTTCCAGGGTGAAGCCGAACTCTTCGAACAACGCTGGCGCCGGCGCCGACTCACCGTAGGTGGTCATGCCGATCACGCGGCCTTCCAGGCCCACGTACTTGTACCAGTAGTCGGCGTGAGCCGCTTCGATGGCGATACGCGCGCCGACTTGCAGCGGCAGAACCGATTGCTTATAGCCGGCGTCCTGGGCTTCGAACACGCTGGTGCAGGGCATCGAAACAACACGCACCTTGCGGCCTTGCTCGGTCAGCTTGTCGTAGGCCTGAACGGTCAGGCCCACTTCGGAACCGGTGGAGATCAGGATCAGTTCCGGCTCGCCCGCGCAGTCTTTCAGCACATAACCGCCACGGGCGATGTCGGCAATCTGCGCGTCGGTACGCACTTGGTGTTGCAGGTTCTGACGCGAGAAGATCAGCGCCGAAGGGCCGTCTTTACGCTCGATGGCGTGCTTCCAGGCCACGGCGGACTCCACCGCGTCGGCTGGGCGCCAGGTGTCCAGGTTCGGCGTGGTGCGCAGGCTGGTCAATTGCTCGACCGGCTGGTGCGTCGGGCCGTCTTCGCCCAGGCCAATGGAGTCGTGGGTGTACACATGGATCACACGCTTCTTCATCAGCGCAGCCATGCGTACGGCGTTGCGGGCGTATTCCATGAACATCAGGAAGGTCGCGCCGTAAGGCACCAGGCCACCGTGCAGGGAAACGCCGTTCATGATGGCGCTCATGCCGAACTCACGTACGCCGTAGTACATGTAGTTGCCGCTGGCGTCTTCAGCCGACACACCTTTGCAGCCTTTCCACAGGGTCAGGTTGGAACCGGCCAGGTCAGCCGAACCGCCGAGGATTTCCGGCAACAGCGGGCCGAAAGCGTTCAGGGTGTTCTGGCTGGCTTTACGGCTGGCGATGGTCTCGCCCTTGGCCGCGACTTCGGCGATGTAGGCCGAGGCTTTTTCCGAGAAGTCGGCAGGCAGGTCACCGGCAAGACGGCGAACCAGCTCGTTGGCCAACTCTGGGAATTCGGCAGAGTAGGCCGCGAAACGCTGGTCCCACTCGGCTTCGGTCGCCAGGCCTTTTTCCTTGGCGCTCCACTCGGCGTAGATATCAGCCGGGATTTCGAACGGGCCGTGGTTCCACTTCAGGGCTTCACGGGTCAGGGCGATTTCCGCGTCACCCAGTGGGGCGCCGTGGCAGTCCTCTTTACCTTGCTTGTTCGGCGAACCGAAACCGATGGTGGTCTTGCAGCAGATCAGGGTCGGCTGCTCGCTCTTGCGGGCGGTGTCGATGGCGGTCTTGATCTCTTCCGGATCGTGGCCGTCGACGTTGCGGATCACTTGCCAGTTGTAGGCTTCGAAACGCTTAGGGGTGTCATCGGTGAACCAGCCTTCGACTTCGCCGTCGATGGAGATGCCGTTGTCATCGTAGAACGCGATCAGCTTGCCCAGGCCCAGGGTGCCGGCCAGGGAAGCGACTTCGTGGGAAATACCTTCCATCATGCAGCCATCACCCAGGAACACGTAGGTGTGGTGGTCGACGATGTCGTGGCCAGGGCGGTTGAACTGTGCGCCCAGGACTTTTTCAGCCAGCGCGAAACCCACGGCGTTGGCCAGGCCTTGGCCCAGGGGACCGGTGGTGGTCTCGACGCCTGGGGTGTAGCCGAATTCCGGGTGACCCGGGGTGCGGCTGTGCAGCTGGCGGAAGCTTTTCAGGTCGTCGATGGTGACGTCGTAGCCGGTCAGGTGCAGCAGCGAGTAGATCAGCATCGAGCCGTGGCCGTTGGACAGCACGAAGCGGTCACGGTCGGCGAACGATGGGTTGCTCGGGTTGTGTTTCAGGTAGTCACGCCAAAGCACCTCGGCGATATCCGCCATGCCCATTGGGGCACCTGGATGGCCGCTGTTGGCTTTTTGCACGGCATCCATGCTGAGGGCACGAATGGCGTTGGCACGCTCACGACGGCTGGGCATCGCTGATCTCCTGGGGTTTGCTGAAAAGAAACGGAAAAAAGGACCGGCATTTTCCCTCAGCCACCGCCTGCGGGCAATCACAGATAGTCACTTGAGGGCGTTTTTCCTGTGCTTTGGGCGCCATTCGCTTGCAGAAACCGGTCACCCGTTCGTCTAAAGGCTATAGCGGCTGCTTATAACCGCCACTTATCGATCAATATCAAAACTTTTTGATATTGGCCTTGCAGGGTTTTCCACCCGTCACTAGACTGCTGGCCTTATGAACCTACCTGTGCCCTCCCTGCGTCCCGACGACGGCGAAGAGCTGGCAGCCTTATGCAAGGCCGCTGGTGATCCGCTGCGCCTGAACGTCTTGCGCGCACTGGCCAACGACTCCTTTGGCGTACTGGAACTGGCGCAGATCTTCGCCATCGGCCAGTCCGGAATGAGCCACCATTTGAAGGTGCTCGCCCAGGCCGACCTGGTGGCCACTCGCCGTGAAGGCAATGCGATTTTCTACCGCCGCGCCCTGCCCCACACCGATCTGCTGGGCGGCAAGCTGCACGCTGCCCTGCTCGAAGAAGTGGATAACGTGAGCCTGCCCAGCGACGTACAGTCGCGCATCGGCCAGGTCCACGGGCAACGGGCTGCCGCCAGCCAGGACTTTTTCTCACGGGTCGCCGAGAAGTTTCGCGCCCAGCAGGACCTGATTGCCGGCCTGCCCCAGTACCGAGAAAGCGTATTAGCACTGCTGGACAAGCTGAGCTTCAGTGATGAGGCGACGGCGCTGGAAGTCGGCCCCGGGGACGGTGGCTTTCTGCCCGAACTGGCGCGGCGCTTCCAACAGGTCACGGCGCTCGACAACAGCCCGGCGATGCTCGAACTGGCGCGCCAGCTGTGCGAGCGCGAAGCACTGGGCAACGTCAGCCTGCAGTTGGCCGATGCCCTGAATCACACCAGCCTGCGGGCCGACTGCGTGGTGCTGAACATGGTCTTGCACCATTTCGCCGCCCCCGCCGACGCCCTCAAGCAAATGGCCGGGTTGCTGCATCCCGGCGGTAGCCTGTTGGTTACGGACTTATGCAGCCACAACCAGAATTGGGCCAGGGAGGCCTGCGGTGATCTCTGGTTAGGCTTTGAACAGGACGATCTGGCCCGTTGGGCCTCCGCTGCGGGACTCGTTCCCGGGGAAAGCCTCTATGTAGGTTTACGTAATGGTTTCCAGATCCAGGTCCGCCACTTTCAGCGACCGGCTGGCGACACTCACCATCGGTAAATATCAGGAAAACATCGAGATGAGCGAATACTCCCTTTTCACCTCCGAGTCCGTGTCTGAAGGGCATCCGGACAAAATCGCCGACCAGATTTCTGATGCGGTGCTGGACGCCATCATTGCTGAAGACAAGCACGCCCGTGTGGCCTGCGAGACTCTGGTGAAAACCGGTGTAGCGATCATCGCCGGCGAAGTGACCACCACTGCCTGGGTTGACCTGGAGCAGATCGTTCGTGACGTGATCACCGACATCGGCTACACCAGTTCCGACGTTGGCTTCGACGGCGCGACCTGCGGCGTGATGAACATCATCGGCAAGCAGTCCCCCGACATCAACCAGGGTGTGGACCGCGCCAAGCCTGAAGATCAGGGTGCCGGCGACCAGGGCTTGATGTTTGGCTACGCCAGCAACGAAACCGACGTGCTGATGCCAGCACCGATCACCTTCTCGCACCAACTTGTGCAACGGCAAGCCGAAGCTCGTAAATCCGGCCTGCTGCCATGGCTGCGCCCGGACGCCAAGTCCCAGGTGACCTGCCGTTACGAAGGCGGCAAGGTTGTCGGTATCGACGCCGTTGTACTGTCGACCCAGCACAACCCGGACGTTTCCTACGCCGATCTGCGTGAAGGCGTGATGGAGCTGATCGTCAAGCACGTGCTGCCTGCCGAGTTGCTGACCAAGGACACCCAGTTCCACATCAACCCGACCGGCCAGTTCATCATCGGTGGCCCGGTGGGCGACTGCGGCCTGACCGGTCGCAAGATCATCGTCGACAGCTACGGCGGCATGGCCCGCCACGGCGGTGG
This sequence comes from Pseudomonas sp. TE24901, assembly GCF_054058375.1. Classification (NCBI taxonomy): domain Bacteria; kingdom Pseudomonadati; phylum Pseudomonadota; class Gammaproteobacteria; order Pseudomonadales; family Pseudomonadaceae; genus Pseudomonas; species Pseudomonas sp. TE24901. The sequence continues at coordinate 194,559 of NZ_JBSSAF010000001.1, forward strand.
CGCGTTCTCCGGCAAAGATCCATCCAAGGTTGACCGTTCCGCTGCCTACGCCGGTCGTTACGTGGCCAAGAACATCGTGGCAGCCGGCCTGGCCGAGCGTTGCGAGATCCAGGTTTCCTACGCCATCGGTGTGGCCCAGCCTACGTCGATCTCGCTGAACACCTTCGGCACCGGCAAGATCAGCGATGACAAGATCGTGAAGCTGGTGCGTGAGATCTTCGACCTGCGCCCTTACGCCATCACCACCATGCTCGACCTGCTGCACCCGATGTATCAGGAAACCGCAGCCTACGGCCACTTCGGTCGTACCCCTGCGCAGAAGACGGTCGGCGACGACACCTTCACCACCTTCACGTGGGAAAAAACTGACCGCGCCAACGACCTGCGCACGGCTGCCGGTCTGTAATCGCTCGCGGTGCACAGAGCCCTGCCGGGTTACTCCGGCAGGGCTTTTTTATGGCTGGCGTTTACGGGACGACCTTCACGTTTTTTGGATCCAATACTTGCAGGCCAAATAATGGCCCTCTAGAATCCGCGCCCTCTCGGGCCCTTCACCTTTTTTGGATATTGCCCTGCGCCAGCCCGGGATAGACACGCGCGCAGGCAATCGAACATTGAGGTTTTCATGCGCATTTCCACACTCGCCCCTGCCGCCCTTCTGCTCAGCCTGTTCGCCCTGCCGGCCCATGCTGCCGACCTGAGCGCCCTGGGTGGTGCCCTGACGTCCAAACTGGGCGTGAGCAATTCCGGCGATTGCCAGCAACAAGCCAACGACCTGCAAGCCAAGATCGATGCTGCCAAGGCCGCCAAAGACGATCTCAAAGAGAAAGCCTTCAAAGCCGCTCAAGACCAGATCAACAAAGGTTGCAACAAACTCGCTGAGACCCAGGCCAAAGCCGACGCCAAGCCGCAAACACAGGAAGCCAAGGCCGACCCGGTGAAAGCCTTGGGCGGTCTGTTCAAGTAAGTAGAAACACCCGGTAAAAAGCCCCGCGCTGTCGGGGCTTTTTTGTGACCGTGAGGATCACTTAGGCTGTGCGTCCTTTTCGGGCAAGGATGCTCATGATGCGTTTTCTGATTGCTCTTTTATTGAGTGCGGTGCCGTTCCTGGCGTGGGCCGAAGCGTGCCCGGATGACGCCCAATCTCAACTCGACAGTCTGGCCAGGCAGATCAGCCAATGGGATGACAGCTACCACCGCCTTGGCCAGTCGCCTGTCAGCGATGAGTTGTACGATCAGGCCCGGGGTCGCCTGGCCCAATGGCGCCAGTGTTTTCCTCAAACCCAGCCTGACAACCCGCTGGCGAGTTCGCGAGGCACAGTGCGTCACCCAGTCGCTCACACAGGCCTGGACAAACTGCTGGATGAAGCAGCAGTAGCCGACTGGCTCAGTGCGCGGCAAAACGTCTGGATCCAGCCCAAGGTCGACGGTGTGGCGGTGACACTGGTGTATCGCCAGGGTCGCTTGAGCCAGCTCATCAGTCGCGGCGACGGGCTGCTCGGCCAGGACTGGTCAGCCGCCGCACGCAAGATCCCAGGCATCGTCCAGCAACTCCCGGAACCTGTTGACCTGGTGCTGCAAGGCGAACTCTATTGGCGCCTCACCGATCATGTGCAGTCGGCCACCGGCGGGCTAAGCGCCCGCAGCAAGGTGGCCGGCCTGATGAACCGACGACAGCTGAGCGACACTGAGGCCAACGGTATCGGCCTGTTCGTCTGGGCCTGGCCCGATGGCCCGCGCGACTTCACCGAACGTCTCGCCACACTCGCACGCTGGGGTTTCCCAGACAGCCAGCGCTACAGCCAGCCCCTCCAGAACATCACCGACGCCGCACACTGGCGCAGCTATTGGTTCAACCACCCGTTGCCGTTCGCCAGCGATGGGGTGGTGCTGCATCAAGCGGTGCACGCACCCGCCGAACGCTGGCAGGCCAGCACACCCTACTGGGCGGTTGCCTGGAAGTACCCGGCGGCCAAGGCCCTGGCGCTGGTACGCAAGGTGCAATTCAAGATCGGGCGAACCGGGCGCATCACGCCGATCCTTGAACTGGAACCCGTGCGGATGGACGACAGGCAGATCAGCCGGGTCAGCGTCGGCTCCCTCAAGCGCTGGCAGGCGCTGGACATCCGCCCCGGCGACCATGTGTCCATCAGCTTGGCCGGCCAGGTGATTCCTCGGCTGGACCAGGTGATTCTGCGCAACGAGACCCGAGTGCCCATCGCTGTCCCTGACGCCCGCGACTTTCACCCCTTGAGCTGCTGGCAACTGGACCCGGGCTGCGAGGAGCAATTGCTGGCACGCTTGACCTGGATGAGCGGCGACCAGGGCCTGGCTTTGCCCCATATGGGCCGTGAAACCTGGAACGTATTGCTCCAGGCCGGTCTAATCGCAGGCTTTCTCGATTGGTTAACCCTGGATGAGGCAGAGCTTGCTAACATTGATGGCTTCGGCGACCGCAGCCGTGCGCGAGTGCTCGACAGCATTCACAGCGCCCGGCAACGGCCCTTTGCACAATGGCTCAAAGCCCTGGGTGTACCCCCTTCGGCACGCAACAACCTGGACGGTGGCTGGCAAAGCCTGGCCGCCAGAGATACCCAGACCTGGATGGCCACAGACGGCATCGGCCCGGGGCGCGCGGCGCAACTCAGCGCTTTTTTTCGCGACCCGCACGTTCAGGCACTGGCTGAAACATTACGCGTCGCCGGGATAGACGGGTTTTGAGCCCGGCCCGGCCACCTTTAAACCAACGGCAGAATTCACCCTGCCACCTGTTTGCGACCTTGGAGCCCTACATGAAATTTCTCGCCCCACTTGCCTTGCTGACCGTCGCAAGTTTCATGGCCACGCCGTTACTGGCCGCAGAAGAAGCCCCTCAACTCACCGGCTGCGCCGCCAAGCGCCAAGCCATCAGCACCCAGATCGATCAAGCCAAGGCCCACGGCAACAGCGAACAGCAAGCCGGCCTGGAGAAAGCCCTGAGCGAAGTCACCGCCAATTGCACTGATGCGTCCTTGAAGAAAGAGCGTGAGAACAAGGTGCTCGACGCCAAGCACGAAGTCAGCCGCCGTCAGGCCGACCTCGACAAGGCGATGAAAAAGGGCGACGCCGACAAGATCAACAAACGCAAAGACAAGCTCGCCCAGTCCCGCAAAGAACTGCAGGACGCAGTCGAAGAACTCGACAAGTAAAACCGGTCAGTGGTCGCGGAACTGTTTATGGCAGGCCGTGCAGGCGTCTTCGACCTTCTGCACCACTGGCCCAAGGTTGCTGGCCTTGTAAGGCTGCACTTGGCTCGCGATCACCAGCTCACCGGTGGCGGCTTCAAGGTTGCGCGCCAGTTCCTGGAAACGTGCCTGCTGTTGCCACACGTTGTCCTTGGCACTCGTGTGGTCTTCCTCGCGCACGCTCGGGAAGTGCTTCCACGGTTCATGGGACAACGCATCGAGCTTGACCGCGCCTTCAGCGAACTTCGCACCGTCGAACGGGATACGCCCACGCAACATGCCACCCAGGTCTTCGCCGGTCTTGAGCATCTGCTTGAAGATCGCTTTGCGCTGGCCCAACGGCGAATTCGGGTCGACACCGCCGCAGGCGGACAGCATCAGGCAGGCCAGCAATACAACGGTCAGTCTTTTAAAAGTCATGATGGCTTCGAGGTCACGGGAAACGGCGGCCAGTATCCTCGCCCCGCCCGTAAAGACCAATAGCCCTATTAATAATAAGGGTTGCCCGAGTGCGTGAAATCACGGGCAATCGCTTCAGGAAGTGTTTGTATGAATGTCACCCAAAAAGCCTGGAGCCGCCGCCTGGCGTGGGCTCTGCCAATGATCGCGCTGCTGGCCGGCTGCGATGGCGGCAAGGACGCGGGCAAAGATGAAATCGTAAAACCCCATGCTGTCGCCACCTACGTGAGCGCACCCTGGGAAGCTTTGCCCACGGTATCCGACACTGACTTGCTGGCCGGTTTTGAATCCTGGCGCAGTGCCTGCCAACGTCTCAAGGCCGACCCGGTCTGGGGCGCGACCTGTGCCGCTGCAGCCAGCGTGCCGGGCAATGCCGCAGCGGTTCGCGGCTTTCTCAAGGAGCGCCTGGATGTCTTCGGCCTGCGCTCGGCAGACAACACGCCTAACGGCTTGATCACCGGCTATTACGAACCGGTCTACCCCGGCAGCCTGACCAAAACCGCCACCGCCAACGTGCCGGTGTATGGCGTGCCGGATGACCTGATTATCGTCAACCTCGAAAGCATCTACCCGGAACTCAAGGGCAAGCGTCTGCGTGGTCGCTTGGAAGGTCGTGTGCTCAAGCCTTATGACGACGCCAGCACCATCAATGGCCAAGGTTCCAGTGCCAAGCCGATCGCTTGGCTAACAAACCCAATGGACCTGCAATTCCTCCAGATCCAGGGCTCAGGCCGCATTCAGCTGGCAGGCGGGCGGCAACTGCGCGTCGGCTATGGCGACCAGAACGGCTACCCGTACCGTCCTATCGGCCGCTGGCTGGTGGAACAAGGCGAGTTGAAAAAGGATGACGTGACCATGGGCGCCATCAGCGCCTGGGCCAAGGCACACCCGCAACGTATTCCCGAGCTGCTGGCGAGCAACCCCAGCTACGTGTTTTTCAGTGCCCGCCCCGACAGCAACGAAGGCCCACGCGGTTCGCTAAACGTGCCGCTGACTGCTGGCTACAGCGTGGCGGTAGACCGTAAGGTGATTCCGCTGGGCAGCTTGCTGTGGCTGTCGACGACTAAACCGGATGGTTCGCCTATCGCAAGGCCCGTCGCGGCGCAGGACACAGGTGGTGCGATCACGGGTGAAGTGCGGGCCGACCTGTTCTGGGGAACCGGCGACGCGGCGGGTGAACTGGCCGGCAACATGAAGCAGCAGGGGCAGATCTGGATGCTATGGCCCAAGGGGGCTGCATTGCCGCACGTACCCGATGCCCCTGCCGGAACCTAAGAGACGCTAGAGATCAAAATGTGGGAGCGGGCTTGCTCGCGAATGCGGTGCGCCAGTCAGCACATCCGGTACTGACACACCGCATTCGCGAGCAAGCCCGCTCCCACAGGAGATCGTCGTCAATCTTTAGATCGAGACAAAGAAGAAACTCGCAATCAACGCCATGCCCACGAACCACACCAGCGAACGCAACATCGCCCAGTCCGCCAGGTAGCAAATGATGTACAGGAGGCGACTGGTGATAAACAGCACCGCCAGCACATTGATCGTCACCAGTGACGCCGTACCGGCCAGGTGCGCGATGATCACCGCCGCGGCAAACGCCGGAGTGACTTCAAAACTGTTGAGCTGGGCGTTGTGGGCGCGCTTGGCAAACCCGTCAAGGGTTTCCAGGAAGGCGCGAGGGTCGTGATTCTGCCGTGGCCCGAACTTGCCGCCGCTGAACTTGGCCACGCCCGTGCACAGATAAGGCAGGAAAATTGCGATCAACACACACCAGAAAGCGACCGTCATCACTGATTCCTTTTTGTCGTTTTAGTCAGAAGTTAGAGTTTTAGCACTAATAAAGCCAGGCCGCACCCTTCCGCTATGAGCCCCGGTGCGCTTAAAGGTTCTGTCCGGCATTTGCCCGGACGCTTGCAACCACCCGCCGCAGTTGCGGTCCATCCACCATCAACAATCCTCTCCCCCCAACTTCCAAGGACCCCGGATGCTTGAACTTGTCGCCGCCTTCATTTGCCTCACCACCCTGCTCACCTATGTGAACTTCCGTTTTATCGGCCTGCCGCCCACCATTGGCGTGATGGTCACGGCCTTGCTGTTTTCCCTGATCCTGCAAGGCTTGAGCTTTCTCGGCTACCCCGGCCTGGAAGAACGTATCCAGCAGTTGATCGGCCAGATCGACTTCGGCGACCTGTTGATGAACTGGATGCTCTCCTTCCTGCTGTTTGCCGGCGCCTTGCACGTCAACCTGAACGACCTGCGCAGCTACCGTTGGCCCATCGGCCTGCTGGCGACCTTTGGTGTGTTGATCGCCACCGTGGTGATTGGCAGCCTGGCGTACTACATCTTTGCCCTGTTCGGCTGGCAGGTGAGCTTCCTGTACTGCCTGTTGTTCGGCGCACTGATCTCCCCCACCGACCCGATTGCAGTACTCGGCGTGCTACGAACCGCCAATGCATCCAAACCGCTTAAAACCACCATCGTCGGCGAGTCGCTATTCAACGACGGCACGGCGGTGGTGGTGTTTACTGTCTTGCTGGGTATCGCGCAGCTGGGCGAAACACCTACAGTGGGCGCCACTGCCATGCTATTTGCCCACGAGGCCATCGGCGGCGTGGTGTTTGGTGGCCTGATCGGCTACCTGGTGTACCTGATGATCAAGAGCATCGAGCAGCACCAGATCGAAGTGATGCTGACCCTCGCCTTGGTAATCGGCGGCTCGGCGATGGCCACGGAACTGCACGTCTCCGCCCCGATCGCGATGGTGGTGGCCGGCCTGATCATCGGCAACCTGGGCCGCAAGCTGGCGATGAACGACATGACCCGCCGCTACCTGGACGGCTTCTGGGAATTGCTCGACGACATGCTCAACGCCCTGCTGTTCGCCCTGATCGGCATGGAGCTGCTGCTGTTGCCGTTCAACTGGCTGCATGTGTTCGCTGCCAGCCTGCTGGCAGTGGCAATCCTGCTCTCGCGCCTGTTGACCGTCGCCCCAGCGATCCTGTTGCTGCGCCGCTGGCGCACGGTGCCACGGGGCACCATCCGCATTCTCACCTGGGGCGGTTTGCGCGGCGGTGTGTCGGTAGCACTGGCGCTAGCCCTGCCGCTAGGTCCGGAACGTGACCTGCTGCTGAGCATCACCTATATCGTGGTGCTGTCGTCGATCCTGTTGCAGGGTTTGAGCATCGGCAAGCTGGTCAAGCGCGTGACCCGGGACGAGCCCCAGGCCACGCCTGACGTTCACTGATCCTTGCTGATCGGCTGCGGATGCCTCGGGTCCGCAGCCTTTTTGCCCGGCAGGCTGTTTTCACTGCGGATTTGTGCGTGGCTGATCAGCGCAAAGATAAAGCTGCCGCCAATGATGTTGCCCGCCAGCGTCGGCCCGGCAAACACCAGCCAGAAGTCCTTCCAGGCCAATTCGCCAGCAAATACCAGGTAAGACACCTCCGCCGAGCCCACCACGATGTGGGTAAAGTCCCCCAGCGCCATCAAGTAAGTGATCAGGATAATGATCCACAGCTTGGCGCTTTCCATCGACGGGATCATCCACACCATGGTGGCAATCATCCAACCGGAGACAATGCCCTTGGCGAACATCTGCCCGGGATCGTTCTCCATGACCTTGCGCCCGATGTCGAGGAAGGCCATGTCGGTCTTGGTGTCGAAAATCGGCAGATGCAGCATCACGTAGGCCACCAGCAAGGTGCCGCACAGGTTGCCCACCAGCACCACGGTCCACAGTCGCAGCAACCGGCCAGCATTGGCCAATGTCGGCTTGCTCATCACCGGCAGCACGGCGGTGAGGGTGTTTTCGGTGAACAACTGCTGACGCGCAAGAATCACCGCGAGGAAACCCGCGCAATAACCGAAGCTGGCGATCACCTTGAACCCTTCGCCGTCCGGCAAGCGTGAATTGAGCAGGCCCATCCCCATCAGGGACAGCCCCATGGTCAGGCCGGCCGCCAGCGCCGACCACCACAGCGCCGCGACATTGCGCTCCAGTTCCTGGTCGCCCTGGGTGCGGATGATTTCATGCAGAACCGCCGCGCGAGGCGGCTGGTTCTTGTCCACGTCCTGCTGCTCTTCCTGTGACAGGTTGGGGGTCTTGCCGTCTTCTTCAGTAGCCATGATCGCTCAGCGCTCGAGGGGTGCCTGTAGCTACGACACGCCGCGACGACAGCTGTTCAGTGGCCCGGTATGTGCCAGGCCTTGGCCTCGCGCGACTCGATGCGCATCATCTCGTCCAGGGGGCGCATTTGGACAGGGGAACAGGGCACTTTCATACACAGGCCCTCGCTACAGGAGGGTGTCCTGAGCGATGAGGCGCCGGAGAAAGATCCAGGCGGAATGATTTGGCAATGCAAATCACACCACGATGGTGTTACTCGGTGACGTTGTCGTCCTGAAACTGATCCTTCACGTACTTGATCTCGGTACGGCCGTGGGGCGCAGGCAAGCCATCTTCGCCAAGGTTGACGAAAACCATTTTTTCCACGGTCAGGATGCTTTTGCGGGTGATCTTGTTGCGCACTTCGCAGGTCAGGGTGATGGAGGTGCGACCGAACTCGGTGGCGGTGATGCCCAGTTCGATGATGTCGCCCTGGCGCGAAGCGCTGACAAAGTTGATTTCGGAGATGTACTTGGTGACGACGCGCTGGTTGCCCAACTGGACAATCGCGTAAATGGCCGCTTCTTCGTCGATCCAGCGCAGCAGGCTGCCACCGAACAGGGTGCCGTTGGGGTTGAGGTCTTCGGGTTTTACCCATTTGCGGGTGTGGAAGTTCATGGTCACTCCAAAGCGTCTGGCGAAATGATGGGCATCATCATGGCAGAGCCTGGGCCCAAGCTCTATGAGCCATCGCCTATCAACCCCATCAGCGATCTTCATATGGCCGACGGAAAGGCTTTTAGAACGCGTAACCAGACGGCTATAATCGCCCCCGCTTCAAAACGGTCATCTTCGATTGATACCGTTCTCCCGCCACCTGTCCGAGGGGCGCTGCAGCAGGTTCAACCTGTCAGGCTCGGATGGGGCGTTGTCCGGCCTGGTACTTCCGGCCTGATACTAAACGCACAACGGCGCCCATTCGCACACTACGAATGGAGGCTCTTCATGAGCGCAGTAAACACGCCTGCAGATTTCAACGACTACAAGGTCGCCGACATGTCCCTCGCTGCCTGGGGCCGTCGCGAAACCTTCATCGCCGAATCCGAAATGCCAGCCCTGATGGGCCTGCGTCGCAAGTACGCCGCCGAGCAGCCACTCAAAGGCGCCAAGATCCTCGGCTGCATCCACATGACCATCCAGACTGCCGTGCTGATCGAAACCCTGGTTGCCCTGGGTGCCGAAGTGCGTTGGTCGTCCTGCAACATCTTCTCGACTCAAGACCAGGCCGCTGCCGCCATCGCGGCTGCCGGTATCCCGGTCTTCGCCTGGAAAGGCGAGACTGAAGAAGAGTACGAGTGGTGCCTGGAGCAAACCATCCTCAAAGATGGCGCGCCTTGGGATGCCAACATGATCCTCGACGACGGCGGCGACCTGACCGAGCTGCTGCACAAGAAATACCCGGCCATCCTGGACCGCGTCCACGGCGTGACCGAAGAGACCACCACTGGCGTTCACCGCCTGCTGGACATGCTGGCCAAGGGCGAGCTGAAAATCCCGGCCATCAACGTCAACGACTCGGTGACCAAGAGCAAGAACGACAACAAGTACGGCTGCCGTCACAGCCTGAACGACGCCATCAAGCGCGGCACCGACCACCTGCTGTCGGGCAAGCAAGCCCTGGTGATCGGCTACGGCGACGTGGGCAAGGGTTCGTCCCAGTCCCTGCGTCAGGAAGGCATGATCGTTAAAGTCTCCGAAGTTGACCCGATCTGCGCCATGCAAGCCTGCATGGACGGTTTCGAAGTGGTTTCGCCGTTCATCAACGGCCAGAACGACGGCACCGAAGCGAGCATCGACAAAGCACTGCTGGGCAAGATCGACCTGATCGTGACCACTACCGGTAACGTGAATGTTTGCGACGCAAACATGCTCAAGGCCCTGAAGAAGCGCGCTGTTGTCTGCAACATCGGCCACTTCGACAACGAGATCGACACCGCTTTCATGCGCAAGAACTGGGCATGGGAAGAAGTGAAGCCTCAGGTACACAAGGTTCACCGTACCGGCGCTGGCGATTTCGACCCACAGAACGACGACTACCTGATCCTGCTGGCTGAAGGCCGTCTGGTTAACCTGGGCAACGCCACTGGCCACCCAAGCCGCATCATGGACGGCTCGTTTGCCAACCAGGTGCTGGCCCAGATCTTCCTGTTCGGCCAGAAGTACGCCGACCTGTCGCCCGCCCAGAAAGCCGAGCGCCTGACCGTGGAAGTACTGCCGAAGAAACTCGACGAAGAAGTGGCCCTGGAAATGGTCCGCGGCTTCGGCGGCGTGGTCACCCAACTGACCAAGACCCAGGCCGACTACATCGGCGTGACCGTCGAAGGTCCGTTCAAGCCGCACGCTTACCGCTACTGATTTGCCTGCTGCCCGCCTCCTTCTGGGGGCGGGCCCTTGTAGGAGCTGGCTTGCCGGCGATGCAGGCGCCTCGGTGGCTCACTAAAACCGAGGTGATGCCATCGCCGGCAAGCCAGCGCCTACAGGGATTGCGCACGTCTTACAGGCCTTTGAGTTTCCAAGGATACGACCATGTCCCAAGACCGTCGCTACAGCTTCGAGTTCTTCCCGACCAAGACCGATGCTGGGCATGAAAAACTGATGGCGACTGCTACTCAGTTGGCCAGCTACAACCCCGACTTCTTTTCCTGCACCTACGGCGCCGGCGGCTCGACCCGTGACCGCACGATCAACACCGTGCTGCAGCTGGAAAGCCAGGTCAAAGTTCCCGCCGCTCCGCACTTGTCGTGCGTGGGCGACAGCAAGGCCGACCTGCGCGGCCTGCTGACCCAATACAAGCAAGCCGGCATCAAGCGCATCGTCGCCCTGCGCGGCGACCTGCCATCCGGCATGGGCATGGCCAGCGGCGAGCTGCGCTACGCCAATGACCTGGTGAGTTTCATCCGCGAAGAAAGCGGCGATCACTTCCACATCGAAGTGGCCGCCTACCCGGAGATGCACCCCCAGGCGCGCAATTTCGAAGACGATCTTCACAATTTCGTGCGCAAGGCCAACGCCGGCGCCGACAGCGCCATCACCCAGTACTTCTTCAACGCCGACAGCTACTTCTATTTCGTCGAGCGTGTACGGGCCATGGGCGTCAACATCCCGATCGTGCCGGGCATCATGCCGATCACCAACTACAGCAAGCTGGCGCGCTTCTCCGACGCCTGCGGCGCTGAAATCCCACGCTGGGTGCGCAAGCAACTGGAAGCCTACGGCGACGACGTCAAGAGCATCCAGGCGTTCGGCGAGCAGGTCATCACCGAAATGTGTGAACGTTTGTTACAAGGTGGCGCGCCAGGGTTGCACTTCTATACCCTGAACCAGGCTGAACCCAGCCTTGCCATCTGGAACAATCTCAAGCTGCCACGCTAAAGGTTGTCTGGCTGTACCAAGGCCCTCGCTCCGACGAGGGCCTTTGTCGTTTTAAATGCCCACGGAATCCAGCAGTCCATGAATACAGCCTCTCCGACGTCCCGCCCGCAACTGGTCTACCTGGTCTTCGGTTCCGAGACCTACCACCAGGAAGCGGTATTCAGCATCGCCAGCGCATTGGCCTTTCTGCAGGAAACCCCGGACGCGGCCCTTGATATCCAGGTATTCAGCGACAACCCAGAGCCCTATCGCCTGCTGCCCGTACGTGTGCGCCCGCTGGACGAGGCCACGCGCAAACGCTGGAGCGAGCCCCATGGTTACCACTTCCGCACCAAGCACGTGGTGCTGCGCCAGGTGCTGGAGGAGTCGCCGGTCGCGCTGTTGATCGACACCGACACCTTCTTCCATCACTCGCCCATGGCGCTGTTCGAGCGCGTGCAGCCCGGCACTTTGCTGTGCAACGCCTTCTACACCAAGTACGGCGACAACCACGAAAGCATCCTCTACACCGCCCTGCACCAGCGTTTACTGGACATGGGCGTGGCCGACGATGACATGATGACCCTCAACTCGGGCGTCATGGGCCTGACGCAACAGGACGCACACATCCTCGACCGCTCGATCGAGTTGATGGATGAGCTGTTCCCCCATGCCCAGGGCGCCTACACCCTGGAAGAGTTCTGCTTGTCCATCGCCGCCTACCGTACCGTCAACGTGCGCGAGTGCCCGGACCTGATCCACCACTACTGGAGCCGCAAGCAGCTGTTCCGGGCCAAGGTCAAGGCGTGGATCGCCAAGCACGCGGCAAACCCTACCAGCGAACTGGCGATGGCCGACACCCGCCAGGTGTCCTCACACCTGCCGCGCCCACCGCGCCTGCAACGCCTGATGTACAAGCTGATCACGCTGCTGCTGCCCAAGCACCAGCAGCAGTTCATCCGTGAAATCCTCTACGGTTGCTACGAGCACGAGAATGAATTCGACCAGGCGTGCGGCCCGGTTTGGTGGGACAAGGCGCGACAAAATCAGGAAGAGCGCCAGCAGCGGCCGATTGACGCACACCAACTGGAGCACTGGTTCGCCAACCCGGTGGTGCGTCTGATTCTGGGCGAGCGGCGCAATGCGATCCACGAGCATCTGATGGACACACCGGCCAAATAGGACCGCCCGCAAATGCGTGTGCCAGAGCTTCTCTTTAGGGCAGGAGCGTCGTAACCTCAGGGCATGCCCGTTCTTCTCAAGCTGTTGACCGCTGCGCTTTTCACTTGCCTGAGCTTCGCCGCTCATGGCGAGAAATTGCGCATTGTCACCGAGCCCTGGGCGCCTTACGTCTACGACGACAACGGCACCATGCGCGGGCTGGACTACGAAACCACGGTGATCGTGTTCCAGCGCCTGGGGGTCGATGTGCAGTGGCAGTTCCTGCCCTGGAAACGCTGCCTGGCGATGCTTGACCAGGGCCACGCCGATGGCGCGCTGGACATCTTCCACAGCCACGACCGCGACGCCCTGCTGCTCTACCCCAGCGAGCCGTTGTCGGAAGTCGAGTTCGCGCTGTACTACGCCAACGAGCGCCCCCACCCCGTCGAAACCCTCGACGACCTGCGCGGCCTCACGGTCGGCACCTCACCGGGCTATCTCTATAGCGAGGCGTTCAGGGAGTCCACCCTGTTCAACCACGAGCCGGCTCCCAGCCACGAGGCCAACTTCGGCAAGCTGTCCCTGGGCCGCATTGACCTGGTGATCACCGACCGCCGCGTGGGCCAGCATGTGATCAAGGCCCTGGGCCTGGAAGGCAAGGTCAGCCAGGCGCCCATGGTGGTCAGCCGCCAACAGCAGTTCCTGGCAGTGCGCCGTGGCGCAGGCATGGACCTGCTGGTGCAACGCTTTGCCGCCGAGCTCAAACGCTTCAAACAAGAGCCCGCCTACGCCGCCTTGAGCGAAAAATACGGCGGTGGCCCTGCCCCAACGGCCTCGATACCCGCCCCCGAACACACCGTTGAGCAGCAGGAAAGCAGCGCGCCGTGATTGCTCTGTTATACTCCGGCCTTTCCGCCAGGCTTACGCCCGGCCGCTGAGGTCTTGAAAAAGGCACCCAACCCCGCTACAGCGCAGCTTTCAGCCCGCGCGAGCCGGTGGAGTGCCCGCCAGACGCAGCAGGACCGGACGGGATAACGCTCCCCTAAGCGTCATTCACGCCCGGCAAGATTATCCCTCTGGGCCAAGCCCTAACTAAAACAGGATTACTCATGTCCTTTGCTTCCCTCGGTCTCTCCGAGGCTTTAGTCCGCGCCATCGAGGCAGCGGGCTATACCGAGCCTACTCCGGTGCAACAGCGGGCCATTCCCGCCGTGTTGCAAGGTCGCGACCTGATGGTTGCGGCTCAGACAGGTACTGGTAAAACCGGCGGCTTCGCCCTCCCGATCCTGGAGCGGTTGTTTCCCAACGGTCATCCGGACAAATCCCAGCGTCACGGCCCGCGCCAACCGCGTGTACTGGTCCTGACCCCTACCCGCGAACTCGCCGCCCAAGTGCACGACAGCTTCAAGCTGTATGCCCGCGACCTGAAGTTCGTCAGCGCCTGCATCTTCGGCGGCGTCGGCATGAACCCACAGGTTCAGGCCATGTCCCGTGGTGTTGACGTGCTGGTGGCCTGCCCTGGCCGCCTGCTCGACCTGTGCGGCCAAGGCAGCGTCGACCTGTCCCACGTGGAAATCCTCGTGCTGGACGAAGCCGACCGCATGCTCGACATGGGCTTTGTCCATGACGTGAAAAAGGTCCTCGCGCGCCTGCCAGCCAAACGCCAGAACCTGCTGTTCTCGGCCACGTTCTCCCAGGACATCACTGCCCTGGCCGGCAAGCTGCTGCACAACCCGGAACGCATCGAAGTCACGCCGCCGAACACCACGGTCGAGCGCATCGAGCAACGCGTGTTCCGCCTGGCCGCCAGCCACAAGCGTGCGCTGCTGGCTCACCTGATCACCGCAGGCGCCTGGGAACAGGTGCTGGTGTTCACCCGCACCAAGCACGGCGCCAACCGCCTGGCCGAGTACCTGGACAAGCACGGCCTCACCGCCGTCGCCATCCACGGCAACAAGAGCCAGAACGCACGCACCAAGGCCCTGGCTGACTTCAAGGCCGGCACCGTGCGCATCCTGGTCGCCACCGATATCGCCGCACGCGGCCTGGACATCGACCAATTGCCACACGTGGTCAACTTCGAGCTGCCAAACGTCGATGAAGACTACGTGCACCGTATCGGCCGTACCGGCCGTGCCGGTCGTTCGGGTGAAGCCATCTCCCTGGTTGCACCGGACGAAGAAAAACTGCTGAAAAGCATCGAGCGCATGACCAAGCAGAAAATCGCCGACGGCGACCTGATGGGCTTCGATGCCAGCGCCGTGGAGGCCGAGAAGCCAGAAGCGCGCGAACGTCCGGACGTGCGCAACCCGCGCAACCCACGCGGTCCGAAGGGCGATGGCCCGAACGGCGGCGGTGGTGGCGGTGGTCGTCGCGACAAGGGCAAAGACAAAGGCAAGGAAAAATCCGCCTCCAGCAGCCGTGGCGAACGCCCGGCCCGCGAGCAGAAGCCACGTGAAGGCACCCCGGCCCGCGAACAGCGCCAGCCGAGCCAGCCGCCTCGCGCTGCAGCCGACCGCGCCCCGGACGAGTTCCTGGACGACGACGTGGACAACTTCGGTAACCGCGTCGACTACGTGCCCCAGGCCAAACCGGCCCAGGGCCGTGGCCGCCGCCCGGGTGCCCCGGCACAAGGTGCGGGTGCAGGTGCGCCACGTGGCGGTCAGCCACAAGGTGGCCGTCAGAACGGTCCACGCAACAGCAGCGGCGGCACCACCGGTACCCCACCCGGCAAGCGCAACGGCCCACGCAATGGCGCGCCACGTGACGGCCAGGCCCGTCGCGAAGACTCGCGCAACCGGCGCCCGTCCCGTGACGACCAAGCCCGTTCGTCCGAGCCAGCCGTGCAGAACCCGCGCGGCGGCCCGGCGCCGAAGATCATCCACAAGGAGTCGAAGGCAGACCGCTTCCCGACACCTGAGCAGTTGGATCAACTGCCGGGCCGTCCTCGTGGTGAGAAGCCAGCGCTGCTGACCCGTAACCGCTGATTTTCAAAGCCCTATAAAAAATGCCCCGCCTCTTTCGAGACGGGGCATTTTTTTTGACTCAACACAGATCAACAGTGGATGGGCTTGTGTGGGAGCGGGCTTGCTCGCGAATGCGGTGCGTCATCCAACGCCTATGCAAACTGACCCACTGCATTCGCGAGCAAGCCCGCTCCCACAGGGGATCCCATGTCAGATCAATTGTTGTGTTGAACGGCTAGGCATAAAAAAACCGGATCGCGAGATCCGGTTTTTTTGTGCGGGCAGAAATTATTTCTGTTTCACACCTTCCAGCGAGATGTCCAGGTCTACAGTCTGCGAGGACGGGCCTGGGCCTTTGATGCCGAAGTCGTTCAGGTTAAGCGTGGTGGTGGCGTTGAAGCCAGCACGTTCGCCGCCCCATGGGTCCTTGCCTTCACCGTTGAAGGTCGCCTTGAAGGTCACCGGCTTGGTCACGCCGTGGAACGTCAGGTCGCCGGTCACGTCAGCGGTTTTTTCGCCGGTGGATTTAACGGCGGTGGACACGAACTTGGCGTCGGCAAACTTGGCGACGTCCAGGAAGTCCTTGCTCGCAACGTGCTTGTCACGTTCTGCGTGGTTGGACCACAGGCTGGCGGTTTTCACGTCGACAGCGATTTTGCTGGCTTCAGGCTTGGCGGCATCCCAGCTGAAGGTGCCATCCCAGTCCTTGAAGGTACCGTGGATGTAGCTGTAGCCCAGGTGGCTGATTTTCCAGTCGATGAAGGCGTGCTGGCCTTCCTTGTCGATCTTGTAGTCAGCAGCCATCACCTGGCCTGCGGACAGCAGGGCAGTACCGATTGCCAGAGCAGCGAGGGTCTTTTTCAACATGCGTTCTATTCCTTGTGAGTCGAGGTTGAACATCAGGCTTTGCGCCCCAGCATTCGCGTGAGGGTCGCATCACGATCGATAAAGTGGTGTTTCAAGGCAGCCACGCCGTGCAAGCCGGCGAAGACCACCAATACCCAGGCGAGGTACAGGTGCACCACGCCGGCGTTGTCTGCCTGGTCCGGTAGCCCGGAAACCACGGCAGGAATCTCAAACAGGCCAAACACCGGGATACCGACACCGTCTGCGGTGGAAATCAGGTAACCGGCAATCATCACGGCAAACAGCCCGAGATAAAGGAGCGCGTGGCCAAATGCGGCACCGATACGGGTCAAGCGGCTGTAGCTGGCAAGCGGTGGTGGCGGCGGGCTGACCAGACGCCAGACGATACGCACCAGCATGATGGCGAACAGCGTGATGCCAATACTCTTGTGCAAGTCCGGCGCGTCTTTGCGCCAGGCGCTGTAGTAATCGAGCCCGACCATCCACAAGCCCAGGGCGAACAGACCAAACACCACCAAGGCTACGCCCCAGTGCAAAACCATGCTGACCCAACCGTAGCGGGCCGGAGAATTGCGTAACTGCATGTACTTAATCCCGTAAGAGCTGCGCCCAAGACTAGCGATTTACCTATCGAATTAAAGCGGAAATTTTCGCTTTGAAATATCGAGAAATACGATCTTGAGGGTATGAAGCGTAAATTAACAACGGATTAAGGACTATCCAGAAGAAACGTGACAGACCGTCCTGTGTTTACTGCCTATTCGCAGGTTATGGGTTGTGACACGGCCATCCATTGCATAGGCTTGCGCGATTGTTACGCCCGCGTGCCACGCGGGCCGCTTCGAGGAGACCCCAGATGGGCTTGAATAACCAGTGGATGCAACGCGACCTCGCCGTGCTGTGGCATCCCTGCACCCAAATGAAAGACCACCAGCAACTGCCCCTGATCCCGATCAAGCGGGGTGAAGGCGTCTGGCTGGAAGACTTCGAAGGCAAACGCTACCTCGACGCCGTCAGCTCTTGGTGGGTCAACGTGTTCGGCCACGCCAACCCGCGCATCAACCAGCGCATCAAGGACCAGGTGGACCAATTGGAACATGTGATCCTCGCCGGTTTCAGCCACCAGCCGGTGATCGAACTGTCCGAGCGCCTGGTGCAAATGACGCCCGAAGGCCTGACGCGATGCTTCTACGCCGATAACGGCTCGTCGTGCATCGAAGTTGCGCTGAAAATGAGCTTTCACTACTGGCTCAACCGTGGCCTGCCGAACAAAAAGCGCTTCGTCACCCTGACCAACAGCTACCACGGCGAAACCATCGCTGCGATGTCGGTGGGCGACGTGCCGCTGTTTACCGAAACCTACAAGGCGTTGCTGCTCGACACGATCAAAGTGCCGAGCCCCGATTGCTACCTGCGCCCCGAAGGCGTGAGCTGGGAAGACCACTCGCGCACGATGGCCCAGGTGATGGAGCAGACCCTCGCCGAGCACCACGATAGCGTCGCCGCCGTGATCATCGAACCGTTGATCCAGGGTGCGGGCGGCATGCGCATGTACCACCCGGTGTACCTCAAACTGCTGCGCGAAGCCTGCGACCGCTACGGTGTGCACCTGATCCACGATGAAATCGCCGTCGGTTTCGGCCGCACCGGCAGCCTGTTCGCCTGTGAACAGGCCGGCATCCGCCCGGACTTCCTGTGCCTGTCCAAGGCCCTTACGGGCGGTTATCTGCCGCTGGCGGCCGTGGTCACCACCGATGACGTGTACGACGCGTTCTACGACGACTACCCGACCCTGCGTGCCTTCCTGCATTCCCACAGCTACACCGGCAACCCGCTGGCGTGTGCGGCGGCCCTGGCGACCCTGGATATTTTCGAAGAAGACAACGTCATCGAAAACAACAAGGCCCTGGCCCAGCGCATGGCCACTGCTACCGCGCACCTGGTGGACCACCCCCACGTGTCGGAAGTGCGCCAGACCGGCATGGTGCTGGCCATCGAGATGGTCCAGGACAAAGCCACCAAGACCGCCTACCCGTGGCAGGAACGCCGTGGCCTGAAGGTGTTCGAGCACGCCCTGGAGCGTGGTGCGCTGTTGCGGCCGCTGGGCAGCGTGGTGTATTTCCTGCCGCCTTACGTGATCACGCCCGAGCAGATCGACTTTTTGGCCGAGGTTGCCAGCGAAGGCATCGACATCGCCACCAACAGCAAGGTCAGCGTTGCCGTACCAAAGGACTTCCATCCAGGCTTCCGCGACCCCGGCTGATCACCCACACCCTTGTAGGAGCCGGCTTCTGTGGCGAGGGAGCTTGCTCCCGTTGGGGTGCGAAGCGCCCCCAAAATCTGGCGACTGCTCCGCAGTCGAACGGGAGCAAGCTCCCTCGCCACAGCAAGCTCGCGCCTACATAAATATTTCCAGAGAACAGAAATGAGACTGTCCCGCTTTTTCACCGACACCCCGCTGAGCCTAGGCGAGCACGAATTGCCCGAAGCCCAGGCGCACTACATCAGCCGCGTGCTGCGCATGGGCGAAGGCGACGCCGTGCAATTGTTCGATGGTTCCGGCCAGGAGTTCCTGGGCAGCCTGCTGGAAGTCGGCAAGAAGCGCGTCACCGTGCAACTCACCCAACACTTCGATGGCCAGGCCGAGTCACCACTGCACATTCATCTCGGCCAGGGCCTGTCCCGGGGCGAGCGTATGGATTGGGCGATTCAGAAAGCCACCGAATTGGGTGTGAATGAAATCACGCCGATTTTCAGTGACCGCTGCGAAGTGCGCCTCAAGGACGAACGCGCCGACAAACGCCTGCTGCACTGGCGCCAAGTGGCGATCAGCGCATGCGAGCAGTGTGGGCGTTCAACCGTGCCGGTCATCCACCCGCCACTGTTGCTGGCGGACTGGTTGAAGCAGACCGAGGCCGATTTGAAGCTGGTGCTGCACCCGGTGGCCGAGCCGATGGTCAGCCACGCCAAGCCAGCGAGCCTGGCCTTCCTGATTGGGCCTGAGGGTGGGTTGACGGACAACGAAGTGCAAACTGCACAAGCGGCTGGCTACCACGCCGCTCGCCTGGGCCCGCGAGTGCTGCGCACCGAAACGGCACCGGTGGTGGCGTTGGCTGTGGCCCAACAACTGTGGGGTGATTTCTAACCCTGTCCCTTTGCAAACCCAATCAAAACTGTGGGAGCGGGCTTGCTCGCGAATGCGGTGTGTCAGTGACGTAGGTATTGGCTGATCCACCGTATTCGCGAGCAAGCCCGCTCCCACATTTAGATTGGATTACCAGGTAGCTATTCCACCGGGTCACTCACCGGCGTGGCAATGATCGCCTTCAACTCGCTGGTCATCGGGAACTCCAGGTTCAGCCCCTTGGGCGGAATCGGCTGTTCAAACCAGCGCTGGTAAATCCCGTTGATCGCCCCCGAGCGGTACAGGTCGCCCAGCGCGTCGTTGACCACCGCCAGGAACTGCGGGTCGTCCTTGCGCACCATGCAGCTGTAGATTTCCCGCGACTGTTCTTTACCCACCACCACCCAGTTGTGCGGGTCCTTGGCCTTGGCGCGCTCGCCGTAGAGCAAGGCGTCATCCATGTAGAACGCGGCCGCACGCCCCGTCTCAAGCATCTTGAACGCTTCGCCGTGGTCCTTGGCGCTGATCACGAACATATTGGCCTTGTGCTCGGCGTTGTAGCTTTTGAGGAACCGCTCATTGGTCGTGCCCGCCGTGGTCACCACGTTCTTGCCCGTCAGGTCCGCAAAGCCCGTGATGCCGCTGTCCTTGGCCGTCAGCAACTGGCCTTTCACGTAGATAAACCCGTAGGAAAACGCCACCTGTTTCTGCCGCTCGGCCGTCACCCCGGTGGAGCCGCATTCCAGGTCCACGGTGCCGTTCTGCACCAGCGGGATGCGCGTCTGGGACGTCACCAGGTTGTATTTCACCGCGAGGCTGGCCCCCCCGATTTTCTGCTGGATGCGTTCGACAATCTTGTTCGCCAGGTCCACTGAATAGCCCATCGGCTTGCCGCTGTGGTCGCCCACGTAGGAAAACGGCACCGACGCATCGCGATAACCCAAGGTGATGGATCGGGCGCTGGCGATCTTGCCCAGCGTGCCTTCCAGAGGCGCTTCATTGGCCTGTGCCTGTGCGCCAAACAAGAGCCCCAGGGTGCAGCCGGTCAACAGGATTTTTTTCATTGTTATGCTCCGTTGGTTTTTGAGTTATTTACGTACCGCGATCACGCTGATTTCCACCAGCACTGCCGGCCGCGCCAGTTCGGCTTGCAGGGTGGTGCGCGTCGGCGCGCAGCCCGGCGACAGCCAGGCCGACCACACGTCGTTCATCGGCGCAAAACCGCTGCCGATGTCTTTCAGGTAGATCGTCGCGTTGAGCAAGTGGTCCTTGTCGCTGCCGGCCTGGGCCAACAAGCCGTCGATCTTGGCCAGCACTTCTCGAGTCTGGGTCGCCACGTCCTGGCCATCGCCGGGCACCTGGCCCGAGAGAAACACCAGGTCCTTGAAGGTCACGGCGCCAGAGAGCCGGTCGTTGCTGCTGATACGGTGGATACTCATGGGTACACCTCAAGCGGCGCGGGGCACCAGGCCCTGCAGGTCAATGGAAGGCGTGCGTTGGTCGATCAGTTCGGCCAGCAATTGGCCGCTGCCGCTGGCCAAGGTAAAGCCAAGGGCGCCATGGCCCAGGTTGAGCCACAGGTTGCGGTAGACACTGGCGCCAATCAGCGGCACGCCGGTCGGCGTGGCCGGGCGCATGCCGGCCCATTCCACCGCCTGGGTGTAGTCGCCCGCCATAGGAAATGTCTCCAGCGCCTGGCGTTTCATCAGCGCCAGGCGCTTGGGCTCCAGGCGGGCGTCGAAGCCGACGATGTCCACCATGGCCGCCACCCGCAGTTGCTCGCCTATACGTGCGTAGACGATCTTGCGGTCGTAATCGGTGATGCTCACGCTTGGCGCCCGGTGCTGTGCGCCAATCGGCACGCTGAGGCTGTAACCCTTGAGCGGGTACAACGGCAGCGAAACACCCAACTCCGCGCTGCGATACCCCGCCGCCAGCACCAGGTTTTGTACCGGCATCACCTCATCGCCCATCTCGACCGCCTGCACTGCGCCGTGAGCATGACGAAGGCCAGTGACCTTGCGTCCGAGCAGGAAACGGCAGCGACCCGAAGCTTCAAGCCGCACGGCCATGCGTTGGCAGAAGGCATGACAATCGGCCACTTCTTCGTTTGGCGTATAGATCCCGCCGACAAAACCACCGCCCACCAAGGCCGGTTCCAGCCGCGCGCAGTCGTCAGCCGACAACACCTGCTGCTGCAGGATATCGGTGACTTTGCTGCGGGCATGCTCGAAGCTGCTGGCATTGCGGAAGGTCACCAGCTTGCCGTTGCGCCGCCAGTGGAAACCGTCCAGGTGATCGTCCTCGCGCCATTGCTGCAACGTGGCCTGGCTCAGGGACGCCAGGCGCAGCAGGTGCCCGGCATTGCGCGCGTTCACCGAGCCCCGGCAGGCGCCGAGAAACGCGGCCATCCAGCGCCATTGCTGCGAGTCCAGGCGCGGGCGCAGCTTGAGCGGCGAGTCCCCGCGCAATAGCCAGCCGATGGCTTGCAATGGCACGCCAGCATCCGCCAGCGGCGCGACATAGCGGTACGACAACTGCCCGCCGTTGGCGAAACTGGTTTCGCTGCCCAACGTGTCGCGGGCTTCGATCAGCGTGACCTCGTGACCGGCACGAACCAACGCATAGGCGCTGGCCAGCCCGACAACCCCACCGCCGATGATGCAAACCTGCTTGGCCATCCCAGCCCCCAGCCATTGAATGAAGAGGCCTCAAGCGTAGGGGCAGGTGACAGGCCATCGACAATGAATAAAGATGGGTCACCTATAAACAAAGGTTATGGACTTGCCATGCGCTTGCGTCATATCGAAATCTTCCAAGCCATCCGCCAGACCGGCTCCGTCAGCGCCGCCGCGCAGTTGCTGCACGTGTCGCAGCCGGCGGTGACCAAGGTGTTGCAACACGCCGAATTGCAGCTGGGCTTCCCCCTGTTCCTGCGGGTACGCGGCAAATTGCAGCCCACCCCGGAAGCCCTGGCGCTGGAAAGCGAAGTGGAGAAAGTCACCGAAAGCCTGCAAGGCGTGCGGCGCCTGGCCAAGAGCTTGCGGCGCGAACCCGGGCACAGCGTGCGCATTGGCGCAATCCCGGCGCTGGCCTTGTCGCTGCTGCCACCGGCCATCCTGGAATGGAAACGCGACTACCCGGACATGGCCTGCGAGCTGTCCAGCGACCATAGCCGCGAGCTGGTGCAGAAGCTGTTGATGCGTGAGATCGACCTGGCGCTGACCCTCAACTTTTCCGGGCATCCGGGGTTGACCACGCAAGTGCTGGCCAACGGTGTGCTGGTGGCGTTGGCGTCCAAAGGTTATTGGTCTG
The DNA here is from genome assembly GCF_054058375.1 of Pseudomonas sp. TE24901. Classification (NCBI taxonomy): domain Bacteria; kingdom Pseudomonadati; phylum Pseudomonadota; class Gammaproteobacteria; order Pseudomonadales; family Pseudomonadaceae; genus Pseudomonas; species Pseudomonas sp. TE24901. Next base: position 217,191 of record NZ_JBSSAF010000001.1, read on the forward strand.
AAGCCGCTTTGAGCAGACCGTTGCCCTTGGCGGATCTGGCCGGTGCGCCGTTGATTGGCCTGTCCAGCGCCGACCCCTTGGCGGCCAAGCTCGACAGCTACCTGGAAAACGTCGACCCCGCGCCTCGGGTGACGATCTCGGTGCAGACCTATTCCCTGGCGCGTGCCATGGTGGAGTCCGGCGCCGGGCTTACCGTCATCGACCCCTTTACGGCACTCGGCGCCTCCACGGCCACCACCTGCATCCGTACCCTCACCCCGCCGCTGCCAATCACCCTGTACGCCCTGACCCGCGCCGACGAACCGCCGCCGCATATGCTGGCCAAGCTGCTCAAGATCTTCGGCCACCGAGCCCAGGAACTGCTGAAACGCTTATAAGAACACCACGCTTAATACCGATGAAGATCCAATGTGGGAGCGGGCCGCCTATCAGAGCACGTAGTGCATGATTGCCACAAAGTGCAGCAGGCTGCCGCCAATGACAAACAGGTGCCAGATGCCGTGGGAGTGCCGCAGGCGATCTTCCAGGGCAAAGAAGATGATGCCCACGGTGTACAGCACCCCTCCGGCCGCCAGCCAGGTAAACCCCGCCGTGCCCAGCGCGGCGATCAGTGGCTTGACCGCCACCAGCACGATCCAGCCCATCACCGCGTAGATCACGATGGACAGCACCCGTGCTTCGGAGCGCGGCTTGATCTCCTGCAGGATGCCAATCACCGCCAGCCCCCAGACGATGCCGAACAACGTCCAGCCCCATGGACCACGCAGGGTGACCAGGCAAAACGGCGTGTAGCTGCCGGCGATCAGCAGGTAGATCGAAAAGTGATCGACCTTCTGCATGATCTCTTTTCGCCGCCCGCGCACGCTGTGGTACACGGTGGACGCGCTGTACAGCACCAACAGCGTAAAGCCATAGATCGCCACGCTGACGATCTTCCAGGGGCTGCCATCCAGGCTCGCTACCACCAGCATCCACACTGCGCCGGCAAAGGCTGCGACCGCCCCGAGCAAATGGCTCCAGGCGTTGAATCGTTCCCCGTGATACATGTGTCACTCACCTCGAATAACCGTTATCACCCTGAGCATTCTGACGCCAGACACTCACTTTCAGGTAACACCCTTTCTTCATTTGCCCAACGACCACTGCCCATCGGATGATTCGCACAATCCTGTGGGAGCTGGCTTGCCTGCGATGAGGGCCTGAGACTCAACATCTCTATCAACTGATAGACCGCTATCGCAGGCAAGCCAGCTCCCACATAAAAGCGCCCTATTGGTAATCGCCATGCCCGAGCTTGAACCCGACGCACCGCCCCCCAGCCTATGGCAGCTTTTTTACAACTTCGCCATGGTCGGCCTGTTCGGCTTTGGCGGCGTGATGCCCTGGGCGCGGCAGATGATGGTCGACCGCAGGCGCTGGGTCAGCGAGCAGGGCTTCAATGAACTGCTCACCACCGGCCAATTCTTCCCCGGCCCCAACATTGCCAACGTCGGCATCATCTTCGGCCGTCGCCTGCACGGTTTGCCGGGTGCGGTTGTGACCGTCTGCGGGCTGTACCTGTTCCCCTCGCTGATCACCGTGCTGGCCGGGTTCGCCTACGCCAAGTGGTGGAGCCATGAAGTGGTGCAGCAGATCTTCGGCGCAGTGATGCCGATTGCCACCGGGCTGATGTTGGGTACAACACTGCGCCTGCTCAAGGCCATGCCCCGCAACTTGGCCAACTACAGCGCCTTCGTGCTGACCTTCGTGTTGATGGCCGTGCTGGTGCTGCCGCTGTGGCTGGTGTTGCTGATCAGCATCCCCAGCTCCCTGGCCTTGAGTTTCATCGACACAAAAAAGGTGGCCGGCTGATGCAGACCGTCCTCCTGCACCTGATGATCCAATGCGCGCTGTGGTCGCTGATGGCGATTGGCGGCAACACCGTGGCCATTGGCGACATCCACCGCTACACCGTGGTGGACATGCATTGGATCACCGACGCGCAATTCGTCGCGTTCTTCGCCCTGTCCCAGGCGCTGCCGGGGCCCAACGGCATGTTCCTGGTGTTCATCGGCCAACAGGCGGCGGGGCTGCCGGGTGCGCTGGTGGCTTTGCTGGCCAAATTGGTGCCTTGCTCAGTATTGGCCTACGTCGGCGCTGGCTGGCTGGAAAAACACACCCAGACGCCCTGGGTGCAACGGGTCAAGCGCAGCCTGCTGCCGATCTCCATCGGCCTGATCCTCGCCTCCACCTACATCCTGATGAACAGCCTGGAAAACAACACGACCAGCCTGGTCCTGACCCTGGCCAGCGCCGCCGTGGTCTATTACACGCGGCTCAACGCGATCTGGCTGATCATCGTCGGTGTATTGCTGGGCCTGGGCAGTGCATGGCTGGGAGTGAATTGGTTTTAGGGGCACAATCGACGGCATTCGAACAAGAGTGACCGCCATGCTGATCGACGAAGAGTTCACCCTCAAGAAGCTGGAAATCTTCCTGGCGTTCATGCGCACCGGCAACCTGGCCCGTGCCGCCGCCGAGCTGCAAACCAGCAACGTCAGCGTGCACCGCGCCATCCACTCCCTGGAAAATGCCCTGCGCTGCCCGCTGTTCAAGCACGAAGGGCGCAACCTCACGCCGCTGGAGAGCGCCTACGTGTTGGAGGAGCGCGCACAGAAACTGGTGGCCGACGTCGTCGACAGCGTACGCCTCACTCGCGAAGCGGCGGGCTATTCGGCGGAGCGTTTCAAGTTGGGGTCACTCTATTCGCTCACGGTGAAGACCGTGCCGCAATTGATCATGGGCCTGAAGATCCGCCGCAGCGAACTCAACATCGACCTGATCCTGGGCTCCAACTTCGACCTGCTCTACAAGCTCAAGAACATGGAAGTGGACGCCATCCTCATCTCCCTGGATGAGCATGCCAATGACCCCGATTGCGAGCAGATCGCGCTGTTTTCCGATGACATCTTCCTGGCCACCCCGGCCGACTCGCCCTTCGACCGCGAACAGCAGATCGACCTGGCGGATGTGCGCGACGCCACCTTCATCACCCTCACCCAGGGCTTCGCCACCCACCAGGATGGCAACCGCGTGTTCCAGCAGGCGGGGTTCGAGCCGAAGGTGGCGATGCAGGTCAATGACATCTTTACGCTGCTGAGCATGGTCAGCTCGGGCGTGGGTTACGCGCTGCTGCCCGGGCGGATTGCGGCGGTGTATGAGAACCGGGTGAAGCTGATCCCGCTGCAACCCCGGTACCGGCTGCAGCAGCAGATAGGGGTGGTGTTCCTGAAGGCCAAGGAGCGCGACCCGAACCTGTTGGCGTTGTTGGCAGAGTGCCGGATGTACGCCAATCGCCAGGTGGCAACCTGATACACCGCATTCGCGAGCAAGCCCGCTCCCACATTCGACCGCATTTTCATGCTGGAACCCGATCAACTGTGGGAGCGGGCTTGCTCGCGAAGAGGCCCGACCAGACACCATAAATTCCGAAACTAGCCAACCAACCCACGAACAATGAAGTACAACACCGAAGGCCCCAGCAAACACCCAAGCCCGGTATGGAACGTCGCCGTCAGCGCGCCATAGGGCACCAACCGCCGATCCGTCGCCGCCAGCCCCGCGGTCACACCGCTGACCGTGCCGGCCAAGCCACCAAACACCATCGCCGAACGCGGGTTGTCCAGGCCCATCCAGCGCGCCGCCACCGGCGTGCCGACCATCACCAGAATGGCCTTGATCAAGCCCGTGGCAATCGACAGCGCCATCACGTCCGAGGTCGCACCAATGGCCGCTCCGGTCACCGGGCCAACGATGTACGTCACCGCGCCGGCACCGATAGTCGTCATGCTGATCGCATCACGATAACCAAATGCCCAGGCCATGCTCGCACCAACAATGAACGGCAACACCGTGCCCAACAGCAGCGCAATCACCCCGATCAATCCGGCCTTGCGCGCCTCGGTGGCTTGCACTTCAAACGCCGTGGCAACGATGGCGAAGTCACGCAGCATCGCGCCGCCCATCAGGCCAATGCCGGAGAACAGTGCCATGTCGGCCAAGCCTTTTTGCCCACCCGTGACCGTGCCACCGACCCACGCCAGAACCAGGCCGATGACGATGGCAATCGCCGAACCATGAATGCGCCCAAACGTGAGGCGCTTGGACAGCACCACGGAAATCCACATCACCACGCCGACGAAGGCAAAGGCGGTGATCAGGCCGTTATGTTCCAACCCTTTTTCGATGAGATCCCACATATCAGCGACCTCCCGCAGCAGCGATCAGCGGCTCTTCGGCGGGCAAGGGTTCGCCCTTGTGGGTACGACTGATGAGCGCGATGGTGCAACCACAGACCACCACGGAACCAATCGCCGCCAGGACCGCGACAGGACCGCCGTGCAAGGCCGTGACCACGTTCTGTTGCGCCGCCATCGCCACCACCACCGGGATGTACATGGCGCCCCAGAAGCCCACGCCCATCTCGCAATCCTTGGTCATGCCGCCACGTTTTTGCATCCACAAACGGGCGCAGATCAGCAGGATCATTGCGATACCCACCCCGCCCACGTTGGATTTGACACCCAGCAACACGCCGAGCATGTCGCCCATGATCACGCCCGCCAGCGTGCAGATCGCCAGCAATGCCACACCGTAGATAATCATCGTTGTTGTCCTCAAAGTGCTCGATCGAAATTGTTGTTGTTGTGCTTCGAAAGCCTTGGGTGGTGCTTTATCGGTGGCGGCGCTCCTCCTCTTGCAGCAGGGCCTGCAAGGTGTCCAGGCGTGCGCCCTCGCAGGCGATCACCGTGCCTTGCTCGAACACCCGGCGTGACAAGCCGGTGAGCACGGCGCCGGGGGGCAGCTCGATCTGCAGGCGCACGCCGCGCTCGTAGGCGCTTTGCACGGTGCCGCGCCAGTCGACGACGCGGCACATGTTGAAGGCGAGGTCGTCGCGCAGTTGTTCGGGGTTGTGCACAGGCCGCGCACGGGTGCTGCTCAGGTAGGTGATGCGCGGCGGCTTGAGCGCAACGAACGCCTGGGCCAACGCCTGGGCCGGTTGCTCCAGCAGCGCGCAGTGAGACGGCACACTCACGGCCAGGCGCTTGGCCACGCCGTTGCCTTTGATACGTTGGGCGATGCGCGTCATGGCGGCGTCGCTGCCGGCAATCACGGTCTGGTTGTCGGCGTTGATATTGGCCAGGTACACCGGGGTTTCCGGGCTATTCACTTCAGCCAGCAGCGCTTCGACTGTGGATAACGGCGGGCCGATGATGGCCGTCATCCCGTAGCCGTGTGGATAAGCGTTTTGCATCAGTTCGCCGCGCAGGCTGACCAGTTTCACCGCATCGGCAAACGCCAGGGAACCGGCGATCACGGCGGCCGGGTATGCGCCGATGGAAAGGCCCGCGACGTAATCCGGGGTGTGTTGCAACAGGCGGGCGTGGGCCACGCCGGCGATCAGCAGGCACAGCTGGACGGCGCGGGTATTGGCCAAGGCGTGCGCTGAATCCAGGGTGCGGACGTCCTCACCCAAGGCTTGGCTGGCTTCATCCAGCACATCGGCGGGCAGCGCCTGGAGCATGCCCGGCCGTTGGGCGCCTTGCCCAGGGAACACCAGAAGACTGCTCATGCCACGGCCTGCCAAGGGTCGAGCACCAGATGGGCACCGCTGGCGGTTTTCAACAGCACCCGCCGTGAAGGGCCGGCCCATTCGCGCAAGGCCACTGCGCCGAAGGGCGTTTGCAATTGCAGGTCCACGGCGCACACGGCCTGGTCCAAGGTTGCCAACAGGTCGCGCGCCTCGCTGCGGTCCAGCGGCTCCGGCGTGCGCAGAATCAGATCCAGGTCGCTCTGGGCATGCAGCGCTTCAATGCCCGTGGCCAACTCAAATCCGGCGCTGCCGGTGACACCCCAATTTAAGGTCGCCAGCACCGGCCGTAATTGATCCAGAGCCTGCAATGCGGGCAAGTCTCGTCGAGAGACAACATCACGCAATGCTTCCGGCGCTACCCGCCGTTGCACGGCAGCCAGCGGCATCAGCGCGGCAAACCGTTGCTCACGCGAACGGCCACGCACGCCCACCGGGACATAACCTGCGGCAACCGTCGCGCGGCGCACCACCACCGTGCCCACCGCCTGCACCGCCCACGCCGGGGCGTCAGCGGGCAGGTGCGCCGGGGTCATGCCCCAGAGCAAGTCGTGCGCGTTCACCATTGCTCCCGCAGCAGTTGGCGCACGTGGCTGGAGGCGGCGCGATGGGCAGCACCCAGGCGGTTGCTCAAATCAGTGCCGTCGATGTCCTTGATTGCACTCACCAGGCAATCGCCCACCCGCGCCACATCCTGCGCCGTGGGCTGTTCGATCTGCTCAACCGACAAGGTCTCCCACAGCAAACCCAGGCTGGCATAGCTGTCGATGTCATAGGCCATGGGTGGCACGCTGGCGGCCAACGCTTCCAGCTCCTCGACACTGCGCAAAGTCACCCGCGCCGCCGAGGCCTTGCCCATGGCGTGTACCATCACGCCCGGGTCGCGCAGGGCGATCAGGCGGTTGGCCTGGTAGCCGTGGGCGAGGAACGCGCCCGACATCGCCTTGCCCACCAGCAGCGCAATCACCGGGTGCCCGGCCAGCCGGGCGCGGGCATAACTGTCAGCGGCGGCGGCCAGGGCCTGATGGATACCGAGGGCTTCTTCGCGACGGCCGTAGGCTTGGCTCGGCACGTCGACGATAGCGATCAGCGGGCGCTTGTCGCCACGGGCGATGGCTTCATCCACCGCCTTGGCCAGGCCCCAGCCTTCGAGCAACCCGACCTCGCCGTTGCGTGCGCGGGGAAAGCGGTTGTGCGGGTCGGTGACCACGGCGATAAAGCGCACAGGTTGCCCGCCCAACAGGCCGTCAGCCACTTTCAGCGAAGCCGGCAAACCCTCGACGGGCGTTGCCCCCACGCTCAATGCGTTGAACCACTGCAAACCTCTCATGAGCGATCTCCTTGATACAGCGCACGCACCGTCGCTGGGTCAATTTGTGGCGTGGTGTCCAGTTCGGCCAGGCGCGCCAGGTAGTGCTCGGCCTGGCGACTGCGCTGTTGAGGGGGCAGGCCCTGCTCCAGCAAGGCGTTGACGGTCTGCTGAATCTCGGCCACATCGTCGGCCACGTAACGGTCAGCCAACCCGCTGTTGAAGCGTTGCTCGCCACCGGTAAGGCTCCAGATGAATGGCCGGTCGCGGGAGTCGTATTCGTCCAGGCCGGCTTCCTGCTCGATCACCTGCGGGCCGTTCAGGCCCACCCGTGCTTCGCGGGTGACCACCAGGTAACTGCACAGCCCGGCCGCGATGGACATGCCGCCAAAGCAACCGACGCTGCCCGCCACCACACCGATCACCGGCTGGTACTGGCGCAGGTCGACAATCGCCGCGTGGATGTCGGCAATCGCCGCCAGCCCCAGGTTGGCTTCCTGCAGGCGCACGCCACCGGTTTCCAGCAACAGCACGGCACGCGTGGGAATGCCCTTGCGGTTGTCTTCGGCCGCCAGCTCAAGCGCACCGGCGATTTTTGCCCCGCCGACTTCACCGAGGCTACCGCCCTGGAAATTACCTTCGATGGCCGCGATCACTACCGGTTTGCCGGCGAGGCTGCCCTTGGCGATCACCACGCCGTCATCGGCTTGCGGCACCACGCCCTGGCGGCTGAGCCAAGGGGACATGACGCGCTGGAACGGGTCGATCAATTCACGGTAGGTGCCGGCGTCCAGCAAGGCCTTGGCACGTTGACGTGCGCCGAGTTCGACGAAGCTGTGTTTGGCGAGTAAGTCAGTCATGGCCGATCTCCTCGAAACCTTGCTCCAGGCGCAAACGCACCACACCGGGTGTCGCGCCGAAGTCGTGGATATCGATCTTCAACGCCGGTGGCGTTTGCTCTTGAAAGATGCGTTCGAACAGGTGCTGCCAGCGCTGCTCGGCGCCGTTGACCGAGGTCTGCACCTGGATGGTCAGGGTGCCCGGCGTGCCCGGCTCCAGCAGCACTTCCAAGTCGCCGGAGCCGACACACCCCACCAGCGCACGGCCTTTGGGCGGCTGTCCGGCGGGGAATTCAAAGGATAAGGTTTCCATCACAACGCTCCGTCGAGGCGGTCGATAAACAGGCAGGCGGCCAACAGGTCGGCGGCGCCGCCCGGGGAGGCATTCAGGGCCAGCAGGTGTTGGTCCAGCGCATGCAGTTGGCGGCGACCGGCCAGGGTCGCGCTGCCGCCCGCGTCCAGCACGGCTTGGGCGCCGTGTTGCATGGCGCTGATGCCTTCAGGGCCTGCGCGGTAGAGCACACAGGTGTCGGCCAGCTCGGTCATGATCGCAAGCAAGGCGTCGAGGCGGGCGTTCTGCTCGCCGGCGTCTTGCAGACGACTTTTGCGCAGTTGCGGCAGGCCGCGCTGCATCACCGAAGGGAAGCCCAGTTGCGCTTCTTCACGGGCGCCGCGTGCGCCGTAGCGTTGGGCGACCTGGGCACCGTGGCTCATCGGTTGTGGGGCATAGCGGTCGTTGAGCAGGGCCAGCCGGGCGGCGGTCAGCGTCACGGCACGGGGCGCCAGGGCTGCCGCAGCGGTGAGCAAACCGAGGGCCCAGATCGCGCCGCGATGGGTATTCACGCCGTCGGTGGTGGCGAGCATGGCTTGCTCGCCTTCGCGGCCGATCCGTCCCAAAGCTTCACGCAGGGGCAAGCCGACTTCGCCAAACTCGATAGCCGCTTCGGCCATTTCCTTGAACATCGGCCACAGCGACAACGCGGAGGCGTGCATCAGGCCCAGGTGCAAATCGCTGTGGGCGCCGTTGCCGCGACGGTCGACCAGGGCCGGCTTGGGCGATAGGTCCGCCTCATCAATCAAGGCGTCGACCGCCATGTCCGCCAGGCGATCAGCAAGGGTCAATTCATGCAGTTTGAGGGCGCGCATTTACCAGCTCCTGAACTTGGCGGGCGGGTTGTACAGGCCACCGGACCAGTCCACCAGGTCGGCCACGCTCTTGGCGGCCAACAGCTCGCGAGTGGCGTCGGTGCGGCGAATGCCCAAGTCTTCGGGCAAGGCGATCAGGCCTTCGCGGCGCATGCGCGCAGTGTCCTTGGGGTTGTGGCGCAGGCCGATGGCGGTGACGCCGGCGACAGCCGCGATCATCGCCTGGCGCTCTTCCAGGGAACGCGCCTTGTACAGGTAGGCGATGCCTTCTTCGGTGAGCAGGTGGGTGACGTCGTCGCCGTAGATCATGATCGGCGCCAGGGGCATGCCGCTTTTGCGCGCGACTTCCACCGCGTCGAGGGTGTCGACGAAGGTGGGTTTGCCGCCTTCCTGGAAGGTCTCGACCATTTGCACCACCAGTTTTTTGCCGCGCTCCAACAGCGCTTCGGGCGCGTCGTCGTGGCGCATGTCCAGCCATGCCGGGGTGCCATGGCGGCGACCGCGTGGGTCGTGGCCCATGTTCGGCGCACCGCCGAAACCGGCGAGACGGCCCCGGGTCACGGTGGAAGAATGGCCATCGCCGTCGACTTGCAGGGTGGCGCCAATAAACAGGTCCACCGCGTATTGGCCGGCCAGTTGGCAGAACATGCGGTTGGAACGCATCGAGCCATCGCGGCCGGTGAAGAACACATCCGGCCGTGCGGCGATGTAGTTCTCCATGCCCAGTTCGGTGCCGAAGCAATGCACGCTTTCTACCCAGCCACTTTCGATGGCAGGGATCAGCGTCGGGTGCGGGTTGAGGGTCCAGTTGCGGCAGATCTTACCCTTGAGGCCGAGGGATTCGCCGTAGGTGGGCAGGATCAACTCAATGGCCGCGGTGTTGAACCCGATGCCGTGGTTGAGGGACTGCACATTGTGTTTTTCGTAGATGCCACGGATCGCCATCATCGCCATCAACACATGCACCGGCTTGATGTGGCGCGGGTCGCGGGTGAACAGCGGCTCGATGTAGAAGGGTTTGTCGGCCACCACCACGAAGTCCACCCAACTGGCCGGAATGTCGACGCGGGGTAAGTCGGTGACGTCGTCCACCAACTGGTTGACCTGCACGATCACGATGCCATCGCTGAAGGCAGCCGGCTCGATCAACGCGGGAGTGTCTTCGGTGCTGGCGCCGGTGTAGATGTTGCCGGCGCGGTCGGCCATGAAGCCGGCAGACAGGACGACGTTGGGGATCAGGTCCACCACCAGCCGTGCGTAGAGTTCGATGTAGGTGTGGATCGCGCCGATTTCCAGCAGGCCGTCTTCGAGCAACTGGCTGATGCGCAGGGACTGGGTGCCCGCGAAGGAGAAGTCGAGCTTGCGGGCGATGCCCTTTTCAAACAGGTCCAGGTGCTCGGAGCGGCCGACACTGGGCATGATCATGTGCAAGTCGTGGAGCTTGGCGGGGTCGGCCTTGGCCAGGGAGCGGGAGAGGAAGTCGGCTTGTTTCTGGTTATTGCCTTCCAGCACCACGCGGTCGCCGGGGAGGATCAGGGCTTCCAGGGCCTCGACGATCTTGTCGCTGGGCAACACGGCCCCGTCTGCATACTGTTTGACCCGCCCGAGCCGCCGCTGCTTCTCGTCGCGCCGCCGCGTCCAGCGCGAGTCGGGGGTGTTGGTTGTTGTCATGGTCGCTCCACGGGGTTTGCTGTCGTGGGCTGTACCTTAGGAGTGAATCGGGGGGGCATCAATCAAGCCCGGTGGTGGATCGTTACGGATGGAGTAACGGAACATCAGCAAATACGCCCTCAAGCCGGACGCAGTTCTAAATGTGGGAGCGGGCTTGCTCGCGAATGCAGTGGGTCAGCTAATGAAGTGTCTGCTGACAGTCCGCATTCGCGAGCAAGCCCGCTCCCACATTGGTTCGGTGGTGTTTGTTAAATAGCGATCCCCAAAAGGGAACGATCAGTCCCTGCTTGGGACCGTTTTAAGCGGCTGTCGCCGGGCTGACTTGCTCCAACGCCCTATCAATCAGCATCTGCCCCAGCTCCGCCATTTGCTGGATGCCGAGCAGGATGGCGCGCTGGGAGGTGTCCAGGTCGAAGGCCAGGTTGCAGGTGAGTGCGTTGAGGGAGGACAGGGTTTCGCTGGCGTTGACCAACAGGGTTTCGGTGTCTTGGTGAGGATTTACGCTGAAGAGAGGTGGATTGGGGGTAGGTTTGACCATGATTTACAGCTCCGATATGTGATGGAGACTGCCCTCTTCCGCTTGCACGCGAATTAAGGTGGCAGCTGTGCGCAGGTGTGCAAGACCGGGCATATCGGACCCCGGCAGACCCCGAGGGATCTCCCACGCACAGCCGCCATAACATATACAGCAGGCATAAAAAACGCCCGTTGAATAGCTATGGGCGCCGGTGCGCCGACATGTAACCGGACTTGCACGTCCGTGTCACCGTTTTTTGCGATGACGGGACGAAGACTAGGCGCGCCGCCTGCACGCGACAAGTTCACGCACACCTCCAAATCTCGCAGGAAAAATCCGAAGCCCGCCGGTCTACAACTTCATGTCTATGCTCACAGCCCCCAAACCTTCGAGCGGATAGCTGCGGTACTCATAAACCTCACCACGAACAATGAGGTGGATGACGCCATCCACCTGAGTGACCTGGACATCTGGCTTTTTGGTTTTCAAAAAGGGATGTGCCGACATCAGCGCTGTCAGTATCTCCTGGTCACTGCCCAAGTCCTTATAAACGTAGTACCTGTAGGAAAATCCCACTGTCGCGCCGCCCTGTCCGTCACGCGCTCCATAAATTGAGTTGCCGTTGCCCAACGAGTGTTTCAAAACCACTTCGTCCAAATCCGGTGTGCCGGATGACATGATCCAATGGCCCCCGATATACATCAGGCAGGCTACCAGCAGGCAGTTGCGCAGGACCGGAAAGAGGCCTTTAGTAGCCCTGAGAAATTGCATACTCAATCCCCCTCCTTATCCAATATTGATCGCGAGGATCATCGCCAAACGGTTCTCCTCCCCACCATGACCCAAACTCCGGCTTGGTGGTTTCTGCGAATGTTTGAGCGACACCTGCTGCCCGTAACAAAACATGCTCGGGAATGCCCAGCACCGTACCTGTAGCACCATAATTGAAGTTTCCGAATGCCTCATACTCCAGGCTTTTCTGTTTGTAATCCCAAGGCCCACGCCCTCGGACCTGTGAGTAGAACCACGAATACATGAGCGCCGAACCGGGCTTCAAATGCAGCCTGCGGTTGTTGGCGATAGCGATATTGTCTTGCAGCGAAACGCCTGGGGGCGCGGGTGGAACGGCCATTTGCGAGTCCTTGCTGATGGAGTTGAGCAAGAAACGCTAACACTCAACAATCGGCAAAAAATCCCGAGTTCGTACTTACAGAAACTTCACACAACCATTCGATCCATGCCTTACGTCTCAGGTGTTAGGACAAGATTTGTCCAGGAACCATGAGGCACCGACAGTCAGATCGGAATGCTCTGACAGGCTATTCAGGTTGTTGCTCGGAACCGGTACCCCTAGCCTTTTCGGTCTGAATCGTCACGGGCATACCGCATGAATCTCACAGCTAAGAAGCGATGCAAGGACATCAACAACCCACCTCACCCAGGTGAGATCCTGCTTGAAGACGCGGTGCCAGCGTTGGGTATCACCATCACCGAAATGGCCCGGCGCCTTGGCTTCGCTCGCGAAACCTTTTCAAGGATCTTGCATGGCCACGCCCCAGTCAGCCCAGACCTTGCCGTGCGGCTGGAGCGGGCCGGGGTGAGTACTGCCCAGCTTTGGCTGTCGATGCAAAGCGCCTACGACTTGTGGCAGGCCGAGCATCGGGAACAGCCGGTAATTGAACGGTTTGCGCGGATTGATTGAGGTCTTGAGGCCAACACAATTTAGTGTGGGAGCGGGCTTGCTCGCGAATGCGGGGCGTCAGTCAGCGCATCTGTGACTGATCCAGAGCTTTCGCGAGCAAGCCCGCTCCCACATTTGGATCTTCATAGGTTTTTGGATACAGGGTAATCAGGCCAGGCCGGACTCTATCAACAAGGCTTCAAGCCCCATCAAATCCGGCACTTTCGCCACATGCTCACCCACCTGCACTGCCGCCAGTTCCAGCGGGCACAGCGGCACGTCCACGTAGCTGAGTTGGCTGTCGAGCTTGTACGAGCGGGGGATCCCCTGGATCACCAGCGCAATGAACTTCAACGTCGGCCGCCCGCCCAGGGCGTTGAGCACCACGATGCGTGAGCGTTCACCGGCGACGATGGCTTCGCCGCACGCGGCTTCAAAGCTGATCAGCGGCAGTTGCTGATCACGCCAGGTCACTTGCCGCAGGTACCACGGCGGTGCGTCGCTGGCGGGTTCGCCGCGCTGGAAGTCGATCAGCTCGGCAATCGCGACGTTGGGCAGCACCAGGTGGCGGTCGGCCAGGGGCAGCAGCAGGCCAGTGAGTTGGCTGGTGCGGTGGTCAAGCATGGGACTTGCTCCAGTAGGCGATGCTTTCCAGCAGCACCGACTCTTGGTACGGCTTGCCGAGGTAGTCATTCACGCCAATCGCCATGGCGCGGTCGCGGTGTTTCTGGCCGGTGCGGGAGGTGATCATGATGATCGGCAGGCGCATCAGCCTAGGGTCGTTGCGCACTTGGGTGGCCACTTCGAAGCCGTCCATGCGCGGCATTTCGATGTCCAGCAGCATCAGGTCCGGCGTGTGTTCTTCCAGCACCGCGATGGCGTCGATGCCGTCCTTGGCGGTGAGCACGTTCATGCCGTTGCGTTCCAGCAGGCGGCTGGTGACTTTGCGCACGGTGACCGAGTCGTCCACCACCAGCACCAGCAACGGGCGCTTTTTCAGCGGGTCGTTGAGGATCAGCGGCGCGTCGAACGTCTGGGCCGGCAAGGCCGGTTGCCGGGCGCGGATGTGCGCCAGCAAATCGATGATCAGCACCACACGGCCGTCGCCCAGAATGGTCGCGCCGGACAAGCCCTGCACCCCCGCAAACTGTGGCCCCAGACCTTTCACCACGATTTCCCGCGTACCCGCCATGGCGTCCACTTGCACCGCCACGCGCCGCTCGTTGCACTGCACCAGCAGCACCGGCACGGGCTGGTACTGGCCCAGCAGTTTCGGACGGCTGACGGTGTGCAACAGGTCGCCGAGGTAGAAGAGTTCGTAGCGCTGGCCGGCATATTCATAACGTGGCGGGTCCTGCTGATAATGCCCCGCCAGCTCATGGGGCAGCACACTCACCAGGCCTTCGATGGTATTGAGCGGGATAGCGTATTGGTCGTCCGCGCACTGCACCATCAACGCCCGGTTGACCGACACGGTAAACGGCAAGCGAATACGAAAGTGCACGCCCACCCCAGGCGTCGACTCAATGAACATCGAGCCGCCCAGCTGGCGCACCTCTTCGTGCACCACGTCCATGCCCACGCCACGCCCGGAGATCTGCGTGATTTTTTCGGCCGTGGAAAAACCCGGCTGCAGGATGAACTGCAACACGTCGCGGTCGCTGATCTCCTGATTGGGGTCGAGCAAACCGCGCTTGATCGCCTTGCGCCGCACGGCCTCCAGCGGTACCCCGGCGCCGTCGTCGCGCATGTCGAAGACGATATCGCCGCCTTCGTGGGTCAGGTCCAGGGTGATGCGGCCCTTCTCCGGCTTGCCGGCCAGCAGCCGCGCATCGCGGGATTCCAGTCCGTGGTCCACCGCATTGCGCAACATGTGTTCCAGGGGCGCCGCCATGCGTTCGAGCACGTTGCGGTCCATCTCGCCCTCGGCGTTGCCGACCACGAACTCCACGTCCTTGCCCAACTCCCCCGCCACTTGCCGCACGATGCGCTTGAGGCGCGGCAGCATGCGTTCGAACGGCACCATGCGCGTGCGCATCAAGCCTTCCTGCAACGCGGTGTTGATGCGCGCCTGTTGTTGCAGCAGGTCATGGGCGTCCTGATTGCGACGGTCGAGCGTGTCCTTGAGGTCGAGCAGGTCGGAGGCGGATTCGGACAACGCGCGTGACAGTTGCTGCAACTGCGAATGACGATCCATTTCCAGCGGATCGAATTCTTCATAGCCCAGGCGCTCGGCCTCGGCCTGCTGACGGCTGAGGATGCGCCCTTGGGTTTCGGTGTCGAGCCGGCGCAGTTGGTCGCGCATGCGCTCAATGGTCGTTTCCACTTCGGTCAGGGCGATGCGTGCGTCGTTGACTTGTTGCTCGATGCGGCCGCGAAAAATCGAGGTTTCGCCGGCCAGGTTAACCAAGTCGTCCAACAGCTCAGCGGAAATCTTCACCATGTCGGCCGTCGGGTCGACCGCCGCCTCGGCCTTGCCCGCGGGCAACGCCACCGGCACTACCGGTTCATCGCTGGGGTGCACCAGGCTTTTGATGCGCTGGATCAGCTTGTCCACCGAGCCCACCGGCAAGCCATCGGCCACCGCGTCGATCATCTGGGCCAGGCGGTCATGGCAGCCTTGCAGCAGCGCAAACAGTTCTGCCGACGGCGCCAGCAACCCGGCCGAGAGCCCTTCGTAGAGGGTCTCCAGTTCATGGGCCAGATCGCCGATCGGCCCGATCTCGACCATGCGCGCACCGCCCTTGAGGGTGTGCAGGTCGCGCAGCAGGGTTTCCACTTCCTGGCGATTGCCGGGCTCGGCTTGCCAGCGCACCAGCGCGCTGCTGGAGCTGTCGAGAATGTCGGCGGCTTCTTCGAGGAAGATATCCAGCAACTCAGGGTCGGCGCCCGACGCTGGCGCCACCGCTGCAGGCGCCGTCGGTGGGTTGCCCTGGCGTACCGCGCGCAACTTATCGACCAGCTCACGGCTGTCGCTCAAGGGTTGATGGCCTTGCAGCTCCTCCAACTGCAAGGCCAGGTGTTCATGGCTGGCCATCAGCACCTGGGACAGCTCGGCGCTGTAGCTGTAGCGGCGGTCTACCAGGCCTTCGTACAGGCATTCCAGCTCATGGGCCAGGTCGCCGATCGGGCCGATTTCGGCCATGCGTGCGCCGCCCTTGAGGGTGTGCAGGTCACGTTGCAACGACGACAACGGCGCGGCGCTTTCGGGCTCCAGCAGCCAGCGCTTGAGGGACTGCCCGGCACTGTCGAGGATGTCCACGGCCTCTTCGAGGAAGATCTCGACGATCTCGTCGTCCATGGCCGTTTCATGCTCCAACTGCTGGGTCGCGGCACCCAGCTCGGCGATGCTCAGCGCTCGGCTGCCATCGCTGCGGATCAACCCGGTGGCGGACGGGTCGAGAGCCTCGTCCAACAGCTCGCGCAGCGCCTCGACCCGTGCCGGGGCCGGGCTGATTTCCTGGCCGGCCGCCAGTTGGTCGAGCATGTTGATCAGGGCTTCGTGGGCCTGTTCGGCCTCATGGAAAAACCGCTCGCTCACGGCCAGGCTGCTTTCTTCGACGGCGCCGTACAGGTCGAGCAACGCCTCGCACAGCGCGTCGATGGCATGCAGGTCGGCGACGTGCGCGCCCTCCCCCAGGGTGGTCAGCTCATCCAGCAACGCCGTCAGTTCCTGGCGTTCGCCCGGGTGCTGTTGCCAGCGGCGCAGCAGGTTCTCGGCGTCGAGCAGGATGTCCATGCCCTGGGCCAGGAAGTTGGCGATCAACTGCGGGTCGCGCTTGATGCGCAAGCCCGTGTGGGGTGCGTCGAGCAGCGCGGTCAGTTGGCTGTCGAGCAGGCTTTGGGTGCGGCCGATCAGGTCCTCGGCGCCCTTGATCGGCGCCAACGGGTCACGGTCCAACTGGCGCACCCCTCGCTGGAACAGGCCCTCGGCCTCTAGCAGCAGCTCCACTTCGTCCAAGTCCAGTGGCAGGCGGTGGGCCTTGTACTCGCGGGTCAGATGGTCAAGCGGGCGGGCCAGTTCGGCGATGGGCAACACGCCGGCCATATAGGCGCTGCCCTTGAGGGTGTGCAGGGCGCGTTGCAGTTCATCGCTGACTTGCAACGGCACATGCTCGGCAGCCTGTTGCAGGAAGTGGTTGAGGCTGTCCAGGTGGCTCTGGGCTTCGTTGCGGAAAATCTCCAGCAGCATGGGGTCATGGGCTTCAGCCGCTGGCTCGGGTGTGCCGCTGGCCAGGGCATGGGCGCGGGCGGCCAGGGCGTCGACTTCATCGCGCTGGTGTTGATCGTCGGTGGCGAAATCGGCGATCAGCTCCGGCAGCAAGGCCACCGCTTCATCCAGCACCTCTTGCACGTCAGGACCCAGGGCCACGCTGCGTTCCAACACGCGGTTGAGCAGGTTTTCCACGGCCCAGGCCAACTCCGCCAGCACCAGGGCGCGCACCATGCGGCCGCTGCCTTTCAAGGTGTGGAAGGCACGGCGCATTTCGCCCTGGGCGGTCTTGTCGGCACTGTTGGGCAGGTAGCGGTGCAGCACGTCGAGGACTTCGTCGGTTTCCTCAAGGAAGACTTCGCGCAGTTCGTCGTCGATGGGTTCTTCGTCGGCCGGTGGTGGCAACAGGCTGCCCGGGCGTTGCAGGGCCGGAGGGTTCAGGCGCGACGTCGGGCTGGCCAGCGCATCGAACTGGGACTGGCTGGGCGTGGCCTCGGTGGTCAACGCCCCCTCCGGCGCAACCAGCGCTTGGCGCCACGGTTTTTCAGCCGGCAGATAACCGAGTGCCGCAAGGCCTTCGGTGGCCAACTCCAGCACCCGTTCACCTGCAGCGTCAGGGTCTTGGAGCATGCGCTCCAGGTAGTACTCCAGGCTGCTGATTACATCGGCAAAATGCCCCAACTGCGCCTCGTCAGGTGTCGCATCACCGCCCATCAGCTGTTCATCGACGTAGTCGGTGCAGCCGCGCATCAAGCTCGCAGCACGAGGCAGGGGAATCATCGCCAAGGCGCCGCGCACCTGGCTCAGCAGTTCCGGCAGGGACTCCAGGCGCTGGCGGTCCCAGTCGGCCTCGATGCAGTCGATCACCAGTTCCTTGGCTTGCTTGAGGCACTGGCAGGACTCACGGATCACCAACTGATGGATCTGGGTCAGGTCGGTGGTGGGCAGGCGGCTTTCTTCGCGGCTTTCCGGTTCGACGGTGCCGACCATCCCCGCCAACGTAGCCTCGACATAAAGCAAGGCGCCTGCAACGTCCATCAACACGGCGTCATTGGGTTCGCGCTGACCCTGGACCAGGCTCAGCACCACCGCCAACTGGTCGATGATCACTTTGCGCGGTTGGCCAAAGCCCAGTACCGCCAGGGTGTCGGCGATCTGTCGCAGCGGCGCGAGCAAGGCTTCAAGGTCGCTGGTGTGCTGGCGATCGCTGCGCACGAACAGGTCGAGACGCTCCTTGACCCGCACCAGTTCTTCGCACAACGCGCCGAGCACCGAGCCCATGGCATTGCGGTCCGGCCCGGCCAGGCGCGCACGCTCGGCATCGACCACGGCACTGTCGGGCAAGGCTTCGTCCAGGCCATAGCGTTCTTTCAGGCTTTGCATGCGCGGCGTCGGCCGGGTCACCTTGGCCACGTAGAACAGCAGGCTTTTGAGCAGTTCATCCGGCGCCGGCTGGTTGATGCCACCAATGCCTTGGGCCAGCAGGCGCTTGAGTTGCTTGTCACTGGCCTTGAGCAGGCTGCGCAGGGCCGGGCTGTTGGCGATCACGCCGGTGAGCATGCCTTCGACCAGCGCCGAGGTGACTTGCCACAACGGCAGCAACGGCGCGCCCTGGCACAGCGCTTCGAGGCGGGCGAAGACCCGCGCCATGTCTTCCAGGTTGCTGGGGCCGTGGTCTTCGCGCAGCAGGCCGGCGAGGGCCTGTTGCAGCAATTGGTGCCACTGGCGCAGCTGTTCGTGCAGGTCGGGCAACGCACGTTGGGCCAGGGCTTCGTCGGGCAGCGGCGCAATCGATAGCAACTGCGGGCTGAACAGGCTGGTCTCCGACAACAGGCTTTCGCCGCGCGCACTGCGCAGGTCGTTGAGCAGCGGCAAGACCACCAGCGGCAGGTCGCGGCGGGCGCTGTGCACGCGGTCCAGGTACAGCGGCAATTGGTTGAGCGCCTGTTGCAGCAGGCGGATGCTTTCGTCGCGCTGGCTGACGTGCCCGGCCTGGAGTGCCAGGGCGAGTTCTTCAAGCTCTTCGGCCAGCAGTGCCGCGCCGTAGAACTCGACCATCTGCAACGCGCCATGCACCTGATGGATGCCGGCCAGGCACTCGCTGATGGCCTCGGCGTCAGCGGTCTCGACAAAGGCGTCCAGGGCCGAACGCGCCTGTTTCAGGGTTTCGGCAATGTCGCCCTTGACCCATTCGAGGGCCACGTAGTCGTGCCGATCAACCATAACTGCTCCGCTTAGAATTCGTGGGTTGCTGGTGTTGCAGAGATCTCAAACCGAATGGAGATCTAGTGTGGGAGCTGGCGTGCCTGCGATAGCGGTGGGTCAGCTATACATGTGCCAGCTGATAGATCGCTATCGCAGGCAAGCCAGCTCCCACAGTTGGACAGTGGTGTGCTTTAAAATGCATTTCAATTATCGACCTGCTTGGGCGGCGGCAAGGTGAACCCCGACACCGACCGGCGCAACTGGCTGGCCATCTTCGCCAGGTTGCCGATGCTTTCGGCGGTGGCCGTGGAGCCCGACGAGGTCTGGGTGGTGATCTGCTGGATCACGTTCATGGTCAGGGAAATCTGCCCCGCCGAGGAGGTCTGCTGCTGCGCCGCGTTGGAAATGCTCTGGATCAACGCCGCCAGGGTTTTCGACACGCCTTCGATTTCTTCCAGCGCCACGCCCGCGTCCTGGGCCAGCCGCGCGCCGCGCACCACTTCGGTGGTGGTCTGTTCCATGGAAATCACGGCTTCGTTGGTGTCGGCCTGGATCGCGCGCACCAGGGTTTCGATCTGCCGGGTGGCCGCCGACGAGCGCTCGGCCAGTCGCTGCACTTCGTCGGCGACCACGGCAAATCCGCGCCCGGCGTCCCCGGCCATGCTCGCCTGGATCGCGGCGTTGAGGGCCAGGATGTTGGTCTGGTCGGCAATGTCGTCGATCAGGCTGACGATGTCGCCAATTTCCTGGGACGACTCGCCCAGGCGCTTGATGCGCTTGGCCGTGTCCTGGATCTGTTCGCGAATGTTGTCCATGCCGTGGATGGTGTTGTGCACCACCTCGTTGCCCTTGTTGGCGATCTCTACCGAGCGCTCCGCCACTGCCGAGGACTCAGCGGCGTTGGCCGACACCTGGTCGATGGACTGGGCCATCTCATTGATCGCGGTGGACGCCTCGGCAATCTGCTGGGCCTGGTGCTCCGAAGCCTGGGCCAGGTGCATGGCGGTGGCCTGGGTGTCTTGCACCGCGCCAGCAACTTGGCCGGCAGTGAGGTTGATGGTGGCGACCAGGTCGCGCAGCTGGTCCACGGAATAGTTGATGGAGTCGGCGATGGTGCCGGTGAAGTCTTCGGTCACCGAAGCGGTCACGGTGAGGTCGCCGTCGGCCAGGTCTTCGATTTCATCGAGCAGGCGCATGATCGCGTTCTGGTTGCGCTCATTCTTCTCGGCGGTTTCGTGCAGCTGGCGGTTGGTTTCGCGCACCATCACCAGGCCGATCAGGATGATCGAGGTCAGCGCCAGCAAGCCCAGCACATAGCCGCCAATGGTGTCGAAACTGCGCCCGCTGGCGAGGTTTTCAAACCCGGTGGCCAAGTGTGAGGCTTCATCGAGCAAGGTTTGCGACAGGTTGAAGATATTGCTCGCCGACGCTCGCACCTGGAACAGCTGCGGCGAGGTTTCGAGGATTTCATCCACCGAGCCGGAGACGAATTCGAACAACTCGGCGATTTCCGCCAGCCGCGCCCGGGCGTCGTGGTCTTCGACCTGGCTGATGCGCAACCCGGCGTTGCCCTGGAGCATGCCGTTGAGCACCTGGCCGAAGCGGTTGGCGTCGCGCCCAAAGGCGTCGGCGGCCTGGGCGGCGGTTTCGTCGCCGGCCAGCACGGTGTTCACGGCACCCAGGATTCGCTCGGCCAGCAGCGACTGGCGTTGGGCCAAGGCCACTTGGCTGGCCGGGGCACCGCGTTGCAGCAGGATGTCGACGACCTTTTCCGATTCCATCTGCAACTGCGGCACCGTTTCGGCCAGGGTCGCGGCCACTTGGTGCAATGACAGCACCGTCTGCTCGCTGGCGAGGATCGCGTCGGTGTTTTTCAGCAGCGCTTCCCAATCGGTCTGCACCGCACGCATCTCGGCACGCACGGCGTTGGGTGCGGCGGGCAGGCCGGTCTCGATGTCGCCTTTTTTCAGGTAGCCCCAGCGCTGGGCGAAGTCGTTGCGCGCGTCAGACAGCAACTTGAACGCCGCCGCCTTGCCAGCCGCGGCTTCGGTGGCGTTCTTGGCGATACGCTGGGACAGCACGCGCAGCTCGCCGGCGTGGCCGATGTACTGTTTGTCGTAGGTGGACTGGGTGTTGAGGTACGCGAAGTTGGCGAACAGCAACATGATGAACACGATCAGCGCGATGAACAGCACGATGATCTGCGAGCGACTGCGCGACGCGGCTTGGGGTTTGGGCGTGGTAGCGGTGGTCATGCGGCGACATCCATGAAGCCTGGGGCCTGGGCCAGAGCGAAGGGGCTGAAGACCTGCCACAGCTGGTCGCCGTCGAACTGGCCCCTGATAAACGGCGCGCTGGAGAGCGTGCCCGTCAACAATGCGTCTTGCGCGAAATGCTGCATGCCCACCACCTCGTCTACCAGCAGCCCGACAAACAGGTCGTTGTATTCCACCACCAGTACCCGCCGCTGCTTGCGCACCCGGGACAACTCAAGGCCGAGAAAACCGCCGAGGTCCATCACCGGCAGCAAGCGCCCGCGCAGGTTGGCCACGCCCTTGACCCAGGGTTTTACTCCCGGCATCACGGTGCAGCGCGGTTCATGCAGGACTTCGGCGACTTCGCCCATGGGCGCCACGTACCAGTGCGGCCCCAGGCGAAAGCCGATCCCGCTCCAGCGTTGCAGGCGGGTTTCCTGGGACGGCAGGTCGGCGGCCAGCAGGCGGCAGCGGCGGTCGATGTCCAGCAGCAGCTCGAAGGCGGTTTGCGACTCGGTCATGGTGGCGAACCGTCAGCCGGCCAGCACCTTGTTCAGGGTAGCAATCAGGGTTTCTTCGTCCACCGGTTTGGTCAGGTAATCCTTAGCCCCCTGGCGGGCGCCCCAGATCTTGTCGGTCTCCTGGTCCTTGGTGGTAATGATGATGATCGGGATACCGTTGGTTTCCGGCTCCTTGGACAGCTGGCGGGTGGCCTGGAAGCCATTGAGGCCCGGCATCACGATGTCCATCAGCACGGCGTCGGGCAGTTCCTGCCGGGCCAGGGCCACGCCGTCCGCGCCGTTTTCGGCTTTCAGGACCTGGTGGCCATGCTTTTCCAGCATGCCGGTCAGTTTGTACATTTCGGTCGGCGAATCGTCGACGATCAGAACACGTGCCATGGTTTTCCCCACTACATTGGTTGGCGCCGGCCCTTGTGAGGCGGCGTCAGTGTGCTTGTTCTACTGCGGCGAAGGCAGGCACGTAGGCCTTGATCGCGCCCAGCAGTTCTTCCTTGCTGAAAGGCTTGGTCAAAAACTGATCGACACCCACGATGCGCCCCTTGGCCTTGTCGAACAGGCCGTCCTTGGAGGACAGCATGATCACCGGGATCGACTTGAACGCCGGGTTGTTCTTCACCAGCGCGCAGGTCTGGTAGCCATCCAGGCGCGGCATCATGATGTCGACAAAAATAATGTGCGGGTGATGATCAACAATCCGGGCCAGGGCATCGAAACCGTCGATGGCCGTGATGACGTCGCACCCTGCGTTCTTCAACAGTGTTTCAGCGGTGCGGCGGATCGTTTTCGAATCGTCGATCACCATCACTCTCAAGGCGTTGGAATGCTGTTCCATATCTGCTCTACCATCGCCACAGCGAATCGGTTTTCGGTGTGTACTGCCTGATGTCTCACAGGATGGGCGCCGCAAGCCTTGGAATCCAAGGGCTGCTGCACCGTGGCAGTCTTTTTAGCACAGTCTTGGGGTGCAATCTATCGAGCGGCCTGCCCGGTGGTTTTTCCTTGACCCACAACAGCCGCAGCGCCACTCTGACGCCACTTTTATGCGCCCTAATTTGCTAGAGGAAATCCCCCATGAGCGTTCGCGTCGGCATTGTCATGGACCCTATCGCCAGCATTTCCTATAAAAAGGACAGTTCGCTGGCCATGCTCCTGGCCGCCCAGGCCCGCGGCTGGACCCTGTTCTACATGGAGCAGCGCGACCTTTACCAGGGCGACGGCGAGGCCCGCGCACGCATGCGCCCGCTGCAGGTGTTCGCCAACCCGGAGAAGTGGTTCGAGCTGGCCGACGAAATCGACAGCCCGCTGAGCGATCTGGACGTGATCCTGATGCGCAAGGACCCGCCGTTCGACATGGAGTTCGTCTACTCCACCTACCTGCTGGAGCAGGCCGAACGTGCTGGCGTGTTGATTGTCAACAAGCCGCAGAGCCTGCGCGACTGCAATGAAAAGCTGTTTGCCACCCTGTTCCCGCAGTGCACGCCGCCGACCGTGGTCAGCCGCCGTGCCGACGTGCTGCGTGAATTCGCCGCCAAGCACGGTGATGTAATCCTCAAGCCGCTGGACGGCATGGGCGGCACCTCGATTTTCCGTCACCGCGCCGGTGACCCGAACCTGTCGGTGATCCTGGAAACCCTGACCGCGCTGGGCACCCAGCAGATCATGGGCCAGGCGTACCTGCCGGCGATCAAGGACGGCGACAAGCGCATCCTGATGATCGACGGCGAGCCCGTGGATTACTGCCTGGCCCGCATCCCGGCAGCCGGTGAAACCCGCGGCAACCTGGCGGCCGGTGGCCGTGGCGAAGCACGCCCGCTGTCGGACAAGGACCGTTGGATCGCCTCCCAGGTCGGCCCGACCCTACGCGAAAAAGGCTTGCTGTTTGTAGGCCTGGACGTGATTGGTGAAAACCTCACCGAAATCAACGTGACCAGCCCGACCTGCATCCGCGAGATCGACAACGCCTTTGGTACCAACATCGGCGAAATGTTGATGGCCGCCATCGAGCGCAAGCTACAAGCCAAGTGACATAGAACAGCCGGACACGCACCAACATTGCGCTATCATGCCCCACCTGTGAAACGCGCGATGTTGGTTTTTTTGTCATGACACTCCCGTCCGACCTGCCCCCCGAACTCTCCCACAGCGGCGTGCGCCCGGCTGATCGGCTCGGATTTACCCTGTTCCTGGCCGCATTGATTCACCTGGCCCTGATCCTCGGCGTGGGTTTCACCATGGTCGAGCCCAAGCAGATCACCAAGACCCTGGAAATCACCCTCGCCACGTTCAAGAGCGAGAAAAAGCCGGAAAAAGCTGACTTTCTCGCCCAGGAGAACCAGCAAGGCAGCGGTACCCTCGACAAGAAGGCCGTGCCCAAGACCACCGAAGTGGCGCCGTTCCAGGACAACAAGGTCAATAAAGTCACCCCGCCTCCGGCCCCCAAGCCCGAGGTCAAGCAGGCCGCACCCAAGGCCGCCGTGACCACCGTCGCGCCCAAGCCGCAAAAAGCCCCGACCCAGCGCGAAAAAACCAAGACCGAACCGACACCTGAGCCAGTAAAACCGGCGCCAACCTTCGACAGCTCGCAGCTTTCCGACCAGATCTCCAGCCTGGAAGCCGAACTGGCCAACGAACAGCAGCTGTACGCCAAGCGCCCGCGTATCTACCGATTGAACGCCGCCTCGACCATGCGCGACAAAGGCGCCTGGTATAAGGACGAATGGCGCAAGAAGGTCGAGCGCATCGGCAACCTCAACTACCCGGATGAGGCACGTCGCCAGCAGATTTACGGCAATTTGCGCTTGCTGGTGTCGATCAACCGCGACGGCACGCTCTATGAAGTGCAGGTGCTGGAATCGTCCGGCCAACCGCTGCTGGACCAGGCCGCCCAGCGCATCGTGCGCCTGGCCGCGCCCTTTGCCCCATTTACCGGGGACCTGAACGACGTCGACCGCCTGGAAATCATCCGCACCTGGAAGTTCGCCAAGGGCGACCGCCTGTCCAGCAACTGACGCAGATCCCCTGTAGGAGCCGGCTTGCCGGCGATGCGGCCCTCAGGTCTTGCGATGCCCATGCGGACGCTATCGCCGGCAAGCCGGCTCCTACAGGGTTCGCGTTTGACATGAAAGGTGGGCATGCCATGCATCCCCGGCTTGTCAGTTCGCCCCTCCACCGCCACACTAGCGGACATGAAAAATGTCAGCCCGACCTACCTCAAGCACCAATTCCTGATCGCCATGCCCCACATGGCTGACCCGAACTTTGCGCAGACCTTGACCTACATCGTCGAGCACACGGCCAATGGTGCCATGGGGCTGGTGATCAACCGCCCGCAAGAGCTGAACCTGGCGGATATCCTTGAGCAACTGCGCCCGGAAATCGATCCGCCAGCCCGTTGCCAACATGTACCCATCTACATCGGCGGGCCGGTGCAGACCGATCG
The DNA here is from genome assembly GCF_054058375.1 of Pseudomonas sp. TE24901. Lineage (NCBI taxonomy): Bacteria > Pseudomonadati > Pseudomonadota > Gammaproteobacteria > Pseudomonadales > Pseudomonadaceae > Pseudomonas > Pseudomonas sp. TE24901. The sequence continues at coordinate 242,616 of NZ_JBSSAF010000001.1, forward strand.
CGGTTTCGTGCTGCACCCCACCGGGCCGAAGTTCCAGGCCACGGTCGACCTTGAAGGGGTTTCGCTGTCCACGTCCCAGGACGTGCTGTTTGCCATCGCCGACGGCATAGGCCCCGAGCAGAGCGTGATCACCCTGGGTTACGCCGGTTGGGAAGCTGGCCAGCTGGAAGCCGAACTGGCCAGCAATGCCTGGCTGACCTGCCCGTTCGATGCCGAAATCCTGTTCAACACCCCCAGCGAACTGCGCCTGGAAGCAGCGGCGGCCAAGCTGCGGGTCAACCTCAGCCTGCTGACCAGCCAGGCAGGGCACGCCTGATGGCTTTACGTCTGATTCTGGGGTTTGACTACGGCACCAAACAGATCGGCGTGGCGGTCGGCCAGGTCATTACCGGCCAGGCCCGCGAGCTGTGCACCTTGAAAGCCCAGAACGGCGTGCCGGACTGGAACCAGGTCGAAGCCCTCATTAAAGAGTGGAAGCCCGACGCCGTGGTGGTCGGCCTCCCCTTGAACATGGATGGCACGCCCAGCGACATGTGCCTGCGCGCCGAGAAATTCGCCCGCCGCCTCAACGGCCGCTACAACCTGCCCTTCTATACCCACGACGAACGCCTGACCACCTTTGAAGCCAAGGGTGAGCGCCGTGACCGTGGCGGGCAAAAGGGCAGCTACCGCGACAACCCCGTGGACGCCATCGCCGCCGCCTTGTTGTTGCAGGGCTGGCTGGATGAAAACACCGCTTTATTTGAATCCTGACTGACGCGGCTTGCCGCGTCTTTTTACGTTTGAGCCCGGACCCTGCCTGCGGCAAGGTCCTGAAGGAGCCTGCATGAGCCTGCCGAACCCCGCCGAACTGATCAGCCAGATGGCCACAAGCCTCACGGCCCATCTGCAACACCGCAACATCAGCGAGCCGCGCTTCATCGGCATTCGCACCGGCGGTGTGTGGGTGGCCCAGGCGCTGCTGGAAGCGCTGGGCAGCGATTCGCCATTGGGCACCCTCGATGTGTCCTTCTACCGCGACGACTTCAGCCAGAACGGCCTGCACCCGCAAGTGCGCCCTTCTGCCCTGCCGTTCGAGATCGAAGGCCAGCACCTGGTGCTGATCGACGACGTACTGATGAGCGGCCGCACCATCCGTGCCGCCATGAACGAACTGTTCGACTACGGCCGCCCGGCCAGCGTGACCCTGGTGTGCCTGCTCGACCTCGACGCTGGCGAACTGCCGATCAGCCCGGATGTGGTCGGCGCTACACTGTCGCTGGAAGCCCACCAGCGGGTAAAATTGTCCGGTCCTACGCCGCTCGAACTCGAACTGCAAGACCTCGCCCTTTAAACCGCCTTGTAAAGAGTCCCCGCGATGACGCCTCTAGATGCCAAGCGCCCGCTGCAGCTCAATGCTCAGGGCCAGTTGCAACACTTCTTGTCCCTCGACGGTTTGCCCCGCGAACTGCTCACCGAAATCCTCGACACCGCCGACTCGTTCCTTGAAGTCGGTGGCCGGGCGGTGAAGAAGGTCCCGCTGCTGCGCGGCAAGACCATCTGCAACGTGTTCTTCGAGAACTCGACCCGCACCCGTACCACCTTTGAACTGGCCGCCCAGCGGTTGTCGGCCGACGTGATCACGCTGAACGTGTCCACCTCGTCGGCGAGCAAGGGCGAGACCCTGCTCGACACCCTGCGCAACCTGGAAGCCATGGCCGCCGACATGTTCGTGGTACGCCACGGCGACTCCGGCGCCGCGCACTTCATCGCCGAGCATGTATGCCCGCAGGTGGCGATCATCAACGGCGGCGACGGCCGCCACGCCCACCCGACCCAGGGCATGCTCGACATGCTCACCATCCGTCGGCACAAGGGCAGCTTTGAAAACCTCTCGGTGGCTATCGTTGGCGACATCCTGCACTCGCGGGTGGCACGTTCGAACATGCTGGCCCTGAAGGCCCTGGGTTGCCCGGATATCCGCGTGATCGCACCCAAAACCCTGCTGCCGATCGGCATCGAGCAATACGGCGTGAAGGTCTACACCGACATGGCCGAAGGCCTCAAGGATGTGGACGTGGTGATCATGCTGCGTCTGCAGCGCGAGCGCATGGCCGGTGGCCTGCTGCCGAGCGAGGGCGAGTTCTACCGCCTGTTCGGCCTGACCACTGCGCGCCTGGCCGGCGCCAAGCCGGATGCCATCGTGATGCACCCGGGCCCGATCAACCGTGGGGTAGAGATTGAGTCGGCAGTGGCCGACGGCCCACAGTCGGTGATCCTCAACCAAGTCACCTACGGCATCGCCGTGCGCATGGCCGTGCTGTCCATGGCCATGAGCGGGCAAACCGCGCAACGTCAATTCGAGCAGGAGAACGCCCAGTGAAGCTCAGCATTCTCGGCGCCCGAGTCATCGATCCGGCCAGCGGCCTGGATCACGTTACCGATCTGCACCTGGAAGCCGGCAAGATCATCGCCATCGGCGCGACGCCTGCGGGTTTCAGCGCAGTTGAAAGCATCGACGCCAAAGGCCTGGTGGCTGCACCTGGCCTGGTGGACTTGAACGTCGCCCTGCGCGAGCCGGGCTACAGCCGCAAAGGCAACATCACCAGCGAAACCCGCGCCGCTGCGGCCGGTGGCGTGACCAGCCTGTGCTGCCCGCCGCATACCAAGCCGATCCTCGACACCTCGGCCGTGACCGAGCTGATCCTAGACCGCGCCCGTGAAGCCGGCAATTGCAAGGTGTTCCCTATCGGCGCCCTGAGCAAAGGCCTGGAAGGCGAACAGCTCGCCGAGCTGATCGCACTGCGCGACGCCGGTTGCGTGGCCTTCGGCAATGGCCTGGAAAGCTTTCGCAGCACCCGCACGCTGTTGCGCGCCCTGGAATACGCGGCCACCTTCGACCTGACGGTGATCTTCCACTCCCAGGACCGCGACCTGGCCGAAGGCGGCCTGGCCCATGAAGGCGCTGTGGCCAGCTTCCTCGGCTTGCCGGGCATTCCGGAAACCGCCGAGACCGTGGCCCTGGCCCGCGACCTGCTGCTGGTGGAACAAAGCGGCGTACGCGCGCACTTCAGCCAGTTGACCAGCGCACGCGGTGTCGCCCTGATCGCCCAGGCCCAGGCCCGTGGCCTGCCGGTAACGGCGGACGTGGCGCTGTACCAGCTGATCCTGACGGACGAGGCGCTGATCGATTTCTCCAGCCTGTACCACGTGCAGCCGCCGCTGCGCACCCTGGCCGACCGCGAAGGTTTGCGCGCGGCGGTCAAATCCGGTGTGGTTTCGGCGATTTCCAGCCATCACCAACCCCACGAGCGGGATGCCAAGCTGGCGCCGTTTGGTGCGACCGAGCCGGGCATCAGCAGTGTCGAACTGTTGCTGCCGCTGGCAATGACGCTGGTGGAGGATGGTTTGCTGGATTTGCCGACCCTGTTGGCCCGCCTGAGCGCAGGCCCGGCCCAGGCACTGCGCCTGCCAGCGGGCAAATTGGCCGTGGGTTCGGCGGCCGACCTGGTGCTGTTTGATCCGGCCAGCTCCACGGTTGCAGGGGAGCAGTGGTTGTCCAAGGGTGAAAACTGCCCGTTCATCGGCCATAGCTTGCCGGCGACGGTGCGTTACACGCTGGTAGACGGACGCATCAGCTACCAGGCCTAAAGCGGGCATGGTAAAAATGTGGGAGCGGGCTTGCTCGCGAATGCGGTGGTTCAGTCAGTAAATTCGGTGACTGACACTCCGCATTCGCGAGCAAGCCCGCTCCCACATTTGGATCTCCACAAATCTTATCGCCCGGCGTTGCGCTCGGCATTGCGGACCGAAATCTGTGTATTCAGCGTCCAGAAGTCGTACAGCACCCCCACCAGGAACAAACCGCCGGTCAGCAGGTAGATCAGGCCGGTAATCCATTTGCCCTGGTACATGCGGTGCACGCCGAACACGCCAAGAAACGCCAACAGAATCCAGGCCACGTTGTATTCGATCGGTCCGGCGGTAAAACGCAGGTCCGCTTCACGGTCCATGGCCGGGATAAGGAACAGGTCAATCAGCCAACCGATGCCCAACAGGCCGAAGGTGAAAAACCAGATCGTGCCGGTGACCGGTTTGCCGTAATAGAAGCGATGTGCACCGGTAAAACCGAAAATCCACAGCAGGTAGCCAATCACCTTGCTATGGGTGTCTGGCTGGGAATAATCCTGTCGATAGGTGTTCATGAAGGACCTCTTTTGCCTCGATAGATAAATTTTTTCATTTTCTTTGTGACTTTTTTACGGGCGCCCGACGTACGGCAAATGGTATCTTCCCTCCCCTGAAAGCCTTATGCCACCTGACTTGTGTAGGACAATTGCGGCGATTCGTCGCGTATTTCCTGATTTTGACGTCAAGGTTCAGTCGACAAACGGCCTGAGAACGACACAAAAAGCTGTTATAAAGTTGCGCGCAAACCTAAAAGAGCCACGCCTAATGCGACCATTTTTCAAGACATGGCTAACCATCTGCCTATTAATGCCACTGGCCGCCCACGCCACCAATCGTGAGCAACGACTTCCGAACGTTAATGGTTTCACCCCTAAAGTCCACAGCACACCGAGCACCGCCAAGTCGGTAAAGCTGACCGTCAACCGCCCGACTCAAGTGAGCAAGGTTCACGGTAAAGCTGTTCACACCGCACTGGCTGCCAGCAACACCAAGCAAAGCAGCAACGTCCTCAGCCGCGCCGTCAACGTGCTCGGTACTCCTTATCGTTGGGGCGGCAGCAGCCCAAGTAAAGGGTTCGACTGCAGTGGTTTGGTGAAATATGCGTTTAACGACGTAAAAGCCGTGGATTTGCCGCGCACTTCCAACGCCATGGCCGCCGGCCACGGGCTGAAGGTTGATCGCAAGGACCTGAAACCCGGTGACCTGTTGTTCTTCAAATTGAAGAGCCGCCAGGTCAACCACGTTGCCATCTACCTGGGCAATGATCGTTTTATCCACGCACCGCGTCGCGGCAAGGCCGTCAGCATCGACACGCTGAAAAAGCCGTTCTGGGACAAGAACTACGTGATTGCCAAGCGGGTGTTGCCTAAAGAGCAGAACAACCTGCGCGTCGTTCAGCGCTGATTACTGGCTGAACGCGTTACAAAATGTGGGAGCGGGCTTGCTGTGGCGAGGGAGCTTGCTCCCGCTCGGGTGCGCAGCGCTCGCAAGCTTTTAGGGCCGCTGCGCAGCCCAGCGGGAGCAAGCGCCCTCGCCACAAAACCTGCTCCTACATTGATCTAACCGCTTGCTAGATATCTGCAGGCACCCTCGCCTTCTCCCGCGCGTGCTCGCGACTGATCACCCCCTCGCTCACCAGCGCCTTCAAGCTCATATCCAAAGTCTTCATCCCCAACGCCCCGCCTGTCTGGATCGCCGAGACCATCTGCGCCACCTTGTCCTCACGGATCAAATTCCGGATTGCCGGCGTGCCCAGCATGATTTCATGGGCCGCCACCCGCCCGCCGCCGACCTTCTTCACCAGCACCTGAGACACCACCGCCTGCAGCGACTCGGACAGCATCGAGCGCACCATGGCCTTTTCACCGGCCGGGAACACGTCGACCAGCCTGTCCACGGTCTTCGCCGCCGACGTGGTATGCAGGGTGCCAAACACCAAGTGCCCAGTCTCGGCCGCCGTCAGCGCCAGGCGGATGGTTTCCAGGTCACGCAACTCGCCCACCAGGATCACGTCCGGATCTTCGCGCAACGCCGAGCGCAAGGCCGCCGAGAAGCTGTGGGTATCCCGGTGCACCTGGCGCTGGTTGATCAGTGCTGTTTTCGGCCGGTGGATAAATTCGATGGGGTCTTCGAGGGTGAGGATGTGCTGGCGCCGATGCCCATTGAGGTAATCGATCATCGCCGCCAGCGTCGTGGACTTGCCGGACCCGGTGGGCCCTGTGATCAACACCAGCCCACGCGGCAACTGGGCGATACGCTGGAACACCTCGCCCAGCCCGAGACTCTCCAGGCTCTGGACCTCGGCGGGAATCGTACGGAATACGGCCCCCATGCCACGGTCCTGCTGGAACACATTCACGCGGAACCGCCCCACGCCCGGCAGCGCGAAGGCAAAATCCGTTTCAAGAGATGTTTCGAAATCCTTTTGCTGACAATTGTTCAGCAACGGGCTCAATAGGTCCGCCACCTGCGGAGGTGAAAGCACCGGCCCGTCCAAAGGCCACACCTCCCCATCCACACGCAGCATGGGCGCCAGGCCAGCCGACAAATGCAGGTCGGAGGCGCCTCGGCGCACGCTAGCCGTCAGCAATTCAGTGATATCCATAGGGCTTTCCATTTCCAGTAGAATGCCGCGGACTCCATATCCACGGGCGCATCTTGAATGTCGACGATAGCAGACAACATTGGCCAGGTTAGCCAGCGCATCCGCGCCGCAGCCGACGCCGTGCAACGTGACGCAAGCAGCATCCACCTGCTGGCCGTGAGCAAGACCAAACCCGCGCAAGCCGTGCGTGAAGCCTATGCCGCCGGGATGCGCGACTTTGGCGAGAACTACCTGCAGGAAGCCTTGGGCAAACAGGCCGAATTAACCGACCTGCCCTTGAGTTGGCACTTCATCGGCCCCATTCAATCGAACAAGACGCGCGCTATCGCCGAGAACTTCGCTTGGGTGCATTCCGTGGACCGCCTGAAAATCGCACAACGCCTGTCCGAACAACGCCCGGCCGACCTGCCGCCGCTGAACATCTGCATCCAGGTCAACGTCAGTGGCGAAGCCAGCAAGTCCGGCTGTACGCCCGCCGACCTGCCGGCCCTGGCCGAGGCAATCAGCGCACTGCCGCGCTTGCAGCTGCGGGGCTTGATGGCAATCCCTGAGCCGACTGAAGACCGTGCCGCGCAAGATGCAGCCTTCGCCACGGTGCGTGAGCTGCAAGCCCGTTTGAACCTGCCGCTGGACACACTTTCCATGGGCATGAGCCACGACCTTGAGTCGGCCATTGCCCAAGGTGCCACCTGGGTGCGGATCGGTACCGCCCTGTTTGGCGCCCGCGACTACGGCCAGCCTTGAAATGGCTGACTTCCCTCTGAGTAAGGACCTGTCATGAGTAACACGCGTATTGCCTTTATCGGCGCCGGTAACATGGCGGCCAGCCTGATCGGTGGCCTGCGGGCCAAGGGCTTGCAAGCCCAGCAGATCCGCGCCAGCGACCCGGGCGCCGAGACCCGCGCCCGCGTCAGCGCCGAGCACGGCATTGAAACCTTTGCCGACAACGCCGAGGCCATCCAGGGCGTCGACGTGATCGTATTGGCAGTCAAGCCACAAGCCATGAAGGCCGTGTGCGAAAGCCTGCGCCCGAACTTGCAACCGCACCAGTTGGTGGTCTCGATTGCCGCCGGCATCACGTGTGCCAGCATGACCAATTGGCTTGGCGCACAGCCGATCGTGCGTTGCATGCCCAACACGCCTTCGTTGTTGCGCCAGGGTGTGAGCGGCCTGTACGCCACCTCCGAAGTCAGCGCCGAACAGCGCGGCCAGGCCCAGGAACTGCTGTCTGCCGTGGGCATCGCCCTGTGGCTGGAACAGGAGCAGCAGTTGGACGCGGTCACCGCCGTATCCGGCAGCGGCCCGGCGTATTTCTTCCTGCTGATCGAAGCCATGACCGCCGCCGGCGTGAAACTGGGGCTGCCGCAGGAAATCGCCAAGCAACTGGCCGAACAAACGGCCCTTGGCGCCGCGAAGATGGCGGTGACCAGCGACGTAGACGCCGCCGAACTGCGCCGCCGCGTGACCTCCCCAGGCGGTACCACGCAGGCTGCCATCGAATCGTTCCAGGCCGGGGGCTTTGAAGCCCTGGTGGAAAAAGCACTGGGTGCCGCAGCACATCGTTCAGCCGAAATGGCCGAGCAGCTGGGCAAATAGTCGTCCCCTACAAGGAATCAAACATGCTTGGAATCAATGACGCTGCCGTTTTCATCATCCAGACCCTGGGCAGCCTGTACCTGCTGATCGTGCTGATGCGCTTTATCCTGCAACTGGTGCGGGCGAACTTCTACAACCCGCTGTGCCAGTTCGTGGTGAAGGCTACCCAGCCGCTGCTCAAGCCACTGCGCCGGGTGGTCCCGAGCATGTTTGGCCTGGACATGTCATCGCTGGTGCTGGCGCTGCTGCTGCAGATCCTGCTGTTTGCAGTGATCCTGCTGCTCAATGGCTACCAGGCCAACACCGTGCTGCTGTTGCCGTGGGGCCTGATTGGCATTTTCTCGCTGTTTTTGAAGATCATCTTCTGGTCGATGATCATCAGCGTGATCCTCTCATGGGTCGCTCCCGGCAGCCGCAGCCCGGGCGCCGAGCTGGTGTATCAGATCACCGAGCCGGTGCTGGCGCCGTTCCGTCGCTTGATCCCCAACCTGGGCGGCCTGGATATCTCGCCGATCTTCGCGTTTATCGCGATCCAGCTGCTGCAAAGCTGGGTGATCCCGCGCCTGGCCTACTACGCGTTCATGCCTAAGGAATTGTTCGGCCTGATCTGATATGCCTCCTGTGCAAGCTGGCTTGTGTGGGAGCTGGCTTGCCTGCGATAGCATCACCGCGGTGTCACTGACACACCGAGGTGCCTGCATCGCGGGCAAGCCCGACTCCCACACAGGCCAACTGCCATATTTTGTATCTGCGCCTTTGCTTGCCGCTGGCCCCCCCGCTCTTTAGACTTACGCCTCATTTAAACGAGAGCAGGGTCGATGCCAGCTGCCTTCCCCCCCGATTCTGTTGGACTGGTCGTGCCCCAAGTGGCGCACTTCGGCGAACCGCTGGCCCTGGCCTGCGGCCGGTCGCTGCCAGCCTACGACCTGATCTACGAAACCTACGGCCAATTGAACGCCACGGCGAGCAATGCCGTGCTGATCTGCCACGCCCTGTCCGGCCATCATCACGCCGCAGGCTATCACTCGGCCGACGAGCGCAAGCCCGGCTGGTGGGACAGCTGCATCGGCCCCGGCAAGCCCATCGACACCAACAAGTTCTTTGTGGTCAGCCTGAACAACCTCGGCGGCTGCAACGGTTCCACCGGCCCGAGCAGCCTCAACCCGGAAACCGGCAAGCCGTTCGGCGCGGACTTCCCGGTGCTCACCGTGGAAGACTGGGTACACAGCCAGGCACGCCTGGCCGACCTGCTGGGCATCAGCCAGTGGGCCGCCGTGATCGGTGGCAGCCTGGGCGGCATGCAGGCCCTGCAATGGACCATCACCTACCCGGATCGCGTACGCCACTGCCTGGCCATCGCCTCGGCCCCCAAATTGTCGGCGCAGAACATCGCCTTCAACGAAGTGGCGCGCCAGGCCATCCTCACCGACCCCGAGTTCCACGGCGGTTCGTTCCAGGAAGCCGGCGTGATCCCCAAGCGCGGCCTGATGCTGGCGCGGATGGTCGGGCATATCACCTACCTGTCCGATGACTCCATGGGCGAGAAATTCGGCCGGGGCCTCAAGAGCGAAAAGCTCAACTACGACTTCCACAGCGTCGAGTTCCAGGTAGAAAGCTACCTGCGATATCAGGGCGAGGAGTTCTCCGGACGTTTCGACGCCAACACCTACCTGTTGATGACCAAGGCCCTGGACTACTTCGACCCTGCGGCCAATCACGACGATGACCTGGCGAAAACCTTCGAGGGCGCCAAGGCCAAGTTCTGCGTGATGTCGTTCACCACCGACTGGCGCTTCTCGCCGGCGCGCTCCCGCGAGCTGGTGGATGCCTTGATGGCGGCGCGCAAAGACGTCTGCTACCTGGAGATCGACGCGCCGCAGGGCCACGACGCCTTCCTGATTCCGATCCCGCGCTACCTGCAGGCGTTCGGCAATTACATGAACCGGATTACTGTGTGAGAACGCCATGAGAGCCGACCTGGAAATCATCCAAGACTGGATCCCCGCCGGCAGCCGCGTGCTCGACCTGGGCTGCGGCGATGGCGAACTGCTGAGCTGGCTGCGCGACAACAAGCAAGTCACCGGCTACGGCCTGGAAAACGACCCGGACAACATCGCCCAATGCGTGGCCAAGGGTATCAACGTGATCGAGCAGGACCTGGACAAGGGCCTGGGCAACTTTGCCAGCAACAGCTTCGACATCGTGGTGATGACACAGGCCCTGCAGGCGGTGCACTACCCAGACCGCATCCTCGATGAAATGCTGCGCGTAGGCCGCCAGTGCATCATCACCTTCCCCAACTTCGGCCACTGGCGCTGCCGTTGGTACCTGGCCACGAAGGGCCGCATGCCCGTGTCGGACTTCCTGCCGTACACGTGGTACAACACGCCGAACATCCACTTCTGCACCTTCGAAGACTTCGAAGCCTTGTGTGGCGAGCGTGAAGCCAAGGTGATCAACCGCCTTGCCGTCGATCAACAGCACCGCCATGGCTGGGCGAGTAAGCTGTGGCCTAATCTGTTGGGAGAAATCGGCATTTACCGGGTCAGCAGCCCTGGCCTGACCGACCACAAGATTGCCGTCTAATCATTTTCAAGAGGGACGCTCATGAGTCGTTTGGCTGTTTTTCTATTGACCGCACTGCTTGGCGCCAACGCCATGGCCGCCGACGTTATCGACCCTAACCGCACGAAGGAATTCGGCGATATCACCGTGCGCTACAACACCTTCACCTCCAGCTTCCTGCAGCCGGAAACCGCCCAGGCCGTTGGCGTGGTGCGTAGCAAGAACAAGGGCCTGATCAACGTGTCCGTGTTCAAGGGCGTGACCCCGGTGGTGGCGCAAGTGACCGGCACCATCAAGGACTCGCTTGGCAAAAGCGAAGTGCTGACCTTCAAGCAGATCACCGAAAAAGGCGTGACCAACTACCTCGCGCCCTACTCGGTGCCGCAGCAGGAATTCAAGACTTTCACCATCAATGTTGAAACCGGCGGCAAAGCCCACGGTTTCAGTTTTGTTCAAGAACTCTTCCCGGCCGAATGATGAAACTCACCCAACTCGTACTGGCCAGCCATAACGCCGGCAAACTCAAAGAACTGCAAGCCATGCTCGGCGACTCCGTGCAACTGCGCTCGATTGGCGAGTTCAGCCAGGTGGAGCCGGAAGAGACTGGCCTGTCGTTCGTCGAAAACGCCATCCTCAAGGCACGCAATGCTGCACGCATTTCCGGCCTGCCGGCGCTGGCGGATGACTCGGGCCTGGCGGTGGACTTCCTCGGCGGCGCACCGGGCATCTATTCGGCGCGTTATGCCGATGGCAAAGGCGATGCAGCCAACAACGCCAAGCTGCTGGACGCCCTCAAGGACGTGCCGGACGCCGAGCGCGGCGCGCAGTTCGTCTGCGTGCTGGCCCTGGTGCGCCACGCCGACGACCCGTTGCCGATCCTGTGTGAAGGACTGTGGCACGGGCGCATCCTGCATGCGGCCAGCGGTGAACACGGTTTTGGCTATGACCCGCTGTTCTGGGTGCCGGAGCGCAATGCCTCCAGCGCCGAACTGAGCCCGGCCGACAAGAACCAGATCAGCCACCGTGCTCGCGCAATGGATTTGCTGCGCCAACGCCTGAGCCTGAAATGACCCAGAACACCTCTGCGCAGCCGCTGATCCACGGCGGCGCGCAAACTCCACGGGCGGCCCTGCCCCTGCTGCCGCCCTTGGCACTGTATATCCACATCCCGTGGTGCGTGCGCAAATGCCCTTATTGCGACTTCAACTCCCACACCGCCAGCAAGGTGCTGCCGGAAGAAGCGTATGTGGACGCGTTGCTGGCCGATCTCGACCAGGACCTGCACGCGGTGTATGGCCGCGAGCTGAGTTCGATCTTCTTTGGTGGCGGCACCCCGAGCCTGTTCAGCGCTGCGGCGCTGGGCCGTTTGCTCAAGGGCGTGGAAGCACGCATCCCGTTTGCCAGCGATATCGAGATCACCCTGGAGGCCAACCCCGGCACCTTCGAGCAAGAGAAGTTCGTGGCGTACCGCAAGCTGGGGATCAATCGGCTGTCCATTGGCATCCAGAGTTTCCAGCAGCAGAAGCTTGAAGCCCTGGGACGCATCCACAACGGCGACGAAGCCGTGCGTGCTGCCGGCATGGCGCGCCAGGCCGGGTTCGATAACTTCAACCTGGACTTGATGCATGGCTTGCCCGACCAGTCCCTGGACGACGCCCTGAGCGACCTGCGCCAGGCGATTGCGCTCAAGCCGACGCACCTGTCGTGGTATCAACTGACCCTGGAACCCAACACGGTGTTCTGGAACCAGCCACCGGCGCTGCCGGAAGACGACACCTTATGGGATATCCAGGAAGCGGGTCAGGCGTTGCTGGCTGAGCACGGCTACGCGCAATACGAAGTGTCAGCCTATGCCCAACCGGACCGTCCGGCGCGGCACAACCTGAACTACTGGAGTTTTGGCGACTTCATCGGCATCGGCGCGGGCGCCCATGGCAAGCTCAGCCACCCAGATGGGCGCATCGTGCGCACCTGGAAGACACGCGCACCAAAGGACTACCTCAACCCGGCCAAAAGCTTTCAGGCCGGCGCGAAAGAGCTGACGAACGAGGAACTGCCGTTCGAGTTCCTGATGAACGCCTTGCGCCTCACCGAAGGCGTGGACGCCAAGCTATACGCCCAGCGCACCGGGCTGGACCTGGCGAGCCTGGATGAAGGCCGTCGCGAGGCCGAACAAAGTGGCTTGATGCAGGTCGAACCGTCACGCCTGGCGGCGACCGACCGCGGGCAACTCTTTCTCAATGACCTGCTGCAGAAGTTTTTGAGCTGACGCTCTTAAGGAAATCACATGGATTTGGTACTCGACCTGCTCGCCACCGTATCCCGCTGGAGCCGTAGCAATCTGTCGGAAATCTCCCTGGCCCTGGTGGGCTGCTTGCTGGTGCTGTTTGGCGCCGACATCAAGGGCTGGGTGGAAGCCCGCCTGGGCAGCGTTGCCGGTGCGTTGCGCGTGCCGCTGATGGCGTTGCTGTGCATGATCGGCAGCGGCGCCGCGTTGATCTACGCCACGCCGTGGATTGTGCGGGGCTTGAGCCAGTTCAATAACTACAGCCTGGCGCCGGTGCTGGTGGTCGTATTGGTACTAATTGGCGTAGTTGCAGACCGCCGCTGATCCAAAACCAACACACCCCCTGTAGGAGTCCGGCAAGCCGGCGATGGGGCCCTCAAGGTGCACCGTGATGAATCGGCTGCCATCGCCGGCAAGCCGGGCTCCTACAAGTTCAGAGTGCGGGGCAGGTCGGCGCTGATTTCATCCAGACAAAGCCAAGGACATCTCATGAGCAAAACGCTTCTGGACGACACCAGTAAATTTCTTAGCTATGTACTGCGTCACGAGCCTCAGGCAATTGGTCTTTCCTTGGACTCAGAGGGCTGGGCAAGCGTTGCCGAACTGATCGAGACCGCTGCCAGCAACGGGCGCAACCTTACCCGGGAATTGCTTGAGCAGGTGGTGTCCGGCAACGACAAAAAACGCTTTGCGTTCTCTGAGGACAACGGACGAATCCGGGCCGTGCAAGGCCACTCCAACAAGAACGTCCAGCTGCAACTCGACGAAAAACAACCGCCCGCGGTGCTTTTCCATGGCACCGCGACCCGCTTCATGGAGTCAATCAGCCAGCAGGGCCTGATTCCAGGCTCGCGTCATCACGTACACCTCAGTGAACAACTTGAGACGGCCAGAGAAGTCGGGCAACGCTATGGGAAAGTGGCGATTCTGCAGATAGACACCCCGAAGATGCTCGCCGAGGGCTACAGGTTTTTTCAGGCTGAGAATGGGGTTTGGCTGACAGAGCGGGTGCCTGCGCGGTTCCTCAAAGTGCTTTGACTCGACAGACATCGTAGGAGCTGGCTTGCCGGCGATGGCGGTGTGTCAGGCAGTTCATTGGCCGCCTATAGACCGCTATCGCTGGCAAGCCAGCTCCTACAAGGGTGCGTTTTGGGCTGGCCGATTTTTTGAATTTCAGCGACACATGTCGCTGACCAGCGTTAGACGAAGCAGCCCTATTTGGACGCCTGCCCTCCAAACGCTTTCTCGTAATACTCTTTAAGCGTCATCGGGTCTTTGCAGCCCAACGCCAGCGCTTGGTTCAGATAGGTCAGGTTGAGGCTGTCGGGCATGCCTTTTTCGTTCATTCGAGTTGCAGCCAATATGTAGTAGGCGTCGGCTCGGTACTGGTCATAGGTCAGCATTCGCGCACTGGCCTGCGCCTGCTGGTTGGCTACGGTCCACTCCTCCTTGATCTCAGCCAGACGATCTTTCTCGAAACAGAGCGAGCGTTGTGTGTACAAAGGGTAATAGCCCTGAAATCCATCAGCGCGCAGGAGCATCTGCTTAAGATCCTCCAGATACTTCACATGGCCTGGGTCAAGAAAATTAAGGCGCATGTAAGTCTGGTCGCATTGGTAGTAATAACCTACCGCGGCTGCCAACAGGCCTTGATCCATTGCCCTGTGCATCGGCTCGCAGACCTGTTTACGCTCGGCGTCCGACATCCCGAACCGACTTTGCATATTGGCCAGCATGTAAGTCGCTACCGTATGCCCACCGTCGGAAGCCATCTTCAGGTCGCTTTGCAACGCAGCTATCTTATCCTTACCTTCTTTGGCCAACTCAGCCGAGACCTTGGGATCCAGTTTGCCACTGGCTTCCAGAGGCAGGTTTTCCTCAATCAACACGCGCAGTTGTTCCGCTTTCTTTTGAGCACGCTCAAGGTAGTCGTCCGGAGAAATCACTGGAAGGGAGGCGGTCGTGGTGGCGAATACTGCCGCAGACAGCAGACTCAGCAGCAACAAGCAGGGGAACGTAAATTTCAAACCCTTGTATTCCTTTACAAGTAGAAACGAAAACGGCGGTGAAGCAAACCTGCTTCACCGCCGCTGATGCGTAGCCGTTTAAGCCAGCTTCTCGAACTTCAAATCCCACACACCATGCCCGAGTCGCTCACCACGACGTTCGAACTTGGTGATCGGGCGCTCCGCCGGGCGCGGCACGCATTTGCCGTCTTCGGCGATGTTGCGGTAGCCAGGGGCGACGTTCATCACTTCCAGCATGTATTCGGCATACGGTTCCCAGTCGGTGGCCATATGCAGGATGCCGCCCACTTTCAGCTTGCTGCGCACCAGTTCCGCGAAGGAGGCCTGGACGATGCGGCGTTTGTGGTGACGGGCCTTGTGCCATGGGTCTGGGAAGAACAGCATCAGGCGGTCGAGGCTGTTGTCGGCGATGCAGCGGTTGAGCACTTCGATCGCGTCGCAGTCATACACCCGCAGGTTGGTCAGGCCTTGGGTCAGCACGCCATTGAGCAGCGCGCCGACACCCGGGCGGTGAACTTCCACACCGATGAAATCCTGTTCCGGCGAGGCGGCCGCCATTTCCAGCAGGGAGTGGCCCATGCCAAAACCGATTTCCAGGGAACGCGGCGCCGAACGGCCGAACACCTGGTCGTAGTCCACCGGCGCATCCGCCAATGGCAGCACGAACAGCGGCGTACCTTGCTCCAGGCCCTTTTGCTGGCCTTCGGTCATGCGACCGGCGCGCATCACAAAACTCTTGATGCGGCGGTGCTTGGACTCGTCGCCTTCTTCCACGGTGTTCGGCGTTTCGTTTGATTCAGTCATCAATGGCTCTTACTTGATCAGACCATCCAGCGGCGAAGAGGCGCTGGCGTAGAGTTTTTTCGGCATGCGACCGGCGAGGTACGCCAGGCGGCCTGCGACGATTGCGTGTTGCATGGCTTGGGCCATCATGACCGGTTGCTGGGCATGGGCGATGGCCGAGTTCATCAGCACCGCGTCGCAGCCTAGTTCCATGGCGATGGTCGCGTCGGAGGCCGTGCCTACGCCCGCGTCTACCAGCACCGGGATCTTGGCTTCTTCGAGGATGATCTGCAGGTTGTACGGGTTGCAGATACCCAGGCCGGAACCGATCAGGCCGGCCAGCGGCATCACCGCGATACAGCCGATTTCCGCCAATTGGCGGGCGATGATCGGGTCATCGCTGGTGTAGACCATCACGTCGAAGCCTTCCTTGACCAGGGTTTCGGCGGCCTTGAGGGTTTCGATCACGTTGGGGAACAGGGTTTTCTGGTCGGCCAGCACTTCCAGCTTCACCAGGTTGTGGCCGTCAAGCAGCTCACGGGCCAGGCGGCAGGTACGCACGGCTTCGATGGCGTCATAGCAGCCGGCAGTGTTCGGCAGGAAGGTGTAGCGATCTGGCGACAGCACTTCGAGCAGGTTCGGCTCGCCTTCGATCTGGCCCAGGTTGGTGCGGCGCACGGCGAAGGTGACGATCTCGGCGCCGGAGGCCTCGATGGCCAGGCGGGTTTCTTCCATGTCGCGGTACTTGCCAGTGCCGACCAGCAAACGGGACTGGTAGGTACGACCGGCCAGGACGAAGGGCTTGTCGCTACGAACGATGCTCATGGGAAATCCTCGAAATGGGGTGAGGTTCTGCAGAATTCAGAAAGCTGCGCGACTAACCGCCGCCGATGGCGTGGACCACTTCGACCTGATCACCGTCGGTGAGCGCGGTCTCGGCGTGCTGGCTACGCGGGACGATATCCAGGTTGAGTTCCACTGCGACGCGACGCCCGGTCAGGTCCAGACGGGTCAGCAGGGCCGCAACGGTTTCACCGTCGGGCAGTTCAAAGGATTCGCCGTTCAACTGAATGCGCATGCCACGGGCCGCCATCGTTTTTAGGGGCCCGCATTCTAGCCCGATTGGGGTTGCTGGCCCAAGTCCCTTGGTCAGGCCGCTTGCAGGCGCCACGCCGCCAAGCCGAGGAAGAACCAGCCCAGCAGGAACGCCAAGCCACCAAACGGCGTGATGATCCCCAGCTTGCTGAAACCTGTCAGCGTCAGCACATACAGGCTACCGGAGAACAGCAGGATGCCGACGGTAAACGAGATACCCGCCCAGCTGACCAATCGGCCAGGAATATGCGCCGCCAGCAACGCCACACCGAACAATGCCAAGGTGTGTATCAGTTGATAGGTCACGCCGGTATGGAAGATCGCCAGGTACTCGGCGCTCAGGCGGTTTTTCAGGCCGTGGGCGGCGAAGGCGCCAAGGGCGACACCGGTGAAGCCGAAAAAGGCAGCCAACATCAGAAAGCCACGCAACATGAGGAACTCCAGTCAGACGCAAAGGGCCGGGTCTGTATAATGGCCCGCTCAACGGGTTCGGCCAAGCCATCTCTATGCTGCGTCTCCTCTTCAAACGTTTTCTCAAAGTCGTGAAATGGTTTGCCATCGGCAGTGTACTGCTGGTGCTGTTGTTCCGTGTCGTCCCGCCGCCCGGCACTGCGCTGATGGTGGAGCGCAAGGTGGAGTCCTGGGTCGACGGCGAGCCGATTGACCTGCAGCGCACCTGGGTGCCGTGGGACGAGATCTCCGACGACCTCAAAGTGGCGGTGATGGCCGGTGAAGACCAGCGCTTCCCGCAGCACTGGGGTTTCGACTTTGGCGCGATCCAGGCGGCGATCCTGCACAACGAGCGCGGTGGCTCGATCCGTGGCGCCAGTACCTTGAGCCAGCAAGTGTCGAAAAACCTGTTCCTGTGGGCCGGTCGCAGTTATCTGCGCAAGGGCCTGGAGGCGTGGTTTACCGGGCTGATCGAGGTGTTGTGGCCCAAGCAGCGGATTCTTGAGGTGTACCTCAACAGCGTGGAATGGGATGAAGGGGTGTTTGGCGCAGAAGCGGCCGCCCGGCATCACTTTGGGGTGAGTGCCAAGGCGCTTTCGCGGCAGCAGGCCAGTTATCTGGCGGCGGTGTTGCCTAATCCGAGGGTGTGGAGTGCCAGCCATCCGACGGCGTATGTGGCAAGGCGGGCGGCGTGGATTCGGCAGCAGATGAGCCAGTTGGGTGGGGACGGCTATTTGGTCGAGCTGAACAATTCCCGAAAAGCGCCCTGGTCTGACTGACACACTGCCCCCCCTGTGGGAGCTGGCTTGCCTGCGATAGCGGTGTATCACCTTGCCCATAAGTTGGCTGACAGGGCCCCGTCGCAGGCAAGCCAGCTCCCACAGAGACCGCGTAGATTCTGAAGACAAACAAAAATGCCCCGATCTTTCGATCAGGGCATTTTTTTGTTTTATCGCTGCGTGTTAGGCGGCGATCGACAATTTAAGCTTGTTCATCGCGCTCTTCTCAAGCTGACGAATCCGCTCGGCCGACACGTTGTACTTCTGCGCCAGGTCGTGCAGCGTGGCTTTGTCTTCTGCCAGCCAGCGCTGATAGAGGATGTCACGGCTGCGGTCGTCCAGCACTTCCAGCGCTTCGTGCAGGTTGTGGTTGGAGTTGTCGCTCCAGTCAGCATCCTCCAGCTGACGCGCCGGGTCGTACCGGTGGTCTTCCAGATAGTTGGCCGGCGATTGGAAGGCGCTGTCGTCGTCTGCTTCAGCAGCAGGGTCGAAGGCCATGTCATGGCCGGTCAGGCGACTTTCCATCTCGCGCACTTCACGCGGTTCCACACCGAGGCTTTCGGCCACGCGGTGGACTTCCTCGTTGTTCAGCCACGCCAGGCGCTTCTTCTGGCTGCGCAGGTTGAAGAACAGCTTGCGCTGGGCCTTGGTGGTCGCGACTTTCACAATGCGCCAGTTGCGCAGGATGAACTCGTGGATTTCCGCCTTGATCCAGTGCACGGCGAACGACACCAGGCGCACACCCATTTCAGGGTTGAAGCGTTTCACAGCCTTCATCAGGCCGACGTTGCCTTCCTGGATCAGGTCAGCCTGGGCCAGGCCGTAGCCGCTGTAGCTACGGGCGATATGTACGACAAAACGCAGGTGGGCGAGCACCATCTGCCGAGCCGCCCCCAAATCCTGCTCATAGTAGAGACTCTCGGCCAGTTCACGCTCCTGCTCGGGCGTCAGCAATGGAATGCTGTTGACCGTGTGCACATAGGCTTCCAGGTTCGCACCCGGGACCAAGGCATAAGCAGGTTGCAAAGAAGTGGTCATACGAAAAAACCTCCGACTCACATAACTCGTGCAGTGAAGCACTGCGAAAATTGACCGGGAACCGTAGGACAAGTTCCTAAACCACCAATACGGTCAATACAAACGAAACCACATTAATCTGACATTAACTACTTCGGTGCCAACTCACGTAAGTGACGGGCGACCGCAATCCAAGCACCGATATACCCCAACAAGACCGCGCCAAGCAAGAGACTCAGACCATCGGCTACCGGCACGCCCGCCAGGGCGAAATCACTGCCGTACAAGCCAGCCAGCCCGATCACCGCGTCGTTCAGCCAGTCAAGACCAAACGCCAGCACTCCCCAGGACAAAATCCCGGCACCAAAGCCATAAAGCGCGCCCATGTACAGAAAAGGACGACGCACATAGCTGTCTGTGCCGCCGACCAGTTTAATCACTTCTATCTCGGTGCGACGGTTTTCAATATGAAGACGAATGGTATTACCTATCACCAAAAGTAATGCAGACACCAACAACACCGTCAGGCCGAACACAAAGCGGTCGCCCAGCTTGAGAATCGCCGCCAGGCGCTCCACCCAGACTAGATCAAGCTGCGCCTGCTGTACCTTGGGCATCTCTGCGAGTTTTTGTCGCAGGACTTCCAGCGCGGGCTTGTCCACTTCATTTGGCGTGACCAGCACCACGCCCGGCAGCGGGTTCTGCGGCAGCTCTTTCAGCGCTTCGCCCAGGCCGGACTGTTGCTGGAACTCTTCCAGGGCCTGGTCACGGCTGATGTACTCGGCGTCTGCCACACCCGGCAGGTTTTTGATGTCGTCGCGCAGGGCCTCGCCCTCTTTGGCGCTGGCATCGATATTCAGGTACAGGGAAATCTGCGCGGCGCGCTGCCAGGAACCGCCCAGGCGCTCCACATTATTAAGCAGCAACGACAAACCCATTGGCAGGCTCAAGGCCACAGCCATCACCAGGCAGGTAAAGAAGCTGCCGATCGGTTGCTTGCCCAGACGACGCAGGCTGTCCAGCAGGCTGGCGCGATGGCTTTCGATCCAGGCGCGCAGCAGCGTGCCGAAGTCCGGGCCGTCGTCATCGTCGTGTTTTTTCTTTTTCTGCGGTTGCGGGTCGGCGGCTTTGGGCGCCACGCGCTCGGAAACCTTGGGGCTACGGGTCGCACTCATACGCCAGCCTCCCCGTCACCGATCAAGCGGCCGCGTTGCAGGGTCAGCATGCGGTGGCGCATGCGGGCGATCAGCGCCAGGTCGTGGCTGGCGATCAGCACGCTGGTGCCCAGGCGGTTGATGTCTTCGAACACGCCCATGATCTCGGCCGCCAGGCGCGGGTCGAGGTTACCGGTGGGTTCGTCCGCCAGCAGCAGGGCTGGGCGATGAACGATAGCACGGGCGATGCCGACGCGTTGTTGCTGGCCGGTGGACAGGTCGCCCGGGTAGAGATCGGTCTTGTCCGACAGTGCCACACGCTCCAGGGCCGAATCCACGCGCTTGACGATCTCGGCCTTGGACAGCCCGAGAATCTGCAGCGGCAGCGCCACGTTATTGAACACGGTGCGATCGAACAGCAATTGGTGGTTCTGGAACACCACGCCGATCTGGCGGCGCAGGAACGGAATCTGCGCATTGCTGATGGTGGCAAGGTCCTGACCAGCTAGCAGCAGCTTGCCGGTGGTCGGGCGCTCCATGGCCAGCAGCAGGCGCAGCAATGTACTTTTGCCGGCACCGGAGTGGCCGGTTACAAACAGAAACTCGCCGCGACGCACTCGAAAGCTCAGCTCATGCAAGCCCACATGCCCGTTGGCATAGCGTTTACCGACCTGTTCGAATCGAATCATGAACGCTCCCGCTCGGCAAAGAGTGCCTGTACAAAGGGTTCGGCTTCAAAGGTGCGCAGGTCGTCGATGCCTTCACCGACGCCGATATAACGAATCGGCAACCCGAACTGTTTGGCCAGGGCGAAAATCACGCCGCCCTTGGCCGTGCCGTCGAGCTTAGTCAATGCCAGGCCGGTCAGTTGCACCGTCTGGTTGAATTGCTTGGCCTGGCTGATGGCGTTCTGGCCAGTGCCGGCGTCAAGTACCAGCAACACTTCGTGGGGAGCGTCTGCGTCGAGCTTGCCGATCACGCGGCGCACCTTCTTCAGTTCTTCCATCAGGTTGTCTTTGGTGTGCAGGCGGCCGGCGGTGTCGGCGATCAGCACATCGATGTTACGGGCCTTGGCGGCCTGCACAGCATCGAAGATCACGGAGGCGGAATCGGCGCCAGTATGCTGGGCAATCACCGGGATCTTGTTGCGCTCACCCCAGACTTGCAACTGCTCTACGGCGGCGGCACGGAAGGTGTCACCGGCCGCCAGCATGACTTTCTTGCCCTCGGACTGCAGCTTCTTGGCCAGCTTGCCGATCGTGGTGGTCTTGCCCGCGCCGTTCACGCCCACGACGAGGATCACGAACGGCTTGTTCGGCTTGATCACCAGCGGTGCTTCCACGGGCTTGAGCATCGCGGCCAGCTCGGCCTGCAAGGACTTGTAGAGGGCGTCGGCGTCGGTCAACTGCTTGCGCGCGACCTTCTGGGTCAGGCTCTGGATGATCACGGCGGTGGCTTCGACACCCACGTCGGCGGTGAGCAGGCGGGTCTCAATGTCTTCGAGCAGCTCGTCATCAATGACTTTCTTGCCCAGGAACAGGCTGGCCATGCCTTCGCCGATGCTGGCGCTGGTCTTGCTCAGGCCTTGCTTGAGGCGGGCAAAGAAGCCGGTTTTGCTGGTTTCGGGCGCTGCAACGACAGGTTCCGGTTCGACGACGGCTGGCGCAGCCGCTTCGACGACGACGGCAACCGGCTCGACCACCGCGGGAATCGGCGGCGTGATGTGTTCGGCCTGCACGTCTACTACCAGGGCCACCGGTTCTTCAGCGACCGGCAGTTCCAGCCACGGCTTGGGCTCTGGCTCTGGTTCTGGCTCCGGTGCAGCTTCAACCACGGGCTGCAACACCGGTTCAGCCATCGGCAGTACCACTGGCGCCGGGGTTTCTACGGCCGGTTGGGCTTCTACGATTGGCTCAGGGGTAGGTTCAGGCTGAACCTGCGGCTGTTCGTCGACGGTTTCCTGCGGCTTTTTGCGCAGCCATCCGAACAGGCCTTTTTTCTCGCCAGCCGCAGCTGGGGTCTTCTTGTCGTCGTTGGAACCAAACATGGAGACGGCTATCTCAAGGTAGCGACGCGCCAGCAGGCGCGTCGGTAAATAAAATTCGATGCGTAACAGACTGTTTTTTAGCCAGCTCGTTCATGCGCAACATTTTGTAAGGCCTAAATAGAGCCTTAACGGGACAGCCGCAGTGGCCGTCACTCAGTCGGATCAGTATCCTAGCACCTCCTCGCCCGCCGACGCTAAGACCAAGCGGGCAGCCCAACAGGTTTAAAAACGAATGAATGCTCTAGCCCGCCATGCCGCAGGCCTGCTGTTCAGCACAGTTTGTCTGCCTCTCTCAGCCTTGGCTGCCGACCCACAACCCACCCACGAATTCACCCTGGATAACGGCCTCAAGGTGGTCGTGCGCGAAGACCATCGCGCGCCGGTGGTGGTTTCCCAGGTCTGGTACAAGGTCGGTTCGAGCTACGAAACCCCGGGCCAGACCGGTTTGTCCCACGCCCTGGAGCACATGATGTTCAAGGGCAGCGCCAAGATCGGCCCTGGCGAAGCCTCGCTGATCCTGCGCGACCTGGGCGCCGAAGAAAACGCCTTTACCAGCGACGACTACACCGCCTACTACCAGGTACTGGCCCGTGACCGCCTGGGTGTCGCCTTCGAACTGGAAGCCGACCGCATGGCCAGCCTGCGCCTGCCGGCCGACGAGTTCAGCCGCGAGATCGAGGTGATCAAGGAAGAACGTCGCCTGCGCACCGACGACAACCCCATGTCCAAGGCTTACGAGCGCTTCAAGGCCATGGCGTACCCGGCCAGTGGCTATCACACGCCGACCATCGGCTGGATGGCTGACCTGGAACGCATGAAGGTCGAAGAACTGCGCCACTGGTACCAATCCTGGTACGTGCCGAACAATGCCACCCTGGTGGTCGTGGGCGATGTCACCCCGGATGAGGTCAAGAAACTGGCCCAGCGCTACTTCGGCCCGATCCCCAAGCGCGACGTGCCACCGGCCAAGGTCCCGCTGGAGCTGGCTGAACCCGGCGAGCGCCTGCTGACCATGCACGTGCAGACCCAACTGCCGAGCGTCATCCTCGGCTTTAATGTGCCCGGACTGGCCACCGCCGAGGACAAACGTTCGGTGCAAGCCTTGCGCCTGCTCTCGGCCCTGTTGGATGGCGGCTACAGCGCACGCATTTCGGAACAACTGGAGCGTGGTGAAGAGCTGGTCTCGGCCGCGTCCACCAGCTACGACGCCTACACCCGTGGCGACAGTCTGTTCACCTTGACCGCCACGCCGAACCAGCAGAAGAAAAAGACCATCGCCCAAGCCGAAGCCGGCCTGTGGCGCCTGCTGGATGAATTGAAAGCCAAACCGCCGACCACCGAAGAACTGGAGCGCATCCGTGCCCAGGTCATTGCCGGCGTGGTTTACCAGCGCGATTCCATCACCAGCCAGGCCACCGCCATTGGCTCCCTGGAAACCGTCGGCCTGTCCTGGAAGCTCATGGACACCGAACTGGCTGACCTGCAAAGCGTGACCCCGGAAGACATCCAGAAAGCTGCGCGCACCTATTTCACCCGCGAACGCCTCAGCGTCGCCCATGTCCTGCCTGAGGAGACCGCTCATGAGTGATCGCAAAAGCAGCCGCTTGATCTTCCCCGGCCTGATCGTGGTCACCCTGATCGCGGCGAGCGCCGTGTATTTCCTGCGCCCGAGCGAATCCGTGGCCAGCCCGGCGCTGGAAAAAGCCCAATCGGCCAACAAACTGCAATCCCTGGCAGAGCTGGACGGCAAAGCGCCGACCAACCGCAAGCTCGACGTGCAGACCTGGACCACCGCCGAGGGCGCCAAGGTGCTGTTCGTCGAGGCCCACGAACTGCCGATGTTCGACATGCGTATCCTGTTCGCAGCCGGCAGCAGCCAGGACGGCAACGTCCCGGGCCTGGCGCTGATGACCAACGCCATGCTCAACGAAGGTGTGCCGGGCAAGGATGTGAGCCAGATCGCCAGTGGCTTTGAGGGCCTGGGTGCCGATTTTGGCAATGGCGCCTACCGCGACATGGCGCTGGTGTCCCTGCGCAGCCTGAGCGACAGCGACAAGCGCGAGGCCGCGCTGGCGCTGTTTGACCAGGTGATCGGCAAACCGACGTTCCCGGCCGACTCCCTGGCGCGGATCAAGAACCAGATCCTGGCGGGCTTCGAGTACCAGAAACAGAACCCTGGCAAGCTGGCGAGCCTGGAGCTGTTCAAGCGCCTCTATGGCGAGCACCCTTATGCTCACCCGAGCGAAGGCACGCCCCAGAGCGTTCCCGCGATTACCCTGGCGCAGTTGCAGGCGTTCCACGCCAAGGCCTATGCCGCCGGCAACGCCGTGATCGCCGTGGTTGGCGACCTCACCCGCGCCGAAGCCGAAGCCATGACCGCCAAGGTCTCCGCCTCGCTGCCCAAAGGCCCGACCCTGGCGAAGATTGCCCAGCCTGCCGAGCCCAAGGCCGGCCTGAGCCATATCGAGTTCCCGTCCAAGCAGACTCACCTGCTGTTCGCCCAACTGGGCATCGACCGCGCCGATCCGGACTACGCGGCCCTTTCCCTGGGCAACCAGATCCTCGGTGGCGGCGGCTTCGGCACCCGCTTGATGAGCGAAGTGCGCGAAAAACGCGGCCTGACCTACGGCGTGTACTCCGGCTTCTCGCCGATGCAGGTACGCGGCCCGTTCATGATCCAGCTGCAGACCCGCGCCGAAATGAGCGGCGGCACCCTGCGCCTGGTGGAGGACGTGCTGGCCGACTACCTCAAGAACGGCCCGACCCAGAAGGAACTGGACGACGCCAAACGCGAGCTGGCAGGTAGCTTCCCGCTGTCCACCGCCAGCAATGCCGACATCGTCGGGCAGTTGGGCGCCATGGGTTTCTATAACCTGCCGCTGAGCTATCTTGAGGATTTCATGAAACAATCCCAGGCCCTGACCGTAGAGCAGGTCAAGGCTGCAATGAATAAACACTTGAGCGCCGACAAGATGGTCATCGTGACCGCCGGCCCGACGATTGCGCAAAAGCCACTACCGCCCCCCACTGATAAACCCGCCGAGCAGCCGCTCGGGGTTCCGGAGCATTAATGGCCAGTTCATCTCGCCCGAAAAAACCCGTCCACAACGTGCATAACGGTGTGGGCCAGCTGCGCATCATCGGCGGCGAATGGCGCAGCCGCAAGCTGAGCTTCCCCGACGTGGTGGGCCTGCGCCCCACGCCGGACCGCGTGCGCGAAACCCTGTTCAACTGGCTCGCGCCGTACATTGCGGGCGCCAAGGTGCTGGACCCGTTCGCGGGCAGCGGCGCGCTGTTCCTGGAGGCGCTGTCCCGTGGCGCCGCCCTGGGCCAGGCGCTGGACGCCAGCAATGTGGCGGTTTCCAGCCTCAAGGAACACCTGGGCACCCTGCGCTGCACCACCGGCCAGGTACAGACCGCCGACGCCCTGCGCTACCTGGAAACCCAGCCGGCCAGCGAGTTCGACGTGGTGTTCCTCGACCCGCCGTTCAACCAGAACCTGCTGCCGACCGTGTGCGCGCTGCTGGAAGAACGCCAATGGCTGGCGCCGGATTCGTGGATCTACACTGAAAGCGAGGCGGCGCCTTCGACCCTGGGCTTGCCCGGAACCTGGCGTTTGCACCGCGAGCAGAAGTCCGGCCGCGTCTACTACGCGTTGTGGCAACGCAGCGTATAAATCTGTAATGACGGGCTTGTTGTGGCGAGGGAGCTTGCTCCCGCTGGGCTGCGAAGCGGCCCCTAAACCTGCAATCGTGTTCTGACTGACCAAGCGCGGCGTTTTAAATGGGGCTGCTACGCGCCCAGCGCGAGCAAGCTCGCTCGCCACAGAGAGTTTCATGACAGCCTCTTTCGACCTGTTCAAACCCGCCTTTGGCCTCGGCAACCCTCACCTGCAAACCTTGTGGGGACCGTTGTGGCGCCCCACCACCCACATTGAACGCCTGCGCGAACGCCTGTGGCTGGACGACGGCGACTTCCTCGACCTCGACTGGCACGGCCCCCACGACGCGCAAGCGCCGTT
The DNA here is from genome assembly GCF_054058375.1 of Pseudomonas sp. TE24901. NCBI lineage: Bacteria > Pseudomonadati > Pseudomonadota > Gammaproteobacteria > Pseudomonadales > Pseudomonadaceae > Pseudomonas > Pseudomonas sp. TE24901. The sequence goes on from NZ_JBSSAF010000001.1 coordinate 268,711, forward strand.
GGTGCTGGTGTTGCACGGTCTGACCGGCTCGGCCAATTCGCCCTACGTGGCCGGGCTGCAAAAAGCCTTGGCCACTCAAGGCTGGGCCAGTGCCGCGTTGAACTGGCGCGGTTGCTCGGGTGAGCCCAACCTGTTGGCGCGCAGCTATCACTCGGGCGCCAGCGAAGACCTGGCCGCTGCGATTGCCCATCTGCGCGCCAAGCGGCCATTGGCGCCGTTGTATGCCGTCGGCTATTCCCTGGGCGGCAACGTGCTGCTCAAGCATCTGGGGGAGACGGGCGAAGCGTCCGGGTTGCAAGGCGCGGCGGCGGTGTCGGTGCCGTTTCGCCTGGACCAGTGCGCCGATCGCATCGGGCTGGGCTTTTCGCGGGTGTACCAGAAGCACTTCATGCGCGAAATGCTGGCGTACATCCGCGTCAAGCAGAGCCGCTTTCAGCAGGATGGCCGGGCGGACGGGCTCAAGACCCTGGAAGACCTTGGCTCACTGGAGAAGATGCGCACGTTCTGGGATTTCGATGGCCGGGTCACCGCGCCGCTGCACGGTTTCCTGAGTGCCGAGGACTATTACCGCCGCGCGTCAAGCCGTTATTACCTGGGGGCGATTCGTACGCCGACCCTGATTATCCAGGCAGCAGATGACCCGTTTGTGTTTGCCCATAGCTTGCCCGAGGCCAGTGAGTTGTCGGCGTGCACCGAGTTTGAGCTGCTGGCCAAGGGTGGGCATGTGGGGTTTGTCGACGGTTCGCTCAAACGCCCCGGTTATTACCTGGAACGCCGTATTCCTGCCTGGCTACTGACGCAACACGGTTAAAACATGTGGGAGCTGGCTTGCCTGCGATAGCGGTGTGCCAGCCAATAATAAGATTGCTGACACGCCGTCATCGCAGGCAAGCCAGCTCCCACAGTTGATCGGGTTTACACCTCCGTCGATTTAGTCACCCGTAGCAATTTCACGCTGCGGATCGGTAATCCACTCGCTCCATGACCCCGCATACAACTTGCCCAACGGGTAACCCGCCAGGCTCAGGGCGAACAGGTTGTGACAGGCCGTGACGCCCGATCCGCAATAGGCCACCAGCTCATCCGGCGAGCGCCCCTGCAGTTGCGCAGCAAAGCGCTGCTTGAGTTGTTCAGCCGGCAGGAAACGCCCATCGCTGCCCAGGTTTTCAGTGAACGCCGCACACTGCGCGCCCGGAATATGCCCGGCGACTGGGTCGATCGGTTCCACATCACCACGAAACCGCGCCTGGGCACGCGCATCGATCAGGGTCAGGCCCGGTTGGCCCAGGCGCTTTTGCAGGTGTTCGGCATCCAGCACCAGGCGAGAATCAGACGTGCCGGCAAATGTACCGGGCTCGACCACCGGCGCATCCAGGCTCAGGGGAAACCCAGCGCTGTGCCAGGCCTTGAGGCCACCGTCCAGCACAAACACGCCGTCGCGCTTGCCCAGCCAGGCCAGTAACCACCAGGCGCGGGCGGCATAGGCGCCGGGGCCGTCGTCATACAGCACGATGTCGGTGTCGGCGCTGATGCCCCAGGCCCGCAACTGACGCACCAGGGCATCGGCCCCCGGCAGCGGGTGACGACCGGTCACCCCCTTGGTCACCGGGCCACTCAGGTGGCGCTCCAAGTCAGCATACTGCGCGCCGTCGATATGCCCTTCGGCATAGCTGCACAGCCCGTAGTCCGGGTCTTCCAGGGCAAAGCGGCAGTCGAGGATCACCAATCCGCCGGCCTTCTGGCGCTCGGCCAGTTGCTGGGGGCTGATCAATTGGGCAAGCGGCATGACGGACTCCTGTGAACAGATTCGGGAAAGGTCCTACTTCACTTCTTCCAGTGCCTGGTTCAACGGCACGTAAAACTCTTTGAACAGCGCATCCACCGCCTCTTTCGCCTGGGGCGTGACGAAACCTGCTTCCAATACCAGCACCTGATACACCCCGCGCTTGATCGCCTCAGCGCTCAACTGGGTGGAATTTTCGTTGGTGGTGCACAAGAAACGCACCCAGGAGGTGAGGATGATCCAGGCATTGAGGGTCAAGGCCTCGGTTTGCACCGGGTCCATATTGAGGATGCCCGCGTCGACAAACCCTTGATAGATAGCACCGCCTTGGGTCAGGCAGCGCTGGGAAAAACGCCGGTAGCCGGTGGCCAGTTCCGGGTCGCTCTCCAGCAGGTGTTCGAGATCACGGTGCAGGAAACGGTAGCGCCACATGCCGGCCAATACGGCTTGCAGGTAGAAACGCTTGTCTTCGACGGTGACGGCACGGCCCTGGGGCGGGCGCAGGAAACTGTCCACCAAGGCTTCGTATTCACGAAACAGCACGGCGATGATCGCCTGCTTGTTGGGGAAGTGGTAGTACAGGTTGCCCGGGGAAATTTCCATATGGGCGGCGATGTGGTTGGTGCTGACACTGCGCTCGCCCTGCTGGTTAAAAAGCTCCAGGCTGGTTTGCACAATGCGCTCGCTGGTCTTTACTCGTGGTGCCATAGGGAATCAGCTTCTGTACACGTGAAGGGGCATCTTACGGCCTATCCTTGCCAGGATAAATCCACATGTTGCTGCAATGTTATTTGACAATTTAGAGCAATGACTCTAATAAATGAACCATTCAAATAACAATCGGGAACTGTGCCATGTCTGCCAACGTTGCCTACCTGCAAGATTCCCAGGCGCTGGATCAACTCCAGGACCTGTTCGACGCCCAACGTCGTGCCTACGCGGCCAACCCGATGCCGCCCGCCGCGCAACGCCAGCAATGGCTCAAGGCCCTGCGCGACCTGCTCAGTGATGAGCGCCAGGCACTGATCAACGCGATCAGCCAGGACTTCAGCCATCGCAGCGCCGACGAGACCCTGTTCGCCGAGCTGATGCCGAGCCTCCATGGCATTCACTACGCCAGCAAACACCTCAAGCGCTGGATGAAACCTTCCCGCCGCGCCGTGGGCATTGCCTTTCAACCGGCGTCAGCCAAAGTCATTTATCAGCCACTGGGGGTGGTTGGGGTGATCGTGCCCTGGAACTACCCGCTGTACCTGGCCATCGGGCCGCTGGTGGGCGCGTTGGCCGCCGGCAACCGGGTGATGCTCAAGCTCAGTGAATCCACCCCCGCCACCGGCGAATTGCTCAAGGCTTTATTGGCGAAAATATTCCCCGAGGACCTGGTGTGCTTGGTGCTGGGTGAAGCCGAGGTCGGCATGGCGTTTTCCAAGCTGCCCTTCGATCACCTGCTGTTCACCGGCGCTACCAGCATCGGCAAACACGTGATGCGCGCTGCCGCCGAACACCTGACCCCGGTCACGCTGGAGCTGGGCGGCAAGTCCCCTGCCATCGTGTCCGCCGATGTACCGCTAAAAGATGCCGCCGAACGTATTGCCTTCGGCAAAGCCCTGAACGCCGGGCAAACCTGTGTGGCCCCCGACTACGTGCTGGTTCCAGAGGATCGGGTAGACGGCTTCGTCGAGGCCTACACCCAGGCCATTCGCGGGTTTTATCCGACGCTGGCTGACAACCCGGACTACACCGCCATCATCAACGAACGGCAACTGGCTCGGCTCAATGCCTACGTCAAGGACGCCACCGACAAGGGCGCGACCCTCATCCCTCTTTATGACCAAGGCCAGGCCCGGCGCATGGCTCACAGCCTGCTACTGAATGTCAGCGACGAGATGACGGTGATGCAGGATGAAATCTTCGGTCCGGTGCTACCGATCGTGCCGTATCGCGGCCTCGATCAGGCATTTGCCTACATCAATGGGCGCCCTCGCCCACTGGCCCTGTATTACTTCGGCTACAACAAAGCCGAGCAAAACCGCGTGCTCCACGAAACCCACTCCGGCGGCGTGTGCCTGAACGACACCCTGCTGCATGTGGCCCAGGACGACATGCCGTTTGGCGGCATCGGCCCTTCCGGCATGGGCCATTACCACGGCCATGAGGGCTTCCTCACGTTCAGCAAGGCCAAGGGTGTGCTGGTGAAACAGCGCTTGAACGCGGCGAAGCTGATCTACCCGCCGTATGGCAAATCGATCCAGAAGTTGATCCAGAAACTGTTCGTGCGCTGAAACCACCACCTTCGGGATAACAATAACAATGAACCCAAGCCTGACTGAAACCCCCGCGCTGTCGCGGCGCGGCGTCCTGAAAATCGGCCTGTGCACCAGCGCCTTCCTGGCCACGGCCGGGCTGGGTGCCAGCCTCAGCGGCTGCTCCAGCAGCACCCCGGCCAGCGGCTTTGCCATGTTGCGCAGCAGTGACCTGCCGTTCCTGCGAGCGGTCATTCCGGTGCTGCTGGAAGGTGCCGCCAGCGCCGAGCAAGTGCTCGCTGGTATCGAAGACACCCTGAAAAAGCTTGATTACAGCCTGCAGCACCTGTCGCCGGAGATGTTCAAGCTCACCCAGCAACTGTTCGACGTGCTGGGCATGGGCATCACCCGTGGCCCGCTGACCGGCATCTGGGGCAGCTGGGAAAACGCCAGTGCCGAACAGATCCGCAATTTCCTGCACCGCTGGGAAAACAGCTACCTGAACCTGCTGCGCATGGGCCAGGGCTCGTTGCTCAAGCTGGTGATCATGGCCTGGTATTTCCGACCGGCGTCCTGGGCCCATTGCGGCTACCCCGGCCCGCCGAAGATCTGACACCCCCCGTAGGAGCCGGCTTGCCCGCGATAGCGGTGCGCCTGACGCACCGCATCGACCGGATCGCCGGCAAGCCGGCTCCTACAAAGGTTCACTACAACAATAAGAGTGCATGTTTATGCCCGTACCCGATCTGTTCCGCGAGGGCCTGGCCCGTGGCTGGAAAACCCACAATGGCGCCGCCCTTGAAAGCGACCTGACCTTGGAAGCCGACGTGGCCATCATCGGCAGCGGCGCCGGTGGCGGCACCACCGCCGAGATCCTCAGCGCTGCCGGCTACAAAGTGTTGCTGATCGAAGAAGGCCCGCTCAAGACCAGCAGCGACTTCAAGCTGCTTGAGGACGAGGCCTACGCCAGCCTGTACCAGGAAGGCATTGGCCGCATGAGCAAGGATGGCGCGATCACCATCCTGCAAGGCCGGGCCGTCGGCGGCACCACCTTGATCAACTGGACCTCGAGCTTTCGCACCCCGGACGCCACCCTCGCCCACTGGGCCAGTGAATACGCGGTCAAGGGCCACAGCAGCGCCGAGATGGCGCCCTGGTTCGAAAAAATGGAGCAGCGCCTGGGCATTGCACCCTGGGCCATCCCGCCGAACGCCAACAATGATGTGATCCGCAAAGGCTGCGAACAGCTCGGCTACAGCTGGCACGTGATCCCGCGCAATGTGCGCGGCTGCTTCAACCTGGGTTACTGCGGCATGGGCTGTCCGGTCAACGCCAAGCAATCGATGTTGGTGACCACCATCCCATCCACCCTGGAAAAAGGCGGTGAGCTGCTGTACCTGGCCCGGGCCGAACGCCTCAAGTACAGCGGCGACAGCATCAGCAGCCTGGAATGCGTTGCCATGGATGAGCGCTGCGTGGCGCCCACCGGGCGCAAGATCACGGTGAAGGCCAGGCATTACGTGCTGTCCGGTGGCGGTATCAACAGCCCGGCATTGCTGATGCGCTCGGACGCCCCCGACCCGCATTCGCGGCTCGGCAAGCGCACCTTCCTGCACCTGGTGAATTTCTCTGCGGGGCTGTTCGACGAGGTGATCAACCCGTTCTACGGCGCGCCACAGTCCATTTACTCCGACCATTTCCAATGGCAGGACGGCACCACCGGCAAAATGTCCTACAAGCTGGAAGCTCCACCCTTACATCCAGGACTGGCCAGCACCTTGTTCGGCGGCTACGGCGGGCAGAATGCCCTGGAGATGAGCCAACTGCCCCACACCCACGCGATGCTGGCGCTGCTGCGCGACGGCTTCCACCCCGACAGCCAGGGCGGCACGGTGGATTTGCGCGGCGACGGCACGCCCGTGCTCGACTATCAGGTCTCGCCCTACGCCTGGGACGGCCTGCGCCGGGCTTTCCACAGCATGGCCGAGATCCAGTTCGCGGCCGGTGCCAAGTCGGTCAAACCGTTGCACCACGACGCGCGTTACGTGACGACCTTGGCCGAGGCACGCAGTGTGATTGACGGGTTGAACCTTGAATTGCACCGCACAACCCTGGGCAGTGCTCACGTGATGGGCGGCTGTGCGATGGGCGAAGACCCTAAAAATGCCGTGGCCGACAGCCTGGGTCGGCATCACCAACTGCGCAACCTGTCGATCCATGACGGCTCGCTGTTCCCCACCAGCATTGGGGCCAACCCCCAATTGTCGGTGTATGGATTGACCGCCCAACTGGCGACAGCATTGGCCGAACGTCTGAAAACGGCGTGAAAAAACACGGTCTATCGGGCTTTCTTCTACATAAGTTGACTTGGCCGACCGGGATGGCTGCGATACCATCCGGTTCCCCAACGGACTCCGCCAGGACGACGCGATGAACCGAGTGTTGTACCCAGGTACCTTCGACCCGATTACCAAAGGCCATGGCGATCTGGTCGAACGTGCCTCTCGCCTGTTCGACCATGTGATCATCGCGGTCGCGGCCAGCCCCAAGAAAAACCCGCTGTTTCCCCTGGAACAGCGCGTGGAGCTGGCGCGTGAGGTCACCAAGCACCTGCCCAACGTGGAAGTGGTGGGCTTTTCCACCTTGCTGGCGCATTTCGCCAAAGAGCAGAACGCCAATGTGTTCCTGCGTGGCCTGCGTGCGGTGTCGGACTTCGAATACGAATTCCAGCTGGCCAACATGAACCGCCAACTGGCGCCGGACGTGGAAAGCCTGTTCCTCACGCCGTCGGAACGTTATTCGTTCATTTCCTCGACGTTGGTCCGTGAAATCGCCGCTTTAGGCGGAGATATCACCAAGTTCGTCCACCCCGCCGTGGCCGACGCGCTGACCCTGCGCTTCAAGAAGTAAGGCTCTCTGTGGCGAGGGAGCTTGCTCCCGCTGGGGCGCGAAGCGGCCCCGCTCTGCTTGAAAAGATTGGGACTGCTGCGCAGTCCAGCGGGAGCAAGCTCCCTCGCCACAGGTAGTAGTGCTTGCCACAGGCTCGCACTGCGGGCGCCAATGCGGCACAATTGCGCGCATTAGTTTTTCAGATGCCTTGGCTGACGGCCCTGGCAGGAGTTTCCATGTCCCTGATCATCACCGACGATTGCATCAATTGCGACGTCTGCGAACCCGAGTGCCCGAACGCTGCGATTTCCCAAGGCGAAGAGATCTACGTGATCGACCCGAACCTGTGCACCCAGTGTGTCGGCCACTACGACGAACCCCAGTGCCAGCAGGTGTGCCCGGTAGATTGCATTCCCTTGGATGAAGCCCATCCGGAGACGGAAGAGCAGTTGATGGCCAAGTATCGGTTGATTACCGGTAAGGCGTGAGGCTCAACAGCGCCTGCCAGGGCCTCTTCGCGAGCAAGCCCGCTCCCACATTCGACCGCATTCTCATGTTGGAACCCGGTTAACTGTGGGAGCGGGCTTGCCCGCGAAGGCGGCATCAGCCATCACACAGAATCAGCGCTGACACTTAGGGCAAAACACACTCGCCCGCTGCCCCAGCACCACATTGCGCAGTTCCGTCCCGCACACCTTGCACGCCTCGCCGCCCCGGCCGTAGACGAACAATTCCTGCTGGAAATACCCCGGCTGCCCGTCCCCACCGATAAAATCGCGTAACGTCGTGCCGCCGCGCTCGATGGCAGCCGCCAGCACGCGTTTGATCTCGATGGCCAGCTTCAAATACCGCGCCCGCGAAATGCCGCCTGCCTCGCGACGTGGATCGATCCCCGCCGCGAACAGCGCTTCGGTCGCATAGATATTGCCCACGCCCACCACCACCGCGTTGTCCATGATGAACGGCTTCACCGCCATCGAACGCCCACGGGACAGCTGGAACAGGCGATCACCGTCAAACAGGTCGGTCAACGGCTCCGGCCCCAGGCGAATCAGCAGCTCATGGTTGTGCGGGTCCTGGCTCCACAGCATCGCGCCAAAACGCCGAGGGTCGGTGTAGCGCAGGGCCAGGCCCGACTCCAGTTCGATGTCCACATGCTCATGCTTGGCCGCCGGCATCCCCACTTCCACCAGCCGCAGGTTGCCCGACATACCCAAGTGGCTGATCAAAGTGCCCACTTCGGCGTTGATCAGTAGGTACTTGGCCCGTCGCTCCACCAGCACGATGCGCTGCCCAGACAGGCGCACATCGAGGTCTTCCGGGATCGGCCAGCGCAACCGGCGCTCACGCACCACCACGCGGCTGACCCGCTGGCCTTCCAGGTGCGGTGCGATGCCGCGCCGGGTGGTTTCGACTTCTGGTAACTCGGGCATGCGTACCTCGTGAAGAACGGTTTAGTGGGCGCCCAGCTCGCGGATCGACAGCTTCATGCTTTCGAAGTCGTAGTCCGACAGCCCCACGTAGTCGAGCACCAGGTGGCCGATGGCATTCCATTCATGGTCCACCGACTGGTTGCCCAGCACGCGGCAGGACGAACAGATGTGCTCGGCCATCTTGAGGATCGCCAGCAGGTTTTTCAGTTGGGAGTTGCGCGAGGACTCATCGCTGAAGATCGCCAGGGCGTTGTGGTGGTTGGCGATGGCGTCGGTCACATGCTGGGGCAGGCGCCAGGATTTGGCGGTGTAGTAGCCCACCACCGCGTGGTTGGTGTTGAACGCGTTGTTCTCGGTGTCGACCACGCGGCAATCAGGGCCGGCGTTGGCGTAGGCCTCTTCCAGCACGGTCATGTAATTGGGGAAGCGCTTGAGCATCAGCGGCACGCCACAATCGTGGAACAGACCCAGGGCGTAGGCTTCGTCCACCGCCTGGGCGCCGGTGCGCTTGGCCAGGGTGAGGCAGGTCATGGCCACGTCCTGGGCGGTGTCCCAGAAACGGTTGAGGGTGACGATGGTGTCGTCGCTCATCTCGCCCCTGATCGACAGCGCGTTGATCAGGTTGATGATCGAGCGGCTGCCCAGCAGGTTCACCGCACGCTGGATCGAGGCGATCTTGTTGCTCAGGCCGAAATACGACGAGTTGACGATTTTCAGCAGTGCGCCGGACAAGCCTGGGTCCTGGGAGATCAACCGTGCAATCACTTCCAGGTCCGGATCGGGCATGTACTGCTCCATCTGCAAATCCACCATGATTTGCGGTTGGGGCGGCACGCTGATGCCTTGCAGGGCCTGTTGGATCTGTTCGGCGGAAAGCTCTTGGGACATAAGTACTTACTCTGGGCTAGGCGGGGATTCTAACCTCTATGGGAACCTGACTGACACCTCAATAACCTGAATGCAAACCCAATCAAATGTGGGAGCTGGCTTGCCTGCGATGGCCTCACCGCCGTACGTCAGATACACCGCGCCGTCCGCATCGCAGGCAAGCCAGCTCCCACATGAACAGCGCCGCAACAGGTATACTCCCGCTCTTTTTTCCGGAGCGACGTCATGTCCCTGCCAAGCCTGCGTCTCAAAGCCAACGCCGATCGTCGTTTGCGCAACGGCCACCTGTGGGTCTACAGCAACGAAATCGACGTGGCCGCCACCCCACTCCACGGCTTCCAGGCAGGCGACCAGGCTATCCTGGAAGCGGCCGGCGGCAAGACCCTGGGCATCGTGGCCATGAGCCCGAACAACCTGATCTGCGCCCGCCTGCTGTCGCGCGACATCAAGTTGCCTTTGGACAAGTCGCTGCTGGTGCACCGCCTGAACGTCGCCCTGTCGCTGCGTGACCGCCTGTTCGACAAGCCGTTCTACCGCCTGGTGTACGGCGATTCCGACCTGTTGCCAGGCCTGGTGGTCGACCGTTTCGGCGACATCCTGGTGGTGCAGATCGCCTCGGCGACCATGGAAGCGCATAAAGAAGACGTGATCGCTGCACTGACCCAAGTGCTCAAGCCAAGCGGCATCCTGTTCAAGAACGACTCCGCCGCGCGTGACGCCGAAGGCCTCAACCGCTACGTCGAGACCGTGTTTGGCCTGGTGCCGGAGTGGGTGGCGCTGGAAGAAAACGGCGTGAAATTCGAAGCCCCGGTGATCCAGGGCCAGAAGACCGGGTGGTTCTACGACCACCGCATGAACCGCGCACGCCTGGCCCCGTATGCCAAAGGCAAGCGCGTACTCGACCTGTACAGCTACATCGGCGGTTGGGGCGTGCAGGCTGCGGCCTTCGGCGCCAGCGAAGTGTTCTGCGTCGACGCCTCCGCCTTCGCCCTCGACGGCGTGGAGCGCAATGCCGCGCTGAACGGCTTTGCCGAGAAGATGACCTGCATCGAAGGCGACGTATTCGAAGCCCTGAAAGAGCTGAAAGCCAGTGAAGAGCGCTTCGACGTGATCGTCGCCGACCCACCGGCCTTCATCAAACGCAAGAAAGACATGAAGAACGGTGAAGGCGCCTACCGCCGCCTGAACGAGCAAGCCATGCGCCTGCTCAGCAAGGACGGCATCCTGGTCAGCGCCTCGTGCTCCATGCACTTGCCGGAAGACGACCTGCAAAACATCCTGCTGACCAGCGCCCGCCACCTGGACCGCAATATCCAGATGCTCGAACGCGGCGGCCAGGGCCCGGACCATCCGGTGCACCCGGCGATTGCCGAGACGCGCTACATCAAGAGCATCACGTGCCGGTTGTTGCCTAACAGCTAAACCCTAGCGCGGATCAAAATGTGGGAGCGGCGGTGCGACGATTCGACTTGCCCGCGATGGCGGTGTATCAGGTACAGAATTTTAACCTGTTAAACCGCTATCGCAGGCAAGTCGAATCGTCGCACCGCAGCTCCCACATTGTTTTGTGTTGTGTCATAGCTAGTGCCTAAGCCTCTGAGCATTGACTTTCCCCCTCATCAAATCAATTCTGCGTCCTCGCTCAAGGACTGAGTTTTGACCTGATGACCACCCTCGCCACCCCCGCCCGCAAGACTGCCGCCATCTTTCTGCTGATGACGATGACGGTCCTCGGCGTGTTCCCCCTCGATGTAATCCTCCCCTCATTCCCGTCCATGGCGACACACTTCGGCACGTCGGTGGCCGACATCGCGCTCTCCGTCAGCCTGTTTTCCATTGGTCTTTCCTTGTCGCTGCTGCTGGTCGGCCCACTGTCCGACAACCTGGGGCGTAAACGGCTGCTGATGATCGGCATGACCGTTGCCGTCATAGGCTCAGCAGGCTGCGCGATGGCAGACGACTTCACTACGTTTCTGTTGTTCAGGGTGGTGCAGGCAGTCGGGTGCGGCAGCTTTGTGCTGTCACAGGCGCTGGTTCAGGACCTGTTTGTGGGCAAGGAGCAGGAGCGGCTGCGGATCGCGATTGTCACTGCGGGCGGGATCTGCATTTCAGTCTCGCCCTTGTTCGGCAGTTGGCTGCAAACCTGGCTGGACTGGCGCGGCAGTTTCCAGGTGTTTGGAGTCATTGGCCTGGTATTGGTCTTCAAGGCCTGGTTACTGCTGGAAAGCCCAAGCACCGCGCCATCAGTCCGCATTCCCATTCTGAAAGCCTATCGTCAGGTGTTGTCCGACCGGCGTTTTGTCGGCTACTGGCTGATCTCGGCGCTGGCCTTCACCTGCCACTTCGCCTTTATCGTGGTGTCGCCGATCATCCTGATGGAACAACTGGCCCTCACGCCTTACCAATTCTCCCTGGCGCTGCTGCTCTATGGTGCGGCGTATGTGCTGGGTGGCATGGGCGCGGGCTGGATGAACCGACGAATGGAAGGCCACACTCAAATCGTCACCGGCCTACGGCTGATCGCGTTGGCGGGCGTGCTGATGCTGGTGCTTCATAACGTGTGGGGCCTGAGCGTGATAACGGTGATGCTGCCGATGATCCTGTGCACCGCCGGCACCACCATCACCCGACCGATAGCCACATCCCGGGCCATGGGGCTGTTTCCACACAGCGCCGGGACGTCAGCATCGGCCGGCAACGTGATCATTTTCGTCAGCGGCGGCTTGATCAGCGGGCTGGTCAGCCAGGCCGGCACGCAGGTCATGACCGTACTGCCAATGACCTTCCTGATCCTGAGCGCAATCGGTATGGGCCTCAATGCCCTGGTGCAAAGGCCGGCGCACGTCTCGTAAGCGCTAACTTCACACTGGCGGCCATTCCCTCCCGCCGCCAGCGGTGTAGAATCGACGCTATTCATCGCCAGTCATCCCCCGGCGGGTTTATGAGCTCGAGGCCCAAGCAAGCGGCGATCCCGCGACGCGAGTGGCAACTTTTGGACACACGGCCATTTTCTGAGTGTTCCAGACGTCAATAGAAGCTCACTCCCCTTTGCACCTGATTAGTAAGTGATTAGCCGCCCGGAGTGCTCCATGCCAGATTACCGCTCGAAAACATCCACCCACGGCCGCAACATGGCCGGCGCGCGCGCACTGTGGCGTGCCACGGGGATGAAAGATGACGACTTCAAAAAGCCGATCATCGCGATTGCCAACTCGTTCACCCAGTTCGTACCAGGCCACGTCCACCTCAAGGACCTGGGCCAACTGGTCGCCCGCGAGATTGAACGCGCCGGCGGTGTAGCGAAAGAATTCAACACCATCGCCGTGGATGACGGCATCGCCATGGGCCATGACGGCATGCTGTATTCCCTGCCGAGCCGCGAGATCATTGCCGACTCCGTGGAATACATGGTCAACGCCCACTGCGCCGACGCCATTGTGTGCATCTCCAACTGCGACAAGATCACCCCCGGCATGCTGATGGCCGCCCTGCGCCTGAACATCCCGGTGATCTTCGTCTCCGGCGGCCCGATGGAAGCCGGCAAGACCAAGCTCGCCTCCCACGGCCTGGACCTGGTCGACGCCATGGTCATCGCCGCCGATTCCAGCGCTTCTGACGAGAAGGTCGCGGAATACGAGCGCAGCGCCTGCCCGACCTGCGGTTCGTGCTCCGGCATGTTCACCGCCAACTCGATGAACTGCCTGGTGGAAGCCCTGGGCCTGGCCTTGCCGGGCAACGGTTCCACCCTGGCCACCCACAGCGACCGTGAGCAGCTGTTCCTGCAGGCCGGCCGCACCATCGTCGAGCTGTGCAAGCGCTACTACGGCGAGAACGATGAGTCGGTGTTGCCGCGCAACATCGCCAACTTCAAGGCGTTCGAAAACGCCATGACCCTGGACATCGCCATGGGCGGTTCCACCAACACCATCCTGCACCTGCTGGCCGCGGCCCAGGAAGCCGAGATCGATTTCGACCTGCGCGACATCGACCGCCTGTCCCGTCACGTGCCGCAACTGTGCAAGGTCGCGCCGAACATCCAGAAGTACCACATGGAAGACGTGCACCGCGCCGGCGGGATCTTCTCGATCCTCGGTTCGCTGGCCCGTGGCGGCCTGCTGCACACCGACCTGCCGACCGTGCACAGCACGTCCATTGCCGAAGGCATCGCCAAATGGGACATCACCCAGACGGACGACGAAGCCGTGCACACCTTTTTCAAGGCAGGCCCGGCCGGCATCCCGACGCAAACCGCGTTCAGCCAGTCGACCCGTTGGGACACCCTGGACGACGACCGTGAAAACGGCTGCATCCGCAGTGTCGAGCACGCCTACTCCAAAGAAGGCGGCCTGGCCGTGCTGTACGGCAACATCGCCCTGGACGGCTGTGTGGTGAAAACCGCCGGCGTGGATGAGTCCATCCATGTGTTCGAAGGCAACGCCAAGATCTTCGAAAGCCAGGACAGCGCCGTGCGCGGGATCCTCGCCGACGAAGTGAAGGAAGGCGACATCGTGATCATCCGCTACGAGGGCCCCAAAGGCGGCCCAGGTATGCAGGAGATGCTGTACCCGACGTCCTACCTGAAATCCAAAGGCCTGGGCAAAGCCTGCGCCTTGCTCACCGACGGCCGTTTCTCTGGCGGCACCTCGGGCCTGTCCATCGGCCACGCTTCGCCAGAAGCCGCAGCCGGTGGCGCGATTGGCCTGGTGCAGGATGGCGACAAGGTACTGATCGACATTCCGAACCGTTCGATCAACCTGTTGATCAGCGATGAAGCACTGGCCGCGCGCCGCGTCGAGCAGGACAAGAAAGGCTGGAAGCCGGTGGAGAAGCGCCCGCGCAAAGTCACCACCGCGCTGAAGGCTTACGCCCTGCTGGCCACCAGTGCCGACAAGGGTGCTGTGCGTAACAAGGCGATGCTTGACGGTCTGTAAGCTGCGCCCCTAGAAAATGCCCCGCCAGGTGCGGGGCATTTTTTTGCCTGGCCAACCCCCTCCAGGACACTGGAGATCATACTGTGGGAGCGGGCTTGCTCGCGAAGGCGGAGTGTCAGTCAACACATGCATGACTGATGTCCCGCATTCGCGAGCAAGCCCGCTCCCACACAAGCCCGCTCCCACAGGGGTTATATGTAGGGCTTAAAACTGCGGGGTGTAGGTCATGGTGAACATCACATTGCGCGGATCACCGTAGTAGTTGCTGCCCCAGTTCGCGTTGTACGCCGGGATGTAGTACTTCTTGTCGAACATATTGTTCAGGTTCGCCGCAACGGTGAATTCCTGGTTGATCTTGTAGGCCACCCGCGAATCCCATAACGCATTGCCCGGCACACTGAAGGTGCGGTCATAGGCAACAGTGCTGCTTTGCGCCGTCACACCGGCACCGACGCTGAACTTCTGCCAATCCCCCGGCAACTGGTAATCACCCCAGACCTTGAGCAAGTGCTTGGGCGTCCAGGTGCTGAAAACCTTGCCTTCGTAAGTGTCGTCCTTGAGGAATTGGGTGGTGTTGTAGGTGTAGCTGGAGGCCAGTTGCAGGCCAGGCAGCACTTCACCGCCCAAGGTCGCTTCAAAACCCTGGCTGCGGACTTTGCCCGAGGCCACCGAGCAGTACCAGCCATTGCAGTTCATCGGCCCTTGCAGGTCCTGAACGCCACGGTTTTCCTGGTCGTAGCGAAAGATCGCAAACGAGGTGTTGAGTCGGCCATCGGCCAGTTCTCCCTTGATGCCCAGCTCATAGTTCTTGCCCTCAATGGGCTTGAGCAATGAACCGGAGGTGGTCAGGTTGGTTTGCGGTTCGAATGCATCGGCGTAGCTGGCATAGGCCGACCACTCATCGTTCAGGGCGTATACCAGGCCGGCATACGGCGTGACCTTGCCAGAGGTTTGCGTGGTGCTTTCTTCCGGCGCGCTGTACACACCCTGGCGACCGCTCTGGCCGATGTACGAATACTCATACCAACTGGTGCGTGCGCCGAGGATCAGGGTCAGGGGGTCCAGCACCTTGACGCGCCAGGTGCCATAGAGGCCTTTCTGGCGAATGTCATACCAGCTCTTGGAGGCGTTACCCGCCTGGAACAGCTGGTATTTGTCGCGTTGCACACGGTTGTGGTCGATGTTGAAAATATCCGCGCCATTCGTTGCCGCGCGTGCCCACTGGTCGTCGGTAGTGAGTTTGGAATAGTTGGCGCCCAGCACCACTTCCTGTTGGAAGCCCAGCCCATCGAACTTGCCGTTGACATACACATCCGCACCGCGGCTTTTGGTATTGAAGTCGGTGACCCAGTCGATGTAGCGCACATTGCCCGTGTCGCCAGGGTTGGGAACGGTATCCCACGTCGCCTGGTAGGTCGCGTCGTTATGCTCGTCCATGGCCACCAGCGCAGCCTTCACTTTCCAGTCATCGTTGAAACGATGCTCCAGGTCGGCGAACACCTGGGTCTGGTTGTTGACGGCGCGGTTCCAACTGGCGCCGACAAAGGTCGAACGCGGCAGGCCGATATCACTGCCATTGGCGTAGCGGGGCAACGACATGAAGTTGGGGCGTGAGTGGCCTTTCTGGTTGCTGATGCCGACACCGACGGTAGTATCGGGCGTGAAATCGTAGTCCACTGCCCCATAGACCGTCTGATTCCAGCCGCCGACATAATCGACAAAGGAATTGGTCGTGTCGTAATCCGCCACAAACCGCCCCCGCAGCGTGCCTTCAGGATTGAGCGGGCCACCCGCGTCCACTTGAGTGCCGTAATGGTCCCAGGAGCCGGCCTTGGCGGTGACGGTTACCGTGGGCGCCTGCTGGCCGCGTTTGCGCACCAGGTTCATGGTACCGCCAGGGCTGTTGGCGCCTTGCAACAGGGCAGCCGGGCCGCGCAGGGTTTCGACGCGGTCGTAGATCGCCATGTTTTCGGTGAGGTAGCTGCCCAGCGTGTAGGTGTTGCGCGCAATGCCCACACCGTCGTATTGCAGCGTGCCGACTTCGAAGCCACGGGAGAAGATGAACATGCCAGGGCCAGGAGATTTGGTCGCCGTCAGGCCAGGCGTGCGCTTGACCACTTCGGACAGTTTGGTGGTGTTCTGGTCATCCATTTGCTTGCGGGTCATGACGCTGACCGACTGCGGAATGTCCTTGAGCTTCTGCTCGCCCTTGCCCAGGGTTACGGCACCCGTGGTGTAGGAACCCGTACCTTCGGTGGTGACCCCAAGGCGTTCGGCGCTGATGGTGGTGGCGCCGACTTCAAGGGCGGTGCCTGTGCCCACGCGCTTTTCCAGGGTGACCGTATCCGCGTTGATAAACGCTGCGCTCAACCCTGTGCCGCCCAACAATTGGCCCAGGGCTTCGCGCTGCCCCAGGTTGCCCTTGACGCCCGGCGACACCACCCCTTGGGTCAATTCCCCGGAAACCAGCACCTGAACCCGCGTCACTGCCGAAAACGCCGCCAGCGCACCGTCCAGGCTTTGCCCCGGAATATCAAAACGATAGGTCTGGGCCTGGGTGGTCTCGGCGGCCTGCAAGTACAGCGGTGCAGTGCCGCAGGCCAAGGAAATGGCCAGTGCCAGCAAGGGCCGTGCGGCGTGTCGGTGTGCCATGGATGGTGCTCCCCGGTGCAAAAAGTCAGTGATCGGCGCCGCACTACTTGAGAGTGCTTACTATTTGCGCCTCAGTGATCAAGGACGATGCCTTGCAGAGAAACCCTGAAAGTTTTTGAAAAAAAGTGCCGGCTAGGACGCTTTGCCTTCGCGCAGCACCAGCAAATACGGGGTGTAGTGCTCGGCGTGCAGGTTGAGGGTGTATTCCAGTGCCTTGATCACGGCGTCGGGTTTGTCGATCTCGAACACCCCGGACACCACGCGATTACGCAGCGCATCCCCTAGCACCAGGGTCTTGCCGGGCCAGTAGCGGTTCAACTCGCTGACCACGTCCGCCAACGGTTGCTGACGAAATACCAGTTGCCGCTGGCGCCAGGCGAAGCCACTGGCCGGGTCGAAACCATGGGCGTCATTGAGCTGCTGGCCCTGATACTCCACGGCCCGCCCCGGCTCCAGATAAACCGGCGCCCCCTTGCCCGCACTGACCTGCACCTTGCCTTGCGCCACCTGTACCCGTGTCTGCGCATCACGCCGGGCCACGCTGAACTGGGTGCCCACCACCTTCACCCAGCCATCGCCGGACTGCACCACGAAAGGCCGCGCCGGGTCTTTGGTCACGCTGAAAAACCCTTCACCGCGCAGCAAGCGTACTTGGCGCTCACCGCCGCTCATGCGCACTTGCACCGCGCTGTCGGTGTTGAGTTGCAACTGAGAGCCGTCCGCCAACTCGACGGTGCGCGATTCGCCGGTGCGAGTGGCGTAATCGGCCCGCAGGCGGTCCAGCCAAGGGGTGTTCTGCACGGTCAGCCCCACCGCCAGCAATACCGCGGCGGCATAGGCCCAGCGCCGGGCGGGTTTGCGCCAGGCCGCCTGTTCGGCGCGACGGATGAACCGCGCCGGTTCGCGCAAGCCGCCCAGCATCGCCTGGACTTCCTGCCACGCATCGTCCTGGGCCTGGCCCTGTCCGAGCCAGGCGGCAAAGGCCTCCATTTCGGCCGGGGTCACGTCCTCGGCCTGCAGGCGGAAATACCAGCCTGAAGCTTGCTCGAACAACGCATCGGCAGTGTGTGCGGCGGTCATGGCCGACGTCCTTGTGTGTCGCAGGCGAGCCGCGTCTTGATGTAGGCACGGCATTCGATCAGGGCACGGCGCAGTTGGTATTCCACGCTGCGCGGGGTGATCGACAGGCGTTCGCCAATCTCGCGGTAGGAAAGTTCGTCGACATGATAAAGCAGGAAGATCTGCCGAGTCGCTTCGGGCAACGCCAGGATCGCGTCCTGCATCAGTTGTTCCTGCTGGTAGGCGGCCAATTGCTCATCGGCGCCTGGGTTGCCGCACGGCAATTCTTCACTGGGTTCGCCGGCGTCCAGGCGCTCACGGCGGATGGCCTGGCGCTGGTGATCGCGCACCAGGTTGCTGGCGATGGTGAAGAGAAAGGCCGGGAGGTTGTCGATCTTCTCGCCGCAGTCCATGCGGGCCAGGCGTAGGAACGATTCCTGAGTCAGGTCGGCGGCCACCTGGGCGCTGCCGGTGCGGCGGGTGACGAAGGCTTCGAGGGCTTTCTTCTGCTCCGCGAACAGGCGCGCGATCTGCGAATTCCAGGAGGGCACAGCACTACCTTGAGAAGAACGAGGGGTTCAGGGAGTGCGCACGCTAGCAGAAGATGAGATTGGTTCGCAATTGATATCTATTTTTGCTGCAAGGCCCGTGGTGTTCTTGGGATCGCTATCGCAGGCAAGCCAGCTCCCACAGGTTGACCGCATTCTCCTGTTGGAACTCGGTCAACTGTGGGAGCTGGCTTGCCTGCGATGCAGACGACTCGGTCTTACTGGATTTCGTCCGGCTTGACGATCACCCAGTTCTTGTCCGCCGTCACCGGCAGCCCTTCTTTGGCCTGGGCTGCTGCATGCTTGGCCATCATGCCGTTCAGCTGGGTCATGTATTTGTCTTTGCGGTTGACCCACAGGTGAATGCCGCCCTTGGCCACGTCCACATCGTGGAACAGCATGTAGCCGTCACTGCTGGGCGTGTCGCCGCCCACGATCACTGGTTTTTTCCATTCGTCGATGTAGGTGAGGATCGCCGCATGCTTACCCGCCATCCAGGTGGCCGGGGTCCACAGGTACGGGGTGAGTTCGAGGCCGAGGTTGGCCTTCTCGTCATACTTGCCGGCCGCAATCTGCTTGCGTGCGGTGGTCAGCTCGCCAGTCTTGCGGTCCTTGAGCAAGGTGCTCACGCCGATGACGTTCTCGGGTTTGACGTTGTAGCCATACTTAGGATCGGCCGCGACCATGCGCACCAGCTCTTCCGAGGCGGCGGTCATCACGTACACCTCGATGCCGTTTTCCATCAGTTTGTTGTACAGCTCAGCCTGGCCGGTGAAGACTTTCGGCGGCTGCACTTCGGAGTTCTTCACCACGTCGCCTTCGTAATAGGTCACGGGCACCGGCTTGCCGGAAGCCATCAGCTCATCCACATAGCCCTTGAGTTCCTTGAGGGTGAAGCCGGAGAAGATTTGCGCAACCCACGGGTAGCAGACCATGTCGTCCACTTCGCACAGGCGGTAGTAGTAACTGAACAGGCTTTCCTTGTGGTCGGCGGTGTCCTTGAACGGGATCAGTTTCAGGGACGGGTCCATGGTGTCGCGGGTGATCAGGCCCTTGTTTTCCAGGTAAGGCAGCAAGGACTCTTCGAGGTCGTAGCGGTAGCTGGTGTTGTCCATGTCGAATACCGCGAAGTTACCTTTGTTGGCATTCGCAGCGATCATTTCGTTCAGTTGCTTGGCCGCAGGCGCTGGCCAATGCTTCAACTCGGTGGCGGCAAAGGCCTGGCTGGCGAGGCCAAGGCAGAAGGCGGCAGAGACCAGTAGTTTCGGCGCAAGCTTCATAAGCGTTTTCTCCCTGAGTGAAAGACATCGACGCTAACAAATCTGTATGACAGTTATCGCCCGAGCACGACCGCTTGCATCGTGATTGCGCCAACGGCATGTGCCTGAGCGTCAAACGCTTATTCCAAAAACGACAGTCAACATTCCATATCGGTATTAAATCAATATATTTCAAGCTGTTAGGCTTTCCGGTTCGCAATCGCAGGCTCACGCGATTGGCTGCCTTCTCAACGGAGCTTCAATGAATCTGCCCCTGATTCTCAACTTACTGGTGTTCGTGGTCCTGTTGCTGGGCCTGGCACAAACCCGTCGCACAAACTGGAGCCTCGCCAAGAAGGTGCTGTTCGCCCTCGCCCTCGGCGTGGTGTTCGGGACGGCCCTGCACACGATCTACGGTGACGGCAATCCAGTGCTCAAGGCCTCCATCGGCTGGTTCGACCTGGTCGGCAACGGCTACGTGCAACTGCTGCAGATGATCGTGATTCCATTGGTGTTCGCCTCGATCCTCAGCGCCGTGGCGCGCCTGCACAACGCCTCGTCCCTGGGCAAGATCAGCTTCCTGACCATCGGCACGCTGCTGTTCACCACCGCCATTGCGGCGCTGATCGGTATCGGCCTGACCAACCTGTTCGGCCTCACCGCCGAAGGCCTGGTGGCCGGCACCCAGGAAATGGCGCGCCTGCAAGTGATCCAGAGTGATTACGCGGGCAAGGTCGCCGACCTGAATATCCCGCAACTGCTGCTGTCCTTCGTGCCCGCCAACCCGTTCGCCGACCTGGCCCGGGCCAAGCCCACGTCGATCATCAGCGTGGTGATCTTTGCCGCGTTCCTGGGGGTTGCCGCGCTGCAACTGCTCAAGGATGACGTGGAAAAAGGCCAGAAAGTGCTCAACGCCATCGACACCCTGCAAGCCTGGGTGATGCGCCTGGTGCGCCTGGTGATGAAGCTCACGCCCTACGGCGTACTGGCGCTGATGACCAAGGTGGTCGCCGGCTCCAACCTGCAAGACATCATCAAGCTCGGCAGTTTCGTGGTGGTGTCGTACCTGGCCCTGGGCCTGATGTTCGTGGTGCACGGCCTGCTGCTGTCCCTGGCCGGGATCAACCCGCTGCGCTTCTTCCGCAAAGTGTGGCCGGTGCTGACCTTTGCCTTTACCAGCCGCTCCAGTGCCGCCGCGATTCCGCTGAGCATCGAGGCGCAAACCCGCCGCCTGGGCATCCCGCAGTCCATCGCCGGTTTCGCCGCCTCGTTCGGTGCGACCATCGGCCAGAACGGTTGCGCCGGTCTCTATCCGGCGATGTTGGCAGTGATGGTGGCGCCAACCGTGGGCATCAACCCGCTGGACCCGCTGTGGATCGCGACCCTGGTGGCGATTGTGACCTTGAGTTCGGCAGGCGTTGCCGGCGTGGGCGGTGGTGCAACCTTTGCCGCGCTGATCGTGCTGCCGGCCATGGGCTTGCCGGTGTCACTGGTGGCGCTGCTGATTTCCGTAGAGCCGCTGATCGACATGGGCCGTACGGCGTTGAACGTGAACGGTTCGATGACGGCCGGCGCGATTACCAGCCAGGTGATGGGGCAGACAGACAAAGCGCTGTTGAATGCCGATGAGCATGCCGAGTTAGCGCAAGCCTGATAGACCGCTATCGCGGGCAAGCCCGCTCCCACATTTGACCGAGTTTCCCTGAAGAAACCGGATCAAACTGTGGGAGCTGGCTTGCCTGGGATGCTTTTAGGCTTTTTCCCAGACTTCGAAGTTGTACGCAGGCTTGTCGCCTTCCGGCGCATTCTTCACGTTCGACACCAGCTTCCACTGGCCCGCATCAAACTCCGGAAACCACGCATCCCCTTCCGGACTCAACGCCACCCGCGTCAGATACAGGCGATCCGCCTGCTCCAGCCCCTGCGCATACAACTGCGCACCACCAATCAGCATCAGCTCATCCGCGCCTTGCTCCAGCGCCCACGCCTCGGCACGTTCCACGGCGGCGTCCAGCGACGGAAAAACTTCCGCACCTTCCAGCGCCAGATCGGTCTGACGGCTGACCACAAGGTTCAAGCGCCCCGGCAACGGTCGGCCCAGGGAGTCCCAGGTCTTGCGCCCCATGATGATCGGCTTGCCGAGCGTGGTGGCCTTGAAATATTTGAAATCCCCCGGCAAATGCCAGGGCATGCTGTTGTCGACGCCGATCACACGGTTTTCACCGAGGGCTGCGATCAGGCTTAAAGGGAGAGTTTTTTTCATGGCGACGAGAATACCAGAGGTGCGAGCCAGCGGTTATGCTCAGACCTCACTGGCTCAACAGGATGGCGCGTGACTGCACTGAACCCGCTGCACACACTCTGGCTGACAGAAACCGTGCGCCTGCGCGAAGAACACGCAGGCCCACTGGAAGACCAGGAAGCCAACCGCCTGGCCCGCACGGCCGGTGGCGACCTGCCGACGCGCATCCAGCACCGCGCCCTGCACCTGGCCGAGCGCGACGGCCTGGCCACCGCCCTTAACCGCTGGCTGCAAGGGGCACGCCTGGCGCTGGTGTTGCTGGCTATCGTCGCTGTCATCAGCGGCGCCGGCTTGGCCTTTGCCGCATTGGGTAACGGCCTGACCCCGGTGAACGTGTTCTGGGCGCTGGGCAGTTTGCTCGGCTTGAACCTGATCCTGCTGATCAGTTGGGCCCTAGGCCTGCTGTTTGCCGGTGAACACAGCGCCAGCCTGGGGCGATTGTGGTTGTGGCTCAGCGAAAAACTCGCCCGGGATGCCAAGGCCGCGCAATTGGCGCCCGCGCTGTTGCTGTTGCTGCAACGGCAGAAACTCAATCGCTGGGCCGTGGGCGTGCTGGTCAACAGTTTATGGCTGCTGGCGTTGCTCAGTGCCCTGGTGATTCTTCTTACGCTGCTCGCCACCCGTCGCTACGGCTTCGTGTGGGAAACCACCATCCTCGGTGCCGACACCTTTGTCGCCGTCACCCAAGCCCTGGGCAGCCTGCCCGCCCTGCTGGGCTTCAACGTGCCCACCGTCGACATGATCCGCGCCAGCGGCGATGCCGCCCTGAATATCGAAAGCGCCCGCCAGGCCTGGGCCGCGTGGCTGGTGGGTGTACTGCTGGTGTACGGCCTGCTGCCAAGGTTGATCCTCGCCCTGCTGTGCCTGTGGCGTTGGAAACGCGGGCGTGCGGCCCTGCGCCTGGACCTCAACCTGCCCGGCTACAGCCAACTGCGCGAACGCCTGATGCCCAGCAGCGAACGCCTCGGCGTCAACGATGCCGCGCCCGAGCAACTGCACCACGTCAGCGGGGGCGTCAGTGAAGTGGAAAGCGACGGCGCCCTGCTGGTGGCCATCGAACTGGACGACCAGCATCCCTGGCCACCCAAACTGCCCGCCAGCGTGAAGAACGCCGGCATCCTCGACAGCCGCGAGTCGCGCCACACACTGCTGGAGCAACTCACCCGCTTCCCGCCTGCCCGACTGGCCATCGCCTGCGACCCACGCCGCTCGCCCGACCGTGGCAGCCTGGCGCTGATCGCCGAACTCGCCCGCAGCGCCACCGCCACCCGCGTCTGGCTGCTGCAAGCGCCGCCCGGCCAGGCCCTGGACGCCGAGCGCCTGGGCGACTGGCACGCCGCGTTGGAGCAACTTGAGCTGCCGTTCGCCGACTGTGCACCGCTGAACTGGCTGGAGACCGGTCATGACTAAACCGCTGAAACTCGCCGTGGTCGGCCACACCAACGTCGGTAAGACTTCACTGCTGCGCACGTTGACCCGTGACGTGGGCTTCGGCGAAGTGTCCCATCGCCCCAGCACCACGCGGCATGTCGAAGGCGCGCGCTTGTCGGTGGAGGGCGAGGCGCTGCTGGAACTCTACGACACCCCCGGCCTTGAAGACGCCATCGCCCTGCTCGACTACCTGGAGCGTCTGGATCGTCCCGGCGAACGCCTCGATGGCCCGGCCCGCCTGGCGCGATTCCTGGAAGGCAGCGAAGCGCGCCAGCGTTTCGAACAGGAAGCCAAGGTGCTGCGCCAACTGCTGGCCTCGGACGCCGGGCTGTATGTGATTGACGCCCGCGAACCGGTGCTGGCCAAGTACCGCGACGAGCTGCAGGTGCTGGCCAGTTGTGGCAAGCCGTTGTTGCCGGTGCTCAACTTTGTCAGCAGCAGCGACCACCGCGAGCCGGACTGGCGCGAAGCCCTGGCCCGCCTTGGCCTGCATGCGCTGGTGCGTTTCGACAGCGTCGCGCCGCCGGAGGACGGCGAGCGGCGCTTGTACGAAAGCCTCGCCCTGCTGTTGGAAAACGCCCGGCCGCAATTGGAACGCCTGATCCTGGATCAGGAGGCCCAGCGCCAGGCCCGCCAACAAAGCGCGGCACGCTTGATCGCCGAGTTGCTGATCGACTGCGCCGCCTGCCGTCGCAGCGTGGTCACTGAAGATGAACCGCAAGCCATCGGCGACCTGCGCAAAGCCGTGCGCCAGCGCGAGCAAAAATGTGTGGAGGCTCTGCTCAAACTCTTCGGCTTCCGCCCGCAGGATGCCGCCGCCAGCGACCTGCCGTTGCTCGACGGCCGCTGGGGCGATGACCTGTTCAACCCCGAAACCCTCAAGCAACTCGGCGTACGCGTGGGGGGCGGGATCGCCGCCGGTGCAGCCGCCGGTGCGGGTGTGGATTTGTTGGTCGGAGGATTAACCCTGGGCGCCGCCGCCCTGGCCGGGGCGATTGCCGGTGGCGCGCTGCAAACCGCACGCAGCTACGGCAGCCGTTTGCTGGGCAAGATCAAGGGTCAGCGCGAACTGACCGTGGACGACAGCGTGCTGCGCCTGCTCGCCCTGCGCCAGCGCCAACTGCTCAAGGCCTTGAACCTGCGCGGCCATGCCGCGATGCACAGCATCAAGGTCGACACGCCCCAGGACAAAACCTGGCGCGAAGGCAAGTTGCCAGACGCCCTGCACAAGGCCCGCGCCCACCCGCAATGGTCGTCCCTCAACCCCCACGCCAAACTCAGCCAGGCCGAGCGCCAGGAACAGATCGAAGCACTGGCTACCCGGCTCGACGAGGCGTAAACCGCTTACACCTCATACCAGTTCAAGGCCAGGAAGGTCGTGCATAGCGAGCGGATCAGTTCCTTGTCCGCCTTGTCAGCCGCGCCATTGCGGTCAACGTCACTGTTGGTGAACGACTCCAGTACGCCGTCGCTGTCGCCGTCATAGGCAGCCACCTTATAGATCAGTGGAGCACCAGCCCCAGAGGCACCAGGTCCGTGGAAGTCCAGCTTGACTGCGTTCGGCCGACCGGTTTTGCCGAAATGGTCGACGTACATGATCAATGTACGCTGCCACTGTCTAGCCGAATTGAACCAATTCAGCTTCAAGAAGCTGTCAGCGAAACTCACCAACTGAGGTTTGTCCACAACCAGACAGTCAGGCAGAGGTTCTCCCGCCAGTTGCAGATCGACCTTGCCATCCACTGTCATATCCAGGCCGACGGTTTCGTAGATCAGCGCGTCGGGGGCACCCGGTTGCTGTTGATAAAAATGCAGAATCACCGCATCGGCGCGACCATTCCCGCACAAGTCCTGGGCGGTGGCTTTCAAATAACGCATCGCATTGCTCCTTTAACTAAAGAAGCAAGCACCTTAGTAACGTACCGATAGTGACTCTAGGCGGCGTGTCTGCGTTATGCGTAAGGCCACTCTACACAGCGAGTAGCCGTATAGCCTTGGCCTTGAGCAACTGCAGATCCATCACCGGCACATGCATTTCCTTGGCCTGTTCGTCCCAATGACGCATGCGCAGGCTGACCGCGCACAGCGGGTCCTGCTCGAACGCCCGAGCTTCCTCGGCACTCATCACACCGCCCTGGTAACCCAGGGTGCGGCGGCTGGCTTCACTGAGGCGAGCGTAGTAGTCCGGTTGGCTGAACGTCAGGTAACGCTTGGCCTGCACGTGGTACTCCACCAGTTTGGCCATGCGCTCGCTGAACCCTGCACGGCGCAAGTAGTCCGCGCCCAAGCGCTCGTGGCTGACCACGCCATAACCGCCCATATTCTCGCCACCTTGGCCGCAAATGTGCCCGATGTCGTGGAAAAACGCCGCCAGCACCACTTCATCGTCAAAGCCCTCGGCCATCGCCAGCTGCGCGGCCTGGGACATGTGTTCGATCTGCGACACCGGCTCGCCGATGTAATCCGCCGCGCCGTGCGTTTCGTACAAGCCGAAGACGTCGGCAATTGCCTGTTCCGGGTTCATCACGCCGCTCCCCACAAGGTTGTGATATTTCGCTCGGCCATCGCCGGCCCTACGCTCATGCCCACGCCGGTGTGCATCAACGCCGCACTCACGCCCGTCGCCGCACGCACGAATGAAAACGGCCCCGGCCCACGCGAGCCGTACACGCCCTGCCACCGCTCCACCACCTGGATCTTGCACCCCAGGGTTTGCTCGGCCAGCTCGATCATCCAGTCGTCCACTTGCTCGGCGTTGAACGGCGAGGCATCGCTGCCGTAATCGTGGGAGTCGCCGATGATCAGTTCGCCATGGGGCGTCGGGCTGATCAGCAGGTGAATCCCGTGCTCGTGCAAATGCGGTTCGTCACGCAGGATCTGCGCCTGCACCGGCGCCGCTTCCGGCAGGTCGGCAAAGGCGCCGTAGTGCACGCAACTCAAGCCCGTGAGCAACGCGTGTTGCAGGTTCAGGTTCACCGTTGGCCGGGCACGCAGCATTTGCAGGCGGCAGATACTCGGGTTGAGCTCGGCCATCGCCTCGGCCAGCAGGGTTTGGTAGTCATGGCCGGAACACACGATGATCTGCTCACCGCGAAAGCTGCCTGCCGTGCTGTGCAACTGGCCCGGCTCGACGTCGCGCACCAGGGTGGAGAAGTAGAACTCCACGTTCAGCGCCTGCGCCAGGTAGTTGATCAGCGCCGGGATCGCTTCGCGCGAATACAGCTGCTGGTCGTCCTTGCCGTGCAGTGCGGCGCGGTGATGGCGGAACTGGCCGCCGTACAGGTCCTTCATGGCCGAGCCTTGCAGCAGCTCGACGTTGTAGCCGTGTTCCCGCGCGCGGCCGGCGCAGAAGGCTTCCAGCAGGTGTTCTTCGGCTTCGGTGCGGGCGAACAGGTACGCGCCGTTGCGTTTGAGTTGCAGGCCGGCGACTTGAGCCCAATGGCCCCAGATGTCGCGGCTTTGCCGCGCCAGGTCGAGCATCGGGCCGGGCGGCTGGCCGGTGACCAGGGCTTGGCCGAAGTTGCGCACCGAGGCGCCCAGTGGCGTGGCGCTGCGTTCGAAAACCTTGACCTTGAGGCCGCGCTTGGCGGCGGCGTAGGCGTGGGACAGGCCGAGGATGCCGGCGCCCACGATCAGCAGATCCGTGTGGTGTGTCATGGAGAGATGTCCTGAATTTGAAGCCGCCTTCGCAGGCAAGCCAGCTCCCACATTTGAATGTGTTCACAAATCAAAATGTGGGAGCTGGCTTGCCTGCGAAGAGGCCATCAGCCCTAACGAAAATTCTTACTGACCGGCTACCTTCTCCGACTTGCCGTCATAGCGCTTGCGCCACTCAGTCAGGATGCTGTCGCGGTTCTTCGACGCCCAGGCAAAGTCGTTCTTGATCAAACGCTGCTCGTAGTCAGCCGGCAATTCGGTCTGCGGCTTGGCAATGCCCGGTTGGGCGAGCACGGCGAAGTTGTCTTTGTACAGGTCCATGGCCGCGCTGCTGGCAGAGAAGTCCGCGAGCTTTTTGGCGGCGTCCGCATGGGCGGTGCCCTTGATCACGGCGGTGGCTTCAATGTCCCAGCCCAGGCCTTCTTTCGGCAGGATGATGTCCAGCGGCGCACCCTGGCGTTTGAGCTGCACGGCCGGGTATTCGAAGGAGATTCCGATCGGGAACTCACCCGAAGCCGCTAGCTTGCACGGCTTGGAACCGGAGTGAACGTATTGGCCGATGTTCTGGTGCAGGTCGTCCATGTACTGCCAGCCCTGCTTCTCGCCGAAGGTCTGCAACCAGGCGCTGACGTCCAGGAAACCGGTGCCGGAAGACGCAGGGTTCGGCATCACGATCTTGCCCTTGTACTCAGGCTTGGTCAGGTCCTGCCAGCTCACCGGCTTGGTCAGGCCCTGCTTCTCGGCTTCTACAGTGTTGAAGCAAATAGTTGCCGCCCAGACGTCCATGCCCACCCAGGCCGGCGGGTTGGCCGGGTCGCGGTAGTGTTTGCCGATCTTGTCCAGATCTTTTGGCGCGTAGTTGTCCAGCATGCCCTGCTGGTCGAGGATCGCCAGGCTCGACGCGGCCAGGCCCCACACCACGTCGGCTTGCGGACGGTCTTTCTCGGCCAGCAGCTTGGCAGTGATGATGCCGGTGGAGTCACGTACCCACTTGATCTCGACGTCAGGGTTGGCCTTTTCGAACGCCTGCTTGTAGGTCTTCAACTGCTCGGCTTCGAGGGCCGTGTACACGGTGAGCTCGGTCTTGGCGAAGGCATTCAGGCTGAATGCAGTGAGTACGGCAGCGACCAGCGCCAGGGGCTTGAACATGCAACACCTCCTATCGGGATTATTGGCCGGGCGCGGTCTGGCGCCAGGCTTGGGAGCGACGCAGTGCGCCACGTGAAGCCCACGCCAGCAGCAGCGAGACGCCGGCTGAAGTGAACAGGATCAGGGTCGACATGGCCGCCGCACCGCCCACGTTGCCGGCATCGTCCATGTTCAACACGGCGACGGCGGCGAGGATGGTGTCGGGGCTGTAGAGGAAGATCGCGGCCGACACAGTGGTCATGGCCGATACAAACAGGTAGCGCACGATGTCCAGCAGCGCCGGCAGGCAGATCGGCACGGTCACGCGCAGGTAGTGGCGGTACAGCGGCGCCTTGAGGGACAGCGCGGCGGCTTCGAACTCGGCGTCCAGCTGTCGCAAGGCCGTGGTGGCGGTCATCTGTGCAGTGGTCAAATAGTGCGCAATGGTGCACACCACCAACAGCGTCATGGTTTCGTAGAACACATGCAGCGGGTTGCCATTGAGGTTGAAAAAGAACACGTAGCCCAGGCCCAGCACCAGGCCCGGCACAGCCATCGGCACGAAGCTGAGCATGCGCAGCGCCAGGTTGAGGCCTTTCTGGCCCTTGGTCTTTTCCATCAGGTAAGCACCGGTGAAGATCAGCACGCTGCCGATCAACGCCGTGCACAGCGCCAGGGTCAAGCTGTTGCGATAGGCCAGCCAACCGCCGCCCGCGGTGTCTTCGAACTGGTAGTGGTTGAGGGACAGCGACAGGTTGTACGGCCAGAACTTCACCAGCGAGGAATACACCGCCATGCCGAACACCAGCAGCAACACCGCGCAAATCAGCAACACGATGGCCAGGTAGCAACCGTCGCGCAGCCGCGAGGGCGCCGGCTGGAACACCTGGGCACGGCCGCTCATCGAGTCGCCATGACGACGGCGCAGCCAGGCGTCCACCCCAAAGCTGAACAGTGCCGGCAACAGCAACACCATGCCGATCAGCGCACCCCGCCCGAACTGTTGCTGGCCGACCACCGCCTTGTAGGCTTCCAGCGCCAGCACTTGATAATCCCCGCCGACGACAACGGGCACGCCAAAATCGGTGATGGTCAGGGTGAACACCAGGCAGAACGCAGCGAACACCGCCTGGCGCGTCGCCGGCCACGTGATGCTGCGAAACGCCCGCGCCGGACTGGCGCCCATGCTGGAGGCAGCGTCGAACAGGCGCGCATCCGCCAGGGACAGCGCCGACAGCAGGATCATCAAGGCGTGTGGGAAGGTGTAGATCACTTCGCCGAGAACAATGCCCCAGAAGCCGTAGATATTGTCCGAGAGCAAGCCACGCAGCATGCCCTGGTTACCGAACAGGTAGACCAGCGCAATGCCTGGCAACATCGACGGGGCCATCAGTGGCAGCAGCGACATGCCACGCCAGATCGCCTTGCCGGGAATCAGCGTGCGTTGCAGGGCGTAGGCAAACAGGTAGGCCAGCGGTACGACAATCGCCGCCACGCTGAGGGAGACTTTCAGGCTATTGCCCAGCAGCCAGTGGAAGTTGTCGCTGGTCACCAGCTCCCGCGCCGCCACCAAGCCACCGCCCTGCCCGGCTTCACTGCTGAAACCGCGCCAGAAGATCGCCAGCAAGGGCAGCAACACGGCGATGCCCAGCAGCACCAGCCACAGCAGTTTGCCGCCGACCACGAAAATACGGTCGCCGGTTTCGGCACGGGACACCTGTCGTGGCTGCGTCATGACAGTGGCCATCTCAGGCAAACACCTGCAGGCTGCGTGGCGGCAAGGCCACCCAGATATCCTGGGCACCCAGGCGCGGCATGGCTTCCGGCGCCAACTCGGCCAGCAATGGGTGGCCGGGCAACTGCTCCAGCTCAAAGCTCATGCGGCAACGATTGCCGAGGAAGGTGATCTCGCGGACCTTGGCCGGGAACAGGTTCTCTTCATGCACCGGCGGGTTGACGCTGATCGCTTCCGGGCGGCAGAACAGGCGGCCGGACTTGGCCACGCCGGCGTCGTCGGCCAAGCGCATGTTCATCCCACCCACCTGGGCGTGGCTGGCACTGTTGCGGCTGAACGGCAGCCAGTTGCCCTGGCCCACAAACTCCGCCACGAACGGCGTGGCCGGGCGGTCGTAGATTTCCTGGGGCGTGGCGTACTGCTCGACCTTGCCGTTGTTCATCACGGCAATGCGGTCGGCCATCAGCATGGCCTCGTCCTGGTTGTGGGTGACCATCAACGTGGTGATGCCCAGGCGGCGCTGCAGTTGGCGCAATTCGGTGCACAAATGCTCGCGGACGCGGGCGTCGAGGGCCGACATCGGTTCATCCAGCAACAACAACGAAGGGGCCGGCGCCAACGCACGGGCCAGGGCCACGCGTTGCTGCTGGCCGCCAGAGAGTTGGCCGGGGTATTTCTTTTCACTGCCGACCAGGCCGACCAGCTCCAGCATCTGCCCGACGCGCTTGCGCACTTCATCGCGGC
The DNA here is from genome assembly GCF_054058375.1 of Pseudomonas sp. TE24901. Lineage (NCBI taxonomy): Bacteria > Pseudomonadati > Pseudomonadota > Gammaproteobacteria > Pseudomonadales > Pseudomonadaceae > Pseudomonas > Pseudomonas sp. TE24901. Next base: position 299,393 of record NZ_JBSSAF010000001.1, read on the forward strand.
CGCTGCCAGTGAGGCCGTAGCCGATATTCGCTTCGACGGTGAGGTTGGGAAACAGCGCGTAAGACTGGAACAGAATGCCGTAGTCCCGCGCCTGGGGCGGCAGCAGGGACACGTCGCGGTTGCCCAGGCGCAGCTCACCGCTGTCCTGGCGCTCCAGGCCGGCAATGCAGCGCAGCAAGGTGGTCTTGCCACAGCCGGACGGGCCCAGCAGGCACACCAGTTCGCCCGCAGCGACGTCCAGAGAAACGTTGTCCAGGGCGGTGAAGGCGCCGAAACGCTTCTGGATACCGCGCACCGTCATCGGCGCGCCGGGGTTAGTCAGGGCTGTGTTCATGGTGGCACCTCATCAAACGGATGAAGGCCATGCTAGGAGGGCAATGCGTCCCTGATGTGGCAGGAAGGCAAAATGGGGCGATAGTGGTATTGGTAGATTTGGGTTGTCTGGGCGATGACGTATTCAGATCGGCGACATTTCCTGCGCCAACCCCAGAAACGCCGCCGGCAACCGTGCGCCTTTGCGCTCCTTGAGGCAGTACAGATACTCCGGAATCTGCGGCGCATGCTCGATGGTCAGCACCCGCAACTGCGGGTCATGGGGCACTTCCTGGCGTGCAATGATGCTGATGCCGATATTGCGCAGCACCGCCTCGCGGATCGACTCGCGGCTGCCGATCTCCAGCAGCGGCCCATAACTCACACCGGCGCCCTGCAACATTTCTTCGGTCAGTCGTCGCGTGGTGGAGCCGGCCTCGCGCATCAACAAGGTGTGCCCGGCCAACGCACTGAGCGGCACATGGTCGAGCTTGGCCAGCGGGTGGTTGCGATGCACCGCCAGCACCAGCGGGTCGGTGCCGAGCACGCGGCGGATCAGACGCGGGTCTTCGAGCAATTGTGAGGAGGCGGCGACGTCGACGCGGTAATCGTCCAGTGCTTCGAGGACCTGCTGTGAGTTGCCGATCTCCACCGATACCTCCACGTGGGGCAGGCGTTCGCGGAAGGCTTTGACCAGGTCGAGGATGTAATACGGCGCCGTCGCGGCAATCCTCAATGCGCCCTGCACCTGGCCGGTGTTGCGCAGGAAAAACTCGATATCCGCTTCCTGCTGCAACAACGTCTTGACCATCGGCAGCAGCCGCGCGCCGTCGTCACTGACGGTGAGGCGGCGCCCGCCACGGTAGAACAGCTCAACGCCGTATTGGCTTTCCAGGTTGCGGATCTGGGTGGTGACCGTGGGCTGGCTCAAGCCGAGTTTTTTCGCCGCCTGGGTGATGCTGCCCAGGCGGGCGACCATGAAAAAAGCCTTCAGCTCGGCACTCAGCACACCACCCTCTCATCGTTTATTTGCGCAACAGGCGCAGGCCATTGAACACCACCAGCAGGCTCACGCCCATGTCGGCGAACACCGCCATCCACATAGTGGCCATGCCCAGGAAGGTGACCGCCAGGAAGATCGCCTTGATCACCAGCGCCAGGGCGATGTTCTGCTTGAGGATACTCGACGTTTGCCGCGAGAGCCGAATGAAAGCCGGAATCTTGCGCAAATCATCGTCCATCAACGCCACGTCGGCGGTCTCGATGGCGGTGTCGGTGCCCGCTGCGGCCATGGCAAAGCCGATCTCGGCACGGGCCAGGGCCGGCGCGTCGTTGATGCCGTCGCCGACCATGCCGACGCGGTGGCCTTGGCCGTAGAGGGTTTCGATAGCGTGCAGTTTGTCGGTGGGCAACAGGTCGCCCTGAGCCTGATCGATGCCGACCTGGGCGCCAATTGCCTGGGCGGTGTGGGTGTTGTCGCCAGTGAGCATCAGGGTCTTGATCCCCAACGCATGCAACTGCTGGATGGCTTCGCGGCTGCTGTCTTTGACGGTGTCGGCCACGGCGAACAGCGCCAGCGGGCCGGACTTGTCGAGCAGCAACACCACGGACTTGCCTTGTTTTTCCAGGGCGAAGAGTTTTTCTTCCAGGGCCGGCGAGCACAGGCCGAGGTCTTCCACCAGGCGATGGTTGCCCAGGTGGTAGGTCTGGCCATTGATATCGCCGCGCACACCCCGCCCGGCCAGGGCCTCGAAGTTATCCACAACGTGCGTCGGCAGGTTTTTATCCACAGCCGCGTTGGCGATGGCCAGGGACACCGGGTGGTCGGACCGCCCGGCCAAACTGACGGCCAGGGCCGGCGCGCTGTCCTCGACGTTGGGGAACAGTGGCAAGTAGTCAGTTTGCACCGGCTTGCCGTGGGTGATGGTGCCGGTCTTGTCGAGGGCCAGATAATCAAGCTTGTAACCGCCCTCCAGGTACACGCCGCCCTTGATCAGAATGCCTTTGCGCGCCGCTGCCGCCAGGCCGCTGACGATGGTCACCGGGGTGGAAATCACCAGTGCACAAGGGCACGCGACCACCAGCAGCACGAGGGCGCGGTAGATCCAGTCAAACCAGGCGCCGGCCATGAACAGCGGCGGGATCACTGCCACGCCCAGGGCAAACAGGAACACGGCCGGGGTGTAGACCTTCGAGAAGCTGTCGACAAAGCGCTGGGTCGGCGCCCTTGCGCCTTGGGCCTGCTCCACGGCGTGGATGATGCGCGCCAGGGTGGAGTTGTTGGCCGCAGCCGTCACCTTGTATTCCAGGGAGCCGGCCTGGTTGATGGTGCCGGCGAAGACTTTATCGCCCACGGTCTTTTCAATCGGCAGGCTTTCGCCGGTGATCGGCGCCTGGTCGATGGTGGACTGGCCGGCGGTGACTTCACCGTCCAGGCCAATGCGTTCGCCGGGCTTTACCCTCACGATCGCGCCAATCTCAATACTTTTGACGTCCTGTTCAGCCCACGAACCGTCCGCCTGCCGAACTGTGGCCTGCTCGGGTGTCATCTGCATCAAGCCGCTGATGGCGTTGCGTGCACGGTCCAGGGACTTGGCTTCGATCAGCTCGGCCACGGTAAACAGGAACATCACCATGGCCGCTTCCGGCCACTGGCCAATCAGCACGGCGCCGGTGACGGCGATGCTCATCAGGGCATTGATGTTCAGGTTGAGGTTTTTCAGGGCGATCCAGCCCTTTTTGTAGGTGGTGAGGCCGCCGCTGAGGATCGACACCAGCGCCACCACTGCAATCACCCACGTCGGCGCGGCGTTGGTGAAGTGCAGCACTTCGGCGCCTAACGCGCCGACGCCAGACACCGCCAGCGGCCACCCGTGTTTCTTGGCAGGCGGCTCGGCGGCCGGGGTGCCTTCCTCGATAGGGTCAGCCTGCATGCCGAGGGATTTGATCGCGTCGATGATCGGCGCTGTAGTCGGCAGGTCATGGGTGACGCCGAGGATCCGGTTGATCAGGTTGAATTCCAGTTGCTGCACGCCGGCCAGCTTGCCCAGTTTGTTCTGGATCAGCGTCTGCTCGGTGGGGCAGTCCATGGCTTCGATGCGGAAGGTGCTCAGGCGCGAGCCGGCGGTGGGGGCTTCGCTCAGTTGCACCACCGCAGGGGCTGGCGTGCCGGAACAGCAGGAACCGCCGTGGCCATGGTTGTGCACAGGCGTGAGTTTCTTCGGGGCATGATCGTGGTCATGGTCATGACCGTGGTCGTGCTTGTGTGGGGTGTGGAGGGAATCGCTCATTCTGTCGCGTCCGTAAAGGTGCCTGTTGCCAAGTAAAGACCCTGTAGCCACTATAGGGTCAAGCACCCATTTGGAGATTGCTGCGATGAAGATCGGCGAACTGGCCAAACTGACCGACTGTCAGGTGGAAACCATCCGGTATTACGAGAAAGAAGGCCTGCTGCCACCGCCGGCCCGCACGGACGCCAACTACCGCGTGTACACCCAGGCGCACACCGAACGGCTGATCTTTATCCGCAACTGCCGCAGCCTGGACATGACCCTGGAAGAAATCCGCAGCCTGCTGGGCCTGCGCGACAGCCCCCAGGACCAGTGCGAAAGCGTGAATGCGTTGATCGACGAGCACATCCACCACGTGAAAGCGCGGATTGATGGGCTGTTGGCGTTGCAGGAACAATTGCTCGACCTGCGCCAACGCTGTGGCGGCGGGCCGGAATGCGGGATTCTGCAGCGTCTGGAAGTCAGCGGGAGTGTCGCGGCCAGCGAGGCCGAGCACTCACATGTGGGCCGTAGCCACGGGCACTAACCCAGATGGATGGCGCCCCACAGGGGACTTGTGCAGCGACGAAGATCCACTGTAGGAGCTGGCTTGCCTGCGATGGCGACGGCACAGCCAATAGAGAGGTCGCCTGACCCACCGCTATCGCCGGCAAGCCAGCTCCCACAGTGATTAGTGTTGCTGCAAGTCTTCGGGCAATAGAGCCTCGGGGATGTTCTGGTAACTCACCGGCCGCAGGAACCGGCGGATCGCCATCGTGCCCACCGACGTCGCGCCAAAGTTGGTCGACGCCGGATACGGCCCGCCATGCACCATGGCCTCGCTCACTTCCACACCGGTCGGGAAGCCATTGGCAAGAATGCGCCCGGCCTTGCGCTCCAGAATCGGCAGCAAGCGGCTGACCTCGGCGCTGTCCGCTGCATCCAGATGAACCGTGCAAGTCAGCTGGCCTTCCAGGGAACGCGCAACCTCCAGCATCTCCTCGCCATCCTTGACCGTCACCACCAGCCCCAACGGGCCGAACACTTCATGACCCAATGACGCATTGGCCAGCCATTCGCGGCCCGTGGTGGCGAACAGATACGGCATCGCCTGGCGCGGCTCGCAGGTGTTGGACAGCACTTCACGCACACCCACGGCATTGGCCACACGTTCACGGCCATCGCGATACGCGGCGGCAATGCCTTCTGTCAGCATCACCTGGGCGCCGACCGGCGCCAACGCGGTGACCGCCGCGTCGATAAACGCATTGGCCGCCTCACCTTCAGCCAACACCGCCACGCCAGGGTTGGTGCAGAACTGCCCCGCGCCCATGGTCAATGAACCGGCCCAACCCTTGGCAATCTCCAACCCGCGCGTCGCCACCGCATGGGGCATCAGGAACATCGGGTTCACCGAACCCAACTCGCCAAAAAACGGAATCGGCTCGAATCGCTTGGCACACAGATCAAACAACGCCCTGCCCGCCCCCAGCGAACCGGTGAAACCCACCGCCTTGATCAGCGGATGCTGCACCAGCCGTTGCCCCACCGCCCGCGAACCGCCGTGCACCAGGCTGAAGACGCCCGGGTGAACGTCGCACTGCTTGATCGCCGCATGAATCGCCTCGGCCACGATCTCGCTGGTGCCAGGGTGCGCCTCGTGCCCCTTCACCACTACCGGGCAACCGGCAGCCAGCGCCGACGCCACGTCACCGCCTGCGGTGGAGAACGCCAGCGGGAAGTTCGACGCCCCAAATACCGCCACCGGCCCGATCGGGCGCTGGATCAAGCGAATGTCCGGGCGCGGCAGCGGCTGGCGATCGGGCAACGGCAAATCGCGGCGACGGTCCAGGTAATCCCCCGCCAGAATATGCGACGCAAACAATCGCAACTGCCCCACGGTGCGCCCACGCTCACCTTGCAAGCGCCCTTCCGGCAGGCCGGTTTCCAGCGCGCCCACGGTGGTGATGATCGCCGCCCGCGCCTCGATTTCATCGGCGATGGCATTCAACAATTCGGCCCGCGCCTCCCGGCTCGAATAACCGAAGCTCCAGAACGCCGCTTCCGCAGCCTCGCAGGCGCGGTTCACCAGTTCGATGCTGCCTGCCGAAAACCACTGGGCCGGGCCCTGGGTCGGTGCGTTGGAAAAGGTGCTGTCGCCGGCGACCCAAACGCCTGCGATCAGGTGCTTGCCGTGGGGTGTAAAAGACATGGGCGTTTCCCGAAGTTGAAATGGATTAACCGAAATAGCGCACGCGGATAGCGTCAATGGCCACGGCGATAAAGATCATCACGCCACCGATCATGCCGACATAAAACGACGGCACATTCACAATCGCCAGGCCGACCTGGATCACCGTCAGCAACAATACGCCGCCCAGTACGCCTTTGACGTTACCGCGCCCGCCGAACACGCTGACGCCACCGATGATCGGCGCGGCAATCGCATACAAGAGGTAGCTGGAACCCTGGCTGGAGGTGATCGCCATCTGCCAGGACGCCAGCAGAAAGCCCGCCGCCGCCGCGAGAAAACCGGAGATGGTGTAGGTGATGATTTTCACCCGGTCCACGCGGATACCCGCCGAGTTCGACGCAATCGGGTTGCCGCCCACCGCGTAGATCGAGCGACCCAGCACCGTGCGGCGCAGCACCACGCCCATCACCACCAGCGCGACCAGGAACACCACCGGCATCAGCGGCCAGCCACCGAGGGTGACTTGGCCGATCCAGATGTAGCCGTCAGCCATGTTGGTCAGCGTGGTGCCCTGGGTCAGCGCCAGCAGCGCGCCTTGCAGAATGATCATCATCGCCAGGGTTTCGATCAGCGAGACCATTTTCAGCCGGGTGATGCACAGCCCGTTGAAGAAGCCGATCGCAGTGCCCACCAGCAAGCCGATGATCACGGCCAGGTACCACGGCAACCCCCAGCTGGAATAGGCCAGTGCGCCCACCGCCGAAGAGAACCCGGCATTGGCCGGGATCGACAAGTCGATCTCCGCCACCAGCAACGGCAGCGCCACCGCGAGCCCCAACATACCGAGCACCGTGGCTTGCACCATCACGTTCTGCAGGTTGAACAGGGTGAAGAAGAATTCGTTGAACAGGCCGAAGCCCGCCACCAGCGCGATCAGCCAGATCCACACCACGTTGTGCAGCACCCAGCCCAGCACGGCCGGGCCGTTGATTTTGGTTGCGGCAGGCGCTACCCCGTTGCCGGGTTTCACTAAAGTACTCATACCCGTGTCTCCACTCTTTTTCTTATTCAACTGCTGGATCCTTGTACGGATGCGCGGATGCGCTCGACGCTGATGTCCTCTCCCGTCAATGTTTCCTTGATCGTGCCCTGATCGAAGATGCACACCCGGTCCACCGCGCGCACCAGTTCATCGGTGTCGCTGGACACGATGATTACCGCCACGCCGGCATCACTGAGTTCGTCGATGATGCGCAACACGTCCTGCTTCACGCCCATGTCGATACCCCGCGTAGGCTCGTCCACCATCAACAGGCGTGGCTGGGTCGCCAGCACCCGGCCCAGGCAGACCTTTTGCTGGTTGCCGCCGCTGAGGGTGTTCACCGAGTAATCCGGATTGGGCGATTTCACGCCCATTGCCGCGAAGTAGTGATTGATCACCGAGGCTTCGGCGTCGGCGTCGATAAACCCCAATCGGCTGCGCGTGGCGAGGGACGACATGGCGATGTTGCTGCCAATCGACATCTGCCCCACGGCGCCGTCCTTGCGGCGGTCGTCGGAGAGGTAGGCAATGCCCGCCTCGAACGCCGCATTGGGGGAACGTGGCAGTGGGCGCACGTCTTCGCCGTTCATCGCCAGGGTGCCGATGGCCGGGTGCAGGCCGAAAATCGCCCGGGCCATTTCCTTCGCGCCGGCACCGGGCAACCCGGTAAACCCGACCACCTCACCTGGCGCGATGTCCAGGCTGTCGAGCGCCAGCCACTTGCCACGCACACCGCGCAGGGAAATCGCCGGCGCCTTGCCGCTGTGGTCGCGGCGCTTGCGCTGGAACAGCTGCACGCCGTGGCCGATCACCAGTTCGGTGAGCTGCTCGGAGGTCAGCCCGGTGATGTCCGAACGCGTACCCGCCAGGGCGCCGTCGCGCAGCACGGTGACCGCGTCGCAGATTTCGAGGATCTCGTCGTTGTAGTGGGAGATGAAGATGAAGGTCACGCCCTCGCCTTTGAGGCGCAGCATGAAGTCGAACAACTGGCGCCGGTCGACCACGGTCAGTGACGCGGTTGGCTCATCGAGGATGATGACCTTGCCCCCGGAAAACATCGCCCGCAGGATGTTCAGCTTGCGCCGCGCCACGGCGTCGAGCTGCCCGGCGAGCGCCTTGGGGTCGATGCCGGAGCCGTCGAGCATGCGCGCCGCGTCCGCGTTCAACTGCTTCCAATCGACCAGGCCATTGCGCGTCGGCCAGATACCGAGCATCAGGTTTTCAGCGGCGGTGAGGTTGCCGATGATCATCGGCTCCTGGGTCACCAGGAACACCCCGGCCTGCTCCATCACCTTGACGTCCACCTGCTTGAGCGGCTGCCCGTTCATGAGGATCTGCCCGGAGGTGGGGATGACCTGCCCGGAAATAATCCCCACCAGCGTGGATTTGCCCGCACCGTTTTCCCCCAGCAGCCCATGGATCGAGCCGCGACGGATTTGCGTGGTCACCCCGCGCAAGGCGCGGACCGGGCCATAGCTTTTGGCGACATTCTCGATGCTCAGGATCGTGTCGTCGGGCGTTGGGTGTAAGGTCATTTTGTTGTTCTCACCATCACCTTGTCGGATAAACATCGCGCCAGCCGTTGCTCACGCCGCGCGACGGCCCATCACTTGGAGGCCACGCCCCACACCTTCTCCGCGACGTAGCCCCAGTGGCGTTTATCGTCGGCGTTTTCAGGGGTGATCATGAACGCCGGGATCACCAGCGCCGGGCCCGTCTTGCCCTGCACGATCTCGCCGGTTTCCCAGAAGTAATCCTTGTTCTGGTAGGTACCCAGCGGCACGGCCTGGCCGTTGAGGGCGTACTTGGTGATCATTTCCACGGCGATCTGGCCGTAGGCAACCGGGTCCTGGGACACACAGCCGTCCATGTAGCCGTCCTTGATCCAGTCCAGCGCCACGGGTTCGCCGTCGATATTGATGAAGATGACGTGGCCTTTTTCGCCGACTTTTTTCCAGCGGTCCTTCTGCTTCAGCGCGGCGGCGATCCCCCGTGACGGCGAGTCCGACGGCGCGTGCACGGCGTCCAGGTCAGGGAATTCCGAGAGGGTCGAGAGCGTGACCGACTGCATCTTGTCCAACTGGCCTTCGGTGGGCCGTGCGAGGTATTTGATCTCGGGGTATTTGGCGAATACCGAGTCCATGCCCTCTTTGCGCAGGCGCCACGCCACCGAGGCCAGGGCGCCGAAGCAGTTGAGCACGGTGCCTTTGGGGCTGCCGTATTTGGCCACCAGGCGTTTGACGATTTCTTCAGCGGCCATCACGCCGCCCTTGAAGTTGTCGAAGCTCACGGTGATCGCCACGTCGCCGCCGTCGGCCGGGGTGTCGATAATGCCCACCGGGATCTTGCGTTGGTTGTAGCGCTTGATCGCCGAGACGATGGCCTGGCTGTCGATGGGGTCGGAGATGATCGCCGACGGCTGGGACAGCATCAGGCTTTGCCATTGGCCCAGCTGGGTGGTGGTGTCGAAGCTGGCATTGGTCGCCTGAAACTTGCCGGACTGGGCCAGCACCGCACGCTTGACCGACTCTTCCTGGATCACGAAGAAGTAGTAATCCAGGCTCTTGTTCGAATAGGCCACCGACAGCGGGGTCTGTGCCATGGCCGTGCGCCCCAGCAGCGAACCCAACCCCAGTACCACACCGCCTGCCAGGACACTGCGGCGGCTCACGCTCGAAAAATCGACTTTTTTCATGGAAGTGACTCCGACTTATTATTGTTGGTTGAGTACGTCTTTCCTTTCTTCACGCGTCATGCGGTATAGCTCCAGACAAACCGGGAAATCAGCGCATCTGTACGTAGGACGTGCCGTCAAAACAGCCCACTACCATGCCCACCGCTTCGCGGGTGAACAGGCCGTTTTCCAACACGCCCGGGATTCGGTTCAGCTCGATTTCCAGGGGCGCCGGGTCGGTGAGCACCGGGCCGCAATGGCAGTCGAGAATGAAGTTGCCGCTGTCGGTCACCACGGTCTCGCCGTTGCGTTCGCGGCGGATGATCTGCACCTCGCGGATGCCATGTTCGGCCAGCACGCGCTGGACCAGGCGCTCGGTCTGCTTCCAGCCGAACTGCACCACTTCCACCGGCAGCGGGAAGGCGCCCAGGCGGTCGACGATCTTGGTTTCGTCGGTCACGCAAATCATGCGTTTGGAGGCGTGGGCGATGATCTTTTCCCACAGCAGGCAAGCGCCGCCGCCCTTGATCATGTTGAACTGGCGGTCGATCTCGTCGGGGCCATCGACGGTCAAGTCCAGCTCGCCGATCTCGTTGGGGTCGGTGATTTCGATGCCGACTTCCCGCGCCACGTCATTGGTGGAGCGCGAGGTGGTGGTGCAGGTCAGTTTCAAGCCGTTGGCCACGTGCTTGCCCAGCTCGCGAACGAAGAAATGCGAGGTGGTCCCGGAGCCCAGGCCCAGCTTCATGCCATCGCGCACAAATTCCTCGATCACCCGGCGGGCGGCGACCTTCTTGGCTTCGTTCTGTTGATTACTCATTACCTGCTCCACGGATCGGGGTTTAAATTTTGTCGGTACGCCAGGAATCGAGAGCGGTCAGTTGATCGGGGAACTGACTGCCGCTGGCGATGGCAATCGCCGCCACCAGCATGTTGGTGACCAAATGGTGGTTGAGCCGTGATGCCAAGGGCGTCATCAGCTCGGTGTGTTCGTAGGGCTTCACGGCGATCAGCACGTCCGAGACTTTCGCCAGCGGGCTGTCATCGGCGGCAATCGACACCACCTTGGCCCCGGCTTTGCGCGCGGCAATGGCCATGTCGACCATCTGCCGGGTGTGCCCCGACTGCGAAAAGATCAGCGCGATTTCACCGCTGCGTGCGCCTTCGGCGTGCATTTCCTGGCGCTTGCCACCGAGCAAGGCCTGGCAGCGCATGCCCAGGCGCTGGAACTTGTGCTCGGCGTCCAGCGCGTTGACCACCGAAATGCCGGTGGCGTAGATGCCTACCCAGCTCGCGGCCTGCAACAGCTGCGCGGCCTCGGCAACTTTTTCCGGTTTCAGGTCTTCTTCCAAACGCTGGATCGCGTTCAACGAATTGCGGCAGGTCTTGCGCACAATGTTGTCGATGCTGTCATCCGGGATGATCTGCTCGTAGGCAAACGGCGCCGACGGCACCAGGCTCTGCACCAGGTGCAGCTTCAATTCCTGATAGCTCTCGAAACCGAAACGCCGGCAGAAACGCATCACGGTCGGGTCGCTGACCGAACAGGTTTCCGACAACTTGGCCATGCTCATCTGCAGCACTTTGGACGGTGATGTGGAGACGAAATTGGCCACCCGGCGCTCGGCGCGGTGCATGTTCTTGCTTTCATCAATAATGCGTTGCAGCAAACTGTCGCTCATATCCGCTCCTTGGCGATTGGTGGGCTGCGTTGTAACAGATCAGCCAAACGGTTCAAGCGCTGCGCCGGGGAAATCTCCACCAGTGGGCCACCGCCCCACGGCACCACAAAAAACATGACACCAGCGGCCTGCGCGGTTTGCTGGTCAACCCGGGTATCGCCCACATAGGCCCAAGTGTGGTCGGCCAGCGCCATGGCATCGGCCACGGCAAGCAAGTGGCCGGGGTCCGGTTTGCAGGCCGGCACGGCGTCGGCGCCAATCGCGGCATCGAACAGATCCGCCAGGCCCAGTTGCTGCAGCACCTTGCCGGTGACGGCGTGGTTCTTGTTGGTGCAGATGCCCAGGCGGATACCGGCTTCGCGCAGCGCCACCAGGTCTTCGCGCACATGGGGGTAGAACCGCGTGCGCCCGGCCGGGTCGTCCATATAGGCCTGCAAGTAGCCTTCAAACGCGCGCTGCACCTGGGCCTCGGTGTAGGGAATATCCAGGTCTTCGAGGATGTCGACGATCAAGCGCCGAGGCCCGTTGCCCAGGAATGTCTCCACGTGGTCCGGGGCCAGTTCCGGCCAGCCGTTGAGCGTGAAGCCAACATTCAGGGCCTTCGCGATATCGCAGGCGCTGTCGATCAGCGTCCCGTCGAGATCAAAAATCAGCGCGTTATAGACGGCCATGAAAAGACTCCTAATCGAAAAGAGGGGCGCCGAGCTCAACAAAGGTGTCCCTGAGCGTCGGGTACAAATGGCGATAGATGCGATGGGCCTGAGCGTGAACCTCGGCCGTGGCGCCGTCTGGCGCCTGGCGGGTCATTGCACGGCAGCTGGCGGCGGCACTCGCTGCGTCGGGCCATACGTTGACCGCCAGCCCGGCCACCAGCGCCGCGCCGAATGCTGCCCCCTCGGCCGCGCCTTCGGTGGTCACCACGTCGCAGCCGAAAATATCTGCCTGCAACTGGCGCCACAGCACCGAGCGCGCACCACCACCAGACGCCTTGATCACCTGCCCGGCAATGCCCAGCGGGCGCATCAACGCGTACATATCGGCGAGGGCATAGACCGAGCCTTCCATCACGGCGCGGGCCATATCACCGCGTTGATGGCGACCGGTGAGGCCGATAAAGGCAGCCCGCAGAACCGGGTCCGGATAAGGGCAGCGTTCGCCATTGAGGTAGGGCAAAAACAGCAGGCCATGGGCGCCGGGCGGGCTGTCGGCAGCTTCGGCAGCGATCTGCTCGAAGGGCACGCCGGCGCAGAAGGTGTCGCGAAACCAGTTCATCGAACCACCGGCGTTCAGCGACACGCCCATGCAATGCCACTTGTCGGCGGCGACGTTGCAGAAGATCTGCAGGCGGCCGTCCGGGTTGTCCTGGGGGGTGTCCAGCGCCGCCGCGAGGATGCCGGCGGTGCCGATGGTGGTTTGCAATTCGCCGGGCGCAATCACGCCGGAGCCGAGGGTCTGGATCACGGAGTCGCCACCGCCACCCACCACGGGCGTGCCCACGGGCAGGCCAAACAGCTGGGCACCCTGGGCGCTGACCCGGCCGGAAATCACTTGGGATTCAAACACCGGTGGCAACAACGCGGGGTCAATCCCCAACGTCTCGACCAGCCCCGTCGCCCACTGCCGCGAGCGCACATTGAACAGGCCGGTCCCCGACGCATCGGACACTTCGCTGGCGACTTCACCGGTCAGGCGCAGGCGCAAATAGTCCTTGGGGTTGAGCACCGTGGCCAGGCGTGCGAACAGCTCGGGTTCATGGCGCTGCATCCACACGATCTTGCCGCCGGTGTAACCCACCAGCATGCGGTTGTCGGTGGCCGCCAGCAGGCCTTCAAGGCCACCGGCTGCCTGGGTGATCCACTCGCATTCGGCGGCGTTGCGCTGGTCGTTCCACAGGATCGCCGGGCGCAGGACGTTGTGTGTGGCGTCCAACGGCACCAGCCCGTGCATCTGGCCGGACAAACCCACCGCCAGCAATTCCACGCCGGGCGCCTTGGCCAGTACCCCGGCAATCGCACGGCGGGCGCCATCGATCCACAGTTCAGGGTCTTGCTCGGTCCAGCCGGGCCGCGGTTGGGACAGCGGATACGTCGCCGTGTCGGCGGCAATCACTGCGCCATGGGCGTCCAGCAGCAACGCCTTGCACCCGGAGGTGCCGATGTCGATACCAATAAGGGCCTGCATGGCTCAATTCCCGACGCCATGGTGCAGGCGCACATGCTTGAAGTTGAAGTACTCCAGCAACCCTTCGCGCCCGTGCTCGTAACCCACGCCACTCTGTTTGCGGCCACCGTAAGGTGCATTCATGATCCCGGCATCGACGTTATTGATCGCCACGTTGCCGTAGTCGAGTTGAGCCGACAGGGTGTGGATGTCCACCAGGTCCCGGGCGTACACATACGCGGCCAGCCCGTAAGGCGTGTCGTTGGCCAGGTGCACGGCTTCGGCCAGGTCATCGAAGGGCGCGACACCCACCAGCGGGCCGAAGGTTTCTTCGCTCATCACCAGCATCTGGTGGGTGCAGTCGGCGACCACGGTGGGGCGGAAGAAATGCCCGTGGGCGAACTCCTCGCCTTCGGGCGCCTTACCGCCAGCGACCAGACGTGCGCCTTTGGCCAGTGCGTCTTCAAGGTGGGCGCGGGTTTTGTTCAGGGGCTCAGCGGAGGCCATGGCGCCCAAATCGGCGCCGGGGTTTTCCAGGCCGTTGCGCACCGTCAGCGCCTCGGCGGCGGCGCCCAGCTGGGTGACGAATGTTTCGTAGATCGAACGGTGCACATAGATGCGGTTGATCGCGATACAGATCTGCCCGCAGTTACGGAAGCTGCGACGCGTGGCGCCTTTGACGGCCGCGGCGACATCCGCGCTGGCGGTGACCACCATCGGGCAGTTGCCACCCAGTTCCAGGGACAGGCGCTTGACCTGCGGGCAACTGCGCTGGATATGCAGGCCCACGGCACTGGAGCCGGTGAACGCGACTTTGCTGACGTCCGGGTGTTCGACCAGCGCCTGGCCGACCACCGAGCCCTTGCCGGTCAACACATTGACCACGCCTGCGGGGATCCCGGCTTCGATGCATTTTTGCGCAATGGCCAGCGCGGTGAACGGCGTCAGCTCGGCAGGCTTGATCACGATGGTGCAACCAGCGGCCAGGCTCGCACAGAGCTTCCAGCCGACCAGCTCGGCCGGGTAATTCCACGGCGTAATCGCAGCGACGACGCCAATCGGCTCGCGCACCACCAGGCTCTGGAAACCCGGTTGGTCGTTGGGCACGATCTCGCCGTGCACGCGGGTGGCTTCTTCTGCATAGAAGTGGCAGGCCTCGGCGAGCTTGAGCACTTCGCCACGGGCTTCATTGACGGGCTTGCCCTGCTCGGAGGTCATCACCTGTGCCAGGGTCTGCGCATCGGCGGCGATCAAGTCGCCCAAACGATGCAAGGCGCTGGCGCGGGTTTTCGGCAGTTCGCGGGACCACAGTAGAAAGGCACGGCGTGCAGCGGCCACGGTCTCGTTGATTTCTTGCGGCGTGGCAGCGGCGATATGCCCCAGCACCTCACCGGTCGCCGGGTTCTCCACCGGCAACTGAGCGCCGGCGCCTTTGCGCAGCTGACCCTCGATAAACAAAGCGCCTTGCAGCGCGGCAATCGTGTCGCCGTGAATCTTATTGTTATGCATCGAACTGCTCCGTCACCGGTCTTGGCGGTTGAACCACTCGCTTAATTCGAAAATATAGTATTGCTAGCTTTTTGCAATAGCCTGGCGAAAATTCACTCAACTTCGTTTTGCACCAAAACTGCTCACGAACGGCTGAAACACTTAATATTCGCCTTATTTTTCAGCAAATTAGTCTTAAAACGCGTTTTTTATCGCGAAAAATGCAGTTTCTTTCATACGAGAGCGCTTGACCGTGCTTAAAATCGAAACGTAGCATTACTAGATATCAAACAATAAAGGATCACCCTCATGCTGCCCATCTCACTCAAGCACGCCAAATTGGTCGGTCGGGTCTGGCTTCCCGGCAAGGGCCCCAGCGTGGTGATCCTGCGCGAAAACGTGCTGATCGACGTCACGCCGTCCGTGGTCTCCATGGCCGATTTTCTCGACAACAACCCTGCCGAACGCTTCGACACCCTGGCCGGTGAGCCGGTGGGCGACCTCGCGGACCTGATCCTTGAACCTTCCGAGATGGGCTATCACTCGGACCGCCCTTGCCTGCTGGCACCGTGCGATTTCCAGGCGCTCAAGGCCTGCGGCGTGACCTTTGCCAGAAGTATGGTCGAACGCGTGATTGATGAGCGCACGGCGGGCGATCCCGGCCGGGCCAATGAACTGCGCGCGCTGATCGGTTCGTTGATCGGCGACAGCCTGTCCAATGTGCAGGCCGGTTCCGCCAAGGCGGCCGAGATCAAGGCTGCGCTGATAGCCGAAGGCCTGTGGTCGCAATACCTGGAAGTGGGCATCGGCCCGGACGCCGAAGTGTTCACCAAATCCCAGCCCATGGCGGCAGTCGGTTACGGCGCGCAGGTGGGCATCAACCGTATTTCCGAGTGGAACAACCCCGAGCCCGAAGTGGTGCTGGCGGTGGACAGCCAGGGCAATATCCGTGGCGCCACCCTGGGCAATGACGTGAACCTGCGCGACGTGGAAGGCCGCTCGGCGCTGCTGCTGGGCAAGGCCAAGGACAACAACGCCTCGTGCTCCATCGGGCCGTTTATTCGCCTGTTCGACGAGCACTTCACCCTGACCGACATTGAAAACGCGACCCTCACCCTGTCGGTCAGCGGCCTCGACGGTTTTGAAATGTCCGGCGGTTCGAACATGGCCGAGATCAGCCGCAAGCCGGCGAACCTGGTCGAGCAGACCCGCAACAATTCGCACCAGTACCCGGACGGCTTCATGCTGTTCCTCGGCACCATGTTTGCGCCGACCCAGGACCGCGAGAAAAAGGGCTCGGGCTTTACCCATAAGGCCGGCGACCTGGTGGAAATTTCCACGCCGCTGCTGGGCACCTTGCGCAATACCGTCGTGTACTCCGACGAAGCCGCGCCCTGGACCTTCGGCACCCGCGCACTCATGCGCAACCTGGCAAAACGGGGGCTGCTATGAGCCAGAAGTTGGTCGTGACTGACCAGGCGTTTGGCAACACACGCCATGAACAGGCCGCCGCCGCACTGGTCGGCGCGCAGTTTTCCGAGCACCAATGCCGCAGCGAAGACGAAACCCTGGAAGCGGTGCGCGGCGCCCATGCGGTGATCAACAACTTCGCGCCGATGACCCATCGCGTGATGGCGGCCATGGCGCCGGGCGCGGTGGTGGTGCGCTACGGCGTCGGCGTGGATAACGTCGACCTCGCGGCGGCCAAGGAACTGGGGATTCGCGTGTGCAACGTGCCGGACTACGGCGTCGAAGAGGTGGCTGACCATGCTGCCGCGATGACCCTGGCCCTGGCGCGCAAGCTCGATCATTACGGCACCGGTATTCGCAACGGCGAGTGGAAGATCGCGCAGATGGTCGACGGTGTGCGCTCCCTGCGTGACACCACGGTTGGCCTTATTGGCTTGGGCCGCATTGCCCGCGCCTTTGCGTCACGCATGACGGCGTTTGGCTGCACGATTGTGGGTTATGACCCGTACGTGACCAACCAGCAGGCGCGGGAGTCGGGGATCGAGCCGATGTCGCGGGCCGAGGTGATTGCTTGCGCCAACGTGCTGTCGCTGCATGTGCCGCTGACGCCCGAGACGCGCCATGTGATCGATGCCGATGCCATCGCGCGGATGCCCAGGGGGGCTATTCTGATCAACTGCTCCCGGGGTGGTTTGATCGATGAAACAGCCCTGGCCCAGGCGCTGGTCAGCGGGCAGTTGTCGGGGGCGGGGTTGGATGTGTTCGAGAAGGAGCCGTTGCCGGCGGATTCGCCGTTGCGCAGTGCGCCGCACTTGTTAGTGTCGCCGCATGCGGCGTTTTTTTCTGATGCGTCGGTGGATGCGTTGCAGCGGTTGGCCAGTGAGGAAGCCTTGCGCGGCTTGCGCGGAGAAGCATTGCGCTGTGCGTTGACTTGAGCTGAATCAGGGCAGGCAGCTGGCTCGGATTGGATTAGCTTGGCTCACCGCATTCTAAATGTGGGAGCTGGCTTGCCTGCGATGGCGGTTTGTCTGGGTACATATCCGTTATTGGGATTACGGCCTCTATTGGTTCCGCTCTTACAGCGGGTCACTTTTGAACAGCCGGAATGCCGGCCCAGCCAAAAGTAACCAAAAGGCTCTTGCCCCACCACTCGGCACCTCGCTTAGGCTCGGTGTGCCCGTAATCCGACATTGATTTGGGGGGCCGCCGCCACGCGCCATCCATGGCGCGGGGCGGCTAAACCGGCATCCCTGCCGGTTTACCCCCCAAATCAATATCGAATTCCGGCCAGCGTGGTTAACGGGGCGCCTAGGATCAAGATCACCAGCAGAGCAAAAGCAGAGCAAAAGCGGGTGTTTGGCTGGCTTCCATTTGTGGTGAGGGACGCGGGATGAATTATTCGGAAAAACAGGCGCTGAACGGCAAGCTGGCGTTGGTGACGGGGGCCGGTCAAGGCATTGGGGCGGCGATCGCTGAAGCCTTGGCGGCGACGGGTGCGGAGGTGATTTGCACCGATATCCTGCAGGCTCGGGCCTTGGCGACGGCACAGCAGTTGATCGAAAAAGGCTACGCCGCGCGGGCGCATGCGCTGGATGTGACGAACAGCGCCGCAATCAATGCGTTGGCGACGTCGCTGCCGCCGCTGGATGTGCTGGTGTGCAACGCTGGCATTGTCACCAACACGCCGGCCGAGGAGATGACTGACGAGGAGTGGGACAAGGTCATCACCGTCAACCTGACCGGCGTGTTTCGTACCTGTCGGGGTTTTGGCCGGCGCATGCTGGAGGCCGGGCGCGGTTCGGTGATCAATATCGGGTCGATGTCGGGGCAGGTGGTCAACGTGCCGCAGCCGCAATGCCACTACAACGCGTCAAAGGCGGGTGTGCATCAACTGACCAAGTCATTGGCGGTGGAGTGGGCAACGCGCGGGGTGCGGGTGAACGCGGTGGCGCCGACGTATATCGAAACACCGCTGCTGCATGGGCTGGAAAGCCAGCCGGGGTTGATCCAGCGCTGGCTGGACATGACCCCCGCCGGGCGCATGGGGCAGCCTCATGAGGTCGCGTCGCTGGTGCAGTTCCTGGCTTCCGATGCGTCGAGCCTGCTGACAGGCTCGATCATCAATGCGGATGCGGGCTACACCTGCATCTAGCCATCAGATAGCGACGTCGGCCTTGATGCTTGGGTCGGCGTCGTAGCCCACGATTTCGAAGTCTTCGAACTTGTAGTCGTAGATCGACGCCGGTTTGCGTTTGATCACCAGCTCCGGCAACTTCTTCGGCGTACGCGCCAGTTGGGTGCGGATCTGTTCCATGTGGTTGCTGTAGGCATGGGTGTCGCCGGTGGTGACGATGATCTCGTGAGGGATCAGGTCGCACTGCTGGGCCAGCATGTGGGTAAGCAACGCCAGGGCGGCGGTGTTGTACGGCAGGCCGAGGAAGACGTCGGAGCTGCGGATATACAATTGCATCGACAGGTGGCCGTCGTGCACAAACGCCTGGTACAGCAGGTGGCACGGCGGCAGAGCTTGTTTGCCGTCGAGCGCGTTTTGCTGCGGGCTCTTGGTTTCGTCGGGCAGGTACTCGACGTTCCAGCCGTGGAACAGGATGCGCCGGCTGTTGGGGTTGTTCTTCAGCGTGTCGACCATGTAGTCGATCTGGTTGATCGTGCCGCCGTCCTTGGTCGGCCAGGCAGTCCACTGCTCGCCGTACACCGGGCCGAGGTCGCCGTCTTCGGTGGCCCATTCGTCCCAGATACGCACGCCGTTTTCGTTGAGCCACTTGATGTTGGTGTTGCCGCTCAACATCCAGATCAATTCGTTGGCGATGCTTTTGAAGTGAAGCTTCTTGGTGGTCAGCAGCGGGAAGCCGTCGGCCAAGTTATGCCGATACTGACGGGCAAACACGGCCTTGGTGCCGGTGCCGGTGCGATCGCCCTTGGTCAATCCATTGGTCACGACGTCGTTCAGTAGTTCGAGATATTGCTTCATGTGTGTACCTGTATCAAAGAAGCCGGGGCTCGCAAGCCCCGGCATTCGAATTTAAAGCGCGGCGTTCTTCAACGGCTGTGGGCGATTGTACGCCCACCACAGCAGGCCCAGACCACCCAGGATCATCGGCAGGCTGAGGATCTGCCCCATGGTCACCCAACCCCACGCCAGGTAGCCCAGCTGTGCATCCGGCACGCGGACGAACTCGACGATGAAGCGGAAGATCCCGTAGAACAGCGCGAACATGCCGGACACGGCCATGGTCGGGCGCGGCTTGCGCGAGAAGATGTAGAGGATAAGGAACAGCGCCACGCCTTCCAACGCGAATTGGTAAAGCTGCGACGGGTGGCGCGGCAGTTGCGCCGGGTCGCTGAACGGCGGGAACACCATCGCCCACGGCACGTCGCTAGGCTTGCCCCACAGCTCGGCGTTGATGAAGTTGCCGATACGCCCGGCACCCAGGCCGATCGGCACGAACGGCGCGACGAAGTCCATCAGTTGGAAGAACGACTTGCCGTTGCGACGGCCGAACCACCAGGCGGCGATCATCACGCCGATAAACCCGCCGTGGAACGCCATGCCGCCCTTCCACACCTCGAAGATCAGCGTCGGGTTGGCGATGTAGGCCGACAAATCGTAAAACAGCACATACCCCAGGCGTCCGCCGACGATCACCCCCATCGACATCCAGAACACCATGTCGGAGAGTTTCTCCTTGGTCCAGGTCGGGTCGAAGCGGTTCAGGCGCCGGGAGGCCAGCACCCAGGCACCACCGATGCCGATCAGGTACATCAACCCGTACCAGTGGATTTTCAGCGGACCGATGGCCAAGGCCACCGGGTCGATCTGCGGGTAAGGCAGCATTGCGACTCCTCGTTAAATCATTTAGTCATGACGCACCGGACCATGCCGGTGTGCGATTAAGCCTGCGTTACAGCCGCTATTTCAAATTAAGAAGTTCACACGCACCGAATCGCTTGGCATGTTAACGGATGGAAGGCACGCGACCCAACTGGATACGATGGAACGCCTCCGCCCGAGTGGGTAGAGTGGCAAGAAACACAAAAGGGATCGCCTGATGTGCCTGATTGTTTTCGCCTGGCGGCCGGGCCACGCCCAGCCGCTGATCGTCGCGGCCAACCGTGATGAGTTCTACGCCCGCCCCAGCCTGCCCCTGGCCCAGTGGCCGGATGCGCCCGAGGTCTATGCCGGCCGCGACCAGGAAGCGGGCGGCACCTGGCTGGGGGTGAACGCCGACGGGCGTTTTGCTGCCCTGACCAACATCCGTAACCCGCACCAACCACCGGCACGCAAGTCCCGGGGGGAGCTGGTGGCACGTTTTCTCAGCGGTTCGCTGCCCATTGATGAGTATTTGGCCGACGTTAACGGACGTTCCATTGAATATGCCGGGTTCAACCTGCTGGTGGGCACGCGGGATGAGCTGTGGCATTACAACGCCAATGACTCCGAGCCCACACGGTTGAAGGTCGGGGTTTATGGGCTGTCGAATGCGGGGCTGGATACGCCGTGGCCCAAGTTGCTCAAGGCCAAGGCGGCGTTGAACGCCGTGCTGGATGATCCGCAGCCGGAGGCTTTGCTGGATATTTTGAGTGACCCGCAGACGGCGCCGTTTGCTGACTTGCCGGATACCGGGGTGGGGTTGGCGACGGAGAGTCTGTTGTCGAGTGTGTTTATTGCCAGCCCCAGTTATGGGACGCGGGCGAGTACGGCGTTGATTGTGAATGCTGACGGGACGCGGCGGATGGTGGAGCGTAGTTTTGGGCCGCATGGCGGGCGGCTTGGCGAGGTGGAACTGCATATTTGACGGCGCTTGGACCGGCCTCATCGCAGGCAAGCCAGCTCCCACAGTTCGAATGCATTTCAACTGTGGGAGCTGGCTTGCCTGCGATGACCGCGCCTCGGTCTAAAGGGTTTTGGCAGAAGCCGGGTTGATCATGCGCGTCAGTCCCAGGTTCTTCAGCGCCAACTGCAGCGAGCTGTGGATAACTTGCGGGTTGTCGATGGTCATCAACTCCTCCAGCAGTTCCTTGGCCATGCCCAGTTCAACCTGGCGCAGCATCCACTTCACCTTCGGCAAGTTGGTGGCGTTCATCGACAGGCTGTCAAAACCCATCGCCATCAACAGCACCGCCGCCGCCGGGTCACCGGCCATTTCACCGCAGATACTCACCGGCTTGCCTTCGGCATGGGCGTCGCGCACCACATGTTGCAGAGCTTGCAGCACCGCCGGGTGCAGGTAGTCGTAGAGGTCGGCCACCCGTGGATTGTTGCGGTCCACGGCCAGCAGGTATTGGGTCAGGTCGTTGGAGCCCACCGACAGGAAGTCCACCTGCCGCGCCAGTTCCTTGGCCTGGTACACCGCTGCCGGGATTTCGATCATCACGCCAATCGGCGGCATCGGTACGTCGGCGCCTTCATCGCGCACTTCGCCCCAGGCGCGGTGGATCAGGTGCAGCGCCTCTTCCAGCTCATGGGTGCCGGAGATCATCGGCAACAGGATGCGCAGATTGTTCAGGCCTTCGCTGGCCTTGAGCATGGCGCGGGTCTGGACGAGGAAGATTTCCGGGTGGTCGAGGGTCACGCGAATGCCGCGCCAGCCGAGGAAGGGGTTGTCTTCCTTGATCGGGAAATACGACAGTGACTTGTCGCCGCCGATGTCCAGGCTGCGCATGGTCACCGGCAACGGGTGGAAGGCTTGCAGTTGCTCGCGATAAATCGCCAGTTGCTCCTTCTCACTCGGGAAACGCTGGTTGATCATGAACGGCACTTCGGTGCGGTACAGGCCCACCCCTTCGGCGCCGCGCTGTTGCGCGCGAGCCACGTCGGCCAGCAGGCCGGTGTTGACCAACAGCGGCACACGGTGGCCGTCGAGGGTCACGCACGGCAGTTCGCGCAAGGAATCCAGGCCCAGGGCCAGTTGTTTCTCTTCCTCGACCACTTCGCCGTATTGCTTGCGCAGCACGTCGCTGGGGTTGGTGAACACTTCGCCGCGATGGCCATCGACGATCATGTCGATGCCGTCAACCTTGGCATACGGCAGGTCGACCAGGCCCATCACCGTCGGAATGCCCATGGCGCGTGCCAGGATCGCGACGTGGGAGTTGCCCGAACCGAGTACCGAGACCAGGCCTACCAGTTTGCCTTCCGGCACTTCGCCGAGCTGGGTGGCCGTCAGCTCTTCACTGACCAGAATGGTGTTGTCGGGGAACACCATGTTGGTGTTCCGGTCTTCCTGCAGGTAGGCCAGCAGGCGGCGACCCAGGTCGCGCACGTCCGAGGCCCGCTCGCGCAGGTAGTCGTCGTCCATCATTTCAAAGCGGTTGACGTGATCGGTGACCACCTGGCGCAGCGCGCCCTGGGCCCACTGGCCGGTCTTGATCACGGTCTTGACTTCATTCCCCAGGGACGCGTCGTCGAGCATCATCTGGTACACGTCGAACAGCGCGCGCTCTTCGGGGCGCAGTTGAGTGGCCAGCTTGTTCGACAGGTTGCGCATGTCGGCGCGCACGCCTTCCAGGGCCGTCTTGAACAGTTTGATTTCGGCGTCGATGTCGGTGACGGTCTTGTCCGGCACCACGTCCAGGTCTGCCGGTGGCAACATGACCACCGCCGTACCGACGGCAGCGCCCGGCGAACCCGGCACGCCGACGAACTTGGCTTCCTGGATGCCCTTGCCTTCACGGCCCAGGCCGCGAATCGAGCCGGTGGCCTCGGCGTGGGCGATAACCCCGGCGAGTTGCGCGCTCATGGTCACGAGGAAGGCTTCTTCACCTTCGTCGAACTGGCGGCGTTCTTTCTGCTGGATGACCAACACGCCGACGACGCGGCGGTGGTGAATGATCGGTGCGCCGAGGAACGAGGCGTAGCGCTCTTCGCCGGTTTCGGCAAAGTAGCGATAACGCGGGTGATCAGCCGCGTTTTCAAGGTTCAGGGGTTCTTCACGCGTCCCCACCAGGCCCACCAGACCTTCATTGGGCGCCATGCTGACCTTGCCGATGGAGCGCTTGTTCAAGCCCTCGGTGGCCATCAGGACAAAACGGTTGGTCTCGGGGTCCAGCAGGTAAACCGAGCAGACCTGGCTGCCCATGGCTTCCTTGACGCGCAACACAATAATCCCCAACGCCGCCTTGAGATCCTTGGCGGAGTTAACTTCCTGGACGATCTTGCGCAGCGTATTGAGCATGGCTCGGGGTCGAACTCCGTCGTCAGTCGCGCGCTAAAAGGCGCGGGGCAAGCTCTTTGAGAGCGCGACGATAAACTTCGCGCTTGAATGTCACCACCTGGCCCAACGGGTACCAATAGCTGACCCAGCGCCAGCCATCGAACTCCGGTTTACCGGTCAAATCCATCCGCACCCGCTGCTCGTTGGAGATCAGGCGCAGGAGAAACCATTTCTGCTTCTGGCCGATGCACAGCGGTTGGCTGTGGGTACGCACCAGGCGTTGCGGCAAACGATAGCGCAACCAGCCTCGGGTGCAGGCCAGAATTTGCACATCTTCGCGCTCCAGGCCGACTTCTTCATTCAACTCACGGTACAAGGCGTCTTCAGGGGTTTCGTCGGGGTTGATTCCGCCTTGAGGAAACTGCCAGGCATCTTGGTTGATTCGGCGAGCCCATAGCACCTGTCCGGCATCATTCGTAAGAATAATCCCGACATTAGGACGGAAACCATCGGGGTCGATCACGGCAACAACCTCGCAAACGCATGTCGCCGCATTGTTCCACAAAGGTTGATCAAGCGGCAACGAGGCTTCTTACCTTATGTGCACTCTTGTGAAAAGACCGTATTCTGGACGCCTTTTTACAGACTTTTCAGCGAGTAACTGCAATGCGCCTGGCTTTATTCGACTTGGACAACACCCTCCTCGGCGGTGACAGCGATCACGCCTGGGGCGATTACCTCTGTGAACGCGGGATTCTCGACCCGGTGGCCTACAAGGCCCGCAACGACGAGTTCTACCAGGATTACCTGGCCGGCAAGCTGGACAATGCCGCCTACCTGAACTTCAGCCTGGAGATCCTCGGGCGCACCGAGATGGCCCAACTTGACGAGTGGCACAACGATTTCATGCGCGATTGCATCGACGCGCTGATGCTGCCCCTGGCTGCAGAGCTGCTGGCCAAGCACCGCGCCGCCGGCGACAAGCTGGTGATCATCACCGCCACCAACCGCTTCGTCACCGCACCGATTGCCGCACGCCTGGGCGTGGACACCCTGATCGCCACCGAGTGCGAGATGGAAAACGGCCGCTACACCGGGCGCAGCACCGACGTGCCGTGCTTCCGCGAAGGCAAGGTGACACGCCTGAACCGTTGGCTGGAAGAGACCGGGTATAGCCTGGAAGACAGCTACTTCTATAGCGATTCGATGAATGACCTGCCGTTGCTGGAGCAGGTGACCCATGCGGTGGCGGTGGATCCGGACCCGAATCTGCGGGCTGAGGCCGAGAAACGTGGCTGGCCGGTGATTACCCTGCGTAACTGAGGGCCCCTTCGCGAGCAAGCCCGCTCCCACATTTTGACCGCATGCTCATGTTGGTACTCGGTCGAGTGTGGGAGCGGGCTTGCTCGCGAATGCAGACGACTCGGTCTCAAGCCTTAAACCGGCTTGGCACCCATCAGCCCGGCAATCGCCACAAACCCCACCAGGCTGACCACCGCCAGCACCAGCGTGAAGTTGAGGCTACCGCCCTCGCCTTTACGCAGGCGGTTGAGCCGCGCCACCAGCCAGAACCAGGCCAGCGCCGCCACGGTATAGAGGATGCTGGAACCCAGGATCCAGGTCTGCCCCAACGGCCAGCCGATCAGGTGCACCAGCCACCAGCCGGTAAACGGCATGCTGACCACGCACACGCCCATCAACAGCCACACGAACGCCCACGGCCGCTGTACGGTCGCCGCCGCGCCGGCACTGCGTTTGCGCCAGGCCAGCAGCGCCAGGCCGAGGCCGCTGAGCAGCAGCAACGCCGTGGCCGCGATGTGAATAACTTTCAGGGTGGTCAGGGGTTCCATGTCTCGTCTTCCTTATAGGCCGCCCCAATCAGCGTAGTCGCTCAACCGAGGAACAGTGTGTAGGCCGGGTTATCGCTTTCATCCCAGTACGGGTAGCCGATGGCCTCCAGGGCTGCCGGTACCAGGTGACGCTCGTCCGCCGGCACTTGCAGGCCGGCGACCACACGGCCGTCGGCTGCGCCGTGGTTGCGATAGTGGAACATCGAGATGTTCCAGCGCCCGCCCAATTTGTTAAGAAAGTTGAACAAGGCGCCCGGGCGCTCGGGGAATTCGAAACGCAACACCACTTCATCGCTGACTTTGGCCGCGTGCCCACCGACCATATGACGAATGTGCAGCTTGGCCAGTTCGTTTTCGGTCAGGTCCAGCACCGGGAAACCCTGGCTGGTCAGGCTGGCGATCAGCGCGCTGCGCGGGTCGTTTTCCGGGTGGGTCTGCACGCCAACAAAGATGTGTGCCTCGCTGCCGGAGTGGTAGCGGTAGTTGAATTCGGTGATCTGGCGCTTGCCCACGGCTTCGCAGAACGCCTTGAAGCTGCCCGGCTTCTCGGGAATGGTCACGGCGATGATGGCTTCGCGGCCCTCACCCAGCTCGGCCCGCTCGGCCACGTGGCGCAGGCGGTCGAAATTGACGTTGGCGCCGGAGTCGATGGCCACCAGGGTTTGCCCAGTGACGCCACGGGTTTCGACGTACTTCTTGATCCCGGCCACGCCCAGGGCGCCCGCAGGCTCGGTGATGGAGCGGGTGTCGTCGTAGATGTCCTTGATCGCCGCACAGATTTCATCGGTGCTCACGGTGATCACTTCATCCACATAGTCCTTGCAGATGTCGAAGGTGTGCTGGCCGATCTGCGCCACCGCCACGCCGTCGGCGAAAATGCCGACGGTCGGCAATACCACGCGCTCACCGGCTGCCATCGCAGCTTGCAGGCAGTTGGAGTCGTCGGGCTCGACGCCGATGATCTTGATGTCCGGGCGCAGGTATTTCACGTACGCCGCAATACCGGCGATCAGCCCGCCGCCGCCCACCGGTACGAAAATCGCGTCCAGCGGCCCCGGGTGCTGGCGCAGGATTTCCATCGCCACGGTGCCCTGCCCGGCAATGGTGTGCGGATCATCGTAGGGGTGAATGTAGACGTAGCCTTTTTCGTCGACCAGTTTCAGCGAGTAGGCCAGGGCTTCCGGGAAGGAATCACCGTGCAGCACCACTTTGCCGCCACGGGAGCGCACACCTTCGACCTTGATCTCCGGGGTGGTCTTGGGCATCACGATGGTGGCTTTGACCCCCAGCACCTTGGCCGCCAGGGCCAGGCCTTGGGCATGGTTGCCCGCCGAGGCCGTGACCACGCCGCGCGCGCGCTCTTCGCTGCTCAGTTGGGTCAACTTGTTGTAGGCACCGCGAATCTTGAACGAGAACACCGGCTGCAAGTCTTCGCGCTTGAGCCAGACCGTGTTGCCCAGCCGCTCGGAGAGCTGACGAGCGGTCTGCAGCGGGGTTTCTACGGCAACGTCGTAGACGCGCGAGGTGAGGATCTTTTTGACGTACTGTTCAAGCATCGGCGGGCTTCTACTTTCACGGTTTGGCAGGGCCAAGGAGTCTAACCCGGCTTTTGGCCGGGCGACCACACGAATCCCGAGGTTTTGTTGGGTTATACTCGCCGCCCTCGATAACTCCCCGCCCGTTCCGGAGCCCGCATGACCCAGGATCAACTCAAACAGGCAGTGGCCCAGGCCGCCGTCGATTTAATCCTTCCTAAACTCGACGACAAGAGCATCGTCGGTGTCGGCACCGGCTCCACCGCCAACTGCTTCATCGATGCACTGGCCCAGCACAAGGGCGCCTTCGACGGCGCCGTGGCCAGCTCCGAAGCCACCGCCGCGCGCCTCAAGGGGCACGGTATTCCGGTGTACGAGCTCAACACCGTGAGCGACCTGGAGTTCTACGTCGACGGCGCCGATGAAAGCGACGCGCACCTGAACCTGATCAAAGGCGGCGGCGCAGCCCTGACCCGCGAGAAGATCGTCGCGGCCGTGGCCAAGACGTTCATCTGCATCGCCGACGCCAGCAAGCTGGTGCCGGTACTCGGCGCATTCCCGCTGCCGGTGGAAGTGATCCCGATGGCCCGCAGCCACGTGGCCCGCGAATTGGTGAAACTGGGCGGCGACCCGGTGTACCGCGAAGGCGTGTTGACCGATAACGGCAACATTATCCTCGACGTGTTCAATATGCAGATCACCAACCCCGTGGAGCTGGAGACCCAGATCAACGCGATCGTGGGTGTGGTGACCAATGGCTTGTTCGCGGCGCGCCCTGCCGACGTGCTGCTGCTGGGGACTTCCGAAGGCGTGAAAACCCTCAAGGCCTGACACGAAACCTAATGTGGGAACGGGCTTGCCCGCTCCCACATAAGCCGGCTCCTACAGTGTGGTTCAGCGTTTTCAGGGATTGGGTTTCTTGAAGACGTAGAACAGGTTCGGCTCACTGGTCAGATACAGCGTGCCATCGTCGTCCATCGCGATCCCTTCCGCTTGCGGCACACGCTTTTTCAGGCCGTGGCGCCCAGCGAGCAAAGACAGGCTGCTCAACGGGCGACCGTCAATATCCAGTTCCAACACCAGGAACGACTCATCCGACAGCGCCAGCAAGTGGCCACTGCGCTCGTCGTACTGCAGGCTCGACAGGTCCCGCACAAACAGCCCGGCGTCGCGCCTGGGGTTGTTGATCACGTGGACTGAGTAGGTTTTTTCCGGCTTGAAATGGGGAAACCCGTGCACCTCGTAGATCAGCATCGGGTCGCGCTCCTTGGCGACAAACAGCCGCTTGCCCACCGAGTCATACGCCAGGCCTTCAAAGCCCTTGTTGCCCCCAATATGCACACCCAGGGTCATTTGCTCTGCATCGGCGGCGTCGAGGAACTGGGTGTCGTCGTCCACATGCACCTTGATCAAGCGCTGCTGGCGCTCGTCGCTGATCACATAAATGTTGTCGCTGATGAACTCCACCGCCTCGGCATCGCCAAAACCCACCAACGCAATACGCCGCAGGATCTTGCCCTCCAGGGACAGCTCGATCAGCTCGGCATTTTTATTGGTGACGGTAAACAGGCTCTTGCGCACCGGGTCGTAGGTGAGCGCCGAGACATCATTATCGAGGCCCTCGATCACCCGCGCTTCGACCGCGACGCGGTAATCCGCCAGGCCGATGGAACGCTCATTGGCAGGCTGGCGCCAGGCCTGCCAGTTGAACCATGCACGCTCGAACAAGCGAAAGTGCTGCGCAAAGGCCCCGGCGCTGATCAGGGCAATCAGCACCAGCATGAATAGAAGGGGTTTGGGGCGGGCAAATCGACGCATCGGACGGGCTCAAAGTCAAAAGTGGCGAAGGAATATCACGCCCGTCTGAATTTAAACTTAAACGCTGCGGAGTGTCTGGCGAATGCCGCTAATAGAGACTTATCCGACGTAATCGTCGGATTACTTCTGCTTTTCGAAGCGGTAGAACAAGTTGGGCTCACTGACCATGTACAGGGTGCCGTCTTCATCCATGGTCACGCCTTCGGCGCGGGGGATGGTGTTCTTGAGGCCGTTGAAACCGCCGAGCAAGGTCATGAAACTGACTTGCTTGCCCTTTTCATCCAGCTCCAGCAGCAAGTGGGAGTCGGCCGACAGTGCCAGCAAGTGGCCCGTGCGCGGGTCGACGGCCAGGGCAGAGAGGTTGCGCATGTCCAGCTCGGTCGTGGCGACTTTTTGCTTGTCGCCGGTCAGCGTGCTGCCATCGCTTTTCCAGGTGAACAGCGCGGGCGGGCGCTCTTCACCGAGCACAATGTGCTGGTTACGCTTGTCCCAGGTGACGCCTTCAAAGGCTTTGTTCTGGTCCTTGGAAGGGCCCAGGTCGTAGCTTTTGAAGTCAGCGATGTTCAGTTGCTGGGTGCTGGCGTCGACCTTGACCACCGTCAGGGTGTGCATGCGCTCATCGACGATGGCCATCTGGCCGTTTTCCATCACCGTGACGCCTTCCGGGTTGTTCCAGCCATTGAGCGGCATCTTGCGCAGCACATCGCCTTGCAGGCTCAACTCAACAAGAAAAGGGTTCTTGCCCATGACGGAAAACAGGGTTTTGGTCTGCGGGTTATAGGACACATCCGAAGCTTCGTCCTTCTCCATGCCGGGCAGCAACTTGCCATCGATGACCGCGTGGTAGTCCGGCAGCCACACACTTTCCTGGCGCTCTGCCTGGGTTTCGAAGCGCTCCATCACCCACAACACGCCGCGATCGTCCCAATGCATCGCCCACGAAACGCCATAGACGATGGCCCCCGCCAGGAACAGCCAGGAATACCAACGCAGGGCAAAACGGGAGCGGGGCTGGGGTGTGGCGGAAGGCAGAGGCACGGCCATTGAGCGCTTTTCCAGAAAGTCAGCTTAAGGTGATAGCACAGGATCAACGGGCCCGCGTGCTGAAGGCTGAGGATTATCCGGATGGCGTGTGAAAAAAATGCAAAGAACGATGCTTGAGGATGAACACAAACCCCTCTGGGAGCTGGCTTGCCTGCGATGCGGGCAGCTCGGTCTGTCAGTTACACCGAGGTGATGCTATCGCCGGCAAGCCGGTTCCTACGAAGGGAGAGGGGTTTAGCGAACGTGGCTTTCGAAGCGGCTGACGCCTGGCAGTTCCAGCACCAGCTCGTCGCCGACATTCAGCGGGCCCACGCCCACCGGGGTGCCGGTGAGGATCACGTCGCCGGCCTGCAGCGAGAAGCAACCGGCCATGTACTGGATCATCGGGATGATCGGGTTGAGCATGATCGCGCTGTTGCCGTCCTGGCGAACCTCACCGTTGATGGTCAGGCGGATGCCGATATCGGTCACGTCCGGGAAGGTGCTGCCCACCACGAAGGGTGCAATCACCGCCGCGCCGTCAAAGGACTTGGCGATTTCCCACGGCAGGCCCTTGGCTTTCAGCTCGGCCTGCTTGTCGCGCAGGGTCAGGTCCAGGGCCGGGGCGAAACCGGAGATGGCGTCCAGCACTTCTTCACGGCTCGGCTTGGTCGACAACGGCTTGCCGATCAATACCGCGATTTCCGCCTCGTAGTGCACCGAACCGCGCTCGGTCGGGATGGCGAAGCCGCCTTCCAGCGCGACCACGCAACTGCCAGGCTTGATGAACAGCAGCGGCTCGGTCGGTACCGGGTTGTCCAGTTCCTTGGCATGTTCGGCGTAGTTACGCCCGATGCACACCACTTTACCCAGGGGAAAGTGGATGTTGGTGCCGTCGACATACTTGTGCTGGTAGCTCATGGAACGACTCCTTCAGGGGCGATTAAACAGCGAAGATCTTGCCAGGGTTCATGATCCCGTTCGGGTCGAACACGGCTTTCACGGCTTTCATGTACTCGATTTCCACCGGCGAACGGCTGTAGGTCAGGTAATCACGCTTGGTCATGCCCACGCCGTGCTCAGCGGAGATCGAGCCGTTGTACTTCTCGACGGTTTCGAACACCCACTTGTTCACGGTGGCGCACTTGGCGAAGAACTCATCCTTGCTCAGGTTTTCCGGCTTGAGGATGTTCAGGTGCAGGTTGCCGTCGCCAATGTGGCCGAACCAGACGATTTCGAAATCCGGGTAGTGTTCGCCGACGATCGCGTCGATTTCCTGCAAGAACGCTGGGACTTTGGAGACAGTGACCGAAATATCGTTCTTGTACGGGGTCCAGTGGGAAATGGTCTCGGAGATGTACTCGCGCAGTTTCCACAGGTTGTGCAGTTGGGTTTCGCTCTGGCTCATCACGCCGTCCAGCACCCAGCCCTGCTCCACGCAGTGTTCGAAGGTTTCCAGGGCGTGGTTGGCGACTTCTTCGGTAGTGGCTTCGAATTCCAGCAGGGCGTAGAACGGGCATTCGGTCTCGAACGGCGCCGGCACGTCACCACGACCGAGGACCTTGGCCAGGGCCTTGTCGGAGAAGAATTCAAAAGCGGTCAGGTCCAGCTTGCTCTGGAACGCGTGCAATACCGGCATGATCGAGTCGAAGTCGGTGGTACCCAGCACCATGGCAGTGAGGTTTTTCGGTGCACGGTCCAGGCGCATGGTGGCTTCCACCACGAAGCCCAGGGTGCCTTCGGCGCCGATGAACAGCTGGCGCATGTCATAGCCGGTGGCGTTCTTGATCAGGTCGCGGTTCAGCTCCAGCACATCACCCTTGCCGGTGACGACCTTCATGCCAGCCACCCAGTTGCGGGTCATGCCGTAGCGAATAACCTTGATCCCGCCGGCATTGGTGCCGATATTGCCGCCAATCTGGCTCGAACCGGACGACGCGAAGTCCACCGGGTAGTACAAGCCTTTTTCTTCGGCGACGCTCTGCAACTGCTTGGTGACCACGCCCGGCTGGCACACGGCGGTGCGGTCGGTGAGGTTCACGTCGAGGATCTGGTTCATGTAGTCGAACGACACCACCACCTCGCCATTGGCCGCCACAGCGGCTGCCGACAGGCCGGTACGCCCACCGGATGGCACCAGCGCCACCTTGTGTTCATTGGCCCAACGGACGATGGCCTGCACCTGCTCGATGGTCTTGGGGAAGACGATGGCCGTGGGTGCGGGGGCGAAATGCTTGGTCCAATCCTTGCCGTAAGCCTCCAGGGAGTCTGCATCGGTCAGCACTTTGCCAGGCTCAACCAGGGTCTTTAGCTCATCAATCAGGGCAGGATGGGTCATCGACAGAACTCTCGAACAATTCATGGTCATCCTGAGAACGCTTCACGTCGCAGGAATGAGTGTTTAGCGGGGCGCGTATGCTAGCATACCGCCCCCGCAGGACAGAGCCCAAGGGCGTTTCTGCGGTGACGGCTTTCCTGCCGTCCGGGTCAGCTTAAGCGATCCGATTCCCTGCCATTTTTCTCCGGGATACAGGTTTACGCAGATGAGCAAGACTTCTCTCGATAAGAGCAAGATCAAGTTCCTTCTTCTGGAAGGCGTCCACCCATCGGCTGTCGACGTTCTGAAAGCCGCCGGGTACACCAGCATTGAGTACATCACCAGTTCTCTGCCGGAAGCCCAGTTAAAGGAAAAGATCGCCGACGCGCACTTTATCGGCATTCGCTCCCGCACTCAGCTGACCGAAGAGATCTTCGATCACGCCAAGAAACTCGTGGCGGTTGGCTGTTTCTGCATCGGCACCAACCAGGTCGACCTCAACGCAGCGCGCGAGCGCGGCATCGCGGTGTTCAACGCACCGTACTCCAACACCCGTTCCGTTGCGGAGCTGGTGCTGGCCGAGGCCATCCTGCTGCTGCGCGGCATCCCTGAGAAGAACGCTTCCTGCCACCGTGGCGGCTGGATCAAGAGCGCGGCCAACTCCTTTGAAATCCGTGGCAAGAAGCTGGGTATCGTCGGTTACGGTTCGATCGGTACTCAACTGTCGGTCCTGGCTGAGGGCCTGGGCATGCAGGTGTTCTTCTACGACACCCTGACCAAGCTGCCATTGGGCAACGCCACCCAAGTGGCCAGCCTGACCGAACTGCTGGGCATGTCCGACATCGTCACCCTGCACGTTCCGGAAACCGCTGAGACCCAGTGGATGATCGGCGAGAAGGAAATCCGCGCCATCAAGAAAGGCGGCATCCTGATCAACGCAGCACGTGGCACCGTGGTCGAGCTGGACGCCCTGGCCGACGCGATCAAGGACAAGCACCTGATCGGCGCCGCCATCGACGTGTTCCCGGTGGAGCCACGCTCCAACGACGACATCTTCGAAAGCCCGCTGCGCGGCCTGGACAACGTGATCCTGACCCCGCACATCGGCGGCTCCACCGCTGAAGCCCAGGCCAACATCGGCCTGGAAGTGTCGGAGAAGCTGGTCAAGTACAGCGACAACGGTACTTCCGTATCGTCCGTGAACTTCCCGGAAGTGGCCCTGCCGGCTCACCCTGGCAAGCACCGCCTGCTGCACATCCACCAGAACATTCCTGGCGTGATGATGGAGATCAACAAGGTCTTCGCGGAAAACGGCATCAACATCTCCGGTCAGTTCCTGCAGACCAACGAGAAGGTTGGCTACGTGGTAATCGACGTCGACGCCGAGTACTCGGACCTGGCGCAAGAGAAGCTGCAGCACATCAACGGCACGATTCGTAGCCGCGTGTTGTTCTAAGGTTTCACCTGCACCATAAAAAAGGGAGCCCTCAGGGGCTCCCTTTTTTTCATCTGAACAAATCTTACTTAACGTTAACCGTGATCACTTTGGACGCTACAGTCGGGTTGAACTGCATGTGCAGTTTGTCGCCCGCCACCAGTTGCAAGGTGTGCTTGCCTGGGGTGAGGGTCAGTTCGGTTTCGGTCTGGGCCTTGCCGTAGTGGATCACGGTGTCGGTGGCCGGGATTGGCACGCTGGCGTCAGGCAGTTCTTTCTGGTCGACCAGCAAGTGGTGGTGGCCGGTGCCTGGGGTCTGGTCAGTGGCCGGAGCCAGTTTCAAGCCTTCCATACCGAATTTGACGGTGAAGGTCTTGTCGACGGTGGCGCCGTCTTTTGGCGAAACGATAAACACCTTGGCGCCTTCAGGTGGAGCACTGCGCGGGATACCGTCGGCGGCGGTGGCCAACATTGAAGCACCCAGCAGCAGGCTGGCAATCGTTGCTCGGGACAAAAGGGCTTTCATTCGCTTCTCCAGTTTTTCCAGGAAATCTGTTG
This sequence comes from Pseudomonas sp. TE24901, assembly GCF_054058375.1. NCBI lineage: Bacteria > Pseudomonadati > Pseudomonadota > Gammaproteobacteria > Pseudomonadales > Pseudomonadaceae > Pseudomonas > Pseudomonas sp. TE24901. The sequence continues at coordinate 333,392 of NZ_JBSSAF010000001.1, forward strand.
GGTTATGACAACTTCGCGGCAAATTGCTGTCCAAGGCACTCAACACACCATAGCAAAGCGATGCTGAACGGCGCCTCGCACAGATGAATACTTTAGGAGTGACCATGCGCCTTTCGCCTGGCCTTGTACTTTTGCTTTCCTTCCTGAGCCCTCTGGCTCATGCCGAGTTGATCGACGATGTGTTCGATCGCGGCGAACTGCGTATCGCCCTCGAAGCCAACACCCCACCCTTTAACTTCAAGGACGGCGACAAACTCACCGGCTTTGAAGTGGAGCTGGGTGAACAACTGGCCAAGGAAATGGACGTGCGCCCCTCATTCATCACCTCCGACGACAGCGACCTGCTACCCGGCGTGGAAACCGGCAAGTACGACGTGGCCATCAACCATATCGCTATGACTGCCGAGCTGCGGGATCGGTTCGATTTCAGTGAGGCTTATAAGGAAACACCTGAACTGGCGATTCCATTCCATAAAGGCAACCCGGCCTTCAAAAATAGCCTGGACAAGGCGCTGCAGCACATCAAGGCCGATGGCCGCTTGAAGGCGCTGACGCAAAAGTGGTTTGAAAACGAGCCCGTCGCCAAGACCCAATAACACGCTGTAGGAGCCGGCTTGCCGGCGATAGCGGCCTCAAGTTGTTCGCAAACCTTAAGGGCCTCATCGCCGGCAAGCCGGCGCCTACAGGTTATTGAGTGCCTGGGCGGCTTGGGGGAGTTCCAACTCGCTGAAGACGTGCACGCCATGGCGCTTGAGCAGCGCCGCCGTCACCCCCTCGCCGCTCACCTTCACCCCCGAGAACGTGCCGTCATAGGTCAGCAGGTTGCCGCACGACGGGCTATTGGCCTTGAGAATGGCGATACGGATATTGTGTTGCTGCACCAGCGCCAGGGCCTGGCGGGCACCGTCGAGAAACGCCTCGCTGAAATCCTCGCCGTCGGCGGTCAGCACCCGGGCACGGCCTTCCCACACATCCAGCCCTTGCCCGCCCGGGATTTCGGCCGCAGGCCTGGGGGTGGGCAACCCACCCGCCACTTCCGGACAGATCGCGACCACCCGCCCCTCGGCCTGCCATGCGGCCAACTGATCGAACGGCCCGCTGCCAGCGCCGTCGTAGCGCACCTTGTGCCCGAGCAGGCAACGGCTGACGAGGATCTTTTCCATGGTTAAAACGGCTCGTTGCCACGCCGACGGAACCAGCCCGTGAGGGACAGCCGCTCACGCGTCGCCGGCAAGACTTCGTGGGGCACCTCGCCCGACAGGAACACCACCAGGCAACCGCCGTTGGGGTCTACGTCGTACTCTGCGCCGTCCTTGAGGTACATGCGCAACTGGCCGCCGTGTTCGGGCAGCCAGGCATCATTCAAATAGACCACTGCCGACACCATGCGCCGGTCATCGTCGCGAAAGCGGTCCACATGTTTTAGGTAGAACGCTCCTGGCGGGTACATCGCAAAGTGGCTTTCGAAATCCTCAAGGCCCAGGAACAGGTCGCGATTCATCGCCTGGCGCAGGCCGTCCATCAAGCCCATGTAGGTGCCGCAGACAGCAGCATCACCCTCTTCCAGCCACTGGATATGGTCACCGCGAATCCCCTCGCGGATCTCCTGGGCCGGGCCGCGCCCGACCGCAGCCGGTGCCAACTCACCTTCGGCTTTACGTTTACGGCACTCAGCCGCCAATTCCAGGGTCAGAGCCTGGGGCAGGAAGCCGTCCTGCCGGGACCAGCCTTTTTCGGCGAGGTCGTCGACAATACGTTGCAACAGCGAGTGATCGAGGGGAATTTGCATGGCGCGCATAGTATCCATACGCCTGTGAATCCGACAGAGCCGCCGAGCGTCTGAATACACTTTAGTCAGGTGACCTATAGGATTTCTCGACAAATCCTACGCCCGACACGGACAATAGTGGCCGACTGACAGGAGTCCATATGCGTCGTTTGTTTTTTTCCGTGCTGATGTTCTGCGTTTTGCCCGCTTGGGCAGACGGCCATGACCAGTTGTACAAGGTCGCCGGCTGGGCCGAACAACGTGCGCATTTCAATGACGCCCTGAGTGCCGCCCAGCAACGCTATCGCAATAGTCTGCCGCCAGCGGTGTACCAGGCACTGGTGGACAACAGCAATAAACGCTTCGCCGCCCAGGCCGTGGACCAGCGCGCCGAGGCGCAACTGCGCAAGAACCTGGCGGACCCCAAGCCCGCCCTGGCGTTTTTCCAGTCGCCCCTGGGCCGCAAGATTGTCGCCGCCGAGCTGCTCGCCACCCGCCGTGACCAACTGGCAAAGAACGCCCAAGGCCTGCCGAAAATTGAAGCCGACGCCACCCGTAGCCTGATCATCGGCCACCTGGCCCAGGCGCTGCCGGCACGCGAAGCGGGCGCCGAGGTCAGCCTGGCGATTGCCGGTGTGGCCGCCGACAGCCTGAGCCAGATGATCCCCGGCCTGCTGGGGGGCGGTCAGGCCCAAGGCATGCTGAACGGTCAGCGCGAGCGGTTGATGCAGCAGATCGGCAATGACCTGAACAACACGCTGCTGTACGTCTATCGGGATTTGTCCGACCCGGAGCTGGAAGAATTCGCCACGTTTGCCGAGTCGCCGGAAGGCAAGGCGTATTACCAGGCAGCGTTGGCGGCCATTCGCGCCGGCCTGGCGGTCGGCCAAAGCACCTCAAGCCTGTCGCAATAACCCGCCTTGTAGGCGCTGGCTTGCCGGCTCCTACACAGGGGCGGTGTTATTTCAGATGGGCTGTTAGATACCGGAAGTACTCTTCACGAATCTCGGGAACCTCATTGGCCAGGTGATGCCTGCCACGCGGCAGCATCAGCACCTCAGGCTGGTTGAACTTGCCCCGCAGCACCTGCAGGTTGTGCTGCCAGTCCACCGTCATGTCCTCCTCCCCCTGGATAATCACCGGCCGCCGTGGGCTGCGCGGTGCGGCTTCGATACGTTTGATCCAGCGGGCGAGCGCGCCCACCCAGGCGGTGGGCAGTTGGCGCGGCTGCAGCGGGTCGGCTTCCAGGAACGGCTTGAACGCGGGGTCGTTGGTGTTCTCGCTGAACCGCCGCGCAATGCCTTTTACAAACGGGCGCAGCAGGTAATAGCTGACCTGCGACCAGCCCCACGCACGCGGCCGTACCAGCGGTGACAGCAGGAAGGTCTTGCCCTGGGCCGGGCTGTCGACGCCATGGTTGAGCAGGTGATCCACCACCACCGCCCCGCCGGTGCTTTGCCCGAACAGGTGCCAGGGTTGGGGCAATTGCAGGGCCGATGCCTGGGCAAACAGCGCCTGGACCACGTCCTGATACACCGAAAAATCATTGATGCTGGCCCGCGCGCCACTGGACAGGCCATGGCCCGGCAGGTCGCAGGCGATCACCACGAAGCCCTGGTCCAACGCCCAGTCCACCACGTTGCGGTACAGCCCCATGTGGTCGTAGAAACCGTGGAACAGGAACATCGTCGCCACCGGCGCCTTTGGCCACCAGACCTGCGCCACCACCTCGAAACCGTCGACCTCGAAGCGCCCCAGGCGGCTCACCGCAGGCACCGTGCGCTTGGCCAGGTCGAGCCCGTAGAAACGCTGGTAGACCCGCGCCTCGGCACTGAGCGGTTGCGCATCCACCAGGGGGCGCAAGCTGTCGCGCAGATGATCGGGGTCAAAGGTGACGGGCATAAAGGGTTCCAGACTGACGGCGAAGATGAATATCGAGCTGCGATATTCATCTGTCAGGACAAGCATGGCAAGCTACGCGACCTTCGAGGATTGATCTGAATGCGACAGCCTTACCGTACTGCCTTGTTCGCCAGCCTGATCCTGATCATCTGCGCCGGCGTGCTGTGGGCGGCCTACGACTGGTTCCAGGGCCGCTACCTGCGGGCCTTCAGCGAGCACACGGCGGTGTTTTCCGGTGATGCCCTGCGCCTGCCCGCCGAGCTGAGCGGCCCGGGTCCGATTCGCCTGGTGCATTTCTGGGACCCGGCCTGCCCGTGCAATGTCGGCAACCAGCAACACTTGGGCGAGCTGATCGAGCAATACGCGCCCCACGGCGTCCAATTCTATGCCCTGCAAAAAGCCGGCAGCCACGGCAAGCTGCCCGACAACCTGCGCCAGATGAAAACCCTCACCGTCCTGTCCGGCGCCGACCAGGTGCCCGCCAGCCCCGCCGTGGGTATCTGGGACCGCAGCGGCAAGCTCGCGTATTTCGGGCCCTACAGCGAAGGGCTGACGTGCAATTCCAGCAACAGTTTTATCGAGCCGATCCTCAAAGCCCTTGAAGCCGGACGCGAGGTGAATGCCACGCACACCCTGGCGGTGGGCTGCTATTGTTCGTGGCCTAAGGATCTGTAGCCGTTACCCTCACTCTTGGTAAGGAATGTTCATGAAGCGCGTCTTGCAGGTTTTCGCGGTTCTGGTGGTGCTGCTCGCCTTCGCGGGCGGTTGGTACGTGTACAGCAAGCAACCCACCCGCCAGGGCACGGTCACGCTGGCCGGCCTGCAAGGCTCGGTTACGGTGCGCTACGACGACCGGGGCGTGCCGCATATCCGCGCTGAGAACGAGACCGACCTGTACCGTGCCCTGGGCTATGTGCACGCCCAGGACCGCCTGTTCCAGATGGAAATCATGCGGCGCCTGGCGCGGGGCGAACTGGCTGAAGTACTCGGCCCCAAGCTGCTGGACACCGACAAGCTGTTTCGCAGCCTGCGCATTCGCGAACGCGCCTTGAGTTACGTGGAACAGCTGGACCACGACTCGCCTGCGTGGAAGGCACTGCAAGCCTACCTGGACGGGATCAACCAGTATCAGGACAGCCACGCCAGCCCCATGGAATTCGACGTGCTGGGCATCCCCAAGCGGCCGTTTACCGCTGAGGACACCATCAGCGTCGCCGGCTACATGGCCTACAGCTTTGCCGCCGCGTTTCGCACCGAACCCCTGCTGACTTACGTACGCGACCAACTGGGCAGCGACTACCTGAAAGTCTTCGACCTGGACTGGCAACCCAAGGGCGCGCTGAACCTGGCTGCCAGCGACTGGCAAAACCTCGGCGCCCTGGCCTCTCTCAGCGAGCAGGCCCTGGCCGAAAATGGCTTGCCGCAGTTCGAAGGCAGCAACGCCTGGGCCATCAGCGGCAGCCGCACCAAGAGCGGCAAGCCGTTGCTGGCGGGCGACCCGCACATTCGCTTTTCGGTGCCGTCGGTGTGGTACGAGGCGCAACTGTCGGCGCCGGGGTTTGAGTTGTACGGCTATCACAACGCGCTGGTGCCGGTGGCGTTCCTGGGGCACAACCTAGACTTCGGTTGGAGCCTGACCATGTTCCAGAACGATGACCTCGACCTGATCGCCGAGAAGGTCAACCCGGACAACCCCAACCAGGTCTGGTACCACGACCAATGGGTGAACATGACCACCAGCGAGCAGCAGATTGCCGTGAAAGGCCAGGCGCCGGTGACCATCACCCTGCGCCAGTCGCCCCACGGCCCGATCGTCAATGACGTGCTGGGTGAGAACGCCGGCAAGACGCCGATTGCCATGTGGTGGGCCTTCCTCGATACCCAAAACCCGATCCTCGAAGGGTTCTACCAGCTCAACCGTGCCGACACCCTGGCCAAGGCCCGGGCGGCAGCGGCCAAGGTATCTGCGCCGGGCCTGAACATCGTGTGGGCGAACGCCAAGGGCGATATCGGCTGGTGGGCGGCAGCGCAGTTGCCGATCCGCCCGGCGGGTGCCAATGCCGGGTTCATCCTCGACGGCAGCACCGCCCAGGCCGACAAGCTGGGCTTCTACCCCTTCAGCGCCAACCCCCAGGAAGAAAACCCGGCGCGCGGTTATGTGGTGTCGGCCAATGCCCAGCCGGTCTCGCCCACGGGCATGGAGATTCCGGGCTATTACAACCTGCCCGATCGTGGCCAACAGTTGAACGCGCAGTTGAGCGACAAGAGCGTGAAGTGGGACGTGAACAACAGCCAGGCACTGCAGCTAGGCACCACCACCGCCTACGGCCCTCGGTTGCTGGCGCCGCTGTTGCCGGTATTGCGCGACGTGGTCAAGGACCCGGCGCAGCTCAAGCTGGTGGAGCAACTGGCCGCCTGGAAAGGCGACTACCCGCTGGACTCCACCAGTGCCACGCTGTTCAACCAGTTCCTGTTCAACCTCACCGACGCCGCCTTCCACCCCAAGCTGGGCGACGCCCTGTTCAAGACCCTGCTCGGCACCCGCGTGATCGACGCCGCCCTGCCACGCCTGGCAGCCACGCCGGATTCGCCGTGGTGGGATGGCAAGCGCGCCGACACCGTCAAGCTCGCCTGGGACAACAGCCTGGCGCACCTCAAAGCCACCTTCGGCGATGACTCCAGCCAATGGCAATGGGGCAAGGCGCACACCCTGACCCACGGCCACCCGCTGGGCACGCAGAAGCCATTGGACAAGGTGTTCAACGTCGGCCCGTTCCCTGCGCCGGGCACCCACGAAGTACCCAACAACCAATCCGCCATGATCGGCCCGGCGCCGTGGCCCGTGACCTACGGCCCGTCGACCCGCCGCCTGATCGACTTCGCCGACCCGGCCCACGCCCTCACCATCAACCCGGTGGGGCAAAGCGGCGTGCCGTTTGATGCACATTATGGGGATCAGGCGGAGACGTACATCGAGGGCGGGTATGAGCAGGCGCATTTCAGTGACGAGGAAGTGACGGCGAATACGCGCGGCACCCTGAAATTGCTGCCCGCCCGATAGCAACTTGAAATAGGGTCAAAATGTGGGAGCGGGCTTGCTCGCGAATACGGTGGATCAGTCGATATTTCTGGTGACTGATACCCCGCATTCGCGAGCAAGCCCGCTCCCACATTTGATTTGTGTTGTGGCGACTATCGTGCCCGCAACCGCCCCGGCGCCTCGCCGTAGGTCTCCTTGAATTTCTTGCTGAACGCCGCCTGGGACTGGTAACCCACCTGGGCGGCGATATCCAGCAGGCTCAGGCGCGATTGGCGCAGCAGGTTGTACGCCAGCTCCATGCGCAACTGTGTCAACAACAGCCACGGCGAGACACCCGCGACTTTCACAAAAGCCCGCATGAAGGTCGCCCGCGACATCGTTGCCACCGCCGCCAGATTGTCGATGGTCCATTCGTGCCCAGGCTCGGCCAACATTGCTTGCCAGGCCTTGCTCAGGCGTTTGTCAGCCAACAGCGCGAACGTGCCGGCGACCGGCGCCTGGCGGCTCAGCCAGGTGCGCAGGATGAGGGTGAAGAGCGCCGATGACAGCGCATCGATAAAAGTCCGTGCGCCCAGCTGCTGCCCGTCCGCTTCACTGCGCATCAGGGCGATCAACGCCGCCAGTTGCCCATCGCCCTGCCACTCGCGGCTGGACACCACCAGGTATTCCGGCAGCGCACCGAACAGCAACGACTGGCGGTTGTAGTGAAAGGAGCCACACAGCATATCGATGTCCGGCTGGTTGCCGCCCAGGCGATGCACCTTGAGCAGCCCGCCGTCGATCACCTGTGGCGGCTTCGGCGCAGTCCGTGCGCCCTGGCTGCGCAGCAAGTGGGTGGCGCCACCGGGCATCAACAGAATATCCCCGGGTTCCAGGGTCACCTGCTGGCCGCCCGACAACTCGGCCCGGCAGGTGCCGCTGAGCACGATGTGGTATGGCGCCACGCCAAATGCTTCCGGCGCGTGGTCCATGGCCCAGTCGCCCTGGAACTGGCACCGCAGGTCCAGGCTGCCGCGCAGGTTGGCCAGCGCGATAAGGGTGTCGATCGAATTCATTTGCGAACATCGGTCAAAAAGATGAGCGGATTGAACAATAACGCCAACCCCGAACGGCACACACTGGCTTCACACCCAACCCGTTCAGGAGTTACCGCAATGTTCAATAACTGGTCCGACTTGCTGCCTACCGTGAAGAAAGCCTTTGGCGCGCTGGGCAAGAGCAATCCGAAGATGGTCAAAGCCTACATGGCGCTGGGCGAAGCTGCCGAGGAAAACAACGTCCTCGACGCCAAGACCCGTGAGCTGATCTCCATCGCCGTGGCCATCACTACTCGCTGCGACGGCTGCATCGGTGTGCATGCCGACGCGGCGATCAAGGCCGGCGCCACCCGCGAAGAAGTCGCCGCGACCCTGGCGACCGCCATCTCGCTGAACGCCGGCGCTGCGTACATCTACTCCCTGCGCGCCCTGGAAGCCTACGACACCCTCAAACCGGCGCCGCAAAGTTGAGCCGAAACTGTTGCGGCGTCACGCCCAGCCGGCGATTGAACACACTGCGCATGTGCTGGGCGTCGCGAAAGCCGCACTGATAGGCCACGGTCTTGAGCGGTGCGGGGCTGCTTTCGAGCATCACCCGCGCCGCATCCACCCTCGCCCGCTCGACGAACTCGGCCGGGGTTATCCGCGCTTCCCGGGCAAACACCCGGGAGAAGTTGCGCGCGCTCATGTTGGCCGCCTTGGCTAAGTCCGCAATGGTCAGGTCTCCCGTCAGGTTCGCCAGCACGTACAACTGCACCAGTGCCACCGCCGAGGTGGTTTCGGCGTGAGGCGTAAGGAACGGGCTGAACTGCGACTGCCCGCCCGAACGCTGGGTGAACACCACCAGGCGCTTAGCCACGCTCAGCGCGACTTCCGGGCCGTGGTCCTGGGCCAGCAAATACAGCGACAAGTCGATGCCCGCCGTGACCCCCGCCGAGGTGTAGAGGTTGCCGTCCTGCACATACAGGCGATCGGCCTCGACCTGGGCCGTGGGGCACAGGCGCGCCAGGTCAGCGGCGTCGTTCCAGTGGGTGGTCACAGTCTTGCCGTCGAGCAGCCCGGCGCGGGCGAGCATGAAGGCGCCGTTGCAGATCGAGCCGAAGCGTTGCGCTCGGGCGGTGGCGCCGCGCAGCCAATCATCGAATTCGGCACCGAAATCTTCGAACGGCAATTGCGGGCCGCCCGCCACCAGCAATAGGTCGTAGGCCTGCAGGGCTTCGCTGTAGTGCCGGTGGGCCTGCAACGACAAACCATTGGACGCGGCCAGGCTGCCGTGGCCGAAGCCGATCACTTCCAGCCGGTAGTGATCCTGGGGCAGCAAAAAGCGGTTGGCTTCGCAGAACACATCCAGGGGGCCGGTCACGTCCAGTGACTGGACGCCGGGGAAGATCAGGATGCCGACGGTTTTGCCCATGAACAACACACCTTATCTAGCTGGATAAACACAAATCCCCTGTGGGAGCGGGCTTGCTCGCGAATGCGATTTTTCAGTCACCACAGGTATTAACTGACATACCGCATTCGCGAGCAAGCCCGCTCCCACATTTGATCTGCTCAAGCCTCAAGAGATGATTAAGGCTGGCGCGATATGACGGCAGGTTGGCCGGGATCGCGCCCTCGCGGCGATAGCCCCTTCGCGGGCGCGCGACCAGACTGGACTCATCGGCGCCACCCCCGGCGCTTTCTTGAGGAGAACGACCATGAGCACCACCATCGCCGGCATCCAGATCCCGGACAGCGCCCTGGCCAAGGCCACCACCGAATACATCCGCGACGTCGAATCGGACCTGCTGTACCACCACTCCCGCCGTGTATTCCTGTTCGGCGCCTTGAGCGGTGAGCGCAAACAACTGGCCTACAACCCGGAGCTGCTGTACGTCGGCGCGATGTTCCACGACCTGGGCCTGGTCGAAGGCCATCGCAGTGACAACGAGCGTTTCGAAGTGGACGGCGCCAACGCCGCGGCGGCGTTCCTCAAGCCTTACGGGCTGAGCGATGACGATATCGAACAGGTGTGGTTGTCCATCGCCCTGCACACCACACCGGGGGTGCCGCAGCATTTGCGCCCCACCGTGGCACTGGTGACGGCGGGCGTGGAAATGGACGTGCTGGGCATGGACTACGCGGCATTTTCCAGCGTGCAGCGCGAAGCGGTGGTGCATGCGCATCCACGGGGTGAAGGGTTCAAGGAGTGCATCATCTGCGCATTCGCCGACGGCTTGCGCCATCGCCCGCAGACCACGTTTGGCAACGTGAAGACGGATGTGCTGGTGGATCAGGAGCCAGGGTTCAAGCCGATGAACTTTGTGGAGGTGATTCGCAAGTCGCCGTGGGTTGCCTGAAACACAACCCTATAAACACCACAAAACCACTGTGGGAGCTGGCTTGCCTGCGATAGCGATGTATCAGTAAACCAATCAATCACTGATAGATTGCTATCGCAGGCAAGCCAGCTCCCACATTTCTTACCGCGTTGCGCCAGTTAGACCGGTGCAGGCGCGCGGCGCTTGTCAGGCTGTTGCCAGCCGTCCGCCGCCGCTTCTTCAATGGCTTGCTGAATGGCTTTCTTGCGGTGTTCTTCGGCACGACGGCTGAAGAACCACACCAGGAAGGTCACCAGCGACACCGCCAGCAGGATGAGGCTGGCCACGGCGTTGATCTCGGGTTTAACCCCCAGGCGCACCGCCGAGAACACTTCCATCGGCAAGGTGGTCGAGCCCGGGCCCGACACGAAGCTGGCCAGTACCAGGTCATCGAGGGACAGCGCGAACGACATCATGCCGCCCGCCGCCAACGATGGCGCGATCATCGGGATGGTAATCAGGAAGAACACCTTCCACGGCCGCGCACCCAGGTCCATGGCCGCTTCTTCGATCGACAGGTCCAGCTCACGCAAGCGTGCCGACACCACCACCGCCACATACGCCGCGCAGAAGGTGGTGTGGGCGATCCAGATAGTGACGATGCCACGTTCCTGGGGCCAACCGATCATCTGCGCCATGGCCACGAACAGCAGCAACAGCGACAGACCGGTGATCACTTCTGGCATCACCAACGGCGCCGTCACCAGGCCGCCGAACAGCGTGCGGCCCTTGAAGTGGCTGATACGCGTCAGCACGAAGGCCGCCAATGTACCCAGCGCCACCGCAGCCACCGCCGTGTAGCAGGCGATTTCCAAGGAGCGGGCCACCGAGCCCATCAATTGGGTGTTGTCCAGCAGGCCCACGTACCACTTCACCGACCAACCGCCCCACACGGTCACCAGCTTGGATTCGTTGAACGAGTAGATCACCAGGATCAGCATCGGCAGGTAGATGAACAACAACCCCGCCACCAGCATGAAGCTTGAGAAACTGACGCGCTTCATATCTTGCCCTCCATCTCTTTGGCTTGGCTGCGGTTGAACAGGATGATCGGCACGATCAGGATCGCCAGCATCACCACCGCCAGGGCAGACGCCACCGGCCAGTCACGGTTGTTGAAGAATTCTTGCCACAGCACTTTACCGATCATCAGGGTTTCCGGGCCGCCAAGCAGCTCGGGAATCACGAACTCACCCACGACCGGGATGAACACCAGCATGCAGCCGGCGATGATGCCGTTCTTGGACAGCGGCACGGTGATTTTCCAGAAGCTGTTGAAGGTGCTCGAACCCAGGTCGGATGCGGCTTCCAGCAGACTCTGGTCGTGTTTCACCAGGTTGGCGTACAGCGGCAGGATCATGAACGGCAGGTACGAATAGACCACGCCGATATACACCGCGATGTTGGTGTTGAGGATCTGCAGCGGCTCGTTGATCAGCCCCATGGACATCAGGAAACCGTTGAGCAAACCGTTGTTGCTGAGGATGCCCATCCACGCATACACGCGGATCAGGATCGCGGTCCAGGTCGGCATCATGATCAGCAGCACCAGCACGGTCTGCATCTCTTTGCGCGCACTGGCAATGGCGTAGGCCATTGGATAGCCGATCAGCAGGCACAGCAGCGTGCTGAAAAACGCCATCTTCAGCGAGCCCAGGTAGGCGGCGATGTACAACTCGTCGTCGCCCAGCATCGCGTAGTTGGCCAGGTTGAGCACCAACTGCAGCTTCTGCTCAACGAAGGTGTAGATCTCGGTGTAAGGCGGGATCGCGACGTCGGCTTCGGCAAAGCTGATCTTCAAGACGATGAAGAACGGCAGCATGAAGAACAGGAATAGCCAGAGGAAAGGGATCCCGATGACCACATGCCGGCCACCGGGTGTTATTCGTTGCAGCTGGCGCTTGAGCTTCTTCATGTTCATGAGCGAAGTACCACGCCGCTGTCGTCTTCCCACCACACGTACACCTGGTCACCCCAGGTTGGGCGTTGGCCACGGCGCTCGGCGTTGGCCACGAACGACTGCACCAGCTTGCCGCTGGGCAGTTCCACGTAGAACACCGAATGACCGCCCAGGTAGGCGATGTCGTGCACCTTGCCGCTGGACCAGTTGTGCTCGCAGGTCGGCATTTCGGTGGTCACCAGCAGCTTTTCAGGGCGGATGGCGTAAGTCACCGACTTGTCTTCCACGGCGGTGGCGATGCCATAGCCCACGTAGATGTCGCGGTCCAGGTCCGGGCACTTGAGCACCGCGTGGCCTTCGGCGTCGTCCACCACCTGGGTGTCGAAGATGTTGACGTTGCCGATGAACTCGCACACCAGGCGGCTGGTGGGGGTTTCATAGATGTCGATCGGGCTGCCGATCTGGGCGATCCAGCCCAGGTGCATGATCGCGATGCGCTCGGCCATGGTCATGGCCTCTTCCTGGTCGTGGGTCACCATCACGCAGGTCACGCCCACGCGCTCGATGATCTCCACCAGCTCCAGCTGCATCTGCGAACGCAGCTTCTTGTCCAGCGCGCCCATGGGCTCATCGAGCAGCAGCAGTTTCGGGCGTTTGGCCAGGGAACGCGCCAGGGCCACACGCTGACGCTGGCCACCGGACAACTGGTGCGGCTTGCGCTTGGCGAACTGGCTCATCTGCACCAGCTTGAGCATCTCGGCCACACGGGCGTCGATCTCGGCCTTGGGGATCTTGTCCTGTTGCAGGCCGAAGGCGATGTTTTGCGCCACGGTCATGTGCGGGAACAGGGCGTAGGACTGGAACATCATGTTGATCGGCCGCTCGTAGGGCGGCATGTCGGTGATGTCCACACCGTCGAGGTAGATGCGACCTTCCGTTGGGCGCTCGAAGCCTGCGAGCATGCGCAGCAAGGTGGATTTGCCCGAACCCGAACCGCCGAGCAAGGCGAAGATCTCGCCTTTCTTGATTTCCAGGGACACATCGTCCACGGCAATCGTCTCGTCGAACTTCTTCGTGACCCGGTCGATTTTGACCAACACCTTTTTCGGTGTCTGGTCGCCCTCGAGGGCTTTCTTATAGGCGCCGGAGGCAACTGCCATTTACGAAACTCCCAACAAAAAATTCTGTGCGCCCGAGGCGGGCGAACCTTGGATAGTTTGAGCCTTACTTGCCCGTCTTGACCTTGGTCCAGCTACGGGTCATTAAACGTTGCACTTTCGGGGGTAACTCGAAGTTGACGAATGTCCGATCGAGAACCGCCTGCGGTGGGTAAACCGCTGCGTCGGTGCGTATCGATTGCTCCATCAGTTTGTCCGCCCCAGGGTTAGGGTTGGCGTAACCGACTTGATCACTGACCTGAGCGATCACCTCAGGTTTCAGCAAATAGTTGATGAAGGCGTGGGCCTCTTTGACGTTGGCTGCGTCCGCGGGGATCGCCAGCACGTCAAACCACAGGTTGCCGCCCTCTTTCGGAATCACGTAGGCGATGTTCACGCCTTTGCCCGCCTCAGCCGCACGGGCCTTGGCCTGGAACACATCACCGGAAAACCCTGCCGCCACGCAAATGTTGCCGTTGGCCAGGTCCGAGATGTATTTGGACGAATGGAAGTAGGTCACGTAGGGCCGCACTTTGAGCAGCTTCTCTTCGGCCTTCTTGTAGTCTTCGGGGTTGGTGCTGTTGGGGTTCAGGCCCATGTAGTTGAGCACTGCCGGCAGCATTTCATCGGCCGAGTCCATGAACGACACGCCGCAACTGGCCAGCTTCTTCATGTTCTCCGGCTCGAACAGCACGGCCCAGGAGTCGATATGGTCGACGCCCAGCACTTCCTTCACTTTATCGACGTTGTAACCAATGCCGTTGGTGCCCCACAGGTACGGCACGGCGTATTGATTACCCGGGTCGTTCTTTTCCAGGCGCTTGAGCAGCACCGGGTCCAGGTTGGAATAATTGGTCAGCAATGAACGGTCGAGCTTCTGGAACGCCCCGGCCTTGATCTGCTTGCCGAGGAAGTGGTTGGACGGCACGACCACGTCGTAACCGGTACGACCGGCCAGCAACTTGCCTTCCAGGGTTTCGTTGGAATCAAACACGTCATACACAGGCTTGATGCCGGTGGCCTTTTCGAAGTTGGCCAGGGTGTCGGGGCCAATGTAGTCCGACCAGTTATAAATATGCACAGTCGGTGCGGCCTGCACGCTCAACGCCAGCGTGATACCTGCGCCCACCAGCAAGGCTTTGCGAAATAAAGAAATTGGCAAGTGGAGGTCCTCTTAAATAGTTGGGCCCAAAGTTGTTGCCCGGCAACAAAACCGGCGCGCAACTTACCCTCGATAAACCGATCCGGCAAAACTTTCTGTCATTTAATGTGTAAGAAGGGCAGTCAACCTGCCCCTCCTACTGTTTTAAGGCTTACTTGCCCGATTTGATCTTGGTCCAGCTGCGTGTCATTTCACGCTGGGTTGCAGCCGGCAAGTCAGCAATGGCGTAGAGCTTGGCTTGCACGTCAGCTGGCGGGTAGATGCCCGGGTCGCTGGTGATGTCCTTGTCCACCAGTGCAGTGGCTTTCTCGTTACCGTTCGGGAAACGTACGCTGTTGGTGATCCCGGCCATCACTTTAGGCTCGAGCAGGTAGTTCATGAACTTGTAGGCGGCGTCGACGTTTTCGGCATCTTTAGGGATGGCGACCATGTCATAGAAGCTGCCAGCGCCTTCTTTCGGAATGTCGTAGGCCACCTTGACCTTGCCACCGGCTTCAGCCGCGCGGGACTTGGCTTGCTGCACGTCACCCGAGTAACCCACGGCCACGCAGATGTTGCCGTTGGCGAGGTCCGAGATGTACTTGGACGAGTGGAAGTAGCCGATCGATGGGCGCAGCTTGAGGAACAGGTCCTCGGCTTGCTTGAGGTCAGCCTTCTTCTGGGTGTCGGTCGGCAGGCCCAGATAATGCAGCGCGACTGGCAGCATTTCGGTTGGCGAGTCGAGGAAGCTCACGCCGCAGCTTTTGAGCTTGGCGAGGTTTTCCGGCTTGAGGATCACGTCCCACGAGTCGATCTTGTCGATACCCAGTGCGGCCTTGACCTTCTCCGGGTTGTAACCGATGCCGATCGAACCCCACATGTACGGGAAGGCGTGCTTGTTGTCCGGGTCGCTGACCGACACGGCTTTGAGCAGGGATTTGTTCAGGTTGTCGTAGTTGGACAGTTTGGACTTGTCCAGCTCCTGGTAAACACCCGCCTTGATCTGCTTGGCGAGGAAGTTGTTCGACGGTACGACGATGTCGTAACCGGACTTGCCTGCCAGCAACTTGGCTTCCAGGGTTTCGTTGCTGTCAAAAACGTCGTACACCACCTTGATGCCCGACTCTTTTTCAAAGTTGGCGATGGTGTCCGGTGCAATGTAGTCGGACCAGTTGTACACGTGCAGCACTTTATTGTCTGCCTGGGCCGCGCCCGCCATTGCGCCCATCAGGGACAAGGCGAGGAGGGTCTTGCCAGCGTTCTTCAAACCTAATGCCTTCATTTGGTGATGCTCCAATTTTTTCTTTTTTGGGCCACGTTCTTCATCGTTATGCGGCCCGTCTAAGGGCAACAAAACAGGGCGACAGTCTGGCAAGTTCCGAGGCCGGCTTTCAACCAAAGCCTCATTTATAACTGCTCAGCACGCAGCGCCCGAAAGCCGCTGCGCACTGAGCCTAGCACTTAGCCCTGCAATGCCGCCAAAGTCAGGTCCAGGCAGTGGCGAGCCTTGGTCACCAGCTCGTCGATTTCAGCCTTGCTGATCACCAGCGACGGCGAAATGATCATGGTGTCGCCCACGGCGCGCATGATCAGGCCATTCTCGAAGCAGAATGTGCGGCAGATCATGCCCACACCTTTGCCTTCGTAGCGTTTGCGCGTGGCTTTGTCCTGCACCAGCTCAATCGCACCGAGCATGCCCACACCGCGCACTTCACCCACCAACGGGTGATCAGCCAGTTCCCTCAGACGTTTCTGCAAATACGGTGCCGTTTCTTCGTGGACACGGCTGACGATTTTTTCATCACGCAGGATGCGGATGTTTTCCAGGGCGACCGCGGCGGCCACCGGGTGACCGGAGTAGGTAAAGCCGTGGTTGAAATCACCGCCTTCGTTGAGCACGGCAACGATGTCGTCGCGTACGATCAGGCCACCCATGGGGATGTAGCCCGAGGTCAGGCCCTTGGCAATGGTCATCATGTGGGGCTTGAGGTCGTAGAAGTCGCTACCGAACCACTCACCGGTACGGCCGAAACCGCAGATCACTTCGTCGGCGACAAACAGGATGTCGTACTTGGCAAGGATTTCCTTGATGCGCGGCCAGTAGGTGTCTGGCGGTACGATCACACCGCCGGCGCCCTGGATCGGCTCGGCAATGAAGGCACCGACGTTGTCCACGCCGATTTCCAGGATCTTCTCTTCCAGCTGGTTGGCGGCCCAGATCCCGAACTCTTCCGGGCTCATGTCGCCGCCTTCGCCATACCAGTACGGCTGGGCGATGTGGGTGATGCCCGGGATCGGCAAGTCGCCCTGCTCATGCATGTAGGTCATGCCGCCCAGGCTGGCGCCGGCCACGGTGGAGCCGTGGTAGCCATTCTTGCGGCTGATGATGGTTTTCTTGTTCGGCTGGCCCTTGATCGCCCAGTAGTGGCGGACCATACGCAGCATAGTGTCGTTGCCTTCCGAGCCGGAACCGGTGAAGAACACGTGGTTCATGCCGGCCGGTGCGACGTCGGAAATAACCTTGGCCAGTTCCAGCACAGGCGGGTGGGCGGTCTGGAAGAACAGGTTGTAGTACGGCAGTTCTTTCATCTGCTTGGCGGCAGCATCAGCCAGTTCGTCACGACCGTAACCGATCGCCACGCACCACAAGCCAGCCATGCCATCGAGGATCTTGTTGCCTTCGCTGTCCCACAGGTAAACGCCGTGGGCTTTGGTGATGATCCGTGGGCCCTTCTCTTTCAATTGCTTGAAATCGCTGAACGGCGCCAAGTGATGATCGCTGCTCAAGGCTTGCCATTCACGGGTTTGCGGGTTGTTGCTGGACATACCAATCTCCTAGATGTTTCAGGTGAGGGCGAGCCGTTCCCACGGCCCGCCCGGCGCATCAGACGGCAAAGAGCAGGAATTCCCGCTCCCATGAGCTGATCACGCGCTTGAAGTTTTCATGCTCGGCCCGCTTGACCGCGACGTAGCCGGTGATGAATTTCTGACCCAGGTATTTCTCGATGGTCTTGCTGTTTTCCATGCGTTCCAGGGCGTCTTCGATGGTCAACGGCAGGCGCAGGTTGCGGCGCTCGTAACCACGGCCGACCACCGGCGCGCTCGGGTTATGGCCTTCGACCATGCCGATGAAGCCACACAGCAGGCTGGCGGCAATCGCCAGGTATGGGTTGGCGTCGGCGCCCGGCAGGCGGTTTTCCACGCGGCGGTTCTGCGGGCCGGCATCCGGTACGCGCAGGCCCACAGTGCGGTTTTCTTCGCCCCATTCCACGTTCACGGGCGCCGAGGTGTCCGGCAGGAAGCGGCGGAACGAGTTCACGTTGGGGGCAAACAACGGCAGCAATTCAGGGATGAATTTCTGCAGGCCGCCAATGTGGTTGAGGAACAGCTGGCTCATGGTCCCGTCTTCATTGGAGAAGACGTTCTTGCCAGTGGCGATGTCGATGATGCTCTGGTGCAGGTGCATCGCGCTGCCGGGCTCGCCGGTCATCGGCTTGGCCATGAAGGTGGCAGCCACGTCGTGCTTGAGCGCGGCTTCGCGCATGGTGCGCTTGAACACCAGGATCTGGTCGGCCAGAGACAGGGCATCGCCGTGACGGAAGTTGATTTCCATCTGTGCCGTGCCGTCCTCGTGGATCAGGGTGTCGAGGTCCAGCTCCTGCAGTTCGCACCAGTCGTAGACGTCTTCGAACAGCGGGTCGAATTCGTTGGCCGCTTCTATAGAGAAGGACTGGCGACCGGTCTCCGGGCGCCCGGAACGGCCGATCGGCGGTTGCAGCGGGAAGTCCGGGTCTTCGCAGCGCTTGGTCAGGTAGAACTCCATCTCCGGCGCCACGATAGGCTGCCAGCCTTTGTCGGCATAGAGCTTGAGGACTTTCTTGAGCACGTTGCGCGGCGACAGCTCGATCGGGTTGCCTTGCTTGTCGTAGGTGTCGTGGATCACCTGGGCGGTCGGCTCGATGGCCCAAGGCACCAGGTACACGGCGTTCTGGTCGGGGCGGCAGATCATGTCGATGTCGGCCGGGTCGAGCAGTTCGTAATAGATGTCGTCTTCGACATAGTCGCCGGTCACGGTCTGCAACAGAACGCTCTCGGGCAGGCGCATGCCTTTCTCGGCAATGAACTTGTTGGTCGGCGAGATCTTGCCCCGGGTGATGCCCGTGAGGTCGCCAATCATGCATTCGACTTCTGTGATCTTGTGGTCTTTCAACCAATCGGTGAGCTGGTCGAGGTTGTTACTCATAAATGCCTCTGGGCTGGGTTTCCTGACATCCATTAAAGGTCAGGCGTTGGTTGACGCAGCATCCGCGTCGCGTTGCATCGCCCGCTTTCGACAGGCGGTGCCAAATGCCTGGAAGATCGCTAGGTAGTGCGGGTTAGAGCTTACCTGCCATTCGGGGTGCCATTGCACTCCTAAAGCAAAAGCCTTGCCCTGTTTCACCGAAAAAGCTTCGATCAGGCCGTCCGGCGCCGTCGCTTCGACCAGAAGCCCAGGCGCCAGGCGGTCAACGCCCTGCCCGTGGATCGAGTTGACCTCAATCGTCTGTGGCAACCCCAGGCTTGCCAATACCCCATTCGGGGAGATCGCCACGGCGTGCGCCGGGCCGTACTGGACGTCCAGCGGCTGCGTGTCGTCTTCGCGGTGATCCATCATGCCCGGCACTTCATGAACCTTCTGGTGCAGGCTGCCGCCAAACGCCACGTTCATCTCCTGGAAGCCCCGGCAGATGCCCAGTACCGGAACGCCTGCAGCAATCGCGGCGCGCAGCAACGGCAATGTGGTCTGGTCGCGTGCAGAATCATGAGCAGTCCCAGGCGCACTGGCCGGACCGTCGTAGTGAAAGGGTTCGATATTGGAGGGAGAGCCGGTAAAGAGGATGCCATCCAGGCCGTCAAGAATATTGGCCGGGTCGAGCAGATGCCCAAGGGACGGAATGATCAATGGCAAGCCCTTGGCAGCGGTGGCCACTGCACGGACGTATTTGTCGCCACTGATGTGATAAGCATGCAGACCGACCTGTTTGGAGCAGGCGGTGACGCCGATTAACGGCAGGCGAGACATGAAGCACCCCGGTATTATTGCTGTTATGGGTTTGAATCGAGCTTAGCCTTGTTCATTTTTTTACACAACACCCCCGTAAAAAATACAACACGGCCCGCTCAAGCCTGCTAGTCCCAAGCCGTCCAAACCCAAAAAACCGCCCCAAAAAGCCCCAAAAAAGCCTTCGAGGCGCTTTTTTAGGGCAAAAAAGGCCTCGCTTGACTTCGGCATGCCGTTCGGGTTGACTGAAACCAGAAAAGATCAATGATTGATATTTTTAACAACAAAGGTGTTGCATCATGTCGGTACCCCCGCGTGCCGTTCAGCTTAACGAAGCGAACGCGTTCCTTAAGGATCATCCTGAGGTTCTGTACGTAGACCTTCTAATTGCGGATATGAATGGTGTGGTGCGCGGCAAGCGCATCGAACGCACCAGCCTCCACAAGGTTTACGAGAAGGGCATTAACCTGCCTGCCTCTTTATTTGCCCTGGATATCAACGGCTCGACGGTGGAAAGCACCGGCCTGGGCCTGGACATCGGTGATGCTGACCGAATCTGTTATCCGATCCCCGACACCCTGTGCAATGAACCCTGGCAAAAGCGCCCTACCGCGCAACTGCTGATGACCATGCACGAACTTGAAGGTGAACCTTTCTTCGCCGATCCACGCGAAGTGCTCCGCCAAGTTGTAACCAAATTCGACGACCTCGGTCTGACCATCTGCGCCGCCTTCGAACTCGAGTTCTACCTGATCGACCAGGAGAACGTGAACGGCCGCCCACAACCGCCCCGCTCGCCGATTTCCGGCAAACGCCCGCACTCGACACAGGTCTACCTGATCGACGACCTCGACGAATACGTCGACTGCCTCCAGGACATCCTGGAAGGTGCCAAGGAGCAAGGCATCCCGGCCGACGCCATCGTCAAGGAAAGTGCCCCGGCGCAGTTCGAAGTGAACCTGCACCACGTGGCCGACCCGATCAAGGCCTGCGACTACGCCGTATTGCTCAAGCGCCTGATCAAGAACATCGCCTACGACCATGAGATGGACACCACCTTCATGGCCAAGCCTTACCCAGGCCAGGCAGGCAACGGTTTGCACGTGCACATTTCGATCCTGGACAAGGAAGGCAAGAACATCTTTGCCAGCGAGGATCCCGAGCAGAACGCCGCATTGCGTCACGCGATCGGCGGTGTGCTCGAGACCCTACCCGCCCAAATGGCGTTCCTGTGCCCCAACGTCAACTCCTACCGTCGTTTCGGCGCACAGTTCTACGTGCCGAACTCGCCGTGCTGGGGCCTGGACAACCGCACCGTGGCGATTCGCGTACCGACCGGCTCGTCCGACGCGGTGCGTATCGAACACCGTGTGGCCGGCGCCGACGCCAACCCTTACCTGCTGATGGCTTCGGTCTTGGCAGGCGTGCACCACGGCCTGACCAACAAGATCGAGCCCAACGCACCGGTGGAAGGCAACAGCTACGAGCAGAACGAGCAGAGCCTGCCGAACAACCTGCGCGATGCCTTGCGCGAGTTGGACGACAGCGAGGTGATGGCCAAGTACATCGATCCTAAGTACATCGATATCTTCGTCGCCTGTAAGGAAAGTGAGCTGGAAGAGTTTGAACACTCCATCTCCGACCTTGAGTACAACTGGTACCTGCATACCGTCTAAACGGCGGCTGCATTAAAAGAACGCCGCAGGCTATTGGCCTGCGGCGTTTTTTTATGGCCGTTGTGGCGAGGGAGCTTGCTCCCGCTGGGCTGCGAAGCGGCCCCAATAAAGCTACCCGGTTCTTTCAGGCAGTACTGGGGCGCTGATTTTGGGCCTGCTGCGCAGTCCAGCGGGAGCAAGCTCCCTCGCCACAAGGTATGGATCATCCAGTGGCTCTGCGTACAATGCCCGCTGCCTTGTAGGAGACTTCCATGACCACCCGCCCCGCCCCCCCTCGCAAACCCCGCGCCCGCAGCCAGGCCCGGATCGACGCGATTCTCGACGCCGCCCGCACCTTGCTGGCCGCCGAAGGCGTGGCCGGCTTGTCGATCTACAGCGTGGCCGAGCGGGCGCAGATTCCGCCGTCGTCGGTGTACCACTTCTTCGCCAGCGTGCCGGCCCTTCTCGAAGCGCTGACGGCCGATGTGCACGCGGCCTTCCGGGCCGCCATCCAGGCACCCATCGACCATGAATCACTCAAGCACTGGCGCGACCTGTCCTATATCGTCGAACACCGCATGCTCACCATCTATGAGCAGGACGCCGCCGCTCGCCAGCTGATCCTGGCGCAGCACGGGCTGACGGAAGTGACCCAGGCGGACCGTCAGCATGACCTGGAGTTGGGCGACCTGATGCTCGCCGTGTTCAACCGTCACTTTGAAGTGCCGACCTTGCCAAACGATGTGGATGTGTTTGCACTGGCGCTGGAACTGAGCGACCGCGTGTACGCGCGTTCGGTGCATCAGCATGGGCTGATCACACCGCGCATGGCGGAGGAAGGGATGCGGGTGTTTGATGCGTATGTGGGGCTCTACCTGCCAGCCTATTTGCCCAAGCGTTGAGCCTTGTGGTGGCTGGGCGTGCCCCTTCGCAGGCAAGCCAGCTCCCACATTTGAATGCATTTCAAAGTTGAAACTCGGTCAAATGTGGGAGCGGGCTTGCTCGCGAAAGCGGCCTTAAGAGCACCGCAAATCTCGATCACAACTTGGCGATCGACACCTCGGTGGATTTAACGAAGGCAATCACTTCACTGCCAATCACCAATTCCAGCTCTTTGACCGAGCGAGTGGTGATCACCGAAGTCACGATGCCGGACGCAGTCTGCACGTCGATTTCCGACAGCACGTCGCCTTCGACGATTTCCTTGATGGTGCCTTTGAACTGGTTACGCACGTTGATGGCTTTAATAGTCATGGTGTTCTTCCTTCAGGGACGAGTGAGTTATTGAGCCCAACGCAATTGCGTAGGCAGCGGTGAAACAGGTTCGGGTTCCGGCGGCGAGCCCGGCAACGACAGCACGCGGTTGAGCACTTCGGCTTCCAGCGCAGCCAGGCGGTGTGAGCCCCGGGCACGTGGGCGCGGCAGGTCGACGATCAGGTCGAGGCCGATCTCGCCGTCTTCGATCAGGATCACGCGGTCGGCAATTGCCACGGCTTCGCTGACGTCGTGGGTTACCAGCAACACGGTGAAACCGTGTTTCTGCCAGAGGTTTTCGATCAGTTGCTGCATCTCGATGCGGGTCAGGGCATCCAGGGCGCCCAACGGCTCATCGAGCAGCAGCAGGCGCGGTTGGTGGATCAGGGCACGAGCCAGGGCCACACGCTGCTTCTGGCCACCGGACAAGGCCGCTGGCCACTCATTGGCGCGCTCGGCCAGGCCCACGGCTTCCAAGGCTTCCAACGCCTGGGGGCGCCAGTTGCCCTTGAGACCGAGGCCCACGTTATCGATGATCTTTTTCCACGGCAGCAAGCGCGCTTCCTGGAACATCAACCGCGTGTCTTCAATCGCTTCGCTCAAGGGCGCGGAGCCGGCCAGCAGCTCGCCGCCGCTGGCTTTATCCAAGCCGGCCAGCAGGCGTAGCAAGGTACTTTTGCCGCAACCACTGCGGCCGACCACAGCCACGAACTGACCAGCTGGGATGTGCAGGTCGATCTCTTTGAGCACTTCCCGCGTGCCAAAGGCCTTGCGCAACTTGCGCACCGCCAGCGGGATACCTTTCAACAGGCGTGGAGGTTGTTGAGCGGTCATGCCGCACCTCCTTTATTCACTTGATAAGCCGGGTGCCAACGCAGCCACACACGCTCCAGGCCACGCGCTGCCAGGTCGGCCAACTTGCCGAGGATGGCGTACATCACGATGGCGAGTACCACCACGTCGGTCTGCAGGAATTCACGGGCGTTCATTGCCAGGTAACCGATGCCGGAGCTGGCCGAGATGGTTTCCGCCACGATCAGCGTCAGCCACATGAAGCCCAGGGCAAAGCGCACGCCCACCAGGATCGACGGCAACGCGCCCGGCAGGATCACCTGGCGAAACAGGCTGAAACCGGACAAGCCGTAGCTGCGCGACATTTCCACCAGCGCCGGGTCGACGTTGCGGATGCCGTGGTAGGTGTTCAGGTAGATCGGGAACAGCGTGCCGAGGGCGACCAGGAAAATCTTCGCGGTCTCGTCAATGCCGAACCACAGGATCACCAGCGGGATCAGCGCCAGGTGCGGCACGTTGCGGATCATCTGCACCGAGCTGTCCAGCAGGCGCTCGCCCCACTTCGACAACCCGGTGATAAAGCCCAGGGCCAGACCGATGCTGCCACCGATCACAAACCCCAGGCCCGCGCGCCAGCCGCTGATCGCCAGGTGCGTCCAGATTTCGCCGCTGCGTACCAGGTTGATCCCGGCTTCGATCACGGCGCTGGGCGCCGGCAGAATACGCGTCGACAACCAACCGGCCGACACCGACAACTGCCAGATCGCCAACAACAGGATCGGCAGCACCCAAGGGGCCACGCGATGGCTCAATTTTTCAAAGTTCATGGCGGCGCCTCAACTCTGTGACGCAGCTTTGGGAAGGATGTCGTTGGCGACCATCTCGCCGAACGGGCTGACGTAACCGGCGCTTTTCGGCAACTCGGGACGTTCGATGTCCAGGTGCGGGAACAGCAGTTCGGCCACCCGATACGACTCTTCCAGGTGGGGATAACCGGAGAAAATAAAGGTGTCGATACCCAGGGCTGCGTATTCCTTGACCCGCGCCGCAACGGTCGGCCCATCGCCCACCAGCGCCGTGCCGGCACCACCGCGTACCAGGCCAACGCCTGCCCACAGGTTGGGGCTGACTTCGAGGTTGTCGCGGTTGCCACCATGCAAGGCCGCCATGCGTTGCTGGCCGACGGAATCGAAGCGCGCCAGGGAGGCCTGGGCACGGGCGATGGTGTCGTCGTCCAGATGGGAGATCAGTTTGTCGGCGGCTTTCCACGCCTCGTCGTTGGTTTCACGCACGATCACGTGCAGGCGAATACCAAAGCGCACGGTACGTCCCAGCTTGGCGGCCTTGGCGCGCACCTGCTCGATTTTCTCCGCGACCGCAGCGGGCGGCTCGCCCCAGGTCAGCACCATTTCCACTTGCTCGGCAGCCAGGTCCTGGGCGGCTTCGGAAGAACCGCCGAAGTACAGCGGCGGACGCGGTTGCTGGATCGGTGGGTAGAGTAATTTTGCGCCTTTGACGCTGATGTGCTGGCCGTCGTAATCCACGGTTTCGCCTTCCAGCACACGACGCCAGATGCGGGTGAACTCCACCGAGGCTTGGTAGCGCTCTTCGTGGCTGAGGAACAAGCCATCACCGGCCAATTCTTCCGGATCACCGCCGGTGACCAGGTTGAACAGCGCACGGCCACCGGACAGGCGGTCCAGGGTTGCGGCCTGGCGCGCAGCCACCGTCGGGGAAATGATCCCGGGGCGCAGGGCAACGAGGAATTTCAGACGCTGGGTCACCGGAATCAGCGAGGCGGCCACCAGCCACGAGTCTTCGCAGGAGCGACCGGTGGGGATCAGCACCCCGCCGAAGCCCAGGCGATCAGCGGCCTGGGCCACTTGCTGCAGGTAACCGTGGTCGACGGCGCGTGCGCCTTCGGCGGTGCCAAGGTAATGGCCGTCGCCGTGGGTAGGCAGAAACCAGAAAATATTGAGGCTCATGGAGTTGTCTCCTGAAGAAGTCGGATTACGGCGCTTTGGCAACGGCGGCGGGTGGCGTCCAGATGACGTCCTTGATGTTCAAGGGCTTGGGGATCAGTTTGAGTTGGTAGAAGCTGTCGGCGATTTTCTGCTGGGCGGCGACCACTTCCGGGGTCAGGAACAGCGCGCCGTAGCCCTGGCGTTTCACCGAGGTCAGGGTGATGTCAGCCGGCAGGCCAAGCAGCGGGGCAACTTGTTCGGTGACTTCCTGTGGATTGGCCTTGGACCATTCGCCCACCGCGCGCACTTCTTCCACCAGTGCCTTGATCACTTCCGGGTGTTTTTCGGCGTAGGGTTTGGTGGCCAGGTAGAACTGGTGGTTGTCGGCAATGCCGGTGCCGTCACGCAGGGTGCGGGCTTGCAGTTGTTTCTCGGCAGCAGCCTGGTACGGGTCCCAGATCACCCAGGCGTCCACGCTGCCACGTTCAAACGCGGCACGGGCATCGGCGGGCGGCAGGAATACGGCCTGCACGTCGGTGTATTTGAGGCCGGCGTCTTCCAGCGCACGTACCAGCA
Organism: Pseudomonas sp. TE24901; assembly: GCF_054058375.1. Taxonomy (NCBI): domain Bacteria; kingdom Pseudomonadati; phylum Pseudomonadota; class Gammaproteobacteria; order Pseudomonadales; family Pseudomonadaceae; genus Pseudomonas; species Pseudomonas sp. TE24901. Next base: position 358,982 of record NZ_JBSSAF010000001.1, read on the forward strand.
GGTAGTGCACGTTGGAGCCTTTGTTGAGCACGACTTTCTTGCCCTTGAGCTCGGCCACGGATTTGATCGGCGAATCTTTCGGTACCAGGATCGCTTCGCTGGTCGGTGCTGGCGGTTCGTAGGCGACGTAGAGCAGGTCGGCACCAGCGGCCTGGGCGAATACCGGTGGGGTCTCGCCGGTGACCCCGAAGTCGATGGAGCCGACGTTCAGGCCTTCGAGCAATTGCGGGCCGCCAGGGAACTCGGTCCACTGCACGTTCACGCCTTGGGCAGCCAGGCGCTTTTCCAGCGAGCCCTTGGCCTTGAGCAGCACCAGGGTGCCGTATTTCTGATAACCGATCCGCAGGGTTTCGGCGGCGTGGGCTTGAACAATGGCGCCGAAGGACACAGCCGCAGCAAACAGTGCGACCAGACCACGACGCAAGATGACAGTGCGCATGGCGCTCTCTCCAAATAGTGCGTTTAGGGGGTTGGCTGCACCTGCTTGGCCGTTGGCGGCTGAGTAAGGTGAGTACTACAAAATCCGGTAAGGCTCAGATGCTCCAGCGAGCACTCAACAAACGTTCATTCAACACATGGGGGTCCAGCGGTTTCGGGCGACGGGCCATGGCGCTGTAGAAAGTTTCCAGGGCCTCGTGCAAGCGGTGTTCAAGCACCGGCACCAGTTGCGCCTGCGCACTGCCTTCGCCATAGGCGATCTGGCTGTCTTCGGCAAAGATACCGTGGAGCAATTCCTGGGCCTTGAGCGCCGACAACACCGGCTTCAGGGCGTAGTCCACCGCCAGCATGTGGGCGATGCTGCCGCCCGTGGCCATCGGCAGAACGATCTTGTGGGCCAGGGCGCGCTCAGGCAGCAGGTCCAGCACAGTTTTCAGTGCGCCGGAGAACGAGGCCTTGTACACCGGCGTGGCAATCACCAAGCCATCGGCATTGGCGACTTGCTGCAACAGGTCGATGACCTTGGGGCTGTCGAAGCGCGCGTGCAGCAAGTCTTCGGCCGGGAAGTCCCGTATCTGATAACTCACCACTTCCACGCCTTTCTGCTGTAGCCACTGACGGGTTTTATCCAGCAAGACCCCGGAGCGGGAACGCTGGCTGGGACTGCCTCCAAGTGTTACGACCAGCATGCAGGTATTCCTTGAGCAAGTGTCGGCGGTTCGCTGTGTGGCGATGTCGCCAAGATGGAACAGACCTTATCAGCACATTTATATATCTATAAATCTTATTTTTTCATTTGTTTATTCTTAAAGTGCATATGCAATTCAGGCCTCTCCAGGCGAAAAAAAAGGCCGTCGAAACGGCCTGAAAACCCCTGCTATGTGATTCGGTTTACAACGCAATGCGGTGGTGGATGTACCACCGCCATCGCGGGCAAGCCCAGCTCCCACAGGGGAATGCGGTCAACTGTGGGAGCCGGGCTTGCCCGCGATGGCGGCCTGAGCCTTAACGGTTGGGTTGTGGGGTGAGCCGCAGGTACGGCTTCACCGCGCGATACCCCTTCGGAAAGCGTTTCTTGATCTCTTCCTCATCCTTGAGCGACGGCACGATCACCACTTCATCACCGTCCTGCCAGTTGGCGGGCGTGGCGACCTTATGGTTGTCGGTCAGCTGCAACGAGTCGATGACCCGCAGGATTTCGTGGAAGTTGCGACCGGTGCTGGCCGGGTAGGTGATGGTCAGGCGGATCTTCTTGTTCGGGTCGATCACGAACAAGGAACGCACGGTGAGGGTGTCGCTGGCATTCGGGTGGATCAGGTCGTACAGGTCCGATACTTTGCGATCGGCATCAGCCAGAATCGGGAAGTTGACGACGGTGTGCTGGGTTTCGTTGATGTCTTCGATCCACTTGTGGTGCGAGTCCACAGGGTCGACCGACAGGGCGATGGCCTTGACGCCACGCTTGGCAAATTCGTCCTTGAGCTTGGCGGTAAAGCCCAGCTCTGTGGTGCACACCGGAGTGAAGTCCGCCGGGTGGGAGAACAGCACACCCCAGCTATCGCCCAGCCATTCGTGGAAACGAATCTTGCCGGCGCTGGAATCCTGTTCAAAGTCGGGGGCGATGTCGCCCAGTCTTAGGCTCATGGTGTGGCTCCTAGTGAGTGCTTATGGAGCCCACTGTGCATGCATTGCGGATTATTTAAAAAGAATAAATATCGATTTATCTAGACGATATAGGAATATTAAAAATCTGTTCATTGGACGTGGGTGCAGGCAAGGAGCAACATCGTTTTCAAGGTTCGAGAAGGCCTTGAGACGCTGTACAAGAGGGGATTCGGGAAGGGCTTGCGGGGGTTGAGCCCGACCTGAAAGCAAGACACCTTGCCCGGCATTGCGCCGGGCAAGGTTTTGCACACTTGGAATTGACTCAGACGACTAGAACAGTGGCAGCGAGTAGCTCACGATCAGACGGTTTTCGTCTTGGTTACGCTGGCCAGGAATGTCGTTGCGCCACATAGCGTTTTTCCAGGCTACACCAACGTTTTTCAGTGGGCCTTCTGGCACGACGTAGGCAACAGTGATGTCACGTTCCCACTCGTTCGCGCCATTGGCATTTGTAGCCCGTTGCGGTGTACCGGTGTTGCCACGGGTGTCGATATTGTCACCACGCAGGTAAACCACGCCGGCGGTCAAGCCAGGCACGCCAACCTTGGCGAAGTCGTAAGCGTAGCGAGCTTGCCAGGTACGTTCACCGGCACGGGCGAACTTGGCGATCTGCATGTCAGTAGTCAGATAGGCCGAGGAACCGTCGCCTTGGTTCAACCAAGGGAAGTCGCTGTTGCCGTTGCTGACCTGGTAACCGCCACCGAAGGTGTGACCTGCAACGGTGTACAGGAACAAGCCGCTGTACAGGTTGTTGTCGACTTTACCTTTAGTGATGGTAGCGCCAGCGGCGTTAGTACCGTAGTCACCGGTGGTGTAGTAGTTCGCATCGTGGCCGTTGGCACCATCGTCGCGGCTATTGAAGTAGCGCAAGTCGGTTTTCAACACGCCAGGACCGATTGCCCAGTTATGCAGCAGGCCCAGGAAGTGCTGCTTGTAGAACTGATCCAGATTGCCGTAGTAGTACTGGGCAGTCAGATCCTTGGTGATTTTGTAGTCACCGCCGGCGTAGTAGAACTTGTTGCTGTCGCGACCTGTGGCACTACGACCGTTGGCACCGGCAATCGACAGGTTCTCGACGTTGCTGGAGTTACGACCCTTGGCCTTTTCGATCTGACCGGCAACCAGCGTCAGGTCCTTGATGTCGTTAGTGGTGATCTGGCCACCCTGGAAGGTCTGCGGCAGCAGGCGACCGTCGTTGGACACAATAACGGGCAACTTAGGCATCAGGGTGCCCAGTTTCAGTTCGGTCTGGGAGATCTTGGCTTTTGCAGTCAGGCCCAGGCTGGAAAAGTCGTTAACAGCTTTGCCGTTGGACTCGCTTGGGAAGACAGTGCCGCCGTAGGAACCGTAGCTGGTGCCGCCGCGTTTGGTCGCGCCGTTAGTACCACCGCCCGAATCCAGGCGCACGCCCAGCAGGCCGATTGCATCAAGACCGAAACCCACAGTACCTTGGGTATAGCCCGAGGTGAAACGCAGGTCGAAGGCTTGGCCCCATTCTTCTTGCTTGCTCTGTGCACCGGCCGCTTTGGTAGCGTCGTCACGGTTGTCAGTGTTGATGTAGAAGTTACGCAGACCCAGTGTGGCCTTGCTGTCTTCGATGAAACCGGCAGCGCCTGCTTGCTGGGCAATTGCGCCCAAAGCTACAGCCAAAGCCAAGGTGGACTTCTTCATGTACCGCTCCTCTCATTTCTAATTTTTGTATTTCTAAGGTCTCGGGTCTGACGCCCTTGATCCACAGATGCGCGATTAGCGCCAGATAGTGACTACCAAGTCAATCGTAACCTTGTGTGTCTACTACCTTCGTCTAATCGCAGTTAATTTGGTCCCTGCAGGGTAATGAGTTTTTCATACACCCAAAAAGAATTGTTTCATTCTTTTTCATACGATCCAGGAATAAGGCTTTCCATGAAGCGAGCACGTTCGGGGGAACGAACCGCTCCATAAGCTAATTCCTAAAGGGTATTTACCAGCCTTTTTTTAGATCGATTAGTGTGGCCGTACTGTTGCATACGTCACCCACGATCAAAAAGGCGACGCCATCATGGCCAAACGCACATCCTCCCGTCAATTTGTTACAGTTTTTGTGTCACTAATACTTTCTTTTGGTGTCAACGCGGCCGATTTAACCATCGGCTACCAAACCGGTATTGACCCCAGCAAAGTCCCTCAGGCCGACGGCCTCTATGAGAAGGCCATCGGCGAGAAAATCGCCTGGCGCCGGTTCAACAGTGGGCCTGAAGTCGTGACGGCCATCGCGTCCGGCGACGTCCAGATCGGCAATCTGGGTTCCAGCCCGCTCGCAGCGGCGGCTTCACGCCATCTACCGATCGTGGCGTTCATCGTATCGGCGCAGATCAATGCTTCTGAAGCCTTGGTAGTGCGCAACGGCAGCGGCATCGACACACCGCAGGACCTGGTCGGCAAAACCATCGCCACGCCTTTTGTCTCAACCTCTCATTACAGCCTGCTCGGCGCGTTGAAGCACTGGGGCCTGGACACTAAAAAAGTCAAAGTGGTGAACCTGCAACCAGCCGAAATCGCCGCCGCGTGGAAACGGGGCGATATTGACGGCGCCTTCGTGTGGTCGCCCGCCCTGGGCGAGATCCGCAAGACCGGCAAAACCCTGACAGACGCGGCCCAAGTGGGTCAGTGGGGTGCGCCCACCTTTGAAGTGTGGGTGGCCCGCAAGGATTTCGCCGAAAAACATCCTGACGTAGTGGCCAGGTTTGCCAAAGTTACCCTCGACTCATTCGCCGACTACGCCGCCCATAAAGAGAGCTGGACGGTGGATTCCGAGCCTGTGCAGAAAATCGCTAAATTGACAGGCTCGAACGCCGCCGACATTCCTGAGTTGCTGGCCGGCACCACATTCCCCGACGCCCAGGCGCAGCAAACCGACGCGCTGCTTAAAGGCGGCACGGCGAAGGCGATTGGGGAAACAGCGAAGTTCTTGAAGGAACAGGGGAAGGTTGAGACGGTGCTGCCGGACTATTCGGCGTTCGTCACTGACAAATTCGCTCGAGATTAAACGCAATCCAATGTGAGAGCTGGCTTGCCTGCAATTGCATCACCTCGGATCAACTGAAAGACCGAGGTGCTTGTATCGCAGGCAAGCCAGCTCCCACAAAAACCTGCCCCTGCTATTAGTTACAGCGCCTTTTCGAAAATCTTCGAGTTACGCTGGTAGTTGTACAGCGACGCCCGCGCCGACGGCAGGCGGTCCACGCTGCTCGGTTCAAAACCGCGCTCACGGAACCAGTGGGCGGTACGGGTGGTGAGGACAAACAAGGTCTTCAAACCCTGCGCCCGCGCCCGGGTCTCGATGCGTTCCAGCAACACATCACCCCGCGCACCATGACGGTACTCCGGGTTGACCGCCAGGCATGCCAGCTCGCCCGCATCCGAATCCGCGATCTGGTACAGCGCCGCGCAAGCGATGATCATGCCCTCGCGCTCCACCACGCTGAACTGTTCGATCTCACGCTCCAGCACTTCCCGCGAGCGGCGCACCAGGATGCCCTGCTCTTCCAGCGGGCTGATCAGGTCGAGCAACCCACCGACGTCTTCAATCGCCGCTTCGCGCACCTGCTCGAATTGTTCCTGGGCCACCAGCGTACCGCCGCCGTCCCGGGTAAACAGCTCGGTGAGCAAGGCGCCGTCTTCGGCGTAGCTCACGATGTGGCTGCGCCCAACCCCGCCCCGGCATGCCTCTGCGGCTGCATCGAGCAATTCGGCCTGATAGTTACTTTTGCCCAGGCGCTGCAGATGCGCTGGCACTTGTTGCGGGCGCAGTTCGCGCACCAGGCGGCCATGCTCATCGATCAGGCCCAGATCGGCGCCGAACAGCAGCAGTTTGTCGGCGCCCAGGTCGATGGCGGCGCGCGTGGCGACGTCTTCGCAAGCCAGGTTGAATATCTCGCCAGTGGGCGAGTAACCCAGAGGCGACAACAGCACGATGGAGCGCTCGTCCAGCAGGCGGTTGATGCCCTTGCGGTCGACCCGGCGCACTTCGCCGGTGTGGTGGTAGTCCACCCCTTCGAGCACACCGATTGGCCGTGCGGTCACCAGGTTGCCGCTGGCTACCCGCAGGCGCGAGCCCTGCATCGGCGAGGAAGCCATGTCCATGGACAGGCGCGCTTCAATGGCAATGCGCAAGTGGCCGACTGCGTCGATCACACACTCCAGCGTTGCAGCATCGGTGATGCGCAAGCCTTCGTGGTAAGCCGGGGTGAGGCCACGCGCTTCAAGACGGGTTTCGATCTGTGGGCGTGAGCCATGGACCAGCACCAGCCGCACGCCGAGGCTGTGGAGCAGCACCAGGTCGTGGACGATATTGCCGAAGTTGGGGTGTTCCACACCGTCGCCCGGGAGCATGACCACAAAGGTGCAGTCGCGGTGGGCATTGATGTAGGGCGAAGCGTGACGAAGCCAATTTACGTAGTCGGGCATAACACCTGGGCCTGTAATAAAAAGCAGCCGAAAAAGGATGAATCATGAAAGCGCACAGCGGGCTGATGGTTATCGTCGGAACAGGCTTGGCGACACGCTCGCTCTCCTTCTATGTACGAATGGGCAGGGGTTAAATTACGCAGGTTTCAGGCAGTAGTGTTCGATCAGTTCCCGCAATAGACGCACTGTAGGCGTCAAGCGTGACATTTCGAGGTACTCGCCCGGCTGATGGGCGCAGGCGATATCGCCGGGACCCAGCACCAGGGTTTCACACCCGAGGCGCTGAAGATAAGGCGCTTCGGTGCCGAACGCTACTGCTTCGGCACGATGACCGGTCAAACGTTCGGCCACCCGCACCAGTTCGGCGTCTTCGGGTTGTTCGAACGGCGGCACTTCGGGGAACAACGGCGCGTAATCGATCTTGACCTGATGACGCTCGGCCAGGGGTTGCAGCTTCTGCCGGATTGCATCGCGCAGCACCTGGGGGTCCATGCCCGGCAGGGGGCGCAGGTCGAATTCCAGGGAACACTGGCCGCAGATGCGGTTGGGATTGTCGCCACCGTGGATGCAGCCAAAGTTCATGGTCGGCTGGGGCACACTGAATTGCGGGTTGCGGTACTCGCGTTGCCAGGCCAGGCGCAGGCCGCGCAGTTCGCCAATGGCGTCGTGCATAGCCTCAAGTGCGCTGTGGCCCAGGCTCGGATCCGACGAATGGCCACTTTGGCCCAGGATGTCGATACGTTCCATCATCACACCTTTGTGCAAGCGGATCGGCTTGAGGCCGGTGGGCTCGCCAATCACAGCCGCACGCCCCAGTGGCCGACCGGCTTCGGCCAGCGCACGGGCGCCGGACATGGAGCTTTCTTCATCACAGGTAGCGAGGATCAACAGCGGCTGCTTGAACGGTTGGTCCAGCAGCGGCAACACCGCTTCGATGGCCAGGGCGAAAAAGCCCTTCATGTCGCAACTGCCCAGCCCTACCCAGCGGCCGTCAACTTCCGTCAGCTTGAGCGGGTCGGTCTTCCACAATGCGGCGTCATACGGAACCGTATCGCTGTGACCTGCCAACACCAACCCGCCCGGGCCACTGCCGAAGCTGGCGAGCAGGTTGAATTTGCCGGGGCTGACTTGCTGGATGTCGATGGCAAACCCCAGGTCCCCCAGCCAACCGGCGAGCAAATCGATCACCGGGCGGTTGGTCTGGTCGAGAGACGCCTGGGTGCAACTGACCGACGGCGCAGCAATCAGCGCGGCGAACTGCTCTTTCATGGACGGTAATGGCATGCGCGGTCTCTCAACTTCCCGGATGAGCCCCACTATAGAGCCATCTGCACGACACAATAAACCGTTGCGGCGCGTTGCCGGGCTCAGTCCTGTACACTGCACGACCTTGGCAGCCACTCTTTTCCCCGGCTGCGCTCCCGATCCTGGATGTTCCGGCCATGCAAAAAGAAACCGAAATCAAGCTCCGCGTCAGCCGCGAGACCCTCGCCGCGCTGCGTGAGCACCCGCTCCTGAAAAAACGCAACAAAAGTGGCTGGGAACGCCGTGAGTTGATGAACCAGTATTTCGACACCCCTGAGCGCGACCTGGCCCAGGCCAAAGTCGCCCTGCGCCTGCGCAAGGACGGTGACGACATCATCCAGACCCTCAAGACCCGTGGCCAGAGCGTCGCCGGCTTGTCGGAACGCAACGAGTACAACTGGGACCTGCCCAAAGCCAAGCTCGACGTGAAGAAGCTCGACGGCGAATGCTGGCCCGAGCAACTGGCCGACCTGGACAAAAAGACCCTCAAGCCGATCTTCACCACCGACTTCGTGCGTGAGCGCGCGGAAATCGCCTGGGGCCGCGGCAAGGCCAAGGTGGTCATCGAAGCAGCCCTGGACCTGGGCCACGTGGTGGTCGGCAAGCAGAAAGAAGAAATCTGCGAACTGGAACTGGAACTGCGCGAAGGCGAACCGGCTGCCCTGCTGGAACTGGCCGCCGAGCTGGCCGCCACCCTGGCCCTGATGCCATGTGACATCAGCAAAGCCGAGCGCGGCTATCGCCTGTACGACGCCAGCAGCTATTCCCTGAGCCTGCCGGCGCCTGAACTGCACGCCGAAATGCCTTTGGACGACGCGTTTGCCGCCATCCTCTGGCACCTGCTCGGCAGCAGCCAGCGCCTGGCCGAGCAATACCGCTTCAATGGCCACTGGCGCCTGCTGAAGGACTGGGTCGACAACCTCGGCGAACTGCGTGCCCTGATCGGCAGCCTCGGCCAGGCCGCCCCTCGCCAATCCACCAGCGAACTGCGCAGCGCACTGGATGCCCTGCTGGAAGACTGGCGCCCGCTGGTGCAAGCCGGTGACGACGACGAAGACATCCGCAAAGCCGCGCCCGAGCAATTCATCGAAGAACTGGACGATGTGCGTTGGGGCCTGTTCTCACTGAATGCGTCCCGCTGGTTGCTGGCCCGTGCCTGGACCGCCGACCGCAACGTGCGCGGCAATCGCCAGGGCGCGGCACAAATCACCAACTGGTTGCCACGCCTGCTGGCTGACGACGCCGTCGCCCTGCAACTGCCGCGTTACCAGCAGCAGCCGGAAGACCTGGCCGAACAACTGCCGCGTATCGAACGCATCCAGGCCTGGCTGCACCATGCGCGCCATGTGGTGGACATTCCGGAGCTGGACCGTTTGTACGGCGAGCTGAACAAGTTGGCGCAACTGGCCAACCAACTGATCACCGATGAGTCGCTGGATGCGCGGATGCATCAGGCGATTGCGGTGTATCAGAACCGGGCGTGGAAGACTTTGTTGCGTCTGTAAGGACGCCATCGCGGGCGAGCCCGCTCCCACCTTGACCGTGTTCCAACTCTGGAATGCAGTCAAATGTGGGAGCGGGCTTGCCCGCGAAGAGGCCCTCACTGTCAGCGCAATACTGGCAGGCTAGTGGTGGACTTGATCTCCGACAACGCCACAATCGAATTGACCTCCTGAATCCCCGGCACCATCGACAGTTTCTCGAAGAAGAATCGCTCGTACGCCTCAATGTCCGCCGTCACGATGCGCAGCAAAAAATCCACCGCCCCCATCAGCACATAACACTCCAGCACTTCCGGAAAACCGCGAATCGCCTCGGTGAACTCCGTGAAGTTGGACCGACCGTGGGCGTTGAGTTTGACCTCGGCGAAGATCTGCGTGTTGAGGCCGATCTTCTTGCGATCCAGCAAGGTGACCTGGCCACGGATCACCCCCTCTTCCTTGAGCCGCTGGATACGGCGCCAGCATGGCGATTGAGACAAGCCCACCTGCTCGGCGATCTGCGCACTGGACAGCGAGGCGTCCTCTTGCAACAGGGCCAGGATGCGACGGTCGTAGGCGTCCAACTCGCTGTGCATAAAAATACCTTTTATTTAACATATGATGAATTGGATGATTCAAACATCCGCCAATATGGCCGATCTTAGATAAGAAATCTCCCACGCCAAATGCAAAAATTTCTCCAATCGAATCTGGAGAGTCAGCATGCACGGCGTCGAAACCATCCACCCCGCCACCCGCGTCGATGCGTGGGCCGTCAACAGCGCGCATTGCCAGGCGCATTACCGCATCGTCGCCGAAGCTGAGCCGGACGTGCTGTGCCGCGTGCTCAACTACTTTGCACTGCAGTTTCTGACACCCAGCCAGGTTCAGGTGAACCGCGAGGACGACCTACTGAGCGTGGATATCGTGATGAATGGCCTGAGTTGGCACCGGGCCCAGGTGATCGGTGAAAAGATTCGAAACGTGATCAGCGTGTGCAGTCTGGAACTGTGGGAAGCTGATTCCGTGGAGCCTCAAGAGCGGGTGGCCGTCGCGCTGTAAAGGCCTGCAATACAAGCCGGGAGGCGCCGAGTCAGGGGGTGACTAGCCTGGGGTTTACGCCCCAAGCCAGCCCAGGAAACCTGCAATGCCCGTTGATCAACCTTTGGAACTGCATCGACTGTTACCCGCCCTGGTCGACAGCGGCGTGATAACGCCCGAAACCGCCCGGCAGTTGTCTGCGCAACCCGCCAGCAATGCGGTGCATCCCTTGGCGTGCATTGCCGCCCAGGGGCCTTGCCTGGAAACCCTGACGCAATGGCTTGCCCGGCATGTCGGGCAGCCTTATCTGCGCATCGACCCGTTGAAGATCGACGTGGCGACCGTGGTGCCGTTGATGTCCCACGCCTTTGCCCAACGCCATGGCATTCTCGCGGTGGCCGTGGACGCGCATACCGTCACCATCGCCAGCGCCCAACCCGGCATCACCGGCTGGGAAGCCGGCCTGGCACAGGTGCTTAAACGCTCGATCAAACGCGTGGTCGCCAACCCCCAGGACATCCAGCGCTGCATCGGCGAGTTTTACCGCTTGGCCAAGTCGGTCAGTGGCGCCGACCAGAAGACCGCTGCGCCCGGCGCTGCCGAACTGCTCAACCTTGGTGCCCTCGACAAGGAGCCGGATGCCAATGACGCGCACATCGTCAATATCGTCGACTGGCTGCTGCAGTACGCCTTCGCCCAGCGAGCCAGCGATATCCACATCGAGCCGTGCCGCGACCAGGGCCGCGTGCGTTTTCGCATCGACGGGCTGTTGCACGACGTCTACCAGTTCCCACCCCAGGTCACCATGGCCGTGGTCAGCCGCCTCAAAAGCCTGGGCCGGATGAATGTGGCAGAGAAGCGCAAACCCCAGGATGGGCGAGTCAAGACCAAGAGCCCCACGGGCACCGAGGTGGAGCTGCGCCTGTCCACCTTGCCCACGGCGTTCGGCGAAAAACTGGTGATGCGCATTTTCGACCCGCAGGTCCTGCTCAAGGGCTTTGACCAACTGGGGTTGTCTGCCGATGATCAGCAACGTTGGCACGCCATGACACGCCAGGCCAATGGCATCATCCTCGTCACCGGGCCAACGGGGTCGGGCAAGACCAGCACGCTCTACACCACACTCAGGCAACTGGCGACCCGCGAGGTCAACCTGTGCACGGTGGAAGACCCGATCGAAATGGTCGAGCCCGCCTTCAACCAGATGCAGGTGCAGCACAACATCGACCTGACCTTCGCCAGCGGCATTCGCGCGCTGCTGCGACAAGACCCGGACATCATCATGATCGGTGAGATTCGTGATCAGGAAACGGCAGAAATGGCGATCCAGGCCGCACTGACCGGGCACCTGGTGCTATCAACCCTGCACACCAACGATGCCCCCAGCGCCATCAGTCGCTTGCAGGAACTGGGCATTGCTCATTATTTGATCAAAGCTACGCTGATAGGCGTAATGGCGCAGCGGCTGGTGAGGGTCTTGTGCCCTCACTGCAAACGCGCCGTGAAAGACACTGAAGTCCATGAAGCGGTCGGGTGCATGGAGTGTCGTGACAGCGGCTACCGGGGTCGAGCCGGTCTCTATGAAATCATGGTGGTGGACGAAGCGCTCAAGGCGCTCATCACGCCCGGCGCCGACATACAGGCGCTGCGCCAGGCGGCGCTTGAACAAGGCATGTGCAGCCTTCGCATGGCCGGTATCGACAAGATGAGGGCCGGCCTCACCACCCTGGCTGAAGTATTGCGCGTAACACCTGGGGATTCAGAAACAAATCCTTTGATTGTCGGGGCATGAAACCGTTCTTATCCGTGACGAGACCGTTACAATCGGCCGAACGTCGTTTCACTGACACTTTCAGATAGGGAATCGTTATGCAGATCGGAACCGTACTGCTTCTTTTCGTGGGCCTGGCCGTGGCCATCCTGTTCATGGGCTTCAAGGTGGTGCCTCAGGGCTACCAGTGGACCGTCGAACGTTTCGGCCGCTATACCAACACCCTCAAGCCCGGTCTCAACATCATCATCCCGGTCATGGACCGCATCGGTCGCAAGATCAACGTGATGGAGAGCGTGCTGGATATTCCGCCCCAGGAAGTGATCACCGCCGACAACGCCACCGTCCAGATCGATGCGGTGTGCTTCTTCCAAGTGGTCAACACCGCCCAGGCCGCCTACGAGGTCAATAACCTCGAACATGCCATCCGTAACCTGCTGCAAACCAACATCCGTACCGTGCTGGGCTCCATGGAGCTGGACGCCATGCTCAGCCAACGCGACGGTATCAACGAAAAACTGCTGAAAACCGTGGACGAAGCCACCGCGCCGTGGGGCATCAAGATCACCCGTATCGAGATCAAGGATATCAGTCCGCCCGCCGACCTGATGGCCGCCATGTCCGGCCAGATGAAAGCCGAACGGATCAAGCGTGCACAAATCCTTGAAGCCGAAGGCCTGCGCGCCTCGGCGATCCTGACCGCCGAAGGCAAGAAGCAGGCACAGATCCTTGAGGCCGAAGGTAGCCGACAGGCGGCCTTCCTTGAATCCGAAGCCCGTGAACGCCAGGCTGAAGCGGAAGCCCGCGCGACGCAGGTGGTATCGGAGGCCATCGCGTCGGGCAACGTGCAGGCGGTCAACTACTTCGTGGCGCAGAAATACATCGACGCCTTGGGCAAACTGGCGTCGGCCAACAACAGCAAGGTCATCCTGATGCCGCTGGAAGCCAGCCAGGTGATTGGCGCCGTGGGCGGCATCGGCGAGATCGTCAAGGCCACCTTCGACAGCAAGAAAGGCTGAAGCCATGTGGGAATTCCTGCAGCACCTGTCGTTCTGGGACTGGCTGGCACTGGGCACGGTGCTGCTGATTCTGGAGGTATTCGGGGCCGGCGGTTACCTGCTGTGGATGGGCATCGCTGCCGCCGCCGTGGGCGTGATCAAGTTCCTGGTGCCGCCGCTCGGGCTGGAATGGCAACTGCTGTTGTTCGCGGTGTTGTCCATATTGACGGCGGTGTACTGGTGGAAACGCCAACGCAGCAGCGCAAAGGCCAGTGACCAACCGGGGTTGAACGAACGCGGCTCGGAGCTGGTGGGGCGCGTCTTCGTGGTGCACCAGGCGATCGTCGATGGCCGGGGCAAGATAAAAGTCGGTGATGGGGTGTGGATGGCAACCGGTCCGGACAGCCCTGTAGGCGCTCAAGTACGGGTGATTGGTCAGAATGGCGTGGTTTTAACAGTTGAAACTGTTTAGTCAGTGATGGAACTCGGCTGGGCTTACTACAATCATAAAGTACAGATAACCCACCCGGAGTCACCCATCATGCGTCTTAAATATGCTGTCGCAACCCTCGCTGTGCTTTCCCTCCCTGTCGGTTCAGCCATGGCCGACAGCTTCTGGCGCAACGTCATCTCGTCGGGTGCCACCACCGGCTCGACGTACCTGACCTTCAAGGACCACAAGCTGGTGGTCGCCGCCCAGGACGACGCCGGCAGCTTCGTTGCCAGCGACGGCGGCATTCGTGGCCCGTACTTGGAAGCAGCCATGCAAAAGGTTCGCGCCGACAATCCGGGTCTGCAGGCCACGGATATGGAGCTGGCCAACGCCATCCTCGCAAAAAACGCTGTGACCGAATAACTCGAGCTTTATAAAAAATACCGCTTTAAACAGCGGTATTTTTTTGCCTTCAATTCCTACGATCTTCGCCGCTAAGCACTACGTAAGCGTTCCTGCTTTCGCAGCTGACTACAGAAAAGTCCTGTCGAGCCTCATCCTGCCAGGCAACAAGCTAAGGATTCCTTTTAAATAAAGCGAATCACTGCCCATGCAAAAGATTGCCTACGCGCTGCTGCTCTCTGTCTTCGCTACCCCCTACGCCCAGGCAGAAACCTGGTACGGATCAGCCAAATTCAATAACGCCCGTCAGAACCTTTCCAGTTCGCTGCTCACTAGCCCTCGCGTGACTGACCGGGTGGACGCCCCGGACAGCAGCAAGTCATTCGTGGCCTCTTTCGCCGCGGGTTATGCCTTCGAGAATGGCTGGCGACTGGAAGGGGAATACACAATGCCGAACAACTCGACATTCAAATCCTACTGGGCCCCCTTTAATGCCAACGTCAACAGCCTGCACGTCCAGAGCCAACGCTTGATGCTCAACGGCTATAAAGACATCCCGATCAACCCATGGTTGTCGTTCTACGGTATGGCCGGTGTGGGTATCGCTCGCATTGAAAGCGAAGGCTATCAAACCAACGAGACCCGTCGCTTTGCCAATAATCGCCAACACAACCTTGCCTACAGCGTAGGTATGGGGCTGGAAGCCAAGGTCAGTGAGCCAATCACACTGGGGGTTGGTTATCGTTATATCGCGATGGGCGATATTGAAACCGGCTACAACACCTTCGCAAACCGGGTGAATGCGCGGGATGAGCAGCTCAAGGGTAAGCTCAAGGAACAAAATGTGTTTCTGGAAGCGCGTTACGCCTTCTGAATACCCGCTGAGAATGCCGCTGTTGAAGCGGCATTTTTTTGCCCAACCGATGACGATTCATTCACAGGTGACAGGCTATATTCAGTCGAGCCGTGTAACCATGCTGATACTGATGCGCCCCTCACTCATCGCCAATCTGAAACGGATGCCTTCGTCGTTATGAGCCAATTGCCCTTTCTGCCGTTTTCCAAACCTACCATTGATGAAGCCACCATCTCGGCGGTCGGTGATGTATTGCGCTCGGGCTGGATCACCAGCGGGCCGAAAGTGCAGGCCTTCGAGGCGCAGTTGTCGGAGTATTTTGGTGGCCGCCCGGTGCGTACCTTCAACTCGGGCACCTGCACCATGGAAATTGCGCTGCGCATTGCGGGTATCGGCCCTGGCGATGAAGTGATCACCACACCGATCTCGTGGGTTGCCACGGCCAACGTGATTCTGGAAGTGGGCGCCACGCCGGTGTTTGCCGATATCGACCCGGTTACCCGCAATATCGACCTGGCCCAGGTGGAAGCGGCGATTACCCCGCGCACCAAGGCAATCATTCCGGTGTACCTGGCCGGCCTGCCGTTGGACATGCCGATGCTTTACGCGCTGGCCAACAAGTACAACCTGCGCATCGTCGAAGACGCTGCCCAAGCCCTGGGGTCCAGCTGGGATGGCGAACGCATTGGCGCCACCGGCGACTTCGTGTCGTTCAGCTTCCAGGCCAACAAGAACATCACGTCGTCCGAAGGTGGCTGCCTAGTGCTGAATAACGCCGAAGAAGCCCGCCTGGCCGAAAAATACCGCCTGCAGGGCGTTACCCGCACCGGCTTCGATGGCCTGGACGTGGATGTGCTGGGCGGCAAGTTCAACATGACCGACATCGCTGCCGCCATTGGCCTGGGTCAGTTCGCTCATATCGAAAAGATCACCGCTCACCGCCAGAACCTGGCGCGGCACTACTTCAAATGCTTTGGCAGTGACTTCGAAGAGCAATACGGCGCGCAACTGCCGCCGGCGGACTTCGAAAACAGCAACTGGCACCTGTTTCAGCTGGTGCTGCCGGAACGCCAGGATGGCCTGCCCGCCCGTGCAACCTTCATGGAACAGATGCAAGCTCACGGCGTGGGCATCGGCTACCACTACCCGCCCATCCACCTGCTGAGCCTTTATCGGGCACAGGGGTTCAAGGAAGGCATGTTCCCGGTCGCGGAGAAGGTGGGGCGCTTGATCGTGTCATTGCCGATGTTCACGGCCATGACAGAAGCGGATGTGGAGCGGTCGGTGGCGGCCGTAAAAGCGGTATTGAAACGCTGACCCTGTAGGAGCCGGCTTGCCGGCGATGAGGCCCTCAAGCTTTGCAGCGAACCTGAGGCCGCCATCGCCGGCAAGCCGGCTCCTACAGTAGATTGCGGTGTTACTCGCCGATGGCGGCTTTGTAGCCAGCCGCATCCAGCAGTTTTTCCAGGTCAGCCGGGTTACTCGGCTTGAGCTTGAAGATCCACGCACCGTAAGGATCGGAGTTCAACAGCTCTGGCTCACCGCTCAGGGCTTCGTTCACCGCAATCACTTCGCCAGCGATTGGCGAGTAGATATCCGACGCGGCTTTCACCGATTCAACCACACCCGCCTGGTCAGCTGCGGCAAACACGTTGCCGACTTCGGTCAGCTCAACGAACACCACGTCACCCAACGCTTCCTGGGCATGGTCGGAGATACCGACGGTCACTGTGCCGTCAGCTTCCAGACGGGCCCATTCGTGACTTTCGGCAAAACGCAGGTCGGCAGGGATATCGCTCATAGTCTGTGTCCTCAAGAAGAAATGTCAGCGGCCTTTGGCCTGCCGGAAATAGGTTAGATCAAGGTTTTGCCATGGCGCACGAAGGTCGGTTTGACCACTCGAACCGGGTACCACTTGCCGCGGATTTCCACTTCGGCCCGATCGGCAGTTGCCGTCGGTACGCGCGCCAGGGCAATGGATTTGCTCAGCGTAGGAGAGAAACTACCACTGGTGATCTCCCCTTCGCCAACATTGGCGATACGAACCACCTGGTGGGCACGTAAAACCCCGCGCTCTTCCAGTACCAGCCCCACCAGTTTGAACTGCACCCCGGCCGCTTTTTCCGCTTCAAGCGCGGCACGACCAATGAAGTCTCGCTCGGCGGGTTCCCAGGCAATGCTCCAGGCCATGTTCGCCGCCAGCGGCGACACGTCCTGGTGAATGTCCTGGCCGTACAGATTCATACCGGCCTCCAGGCGCAGGGTGTCGCGCGCGCCAAGGCCGATAGGTGAAATGCCAGCCCCCACCAGGTCGTTGAAAAAACCAGGGGCCTGATCGGCAGGCAGTACAATTTCCAGGCCGTCTTCGCCGGTATAGCCCGTGCGGGCAATAAACCAGTCGCCGTCGGCCTGGCCTTCGAAAGGCTTGAGCTGGTGGATCAAGGTGCTGCGCGATTGGGTGACCAGCTCGGCAATCTTCTGCCGGGCGTGAGGGCCTTGAATGGCGAGCATGGCCAATTCGGGCCGCTCATGCAGTTGCACCTGGTAGCTGCCCAGTTGCGCCTGCATCCAGGCCATGTCCTGGTCACGGGTGGCCGCGTTGACCACCAGCCGGTAACCGTCGTCGGTTCGGTAGACGATCATGTCGTCCACCACGCCGCCCCGCTCGTTGAGCATGGCGCTGTAGAGCGCACGGCCGCAGCCATGCAAACGATCCACATCATTGGCCAGCAAGTGCTGGAGCCATTCCTTGGCCTGGGGGCCTGTGATATCGATCACGGTCATATGAGATACATCGAACACCCCGCAGTCGCGTCGCACCTGATGGTGCTCTTCAACTTGCGAGCCGTAATGCAGAGGCATATCCCAACCGCCAAAATCGACCATTTTCGCGCCGAGGGCGAGATGCAGGTCATACAGAGGCGTACGCTGTCCCATGGGTTTCTCCTTCCGGGCTTGGCGAAGGTGCGCAGAGTTGCCATTTGCGCTGGAGACCTTGAATTACAAGGCCCGCAGCCACACACAGCGACTCGATCCGAAAGACGGACCGCACCGAATGCCGCGCATTGTAGCCGCAAGCCGTAGGACTGGCACCTAACCGATTTGCCGTGCGGAGCGACGGATCAGCCCGATCACTGGCAACAGGCCCACCAACACCAGCGTCAACGCCGGCAGCGAAGCCCTTGCCCACTCGCCTTCGCTGGTCATTTCAAAGATACGAACCGCCAAGGTGTCCCAGCCGAATGGGCGCATCAGCAAGGTGGCGGGCATTTCCTTGAGCACGTCCACGAACACCAGCAACGCGGCGCTCAGGGTCCCCGGCAGCAATAACGGCAGATACACTTTGCAAAACAGTCGTGGCCCGCTCACGCCAAGGCTGCGCGCGGCTTCCGGTAATGACGGCCGGATGCGCGCCAGGCTGTTTTCCAGCGGCCCATAGGCCACCGCCAGGAAGCGCACCAGATACGCCAGTACCAGCGCCGACAGGCTGCCCAGCAACAGCGGCTTGCCTGCACCACCAAGCCAACCGGAAAGCGGCACCACCAGCTCACGGTCCAGGTAACTGAACGCCAGCATGATCGACACCGCCAGCACCGAGCCCGGCAACGCATAGCCGACGTTGGCCAGGCTGATGCAGGAGCGGATCGCCCGGGTCGGTGCCAGCCGGTTGGCAAAGGCCAGTATCAACGCCACGCTGACCGTGATCAGCGCGGCGATGCCGCCCAGGTACAGGGTGTGAAGGATCAGGCCCGAATAGCGCTCATCCAGATCGAACCTGCCGCGCTGCCAGAACCAGGCGACCAATTGCACCATCGGGATGATAAAGGCGCAGGCGAACACCAGGCCGCACCAGGTGCTCGCCGCCGCTGCCTTGAACCCGCGCAGGTGATACAACGCCTTGCCCCGTGGCCGCTCGTTGCTCGGCCGGCTGGCTCCTCGTGCACGGCGCTCGCCATAGAGCACCAGCATCACCACCAGCAGCAGCAGGCTGGCCAACTGCGCCGCACTCGACAGGCTGAAAAAGCCGTACCAGGTCTTGTAGATCGCCGTGGTGAACGTATCGAAATTGAACACCGAGACCGCGCCGAAATCCGCCAGAGTCTCCATCAGGGCCAAGGCCACGCCAGCTCCGATGGCGGGTCGCGCCATGGGCAAGGCCACGTGCCAGAACGCTCGCCACGGTGATTGCCCGAGCACCCGTGCCGCTTCCATCAAGCCTTTGCCCTGGGCCAGGAACGCCGTGCGCGCCAGCAGGTAGACATAGGGGTAAAACACCAGCACCAGCACGATGATCACGCCACTGGTGGAGCGCACCCGTGGCAGGCGCAGGCCTGTGCCGAACCATTCGCGCAGCAGGGTTTGCACGGGGCCGGCAAAATCCAGCAGGCCGACGAAGACAAACGCCAGCACATAGGCCGGGATGGCGAACGGCAGCATCAGCGCCCAATCGAGCCAGCGTCGCCCGGGGAATTCGCAAAGGCTGGTGAGCCAGGCCAGGCTCACGCCGAGGAGGGTCACACCGACGCCGACGCCAAGTACCAACGTCAGGGTGTTGCCCAGCAGGCGCGGCATCTGGGTGTCCCAGAGGTGGGACCAGATTTGCGCATCGATACTTTGCCAGGACAGCAACAGCACACTCAGCGGCAGCAGCACCAGGGCGGCGGCGGTGAAGACCGGCAGGTACCAGCGGCGTTGGGCGGGGTGAGCCAAAGTCAGTTCTCAGTGAATAGATATCAGGATGTCACCACAATCCAAATGTGGGAGCGGGCTTGCTCGCGAAGGCGGTGTATCAGTCACACATGTATCGACTGACACGACGCCTTCGCGAGCAAGCCCGCTCCCACATTCAACACTGCAGTGCCCTGCAGATTGTACTTAGTTCCAGCCGGCGCGATCCATCAAGCGGATGGCCTCAGCCTGGCGTTTGCCCGCCACTTCCACCGGCAGGGTGTCCGCCACGAACTTGCCCCAGGTCGCCACTTCGGCCGACGGCGGCACGGCCGGGTTGGCCGGAAATTCCTGGTTCACATCGGCAAAGATCTTCTGGGCTTCAGCCGTGGTCATCCACTCCACCAGCGCCTTGGCAGCTTCCGGGTGTGGCGCGTGCTTGGTCAGGCCGATGCCCGACAGGTTCACGTGCACGCCACGGTCGCCCTGGTTCGGCCAGAACAGCTTCACCGCCAGGTTCGGGTTCTGCTTGTGCAGGCGGCCGTAGTAGTAGGTGTTGACGATGCCTACGTCGCATTGCCCGGCGTTGATCGCCTCAAGCACCGCGATGTCATCGGAAAATACATCGGTGGACAGGTTGTTGACCCAACCCTTCACGATTTCTTCGGTCTTGGCCGCGCCATGGGTTTCGATCAGGGTGGCGGTCAGCGACTGGTTGTAGACCTTTTTCGCCGTGCGCAGGCACAGGCGGCCTTCCCACTGTTTGTCGGCCAGCGCTTCGTAAGTGGTGAGGTCACCCGGTTTCACCCGGTCGGTGGAATAGGCGATGGTCCGCGCACGCAGGCTCAAGCCGGTCCAGGCATGGTTCGAAGAGCGGTATTGCAGAGGGATGTTCTTGTCGATCACGGCCGACGTGAACGGTTGCAGGATGCCCATCTGCTCGGCCTGCCACAGGTTGCCCGCATCCACGGTGAGCAGCAGGTCGGCAGTGGCATTTTCGCCCTCGGCCTTGATGCGCTGCATCAGCGGGGCTTCCTTGTCGGTGATGAACTTCACCTGAACGCCGGTCTTCTGGGTGTAGGCATCGAACACCGGCTTGATCAGTTCGTCGATGCGTGAGGAGTAGACCACGACTTCGTCGGCTGCCTGCACGGAGGTGCTGCCGATGAGGGTGAGTGCCAGGGCAGTCAGGAGGCGCTTGGATGCCAACATGGGTGCGGTCTCTCATTTGCAAAAAGTGGGCAAATGATAAGGACTCACATTTGGTGGCGCTTGGTGGAGGCGTTACCAGATGTTGCATAACAGCTTGTGCGGAGACTGACTTCCCTTGTGGGAGCGGGCTTGCTCGCGAAAGCGGTACATCAGCAACACATTCAGTGGCTGACACTCCGCTTTCGCGAGCAAGCCCTCTCCCACAGGAGGGTGTATTTCACATCAGGGTTGGGCGAGGTCGGGGAGGTCGCCGCTTAGGCCGAGCGCTTGGCGTACGAAGACGGCCTTGGCTTCGGGCATCTGGTCGACCATCTTCAAGCCAGCGTTGCGCAACCAGCGCAGCGGCAGTTGGTCGGCCTGGAACAGTCGCTCGAAACCTTCCATCGCCGCCATCAAGGCCAGGTTGTGGGGCATGCGCCGGCGCTCGTAGCGACTCAGCACTTTCACATCCGCCAGGCGTTCGCCGCGTTCAGCCGCCGAGAGCAGCACCTCAGCCAAGGTCGCCGCGTCGAGAAAGCCCAGGTTCACGCCCTGCCCGGCCAGCGGATGGATCACGTGGGCCGCGTCGCCGATCAATGCCAGGCCTTCGGCCACATAGCGCTTGGCATGACGCTGACGCAATGGCACACAAACGCGCGGGTCGGCGCTGATCACTGTTCCCAACCGCCCCTCAAAGGCGCGCTCCAGCTCACGACAGAAGCCTTCATCATTCAGCGCCATCAAGCGCTCGGATTCAGCCGGCGTGGTGGACCAGACGATCGAGCACCAATCCTCTTGCCCATCGCGCACCAACGGCAAAAACGCCAGTGGGCCGGTGTCGGTAAAGCGTTGCCAGGCCGTGCGCTGATGCGGTTGGCTGCTGCGCACGCTGGTGACGATAGCGTTGTGCAGGTAATCCCACTCGCGGGTCGCGGTGCCGGTCAGGCGGCGCACGGCGGAGTTGGCACCATCGGCGGCAATCACCAGGGGTGCGCGCAATGTGCGGCCGTCGGCCAGGGTCAGCAACCAGTCATCGCCGGAGCGACGCATCTGCTCCAGGCGTGCATTGGCCAGCAGGCCCAGGTCGCAATCGTGCAGGCGGTCGAGCAAAGCGTCCTGCACCACACGGTTCTCGACGATATGCCCGAGCACCTCGGCATGCACGCTGGCCGCCGAAAAGTGGATCTGCCCGGTGCCACTGCCGTCCCACACTTGCATCTCGCCGTAAGGGCTGGCGCGGCGCGAGACGATGCCGTCCCACACGCCCAGGCGCTCCAGAATACGCTGGCTGGCGGCCGACAAGGCGCTCACGCGCGGTTCGAATGCGGCCTGGCGGTCGAATGGCTTGACGCTCAGCGGGCTGCCGTCGAGCAGCAGCACCTGCAGGCCACTGCCCTGCAACGCCAGCGCCAGGGCGCTCCCGACCATTCCGGCCCCGACAATCAGCACATCTGCGCGCATGTCCATGCTTTAAGCCTGTCTCGCTGGCGGCTTGCGCCGCACGTAAAGGGTTTTGTCGACCCGCGCCACCAGAGTGCCGGAGCAGTCATGAATCTGTACCTTGAGGTGGGGCAGGTACTTCTCTCCACCCTCGGTCTGCCGGCGAATCTCATCGAGCAACGCGTCGTCGATGGAGAACTCGGCATACACCGGGCCTTTGCCCGGCGAAATGAAATCGATGCTCGCGGCCTTGTCCCAGACGATGTAGTCGCGGCCCAGGTTCTCCATCAACAGCAGCATGTAGAACGGGTCGACCATCGAATACAGGCTGCCGCCGAACTGCGTGCCGACATAGTTACGGTTGTACCAGCCCAGGCCCATGCGCACCTTGGCATGTCGAAAATCCGCGCTCAACGCCTGTACCCGAACGCCCGCGCCGAGGTACGGCGGGTACAGGGTCAGGAACAGCCGCAACAACCGCGCCTTGCCCAGGCGCCGGGTCAGCCAGTTACGCATCCGGACGCGTGCCCAGGCCCATGGCCTGACGGGCGAACCAGCGTTTGGCCGGTGGCAGCAAGTCCAGGCCCAGCAGGCCCAGGTTGCGGCCCAACGCCACCAGCGGTTGCGCGCTGCCGAACAGGCGCGTGACCTGGTCAGAAAAACCCACGGTCATTTTCTGGTCCAGGCGCTGGCGCTCAAGGTAGCCCTGCAAGGTCGCCAGGTCGCCCGGCACCGCAGGCCCGGCCAGCAAGGCCTCGGCCAGGGCATTCGCATCGCGCAGGGACAGGTTGAAGCCTTGCCCGGCAATCGGGTGCAGGCTGTGGGCAGCGTTGCCGAGGATGGCCAGGTGCGAGCGTACTTGCTCCTCGGCCTCGACCAGGGTCAACGGGTACAGGTGGCGGGCTCCGACTTGCTTCAAGGTGCCCAGGCGGTAGCCGAACACGCCCTGCAGTTCGCTGAGGAAGGCTCGCTCGTCGAGGTTGGCCAGGCGCTGGGCGTCCATGCCGATGCGGGTCCAGACCAGCGCGCAACGGTTGTCCGGCAGCGGCAGCAGAGCCATCGGGCCTTCATCGGTGAAACGCTCGAAGGCTTCGCCGTTATGGGCTTCGCTTGGGGTGATGTTGGCGATCAATGCGCTCTGGTTGTAAGGGCGGGTCTTCACGCCGATACCCAGTTGCTCGCGCAGGCCAGAACGACCGCCGTCGGCGAGTACCGCCAGGTCGCATTCCAACACGGTTTCATCGTTGAGGGTCAGGCGGTAGCCATCGGGCAGCGGCTCCATGCGCGTGACTTCGGCCGGGCAACGCCAACTGACCACGTCCTTGTCCAGGCCTTGCCACAGGCATTGGCCCAGCCAGGCATTTTCCACGACGTAACCCAGGGCCGGTACGCCCTCCTCCTGCGCGGTCAACCGTGCGGTGGAGAAGCGCCCACGGTCCGACACGTGAATCTGCTTGATCGGCTCGGCACGCCGGGAAATTTCCTGCCACAGGCCCAGGCGCTGGTAAATCTGGCGGGCGCCAAATGAGAGTGCCGAGGACCGTGCGTCGTAGCTCGGCTGATAACTGTCACCGGGTGCGAAGGGTTCGATCAGTACGATCTTCCAGCCGCGCGCCTTGGCCCCGGCCTGCAATGCCAGCGCCAGGCTGGCACCCACCAGGCCGCCGCCGATGATGGCGAGGTTGACCCTGCTCATCGGGCGGCTGCCATCAGCGCTTCGATCTCGGCAACGGCCTTGGGCACGCCACCGGTCAGAATTTCACAGCCTTGCTTGGTCACTACCACGTCGTCCTCGATGCGTACGCCAATGCCACGCCATTTCTTTGCCACGTTCTGGTTGTCCGGTGAAATGTAGATCCCCGGCTCCACGGTCAACGCCATGCCCACTTCCAGCACGCGCCATTCACCGCCTACCTTGTACTCGCCCACATCATGCACATCCATGCCCAGCCAATGGCCGGCGCGGTGCATATAGAAAGCCTTGTAGGCTTCGCTGGCGATCAACTCGTCGACGTCGCCCTGCAGCAAGCCCAGCTTCACCAGCCCGGCAGTGATCACCTGGACGGTCGCCTCGTGCGCCTGGTTCCAATGCTTGTCCGGGGCGATCTCGGCAAACGCGGCTTCCTGGGAAGCCAGCACAATCTCGTAGATCGCCTTCTGTTCCGGCGAAAACTTGCCATTGACCGGCCAGGTGCGGGTGATGTCGCTGGCATAGCAGTCGATCTCGCAACCGGCATCGATCAGCACCAGGTCGCCGTCCTTGAGCACTGCATCATTCTGCTGGTAATGCAGGATGCAGCTGTTGCGCCCGGCGGCAACGATGGAGCCATAAGCCGGCATTTTCGCGCCGCCCTTGCGGAACTCGTAATCCAGCTCGGCTTCCAGGCTGAACTCATGCAAACCGGCGCGGCTGGCCTGCATGGCCCGCACATGCGCCGCGCAGGAGATCCGCGCGGCTTCGCGCATCACCTTCACTTCTGCCGCCGATTTATACAGGCGCATGTCGTGCAGCAGATGATCCAGGGCAACGAATTCGTTCGGTGGTTGGGCGCCGAGGTGCGCTTTGGAGCGGATCACGTTGATCCACTCCATCAGGTGGCGGTCGAATTCGGCATTGCTGCCCATGGCCGAATACACCCGATCGCGGCCTTCGATCAGGCCGGGCAGGATGTCGTCGATGTCGGTAATGGGGAATGCGTCGTCGGCGCCAAAGTCACGGATCGCGCCTTCGGTGCCGGCGCGCAGGCCGTCCCACAGTTCGCGTTCGGAATTGCGTTCGCGGCAGAACAGCACGTATTCGCCGTGCTGGCGACCGGGCATCAGCACGATCACTGCCTCGGGCTCGGGGAAGCCGCTGAGGTACTGGAAGTCGCTGTCCTGGCGATACACGTGTTCGACATCACGATTACGGATCGCCACGGCGGCGGCTGGCAGGATCGCGATGCTGTTGGGTTCCATCTGCGCCATGAGCGCCTTGCGGCGCCGGGTGTATTCCGCTCTGGGGATATGAATCATGGGCAGATGGGCTTCCTTTCTTAGTGAAGCGACGGTTTGGGCGCAGCCGGCTCAGCGGACTTTTTGGTCTCGGTGAACAGCAACAGCGGCGCGACGCGCAGGTATTCCATCACTTCCATATAGTCGCTTTCACCGTCTTCGGATTCTTCCAGGGCATCTTGCACCTGGGAGATCGCTGCCAAATCCTGCAACACTTCCTGTGCGTCGGTGCTCAACTCCAGGCCGCCGGCATTCACGCCGAAACCGTGGAGGAAACCTTGGCACCATTGGCCCAGGGCGGCGGCACGTTCGGTGAGCGGCGCGTCGTCGGTCGGCAGCAGCAGAACCACGGTGACGTCGTCACCGGTCAGCTCGCCCTTGACCATTTCCTGCAGGCCGATCAGCGCGTTGCGCACGTTGTCTTCGGGCTCTTTCTCCAGCAGTTCGGCCACATCGGCCAGCCAGTTGTCGGCATCGAAGCCGACACCGGTGCAGCTGCGGCCCAGCAACACGCCGTGCAGCTCGGCAGGCGAGCATGGGTGGCCGCTGGTGCTCAGCAGTTTGGAAAAAGCGTCATACGGGGAGTTCTGAATGGGCATGGTGAGCTAGGCGCCAGACGGCGCAATGTCTAGAATGGAGCGCTGTATCCTAGCACCGGCAGACGTACCAAGACTATCGAGGGCGTCAGATCGTTTATCCTGAAGTTGCCATTCATCAGACAAATCCAGTGGAACCCAATGGAAGACACCGACCTGCAAGCGCTGATGGCCAGACTCGAACTGCTAATTGATCGGGTCGAGCAACTTAAGAGTCAAAACGGACTCCTATTAGCTCAGGAAAAGACCTGGCGCGAGGAACGCGCTCACCTCATTGAAAAAAACGAAATCGCCCGGCGTAAGGTCGAATCGATGATTTCGCGCCTGAAGGCCCTGGAGCAAGACTCATGAGTTCAAGCAATAGCGTAACCGTGCAGATCCTCGACAAAGAATATTCGATCATCTGCCCCCAGGAAGAGCGCAACAACCTGGTGAGCGCCGCCCGTTACCTGGATGGCAAGATGCGTGAAATCCGCAGCAGCGGCAAAGTGATCGGTGCCGACCGCATCGCCGTGATGGCCGCGTTGAATATCACCCACGACCTGCTGCACAAGCAGGAACGGCCTGACGTGCAGGCCAGCGGCTCGACGCGTGAGCAGGTGCGCGACCTGCTGGAGCGTGTCGATCTGGTGCTTTCCAGCGATTCAGACGCACCCAAGGGCTGATTGCCGAGGCTGTTTAAGGTATACTCGCCCCACTCCCTGGCGTGTTTGCCAGTCGGCGATGTCCCTGAGCCGATTCGCACTACCCTGGAAGTTGCACGTTGGGCTGGTGTGCATGTCCGCTAGACGGAAAGCCTTAAAGCCTACTGCATCTTCCACCTTGAACTTTCGGGTTCAAGGGCTAAGTCGACAGCGGCTCTGTCGGGGAGCCTGAATTCCCAAACTCAATGCCAGTCTTCGGACTGGCATTGTTTTATGAGCCGAAAACCATGACCGAACCTGCGCCGCTTTCCCGTCCGCAACTTCGACGCATGTTGCGCAAAGCCCGTCGCGCCCTCACGCCGAGCGAGCAGCGCAAGGCCGCTCACGGCCTGTATCGGCAACTGGCACAGCAACCGCTGTTTCGCCGGGCCAAACACATTTCCTTGTATCTACCGACGGACGGTGAAATCGATCCGCGCCTGCTGCTGCGCGCCGCCCAACGCCGGGGCAAAGCCACCTACCTGCCGGTGCTCAGCGCCTGGCCACGGACCAAGATGGTGTTTCAGCGTGTGCGGCCTGGGGATAAGTTATCGCCCAACCGCTTCCGTATTCTTGAGCCACGGGTGAATGCCAAACACCAACGTCAGGTCTGGGCGCTGGACCTGGTATTGCTGCCGCTGGTGGGGTTCGATGATGCTGGCGGTCGCCTGGGCATGGGCGGCGGATTCTATGACCGCAGCCTGGCTTACCTCGCTCGCCGACAACACTGGCGCAAGCCGACATTGCTGGGCCTGGCCCATGAATGTCAGAAGGTCGATCGCCTGGCACAGGCAAGCTGGGACGTGCCGTTGGCAGGCACTGTCACCGATAAGCAATGGTATGTTGCGGAAACGCCGCTGGAACCAGCGACGCCTTGAAGCAGTGTTAACGCTTGAACGGTTGCGGCGGCTGTTGAGCCAGCTCAACGGGCGCATCGCTCTTGTTCGACCACAAGCTTTGCGCATACCCGGTGGTCACGACGCCCAGACCAAACAAAATAACCAAAATCCATAGTAAATCCGGTTTACGTTGCATCGATTGCCCCCCTTCAGGCACCTCGTACACGATGACAACAACGTTCCAAAGTAGTCCGTTGCAGCTGCGTCAAGCTTAAAATCCCGGCATTCTGCGGTAACGTGAACCAACACGCAAACCTTGGCGCCAACCGACTGTCGGTTTGTCATAAAATTGCCAGACAACTTGCCCAACGCCTTTTTCAGGAGCCCCAAAATGGCCTACTGGCTGATGAAATCCGAGCCCGACGAACTCTCGATCAAGGGCCTGGAAAAGCTGGGCGAAGCCCGCTGGGACGGGGTGCGCAACTACCAGGCGCGCAATTTCCTGCGCGCCATGGCGGTGGGCGACGAGTTTTTCTTCTATCACTCCAGCTGCCCCGAACCTGGCATTGCCGGCATCGGCAAAATCGTCGAGGCGGCGTATCCAGATCCCACCGCGCTTGAACCCGAAAGCCACTACTTCGACGCCAAGGCAACCCCGGAGAAGAACCCGTGGAGCGCAATCAACGTGGCCCACGTCGAAACCTTTCCCAACGTGCTCGGCCTGGGCTACCTGAAACAGCAGACCGCCCTCGCCGAACTGCCATTGGTACAAAAAGGCAGTCGGCTTTCGGTAATGCCGGTAACCGCCGAACAATGGGCGGCGGTGATCGGTTTGCGGTGAAGCGTTACTGGATGATCAGGTTGTTGAACAACAGGTCTTCCACCACCGGCTTGCCGGTTTCATCGCTCATCACCTGCTGAGTCTGCTTCAAGGCTTCCTGGCGCAGCTTCTCTTTGCCTTCGACACTGCTCATGGTGTCGTTGGTCTGCTGGGTGAACAGCGCCACCAACTGGTTGCGGATCAGCGCATCATTGGCTTTGACTGCAGCGGCGGCTTCTGGCCCGGTCACACGCAGGGCGATGTCGGCCTTGTACACCTTGAGTTTGGCCGTACCGTCCAGCCCGTAGTTGCCCACGAACGGCGGGGTCAGGCTGATATAGCTGACCTTCGGCGCCTCCCCTTCTTTCGCTTCTTCGGCCTGGGCTGCCATCGGCAAGGTCAGGGCCAGCATCAACAGGATCCACGCTTTCACAGTTCATTCCTCGAATTCGGTTGCCGGGTAGCATAACGCTAGCAAGGCTGAGCACAAGCTTATGGCGGCTTATCAGGCCCGGGCATGCTCGTTGACCCACGGGCGTACCCTCCTACACTTATCGGCCACGATGCCAAAAGGAATAGCCCGATGAAAGCTGTGCTCTGCAAAGCCTTCGGCCCCGCCGAAACCCTGGTGCTGGAAGAGGTCGCCAGCCCGGCGATCAAGAAGAACGAAATCCTGCTGGACGTGCACGCCGCCGGGGTCAACTTCCCGGACACGCTGATCATCGAGGGTAAATACCAGTTCAAGCCACCCTTCCCGTTTTCACCGGGCGGCGAAGCGGCAGGCGTGGTCAGTGAAGTGGGTGAGAAGGTCAGTCACCTCAAGGCCGGCGACCGGGTCATGGCCCTGACTGGCTGGGGCAGCTTCGCCGAGCAGGTCGCAGTACCGGGCTACAACGTGCTGCCGATTCCGCCGAGCATGGATTTCAACACCGCCGCTGCGTTCAGCATGACCTACGGCACCTCCATGCACGCCCTGAAACAACGCGCCAACCTGCAGCCCGGCGAAACCCTGTTGGTACTCGGCGCCTCGGGCGGCGTGGGCCTGGCCGCCGTGGAAATCGGCAAGGCCATGGGCGCCCGGGTAATCGCCGCCGCCAGCAGCGCCGACAAGCTGGCCGTGGCCAAGGCGGCCGGCGCCGATGAGCTGATCAACTACAGCGAAACCAGCCTCAAGGACGAAATCAAGCGCCTGACCGATGGCAACGGCGTCGATGTGATCTACGACCCGGTGGGTGGTGACCTGTTTGACCAGGCTGTCCGCGCCATCGCCTGGAACGGCCGCCTGCTGGTGGTGGGGTTTGCCAGCGGGCGGATTCCCGAGTTGCCGGTGAACCTGGCGCTGCTCAAAGGCGCATCCGTGGTCGGCGTGTTCTGGGGCTCTTTCGCCCAGCGCCAGCCGCAGGACAATGCGGCGAACTTTCAGCAACTGTTCACGTGGTATGCCGAGGGCAAGCTCAAGCCATTGGTGTCACAGGTATACCCGCTGGAACAGGCCGCCCAAGCGATCAATGACCTGGGGCAGCGCCGAGCTGTGGGCAAAGTGGTCGTCCAGACCCGCTAACGGACCTGAAATGCAATCCCTGTGGGAGCTGGCTTGCCTGCGATAGCGGTGGGTCAGCCAACACATTCTCTGCTGATAGATCGCTATCGCAGGCAAGCCAGCTCCCACATTTGTTCTCCAACACCCTCAAGAACCCAATAACGACCCACACTTATCCATTTGCGACATGTTCGTAAGAGAACATGCGATTGCTCTCATTTCCTGTGTTTGCAGATAAGAGGCGATGCTATTTTCGGTAACGAAACTGTAACATTCGCATCCGCAGTCAAAACAAGAAATTTGGAGCTCTTGAATGTTTGCTTTCTTTCGACCTGCCGCACACCAGGCGCCCCTGCCTGAAGAAAAAATAGACAGTACCTACCGACGGCTGCGTTGGCAGATCTTCGCCGGTATCTTCTTCGGCTATGCCGGGTACTACCTGCTGCGCAAGAACTTCTCCCTTGCCATGCCCTACTTGATCGACGAGGGTTACACCCGCGGTGAACTGGGCCTGGCCATGTCGGCCATCGCGATTGCCTACGGCTTGTCCAAGTTCCTGATGGGCCTGGTGTCCGACCGCTCCAACCCACGCTACTTCCTGACCTTCGGCCTGCTGGTGTCGGCGGGGGTGATGTTCATTTTCGGTTTCGCACCTTGGGCAACGTCCAGCGTGACCATGATGTTCATTTTGCTGTTCATCAACGGCTGGGCCCAAGGCATGGGCTGGCCTCCAAGTGGGCGCACCATGGTGCACTGGTGGTCGCAGAAAGAACGCGGCGGCGTGGTGTCGGTGTGGAACGTGGCGCACAACGTCGGCGGAGGCCTGATCGGCCCGCTGTTCCTGCTGGGCATGGCCTGGTTCAACGACTGGCACGCAGCATTCTACGTACCGGCCACCGTGGCCCTGCTGGTGGCAGCGTTTGCCTTCATCACCATGCGCGATACCCCGCAATCGGTAGGCCTGCCGCCGATCGAGCAGTACAAGAACGACTACCCGGAAGGCTACAACGCCAGCCACGAAGAAGAGTTCAGCGCCAAGGAAATCTTCGTCAAGTACGTGCTGCGCAACAAAATGCTGTGGTACATCGCCTTCGCCAACGTCTTCGTCTACCTGCTGCGCTATGGCGTGCTGGACTGGGCGCCGACCTACCTCAAGGAAGCCAAGCACTTCGACGTGGATAAAACCTCGTGGGCGTACTTCTTTTACGAGTGGGCGGGTATTCCGGGCACGCTGTTGTGCGGCTGGATGTCGGACAAGATCTTCCGTGGCAACCGTGGCCTGACCGGCGTGGTGTTCATGGCGCTGGTGACCGTGGCAACCCTGGTCTATTGGCTCAACCCACCGGGCAACCCGACCATCGACATGATCGCGCTGTTCTCCATCGGCTTCCTGATCTATGGCCCGGTGATGCTGATCGGCCTGCAGGCCCTGGAACTGGCGCCGAAAAAAGCGGCCGGTACGGCGGCGGGCTTCACGGGCCTGTTCGGTTACCTGGGCGGTTCGGTGGCAGCGAGTGCAGCCATGGGCTACACCGTGGACCATTTCGGTTGGAATGGCGGGTTCGTGTTGCTGGTGGGCGCGTGCCTGTTGGCCATCGCGTTCCTCATCCCAACGCTGTGGCACACCAACAGTGTCAGCGAGGCGCGGTCAGCTACCGCCTGAGCAACCCTTGGCACAACGCTTGAGCCGCGCCTCCAGGTTTTTATCTGGCATGGCGTGGCTACGCAGGGCGTTGACGGTCTGCTCGACATAATCGCGAGTCGTGCCGTAACGCCCGCAAGCGCTCTGTAGCACATGGTTGAGCACGATATCGGGCAGGTTGCCGGCGTAGCTCGGCAGATGCCGCTCCAGGACAAACCCCAATGCCTGCACCTGGCTGCCATCTTCAAGACGGCAACTGAGCCAGTGTGGCCGGTAGGAGGGATAGGGCATTTCGCGGCACCACAAGGCGTACAACGAAGCCTCCAATTGGTCTTCCGGCAAGCGGTAGGCAAACCCGCTGCAGGAACCGCCGCGATCCAGGCCAAAGACCAGCCCCGGCAACTCCGGCGTACCCCGATGCTCCTGGGACCACAGGTACAGCCCCCGGTGATAACCGTGGACCCGGGCCCGCACTCGCTCGGTGGACGAGCATTCCGGGCGCCAGATCAAAGAACCGTAAGCGAATAGCCAGACCGGCCCACCCTTATGCCGCGCCATGGTGGCCTGCATCGAGCTCATCAACTGTTCGTGAGTGAGTTGCGGCCCAAGGTCGAGCCGCGGAGGGTAAGCCAAATGCGAGAGATCGGTTTCAATAACGGTCATGGCGAATCGCTTAGGTCTCCTGCGTACTACCAGTTATAGGCAACTTTACCGTAATAGAACGCGCCGCTGTAACCGTACGGCGAAAAAGTGCTATAGGCGAGGTTGCCGCCGCTGCTGGCAAAAGCATTGACCTTTTCCGGGTATTTGTCGGTGACGTTGTCGCCGCCCAGGGTGAAGGTCCAGTTCTTGAGCTTGTAGTCCGCCGACAGGTCCAACACCCACGCAGCCTTGAAGGTCTGGTCGTTGACCTTGTCCGCCTGATAACTGGTGAATTCACCATAGCGCACCAGGTTGCTGTGCAGCGCCCAATTGCCGAACGTGAAGTCGTTGCCCAGGCTCAGCTTGTGCTGTGGCGTGGTATCGCCCAGCAAACCGATGCGCTCGCGACGGTCGACCCGCACCAGGTTGGCGCCCAGGCTGTCGAGGATGGCCGGGTTGGCCTTCACGTCCGTGACCTTGGTGTGGTTGTAGTTGTAGCCCACGGTGCTGTTCCAGCGGATGCCGTTGTCGAACTGGTAGCGATAATTGGCGACCAGGTCGACGCCATCAGTGCTGGTGTCGGTGGCGTTGGTGAAGTAACGGGCGCTGGTGTAGTTGATATTGCCGACCCCATTGGCTTGCAGGTAGGCAATGGTCGCCGGGTTGAGGTTCAGGTTGGAGGACAGGCTGATGCGATCGCGGATGTCGATACGATACACATCCACCGTCACGGTCAGGTCATCCGCCGGTTCCAGCACCAGGCCGAGGCTGTAGTTGCGCGATTTCTCGGCCTTCAAGTCTTCGGCGCCGAGCAGACGGGCCACTCTGCTGTTGGCTGGGAACGTGCCGGCTTCCTGGATGGTGCTACCGATCAACTGCGACGACGTGTAGGCAAAGTTCTGCTGGGCCAGGGACGGCGCGCGGAAGCCGTTGGAAATACTGCCGCGCAAGGCCACTTGTGGGGTGAAGTCGTAGCGGGCCGACAGCGAACCGCTGACGTTGGAACCGAAGTCGCTGTAATCCTCATGCCGCACGGCGGCCGACGCGCTGAGTTTTTCGGTGAAGTTGGTTTCGAGGTCCAGGTATTGGGCCCAGTTGTGTCGTGAACTGCTGCCGGCGTCGGCATCCCGGAAACCACCCAGGCCCGAACTGCCGGTCTGATAGTAGGACGCCGGTTCGCCCGCTTCGATTTCATAGCCCTGGTGCAGGTACTCGCCGCCAAACGCCACGGAAACCGGATACGGCAAAAAGCCCACGTCGAATTCACGGGACAGGTCCAGGCTCACCTGCTTCTGGTCGTTGCTCAGGGTGCCGTTGTCGAACTTGCGCGGCGTGGCCAGGCCCAGGGAGGTGTTGATGGTTTCAGTGCTCAGCGCATATTGGTTCTTGCCGTAGTTCGCCGACAGGTCGTAATGCCAGTCGTAGGCCAGCAGGCCGCGCAGGCCCACTACCAGCGAGGTGTCTTCCAGGTTGCCCTTGATCAGAGGCAGGTAGCCATTGGGGTTGAGCGCCACAATGTTGTTGGAGGCATTGCTGGCCCGATAGAACGCGGCGGTCTCGCCACGGCGCTTGCTGTAGCCGCCGAAGGTGTAAAACTCCAGCCCGTCGTTGAAGGCGTAGGCGGAGTTGAACTGCAGTTTACCTTCATTGGTAGCCGGCTCGCCTTGGCGGAAGACCCGCTGGCCATAGGTGGTCGAACCGACACTCGCCGGCCGCAAGTCATTGCCGGCGCGGTTGGTGTAGTCGTTGTCGGCACCTTCGCCGGAGAGGTTGAAAAAGCCGTTGTCGCCCAATGCAAAGCCGGTATTGCCGCTGAGATTGCGCTGGATACCATCACCCTTCTTGTACTCGCCAAACTTGGTGGAAACTGAACCGCCATGGTCGTCATGCTTGAGGATCACGTTGATCACACCGGCAATCGCGTCGGAACCGTAGCGTGCAGAAGCGCCGTCGCGCAGCACTTCGATGTGATCGACCGCCGACAGCGGGATCGCATTCAGGTCGGCGGGCGCCGAGCCACGGCCCACCGCGCCACCCAGGTTGACGAACGCACTGGTGTGGCGGCGTTTGCCATTGACCAGCACCAGCACCTGGTCCGGCGACAAGCCGCGCAACTGCGCGGGACGCACCAGTTCGGCGCCGTCCACCAGGCTCGGGCGTGGGAAATTGATCGAAGGAATCAGCCGCGCCAACACCGCCCCCAGTTCATCAGAGCCGGTGCTGCGCAAGGTGTCGCCGGAGATCACATCGATGGGCGACAGCGACGCACTGGCCGTGCGCTCTTGGGCGCGGGTGCCGGTGACAATGACCGCGTCGAGTTTGGGTGCATCGGCCGCAGCTGTTTCCGCCGCCTGTGCTGGATTGAATCCCACGGCGGTCAGCAAATTGGCCGACAAAATCGCCGTGTACAGCGCGTGTTTCTTGTAACTCCCCATACCGCTCCCCTTGGAATCAAAAGTCAGAACGTCAATGCTCTGAATGCATACGATCGATCCGGCTGGCGGGCGGTGGCGGTCAGTTATTGGTTAGTGGCAGATAATCGGTAGTCCGTTGCGATATAGCCTAAAGATATCTATTGAATAAATTAAATACCCAAAAAGAATAAGCGAAAGCATAAGCGCCCGCGCCCGCTCATCAGGATTGGCCCAGGCAATCCCGGTACTTTCAGCCCCGGTTCAGCCTGGGCCGGCGTCAAGCCGTCAAAATAGCGCCCCTGTCACGACCCAACTAGCCGCCCTTCAAACCGACTATCGAGGTCGCACCCATGAAAAAATCCACACTGCCTGGCCTGCTGTTCCTCGCCCAGGCCTCTGCGGCCCTCGCCGGCGAAATGCCTGCGGCCAATGACGACAAGGGCTTCTGGTACGCGCAGACCAGCCTCTACACCCGGCACTTTTCACCCGACCCCGACCACAACAACCACCAGGACCTGATCGGCCTGGAGCGCAATCAAGCGTCGGGGCTGGTGATTGGCGGGGCGACCTTTCGCAACTCATTCAGCCAGCGCTCGTATTACGCCTATGCAGGCAAGCGCTACGACATGACTGACTACCCGGTGTATTTAAAACTCACAGGCGGAGTGATCCAGGGCTATCGTGGCGAATACCGCGACAAGATCCCGTTGAACCGTTTCGGCGTTGCGCCGGTGATCATCCCGTCGGTCGGCGCGCATTACGGGCCCGTCGCGGCAGAGGTGGTGTTGCTGGGGTTCAATGCGGCGATGGTGACCACTGGCGTACGTTTCTGACAGCAACATAAATCACTGTGGGAGCTGGCTTGC
This sequence comes from Pseudomonas sp. TE24901, assembly GCF_054058375.1. Classification (NCBI taxonomy): domain Bacteria; kingdom Pseudomonadati; phylum Pseudomonadota; class Gammaproteobacteria; order Pseudomonadales; family Pseudomonadaceae; genus Pseudomonas; species Pseudomonas sp. TE24901. Next base: position 394,156 of record NZ_JBSSAF010000001.1, read on the forward strand.
CTGCGATAGCGGTGTGTCAGCCAAATATTTGCCACTGATACACCGCTATCGCAGGCAAGCCAGCTCCCACATTAGATCCGAGCCAGGTCAGGGACGGGGTGCGTAGGCGAAGACGTCGGCACGCATCTGGTGTGCATCCATGCCGGCGTCCACCAGCGCGTCCAGCGTGCCGTAGATCATCGCCGGCGAACCGCTGGCATAGACGTGCACAGCCTTGAGGTCGCTGATGTCTTCGCACACCGCTTCGTGCAACAACCCGCAGCGCCCTTCCCAACCGCACAGGTCACTGACCACTTTGTGCAGGAACAGGTTGGGCAGTTGCAGCCATTGATCCCAGTGTTCGATCTCATAGAAATCTTCTGGACGACGCACGCCCCAGTACAGGTGCACCGGGTGCTTGAAGCCGGAGGCGCGGCAATGTTCGATCAGGCTGTGCATCTGCGCCATACCCGTGCCAGCAGCGATCAGCACCAGGGGCCCGTCCGGCAACTCGGCCAAATGGGTATCGCCAAACGGCAGCTCGATACGCGCCATCTGGTTGCGCTGCAGTTGCTCAAGCAGGTTGCGGGCACTGTCCTCGCGGGCCAGCACATGCAGTTCCAGCTCGCGCCCGGCGTGGGGTGCGGACGCCAGGGAGAAGGCGGACTTCTCGCCGTTGTCCCGCTCGATCATCAGGTACTGCCCGGCGTGATAGCGCACCGCCTTGCCGGCCGGCGCCCGCAGGCGCACGCGCCACACGTCGCCACCGACTTCCACGCATTCGCTCAATTGGCACGACAACTTGCGCAACGGCAACTCTCCCGGCGCCAGCACGCCATCCCACAACACAATGCAATCTTCCAGCGGCTCGGCAATGCAGGTGTAGAACTCGCCATGGTCACGCACCTCACCGGCCTGCTGCACCCGGCCCTCCACCAACAGCGCCGCACACACGTGGCACACGCCATTGCGGCAAGCCTGGGGGCATTCATAACCCAGGCGACGCGCGCCTTCGAGGATTCGCTCGCCAGGGACCAGTTCCAGCACGGCGCCGGAAGGTTGCAGGGTTACACGCATCAATCTATTCCCAATTCTTTCCAGATCGCATCGACACGGGCAGTCACGGCTTCATCCTTGACGATCACGCGGCCCCACTCGCGGGTGGTTTCACCCGGCCATTTGTGGGTGGCATCCAGGCCCATCTTCGACCCCAGGCCCGACACCGGCGAGGCGAAGTCGAGGTAGTCGATCGGCGTGTTGTCGATCATCACCGTGTCGCGCTTGGGGTCCATGCGCGTGGTGATGGCCCAGATCACGTCGTTCCAGTCGCGGGCGTTGATGTCGTCGTCGGTGACGATAACGAACTTGGTGTACATGAACTGTCGCAAAAACGACCACACACCCAGCATTACCCGCTTGGCGTGGCCCGGGTACGACTTTTTCATGGTCACGACGGCCATGCGGTACGAACAGCCTTCGGGCGGCAGGTAGAAGTCGGTGATTTCCGGGAATTGCTTCTGCAGGATCGGCACGAACACTTCGTTGAGCGCCACGCCGAGGATCGCCGGCTCATCCGGCGGACGGCCGGTGTAGGTGCTGTGGTAGATCGGTTTGACCCGGTGGGTGATGCGCTCGACGGTGAACACCGGGAAGCTGTCGACTTCGTTGTAGTAGCCGGTGTGATCGCCGTACGGGCCTTCATCGGCCATTTCGCCCGGATGAATCACGCCTTCGAGGATGATCTCGGCGGTGGCCGGCACTTGCAGGTCGTTGCCACGGCACTTCACCAGCTCGGTGCGGTTGCCGCGCAGCAGGCCAGCGAAGGCGTACTCGGACAGGCTGTCGGGCACCGGGGTCACGGCGCCGAGGATGGTGGCCGGGTCGGCGCCCAGGGCCACGGAGACCGGGAACGGTTTGCCGGGGTGCTTTTCGCACCACTCGCGGAAGTCCAGCGCGCCGCCACGGTGGCTCAGCCAGCGCATGATCACCTTGTTGCGGCCGATCACTTGCTGGCGGTAGATACCGAGGTTCTGGCGGTCCTTGTTCGGGCCCTTGGTGACGGTCAGGCCCCAGGTGATCAGCGGCCCGACGTCGCCGGGCCAGCAGGTCTGCACCGGCAGCATGGCCAAGTCCACGTCGTCGCCTTCGATGACCACTTCCTGGCACACCGCGTCCTTGACCACCTTGGGCGCCATGGCAATGATCTTGCGGAAGATCGGCAGCTTCGACCAGGCGTCCTTCAAGCCCTTGGGCGGCTCCGGCTCCTTGAGGAAGGCCAGCAGCTTGCCGATCTCGCGCAGCTCGCTGACTGACTCGGCACCCATGCCAAAAGCCACACGCTCGGGGGTGCCGAACAGGTTGCCAAGCACCGGGATGTCAAAGCCGGTCGGGTTTTCGAACAGCAGCGCCGGGCCCTTGTTGCGCAGGGTACGGTCGCAAATCTCAGTCATTTCCAGTACCGGCGAAATCGGCATCTGGATACGTTTCAACTCTCCGCGCTGCTCAAGTTGCTGCACGAAATCCCGAAGATCCTTGAATTTCATTAACCATGCCACCCGTAAAATAGGCGTACATCCTACCTGCTCTGAGGGCGGCTGGCAGCTTAATTGGCCGTCAACCCTCGTGATTGCAGCGAACTGAACAACGGTTCCAGGAAGGCCTCGACGTGCCGCGCACCGACGTCAGAAAGGTGATTGTCATCGGTGTACAGCGCTCGGCCGTTGAGCTCCACCCGGCACAAGCCATCGGCGCCGCACAACAAGGGCGCGGGGTCGAGCACCGCGACACCACTGTCGGCCGCCGCCAACTCGGCAAACAGCTGGGAGATAAAGGCCTGGCGCTTGAGGTGCTCCGCCACGGGCAAGCCTTCCCGATCCACCGGCCGGTGCATCATGGCCAGGCGGCTGAGCCGGTAAGGCACAATGATTTCCTGCAGCGGCACCTCTTTGACCAACCAGACCCTGTGGCCTGCGGTGCGCAAGCCCTTGATGCGCTCGCGAAGGCCTTGGGCGAAGCGCTGCTCGGCAATGGCGCGCACGTATTGACCCGTCGCGGGGTCTTTGAGCGCATGCTCCTTGTCACCCGACATCTGCCCATAGAGGTACAGGCTCCAGCGCGCCGCCAGCACCACATCGCTGAAGGATTGCTCGGCCATCGCTTTCTCCACGCGATGGTTGAAGTGGGCGCAACGGGCAATGTTCTCCAGGCCATCCAAAGGCACACAACCGGCAAAACTGGCCTCGACCAGGCTGATGTCGTGCCGCTTGGCCGCCACCTCGAGCGCAGGAATCAAGGCGGTGGCGTGACTGTCGCCCCAGACCAGCGCAGAGACCGAGCTGCCTTTGGGGCCGAAATGGCAAAACAGGCGCTCATCGGGCGTGTCTTTGTCCGCCATGCACGCCATCAACTCCGGGCTCCACTTTTTCGCTTGGGCATAACGCAGGGCCTGTTCGGACAAGCGCGACGGCACACCGTCGGCCTTGCGCAATGCCACGCCCGTAAGGCCGAGGCACAGGATCCCGACACACGCTGTCGCCAGAATCGCCTTGCGCCCGGGCAGCAGGCGCTTCTCCCGAAACGGGGTTTCCACAAAACGCCAGGACAGGTAGCCCAGCACCAGGCTCAGCAGCATCAACCCACCCAGCTCCAGCGGGCACAGGCCATCAACCGCGGCGTAGCTGGCATACACGAACACAGGCCAGTGCCACAGGTACCAGGAATAGGAAATCAGCCCCACGCCCACCATCACCCGTGAACTCAGCAGGCGCCCGACCCAGGTGGATTGCTGCCCGTTGGCCCAGATCAGGCCAACGACGCCCAGCACCGGCAACAACGCAGCCGCGCCGGGGAAGGGTGTAGCTGAATCGAAACCGAATACCGCGATCAGTATCAGCGCCATCGACAACAGGCTGACTCCTTGGGCCAAGCCGGGCGAGGCACGCCAATCACGCAGCGGCACCACCGCCAGCATGGCGCCGGCCAGCAATTCCCAGGCACGCAGATGCAACAGGTAGAACGCCTTTTGCGGTGCATGGGCCACCGCCCACACGCTCATGCCGAACGACACCAGCAGGATCCCGAACAGCGCCAGGCGCCAATGCTTCAAGCGGCTGGCAAGCAAGGTCAGCAACAACGGGAAGATGATGTAGAACTGCTCTTCGACCGCCAGCGACCAGGTGTGCAACAACGGTTTGATATCGGAGGCCGCATCGAAGTAGCCGTGCTGGCGGGAAAACAGCAGGTTGGAGGTGAAGATCACCTGATAGTGCACCGACCGCCCCAGCTCCTCGTAGTCCTTGGGCGCCAGCAGGAACCAGCCTACGGCCAGGGTAGCCGCCATCATCACAAACAACGCCGGCAGGATGCGCCGGGCACGTCGCGCCCAGAAATCTACAAAGCTGAAGCGCCCGGCTTGGCGCTCCCGCCAGATGATCGAGGTGATCAGGAACCCTGAAATCACGAAAAATACATCAACCCCGACGAAGCCGCCTGTTACACCAGGCACCCCAAAATGGAACAGCACCACAGCCAGGACCGCAGCGGCGCGCAAACCATCGATGTCTCTTCGATAAGCAAGAACAGTCATAAAACGTAGTCAGCCTGATTCGAATGGAAGCGAACGTAGCTTCCCTCACCTTTTTTGTTTCTTAACTGACACTTATGCCGCCCAAACCTCCCTTTTCTGACGCAAAAAAAATGGCGCCCCTTGGGGCGCCATTCTTTCGGACCTGAAACGTCGTGTTACTTACGCTTCATCGACAGGAAGAACTCGTCGTTGGTCTTGGTGGTTTTCAGCTTGTCGACCAGGAACTCGATGGCCGCCACTTCGTCCATCGGGTGCAGCAGCTTGCGCAGGATCCACATGCGCTGCAGTTCGTCGTCGGCGGTCAGCAACTCTTCGCGGCGGGTACCGGAACGGTTGATGTTGATCGCCGGGAACACGCGTTTTTCCGCGATGCGACGGTCCAGGGGCAGCTCCATGTTGCCGGTACCCTTGAACTCTTCGTAGATCACTTCGTCCATCTTCGAACCGGTTTCAACCAGTGCGGTGGCGATAATGGTCAGCGAGCCGCCTTCTTCGATGTTCCGCGCAGCGCCAAAGAAACGCTTCGGTTTCTCCAGGGCATGGGCATCGACACCACCGGTCAATACCTTGCCGGAGCTCGGAATCACGGTGTTGTAGGCACGGGCCAGACGGGTGATGGAGTCGAGCAGGATCACCACGTCCTTCTTGTGTTCAACCAGGCGCTTGGCCTTCTCGATCACCATTTCGGCAACCTGCACGTGGCGGGTTGGCGGTTCATCGAACGTGGAGGCAACCACTTCGCCGCGCACGGTGCGCTGCATTTCGGTCACTTCTTCCGGACGTTCATCGATCAACAGCACGATCAGGTGAACTTCAGGATTGTTACGCGCGATGTTCGCGGCAATGTTCTGCAGCATGATGGTCTTGCCGGCTTTCGGCGGTGCGACGATCAGGCCACGCTGGCCTTTGCCGATCGGGGCGCACAAGTCGATCACACGACCGGTCAAGTCTTCGGTGGAACCGTTGCCGGCTTCCATCTTCATGCGTACGGTCGGGAACAGCGGGGTCAGGTTCTCGAAGAGAATCTTGTTTTTCGCGTTCTCGGGACGATCAAAGTTGATCGTGTCGACCTTGAGCAGGGCGAAGTAACGCTCGCCTTCCTTAGGAGGGCGGATCTTGCCAACGATGGTGTCACCGGTGCGCAAGTTGAAGCGACGGATCTGGCTCGGCGAGACGTAGATATCGTCTGGGCCGGCAAGATAGGAGGCGTCAGCAGAGCGGAGGAAGCCGAAGCCGTCCTGGAGAATCTCCAGCACGCCATCACCGGAGATTTCCTCGCCGCTTTTCGCGTGCTTTTTCAGCAGGGAGAAAATCACGTCCTGCTTGCGCGAACGGGCCATATTTTCTATGCCCATTTCTTCGGCCAGCTGGAGCAGGTCGGTAATCGGCTTTTGCTTGAGTTCAGTCAGATTCATATAGGAATGACGTAATCATTTATGGAGGGGGGAAATTAAGCTTTTGGCTTAATGAGGCCGCGCCGCAGAGAAGGCGACAGGATCGCGTACTAATCGAAAAGGAGAGCGTCGGCGACGGCTTGCAGGGGGCAGTGGAGAAACCAGTGCGGGGCCGAATGTACCACCTGAGTTTAGGAGCGTCTAGCCCTGTTTCACGAAAAAGCCCCGCAATTTGCGGGGCTTTTTTGACAACGCTTAGATGTTCGCGTCGAGGAAAGCTTGCAGCTGAGACTTCGACAGCGCGCCCACTTTAGTGGCTTCGACGTTGCCGTTCTTGAACAGCATCAGCGTCGGGATACCACGCACGCCATGCTTGGCCGGGGTTTCCTGGTTGTCGTCGATATTCAGCTTGGCAATGGTCAGCTTGCCTTCATAGGTGGTCGCAATGTCGTCCAGAACAGGCGCGATCATTTTGCAAGGGCCACACCATTCAGCCCAGTAGTCAACCAGCACCGGGCCCTGAGCCTTGAGTACTTCGGCCTCAAAGGTCGCGTCGGTGACGTGCTTGATAAGATCGTTGCTCATGGATGTCTCCGGATTGTAAGCAAAAAAAACGTGGCCCATCATAGCCGCCCTTCCCCCGTTCAGGAAGCCGCCTCTGATTGAGTCTTGCTATGGTGGTGCATGAGTTTGGGTATAGCTCAACTCAGGGCGTCACGGGCGTCACGAAGGCAATGCCGGTGCGCAAGGCCGCGTTGCGCACGTGCTCCTGCATGGCTTTCTGCGCTGCTGCGCTGGCACGACGGGCCAGGGCACGCAGGATCTTGCGGTGCTCCTGCCAGGTCTCCATGGCCCGCTCCGGCCGGATGAACGGTAGCTTCTGGCTTTCCAGGAACACCTCGGCACTGGCACTCAGGATGCTCACCATTGCCTGATTGCCGCTGGCCAGCAGGATGCGCTGGTGGAATTCGAAGTCCAGCCGCGCCGCCGCCTCAAAGTCACCCGCCTTGAGCACCTTGCGCATCGCCTCGACATTGTCTTCGAGGCCATCGAGCTCATCGAGCGTCAACGTGACCGTCGCCAGCCCCGCCGCGAAGCCTTCGAGGGCATAGCGCAACTGGAAGATATCCAGCGGCGTTGCCTGCGCCGCAAACGGCCAGGCAAACCCCGGCGACTCCTCCACCGCCTGCACGAACACGCCCTTGCCCGGTTGCACACTGACGACCCCCAAGGCACTCAAGGACGACAGCGCCTCGCGCAAAGACGCCCGACTGACCCCCAACTGCACAGCCAGGTCGCGTTGGGAGGGCAAGGCATCACCCGGCCCAAAGCCCTGTTCATTAATGAGTTTGCGGATGGCCTGCAGGGCCGCTTCCGGTACGGCTTGGGCGATGGAATTCATGGAAAACTCAAGGTTGCAGTCAACGGTGCGGCTAGTTGTAAAGCTATTCGCAGCCCACGGCAAGCCACGCCCCAAAGGGGCTCGCGTGGTTTTATCGACGCTCGAAAAGGGTGCGAAAAACATGAGCACTGTTCAGACCAGTAAGACCACCGCACCTCAACAAACACCAGCGTTACAGGCCAACCTGACGAGGCTGGCATGGGCTGTGCACTGGGCCAAGACAGATTTCCCTTCGCCCTTTCCGGAGAGTTGCCATGACCAAGCGCTACAGCGCCCTGCTCACAGCCCTGTTTGCCAGCCTGATGCTGAGCCAGGCACCCGCCCAGGCCAACGGTCTGGACGATATCGTCGCCCGTGGCACCCTCAAGGTCGCCGTGCCCCAGGACTTCCCGCCGTTCGGCTCGGTCGGCCCCGACATGAAACCCCGTGGCCTGGACATCGACACCGCCAAGCTGCTGGCCGACCAGCTCAAGGTCAAGCTGGAGCTGACACCGGTCAACAGCACCAACCGCATCCCGTTCCTCACCACCGGCAAGGTCGACCTGGTGATCTCCAGCCTGGGCAAGAACGCCGAGCGTGAGAAAGTCATCGACTTCTCCAAGGCCTACGCGCCGTTCTACCTGGCGGTGTTTGGTCCGCCTGACGCGCCTGTCAGCACCACCGACGACCTCAAGGGCAAGACCATCAGCGTGACACGCGGTGCGATCGAAGACATCGAACTGACCGCCGTAGCCCCCAAGGAAGCCACCATCAAGCGCTTCGAGGACAACAACTCGACCATCGCCGCCTACCTGGCCGGTCAAGTCGACCTGATCGCCAGCGGCAACGTGGTGATGGTGGCGATCAGCGAGCGCAACCCCAAGCGCGTGCCTGCCCTGAAGGTGAAACTCAAGGACTCCCCGGTGTACGTGGGCGTGAACAAGAACGAGCCGGCACTGCTGGAAAAGGTCAACCAGATCCTGATCGCCGCCAAGGCTGATGGCAGCCTGGAAAAGAACGCGATGCAATGGCTCAAAGAGCCGCTGCCTGCCGACCTCTGACGCGACGGAGCTGATTGATGGCGTATCAATTTGACTTTGTGCCGGTGCTGGCCAATACCGACCTGCTGTTACGCGGTGCGCTGTTCACCCTGGAACTGACGGTCATCGGCGCCATCCTGGGGGTGGCCCTGGGCACCGTGGGCGCCGTGGTGCGGGCGTGGAAGATCCAGCCGTTCGCCTGGTTCTTCGGGGTGTATGTCGAGTTGATCCGCAACACGCCGTTCCTGGTTCAGTTGTTCTTCATCTTTTTCGGCCTGCCGTCCCTGGGGCTGAAAATCACCGAATGGCAAGCCGCCGTGCTGGCAATGGTGATCAACCTCGGGGCTTACTCCACCGAGATCATCCGCGCCGGCATCCAGGCTGTTCCCCGGGGCCAACTGGAAGCGGCGGCCGCGCTGGCCATGACGCGCTTTGAGGCGTTCCGTCACGTAGTGCTGCTGCCGGCGCTGGGCAAGGTGTGGCCAGCCCTGAGCAGCCAGATCATCATCGTGATGCTCGGTTCGGCGGTGTGTTCGCAAATCGCCACTGAAGAGCTGAGCTTTGCCGCCAACTTTATCCAGTCTCGCAACTTTCGCGCCTTTGAAACCTACGCACTGACCACCCTGGTGTACCTGTGCATGGCACTGATGATTCGCCAGTTGCTCAACTGGATCGGCCGCCGTTACGTGATGAGGAACAGCCGATGAGTGATTTTTCCTTCTGGGACATCGTGCGCAACCTCGCCACCGGCCTGCAATGGACTCTGCTGCTGTCCCTGGTGGCGTTTGTGGGCGGTGGTGTGATCGGCCTGTTGGTGATGACGATGCGCATCAGCCGCAAGGCGTTCCCCAGCCAAGTGGCCCGTGCCTATATCGAACTGTTCCAGGGCACGCCGTTGCTGATGCAGCTGTTCCTGGTGTTTTTCGGCATCGCCCTGCTCGGTGTGGATATTTCACCCTGGCTGGCGGCCGCCATTGCACTGACCCTGTTTACCAGTGCCTACCTCGCCGAAATCTGGCGTGGCTGCGTCGATTCCATTGCCCACGGGCAGTGGGAAGCCTCGGCCAGCCTGGCCCTCAACCCGCTGGAGCAACTGCGCTACGTGATCCTGCCCCAGGCCCTGCGCATTGCCGTGGCGCCCACCGTGGGTTTCTCGGTGCAGGTGGTCAAAGGCACCGCCGTGACCTCGATCATCGGTTTTACCGAACTGACCAAGACCGGCGGCATGCTCGCCAACGCCACCTTCGAACCCTTCATGGTCTACGGCCTGGTGGCCCTTGGTTACTTCTTGCTCTGCTACCCCTTGTCCCTCAGTGCGCGCTACCTGGAAAGGAGACTGCATGCCTCTGCTTAGAATTTCCGCCCTGCATAAGTATTACGGCGATCACCATGTGCTCAAGGGCATCGACCTGACCGTTGAAGAAGGCCAGGTGGTGGCGATCATCGGCCGCAGCGGCTCGGGCAAGTCCACCTTGCTGCGTACCCTCAATGGCCTGGAATCGATCAACGATGGCGTGATCGAAGTCGACGGCGAATACCTCGACGCCGCCCGCGCCGACCTGCGCAGCCTGCGGCAGAAAGTCGGCATGGTGTTCCAGCAGTTCAACCTGTTCCCGCACCTCACGGTGGGCGAAAACGTGATGCTCGCGCCGCAAGTGGTGCAGAAAGTACCCAAGGCCAAGGCCGCCCAGTTGGCCAAGCAGATGCTGGAACGCGTCGGGCTGGGCGAGAAGTTTGACGCCTTCCCGGATCGCCTGTCCGGCGGCCAGCAACAGCGCGTGGCGATTGCACGCGCCCTGGCCATGTCGCCCAAGGTGCTGCTGTGCGACGAAATCACCTCGGCCCTGGACCCGGAACTGGTCAATGAAGTGCTCAGCGTGGTGCGCCAACTGGCCAAGGATGGCATGACGCTGATCATGGTGACCCACGAAATGCGCTTTGCCCGCGAAGTCGGCGACAAGCTGGTGTTCATGCACCAGGGCAAGGTGCATGAAGTGGGCGACCCCAAGGTGTTGTTTGCCAACCCGCAAACGCCCGAGTTCGCCAACTTCATTGGCTCCGTGGAACAGGCGGACTGACCAGCTCGAAATGCCCCTGCCCCTCCAGCACTGTGTGGCTGCGTACACGCAGGGCGTCGACAGGCAGGTCGGCATCGATCTCGACCTGGGCCGCCAACTGCCGGCCAGCCCCTTGGGCCACCAGGGTCCGTCCCGGCAGCAATTGCCCGGCGGCCGGTTCACCCATGTCCGCCCATTCCACCGGCTGCCCATCCAGCCGGGCATGCCTGAGGCTCAGGCGAAAACGCCCTTCGCGCCCAAACCGAAAGCCCTCGCTATCGGACGCCATCCCGTTGAACCGCAACGCCATGGTCGATGGCTGAGGGCACAGAATATTCAAGTGCACCGTGCGAGTGCCCATCGCCACTGCCCCACGCTCATCGCGGCGCTCATTGCGGATCGCGCCATAATCGACACGTCCCTGGCTGACAATCAGCCGACACTCATCTGCCCGCGCCCATTGGGCCATCATTCCGCCCCAGAGCAATAGGCCCAGGCACATCGCTTTAGCGGCCATGGCACACCGCCGACGTGGTTTCATAGAGTTTGTCATTGTCCGGCTCAACTTCAGGAGCCAGGCGCAGCTGGCAGGAGGACGAGTCCGGCAGGGATACCCGCAGGCTTTGCGGCGCCGTTACATCACTCAGGAAAATCATGCCGTCAGCCACCACGCTGGTCATGAAGCGATCGTCCGCACCGAACACCGAAGCTCCCTGGGGCAACGGCTGGCCCTTCTGGTCGCGAGCATTGATCAACACTCGACGCACCTTCACCACTTCAAAGTCCACGGTATTGAACGATCCCCGGCCAGCGGCGACGACTCGGGTGCCATTCTTCAGGTCGACCCGTTTGGGCAGGGATCGGGTTTGCACCTCGATACGGCTATTGCTGTAGGCCGGCAGGCCCGCGATCACCGCATGACCGCGTGGATCGGTCCACACCGGGCCCTGAGGGGTGTCGATTCTGGCCGATCCGATATCTCCCACCGAGACGATGCCAAATGTGTCCTGGACCGTATAGGGCGAGAAGGTCAGCCCGCGTTCATGGGCCACCACACCTCCTCGCAGTTGCCCCGAATAGCTGGTGTTCTGCGAATCGCGGCTGACACCCAGGCCAACCTGGGTGTAACGCGGCGTCAGGTTGAGTTGGCCACGCACCGATTGCTCCCGAGCGTTGAAATCCCGCTCACTACCGACCTCGTAGCTCACAGCGTCATTGACCCGCTCACTGAGCGCCGTCCCCGCGTTGACCTGATGACCGCGCCGGCTGGCATAACTGTTCACACGGCGATCACCGCCCAACGGCACACTGACCTGCAAGCGCAAGGAAAGACCTTCATCCAGCACGGCATCTCGCCTGCGAGCTCCAGGTGCCGCATCACGTCCCGCTTTTTTGCCTCCGACCTGTGAATCGGCAATCAACGCCAAATCGGTGCCACCGAACGACTTGTTCCATGACGCAAAGACATGTTCCATCGACCGCCCATCAAATGGGTCGCTGCGGGCATACCCCAGGGAAAAACCACCCATCACCGGATCCACCCAGCTGAGGCCTGCCGTGTAGTGGTTCTTGAAACGCGAATTGAGGTCGTCAACCCGAAGCGAGCTGCCAGCTTCGAGCACCTCTCGGTAGCCCCGGGTCTGCCGGGTGGCGCTCAGGTTGAGGTCCAGGTTGTCGTACACAGGGCTGCTCACCGACAGCGTACTGCGCACACCGGAAACGGCGTTGCGGCTGTCACGGGAGACGTTCTGGCGTGCGGCCACATTCACCCGCTGGAAAAAAACACTGCCAAGCGTGCCACCCGCCGCCCAGTAGTCTTCGGCACTCAACAATCCCAGGCCCAGGGTTGAATCACGTCCCAGGCCCCAGCTTGCGCTGCCCATGGCAAACATCGGGGTACGGCTATCCCCCACCGAAGCCTCGCGCACCTTGCCCGTCGAAAAGTAGTACCCCGGCGGCGCCTGCGCGCCTCCCCTGAACGAGGCCGCCGACACCGCGAAGTTGCGCTTTGCGCCCCGTACGTCGATCACCGTGACATCCAGGTCACTGGTGCCATTGAGCAACGGCAAGCCGGTGAGGCGGTAAGGCCCCTCAGGCACCAGGGTGCTGTGAATCAACACCCCGGACTGGCGGACTTCAATACGTGACTGGCTCTGGGCAAGGCCCTCCACCACCACATTGGCGGCGCCTGCCTGGGTTCGGGACAATCCATCGGGAGATAACTGAAAACCTGAAAACTGCACACCACCGAATACCGGGTTGTTGCTCGACAATTGACCCACCTGAAAGGTTGATTGCAACGCGACAAGGTCCCGTTGCGCGTATGCGTAAAGGTGCTCGGTGCGCGACTCACTGTTGTCGGAGACATAGAACTGGCGACTGCGCACAATCCAGTCGCCCAAATTGAAGCCAGCCTCGGTGTAGGCGGATACAAACCGGCTCGGCTCCCCCCCTGTGCGGCTGTCGAAACCCAGCACGTCATAATTGAACACGGCCGCACCACCGCCGGAGGAAAAATGCCCGGCCTCCCATTCAGGCTCACGCAAGGATTGGGTCGGCACCACCAGCACCACTTCGTCACTGCCAGGGCGCAATCGCACCATGGTCGTCGGAAAGGCACCCAGAAAATCATGACAGGCCTGCTCCGGCGTCGAGCCTTCACGGATTACCCGGGGCGGTTTCACCACCCCCGCCTTCTCCAGCAGCCCCGGGGTAAAACACAGCTGCCCTTGCGAATCGAACCGCGCATCCACCAACCCCAGAGGGTTACCATTGACCCGCAGCCCCACTACCTGGACACCTTCGCGAAAACGCGCTGCGCTGCGAAAGTAATCGGACACCTTCGGGTCAATGCCATGGGTGGTCAGTGCTGCGAGGTCGAACCCCTCGCCCAGCTCCACTGCAGTCACGAAGCCAGGCAGCCCACACAGTGTCGCCAGCCCCAGGAGCAACGGGGGACGGCCCAGCCGGAGAGCGGCCCTACCATTGCCGGCCCGCTTTGTTGTATTCGGCATGAGCCCATCATCCCTCGGTGGCGTCGAGAGGGGCCTGGTAGCTGTCCGCCGCAAATCCATAGACGGTGGCCGGCTGGATTTCAACGCTCGTCGCGCCCTCAAGGCGCCCCTCGAACGTTGCCGTCAGGGCCTCTCCCGGCAGGATGTAGGTGCGCGGCAATGTGCCTGGCGCATTTTGCGGCAACAGCTTTACATCGGGGGCCAGGCGCACCACGTAGGCACTTGGGTTATGGACGGTCAGGCGCCCGCCATCGTGCCTCCACTTCAGCAATTCCCAGGGCGTAGCGTGCCGAGGCAATCCCTTTGGGTGCAGGATCAGCGGCAGGTTCTGTCGCAGGGTGATACCAATGGTGGCACCGCCCGTTGCTCGGGCCTGGGGAATGCCTTCGAAGGAAATGCGCTTCAAGCGCTGGGTCTTCAGGGGTTCCTTCAGCGTACTGATGAAACGCACCAATTGAGTGTCGCCCGCCTCTACACGGGTGATGGGCGGGGTGACGACAAGCAAGGGCTCCAGGTCTTCAGGCAGGTCCTCCACCACCGAATGAAGCAGCGCCGGTCCCTCATCGGTATTCTTCACATTAAGGGTGGCCTCACCCTCTTCCTCGTATAGAACGACCAGCGTGGTTTCAGGCCGCATACCGTCTGCCAGCGCGATAATCGAAAAGCAGGCACTTATCGCCACACTTAAAACCAGCGACTTAATCATTATTAAAAGACCGCGCACTTCGCTTCCCCGCAGGTGTTTCCGTTAACGTAAAAAAATCAAACAGCCATATAAAAACAGCCAATAAAAAGTTTGACTTTTTATTGGCTGCCAAAAGCAACTTAGAGGTAGCTCAGTACCAACGTGGCGCGCCCATCGATGGACACATCGCGACTCAGGTCAAGATCCTGCGCTTTATTGATCACGGCCTTAACGGCGATGGTGCCGGTCAACAGGGAGATCGATGCCGGCGTAACCGCCGTGCCGCTGCGCCATGAGTACTGGCTGGGTGCTTGCGCGACTTTGCCATCACTGTTCTGCCAGCCGCCGGTGCCAGTGCGCACGATCGGGTTGAGTACCAGGTTCGAAGACTTCAGGTCTTTGAGCGTGATCGAGTAGCCACCGGTGCGCCGGGTGCCTACGGCGCCAAGGCCGAAGTTCTGCTGTTCGGTGAAGCCAGCCCCCAGGATACCGGTCACCTTGCTGCCAGCCTGCAGGTCAGTGAAGGTCAAGCCAAACATCGCGGGTGTGGCGCCACAGCTAACCGCCAGGGAAGTGCTACGCTCCTCACGCGGGTTGAACGCAGTCTGGGACAACTCACCGGAACGTATGACGCGATAATCGATAATGCCACTCCCAACCAGGCTGAGGTTGCAGGAGGCGGGGGTAATCGTTCCCCTCACCACCAGTTGAGCGCTAGTGGTGGCCTGGGCACTTACCACCGCCGCCAGGCATGCAATACCGATCGCTGATCCAACTATTTTCTTCATGTTCGACCTGTCACTAAAAGTTATCAGGTGTATTTATTTTTGCCCTGCCAATACAAAACCATAAATAAATAACACCACGGCAAAATCGCCGAGTGACAGTCTGTCGCTTTAACACTTCACTTAAAAATAAGACCACACCTTCATTCTCGTGGGAGCGGTTAAAACAATCTGTCATCTGTACCTGATCAAACAGTAGTCTCAACTAAAATTACGATGTGGCCCAAAGCATCTAACCTGTAGGCCGAGTCGAATTCTGAAGAACAACACACGAGAGTTAAAAAATCCTACAGAGTTGCAGCATCTCTCGGCTGATGCCTGAAAAGGCAACCTACATTTCCTACAGCGACTTCCCGCAAGCACCCTCAGACAAATTCCCGCAGCACTACGCGTTGGCGTCAGCGGTCGATCGTGGCACGATGGCAAGGTTATCGACCGAGACCCCCAAACCATGCCGCAATCCCAAGCCAAGAATCTGTCCCTGATCGCCGCCATCGACCTGGGCTCCAACAGCTTTCACATGGTCGTGGCCAAGGCCCAGAATGGCGAAATCCGCATCCTTGAGCGGCTCGGCGAGAAAGTGCAGCTGGCTGCCGGGATCGACGACGAGCGCCAGCTCAACGAAGAATCCATGCAACGCGGCCTCGATTGCCTCAAGCGTTTTGCCCAACTGATCAACGGCATGCCCCTGGGCGCCGTACGGATCGTCGGCACCAACGCCCTGCGTGAAGCGCGCAACCGCGGCGAATTCATCCGCCGCGCCGAAGAGATCCTGGGGCACCCGGTAGAAGTCATCTCCGGCCGTGAAGAGGCCCGCCTCATCTACCTCGGCGTGTCCCACACCCTGGCTGATACACCCGGCAAACGCCTGGTCGCCGACATCGGCGGCGGCAGTACCGAATTCATCATCGGCCAGCGTTTTGAGCCGCTGCTACGTGAAAGCCTGCAGATGGGCTGCGTCAGCTACACCCAACGCTATTTCAAAGACGGCAAGATCACTCCGGCGCGCTACGCCCAGGCCTACACGGCAGCCCGCCTGGAGATCATGAGCATTGAGCACGCCCTGCATCGCCTGACCTGGGATGAAGCCATCGGCTCCTCTGGCACCATCCGCGCCATCGGCCTGGCCCTGAAAGCCGGCGGCCATGGCACCGGCGAGGTCAACGCCGAAGGCCTGGCATGGCTCAAGCGCAAGCTGTTCAAACTGGGGGATGCCGAGAAGATCGACTTCGATGGCATCAAGCCCGACCGCCGTACCATCTTCCCGGCGGGCCTGGCGATTCTCGAAGCCATCTTCGATGCCCTCGAACTGCAACGCATGGACCACTGTGACGGCGCCCTGCGCGAAGGCGTGCTCTATGACCTGCTGGGTCGCCATCATCATGAAGACGTGCGAGAGCGCACCCTCACGTCGCTGATGGAGCGTTATCACGTCGACCTGGAACAGGCTGCGCGCGTGGAACGCAAGGCCCTGCACGCCTTCGACCAGGTGGCCGAAGACTGGGACCTGGAAGACGGTGTCTGGCGCGAGCTGCTCGGCTGGGCCGCCAAGGTCCATGAAGTGGGCCTGGATATCGCCCACTACCATTACCACAAGCACGGCGCCTACCTGATCGAGCACTCCGACCTCGCCGGTTTCTCCCGCGAAGACCAACAGATGCTCGCGCTGCTGGTGCGCGGCCACCGTCGCAACATTCCCCGGGACAAGTTCGCCGAGTTCGGCGACGAAGGCATCAAGCTGATTCGCCTGTGCGTGCTGCTGCGCTTTGCGATCCTGTTCCACCACATCCGTGGCACCCAGGAAATGCCCCAGGTGACCCTGCGCGCCGACGGCGACAGCCTGGACGTGGTGTTCCCCAAAGGCTGGCTGGATGAAAACCAGCTGACCCAGGCGGACTTCGCCCAGGAAGCCGAGTGGCTGACGCGGGTGGGTTTCAGCCTGAACCTGCGTTAACCACACCGACCTGTTGTGAGCGGGCTTGCCCCGCGCTGGGTGGCGAAGCCGCCCCAAACAAAACGCCGCGGTGTTTGAGAACAACCGCGGCGTCGGGTTTCAGGGCCCAGCGCGGGGCAAGCCCGCTCACTACAAAGGCCTGCTGTCAGTTCACCGACAGAATCGGGCTACCCAACTTCTCCAGCAACGTCGCCTGCGCACTGCGCGGGTTCTGGTTGCCGGTTGGCGTGTTGCGCACGTAGCGGCCGTCCGACTGCAGGCTCCAACTGTGGGTGTTGTCGGTGAGGTAGCTTTCCAGCTCCTTCTTGACGCGCATGATCAGCTTCTTGCCCTCCACCGGGAAGCAGGTCTCTACCCGCTTATCGAGGTTGCGCTCCATCCAGTCGGCGCTGGAGAGGAACATCTGCTCTTCGCCACCGTTGAGGAAGTAGAACACTCGCGTGTGCTCCAGGAAGCGGCCGATGATGGAACGCACATGGATGTTGTGCGACACACCGACGATGCCCGGGCGCAGGCAGCACATGCCACGCACCACCAGGTCAATGCGCACGCCGGACTGGCTGGCCTTGTACAGCGCGCGGATGATCTTCGGATCGGTCAGCGAGTTGAACTTGGCAATGATGTGCGCCGGCTTGCCGTCGAGGGCGAACTGGGTTTCGCGGGCAATCATGTCGAGCATGCCCTTCTTGAGGGTGAACGGCGCGTGCAGCAGCTTCTTCATGCGCAAGGTCTTGCCCATGCCGATCAGCTGGCTGAACAACTTGCCGACGTCTTCGCACAAGGCGTCGTCGGAAGTCAGCAGGCTGTAGTCGGTGTAGAGCTTGGCGTTGCCGGCGTGATAGTTGCCGGTACCCAAGTGGGCGTAACGCACGATCTCGCCGGCTTCGCGACGCAGAATCAGCATCATCTTGGCGTGGGTCTTGAAGCCGACCACACCGTAGATCACCACCGCACCCGCCGCTTGCAGGCGGCTGGCCAATTGCAGGTTGGACTCTTCGTCGAACCGCGCTCGCAGTTCGATCACCGCGGTGACTTCCTTGCCGTTACGCGCAGCGTCAACCAAGGCATCGACGATTTCCGAGTTGGCACCGGAGCGGTACAGGGTCTGGCGTACGGCCAACACGTGCGGGTCCTTGGCAGCCTGGCGCAGCAGGTCGACCACCGGGGTGAAGGACTCGAATGGGTGCAACAGCAAGATGTCCTGCTTGCTCACCACGCTGAAGATGTTCTCGCTGTTTTGCAGCAGTTTCGGGATCTGCGGGGTGAACGGGGTGTACTGCAGCTCGGGGTGGCTGTCCAGGCCGGTGATGCTGAACAGGCGCGTCAGGTTCACCGGGCCGTTGACCTGGTACAGCTCGGTCTCGCCCAGGTTGAACTGCTTGAGCAGGTAGTCCGAGAGGTGTTTCGGGCAGGTGTCCGCCACTTCCAGGCGCACCGCATCGCCGTAACGGCGCGAGAACAGCTCGCCGCGCAGGGCACGGGCCAAGTCTTCGACATCTTCGGAGTCCAGCGCCAGGTCGGCGTTACGGGTCAGGCGGAACTGGTAGCAGCCCTTGACCTTCATGCCTTGGAACAGGTCATCGGCGTGTGCATGGATCATCGACGACAGGAATACATAGTTGTCGCCAGGGCCACCCACCTCTTCAGGTACCTTGATGATCCGTGGCAGCAAGCGTGGCGCCGGTATGATCGCCAGGCCGGAATCGCGGCCGAAGGCGTCGATACCTTCCAGCTCGACGATGAAGTTGAGGCTCTTGTTCACCAGCAACGGGAACGGGTGCGTCGGGTCGAGGCCGATCGGGGTGATGATCGGTGCGATCTCGTCGCGGAAGTAGCGGCGCACCCACGTCTTGATCTTGGTGGTCCAGTGGCGGCGACGGATGAAGCGGACCTGATGTTTTTCCAGTTCCGGCAGCAGGATGTCGTTGAGGATCGCGTACTGGCGGTCCACATGGCCGTGCACCAGCTCGCTGATGCGCGCCAGCGCCTGGTGGGGTTGCAGGCCGTCTGCGCCGGCTTGTTCACGGGCGAAGGTGATCTGCTTCTTGAGGCCGGCCACGCGGATCTCGAAGAACTCGTCCAGGTTGCTGGAGAAGATCAGCAGGAACTTCAGCCGTTCCAGCAACGGATAGGACTCATCCAGCGCCTGTTCCAGCACGCGGATGTTGAATTGCAGTTGTGACAGCTCGCGGTGGATGTACAGGCTGCTGTCATCCAAGTTGGTGACGGCGGCCACCGGGGCCGGCACAGGCGGCTCGGCCACCACGGCGGGCGGTGCGGGCTCCAGTTCCGGCGGGGTCTCGGTGACTTGTTCAACCACCGGGTGAGCGTCTTTTACAGCAACTTCGGAGAGTCCTTCGGTATTCATCGAGTGTTCCTGTGAGGGCTATTGTTGCTCTCTAAGCAATTGGGCAGCGCGGGCGGCGAAGTAGGTCAGAATGCCATCAGCGCCAGCACGTTTAAAGGCAGTCAGGGATTCGAGGATCACCCCTTCACTCAACCAACCATTCTGGATCGCGGCCATGTGCATGGCGTATTCACCGCTGACCTGATAGACAAAGGTCGGCACTTTGAATTCCTCTTTGACCCGGTAAAGGATGTCCAGGTAGGGCATACCGGGCTTGACCATCACCATGTCGGCGCCTTCGGCCAAATCGGCCGCCACTTCGTGCAGGGCTTCCTGGCTGTTGGCCGGGTCCATCTGGTACGAGGCCTTGTTGGCCTTGCCCAGGTTCAGCGCCGAGCCCACCGCATCGCGAAACGGGCCGTAATAGGCACTGGCGTACTTGGCCGAATAGGCCATGATCCGCACATTGACGTGGCCGGCCAGTTCCAGGGCTTCGCGAATCGCCTGGATGCGGCCGTCCATCATGTCCGACGGTGCAACCACCTGGGCGCCTGCAGCGGCATGGGACAAGGCTTGCTTGACCAGCGCGTCGACGGTGATGTCGTTCTGAACATAGCCGTCTTCATCGAGAATGCCATCCTGGCCGTGGGTGGTGAACGGGTCCAGCGCCACGTCGGTGATCACCCCCAGCTCCGGAAAACGCTCGCGCAGGGCGCGGGTGGCGCGCTGGGCAATACCCTCAGGGTTCCAGGCTTCAGCGGCATCGAGTGATTTGAGTTCAGACGGCGTCACCGGAAACAGCGCCAGCGCTGGAATTCCCAGTGCGACCCAACCGGCCGCTTCGATCAACAACTGATCGATGGTCAAGCGCTCCACACCCGGCATCGAGGCCACCGCTTCGCGCCGGTTTTCACCGTCGAGCACAAACACCGGCAGGATCAGATCATTCGTCGTCAGTACATTTTCACGTACGAGGCGGCGAGAAAAATCATCACGACGATTGCGGCGCAGACGGGTGGCGGGGAACAGGCGATTGGCAGGGGTAAAGCTCACGACAGACTCCTGAGCCCGCGTTTACGGGCGAGCGTTGCAGTTATAAGCGGCCATTATGACGAAGGAATGACAGTTGTGCTTATCGATGCGACCTGTAGTCGCATTCGTCGTTTATGTAGGAATTGTTCACTTCGTGACACATCTCGATACTTTCATGAATGTTCACGAAGGCGTAGGCTGCGCGTTCATTTCGCCAGCACCCCAGACCATGCTTCAACAATTTCTGCATGACTTCGGCTACTTTGCGCTCTTCCTGGGCACCTTCTTTGAAGGCGAGACCATCCTGGTTCTCGCAGGCTTCCTGGCGTTCCGTGGCTACATGGATATCAACCTGGTGGTGGTCGTTGCCTTTTTCGGCAGCTACGCCGGCGATCAGCTTTGGTATTACATGGGCCGCAAGCACGGCCGCAAGCTGCTGGCGCGCAAGCCGCGCTGGCAATTGATGGGTGACAAGGCCCTGGAGCATATCCGCAAGCACCCGGATATCTGGGTGCTGAGCTTTCGTTTCGTCTACGGATTGCGCACGGTCATGCCCGTGGCGATCGGCCTTTCTGGCTATCCGCCGCTGCGCTACCTGATCCTCAACGGCATTGGCGCCGCGATCTGGGCGGTGGCATTGGGGGCTGCGGCGTATCACTTCGGCGCCGTGCTGGAAGGGATGCTGGGCAGCATCAAGAAATACGAGCTGTGGGTGCTCGGCGCGTTGCTGGTACTGGGCTTCGGCCTGTGGCTGCGCCGCCGGGTCAAGAACGCGCGCATCGCCCGCGAGGCCTGTGCCGACGCCAAGGCCCGGCTCGCGGCCGGGCAGGCCTCGGTAGAAGCGCCTAAGACGCCAGTCGAGTAAGTCGGCTTCTGCAGCAGTAGAGACCGATCACACTGAGCAGGCTGTAGCTCACCAGGCCCAGCCAGCCCAGGTTGCTGGCCGGCCATAGCCCCACCAACGGCGCCAGCCATACCAGCGGTACATTCAGTGCCAGGCGCACCAGCTCGGCCTTCAGGGCCCAGGGGCGATTCTCCAGCGCCACGCCCAGGGTAAACAGCCCCAACGCCATCGCGCTCCAACCCAGGATCAGCGCCGCAGTGGGCAACCCCTCGCCAAAATTCATCAGATAGCTGCCAAACCCCACATACGCGGCAAATTGCAGGGCGATGTACACCTGTTGGCGCACATCCAGCGGCACCTCGAATTTGCGGAACTGACTCAGGTCCGGCTTGGCCATCGGGTACTTGGCCTTCACATCCGCCGGGCGCCAGCCGGTGCGCATGAACCAGATGCGCAGTTTGTCCCACCCACTTTCTGTACGCCGCGCGTCACTCCACAGCTGTGCATAAAACTGCAGGTTGGCCCACAGCGGGTTCCAGCTGGCCAGGGGCGTGGTCACGCCGAAAATCACCGGCTCGTTGTCGTCCTCTTTCTGGAAGGAACCGAACAGCCGGTCCCAAATAATGAACACCCCGCCGTAGTTGCGATCCATGTAGAGAGCGTTCTGTGCATGGTGGGCCCGATGATTGGACGGCGTGACGAAGAACCACTCGTACCAACCGAGTTTGGGCACGTGACGGGTGTGTACCCAGAATTGGTACAGCAGGTTGAGCGACGCGACGCTGATAAACACCACCAGTGGCACGCCGACCACGGCCAGCGGCAGGTAGAAGATCCAGCTCAGCAGAAAGCCGGTGCTGGTCTGGCGCAGTGCGGTGCTGAGGTTGTAGTCCTCACTCTGGTGATGCACCGAGTGCGCGGCCCACAGGATATTGCGCTCATGGCCCATGCGGTGCAGCCAGTAGTAGCAGAAGTCGTAGAACACAAAGGCGAACACCCAGGTCCACACGCTTTGGGCTGGCAATTCGAAGAGCGCCAGGTGCTTGAGCGCGAAGGCGTAGGTCAGAATCCCTACCCCTTTGGTCAACAAACCCGTGGTGGTGGACAGCACGCCGGTGCTGAGGCTGTTGATGGCGTCCGCCACCCGGTAGTTGCGCTCACCACGCCAATGGTCGACAAGCAGCTCCACCACGATCAAGGCGATGAAAAACGGTACCGCGTAAGGCACGAAGTCCATGGTCTGGTCCGGTCTATTTTTGTTACATCAAGATTAGGTGCAGCGGCGCGAGATCCCATTGGCAACAGATGACAAATTAGTAGACATTTAACGCCATGACCCCAGGAGAAATGCCCATGAGCAAAAAGATTGCAGTGATCCTTTCCGGCTGCGGCGTGTACGACGGCGCAGAGATCCACGAAAGCGTGATCACCTTGCTGCGCCTGGACCAGCGTGGCGCTCAGGTCCAATGTTTTGCCCCCGATATTGCGCAACTGCACGTGATCAACCACCTCACCGGTGAAGAGATGCCCGAGTCGCGCAACGTGCTGGTCGAATCCGCGCGGATCGCCCGAGGTGACGTGAAAGATCTTCGCGAAGCCAATGCCGAAGCGTTTGATGCGCTGATCGTGCCGGGTGGCTTTGGCGCAGCCAAGAACCTGTCCAACTTTGCCGTGCAAGGCGCCGCGTGCAGCGTCAACCCGCAGGTGCTGGAGCTGGCCGAAGCGTTTGCCGAAGCGGGCAAGCCGGTGGGGCTGATCTGCATCTCGCCGGCGCTGGCCGCGAAGATCTACGGCCCGGGCGTGACCTGCACCATCGGCAACTGCGCCGACACGGCAGCCGCCCTGGACAAGATGGGCGCCACCCACCAGGAGTGCGCCGTCGAAGACATCGTGGAAGACAAGGCGCGCAAGCTGGTGAGCACGCCGGCCTACATGCTGGGCAAGAACATCAGTGAAGTGGCGTCAGGCATCAACAAGCTGGTGGACCGGGTGCTCGAACTCACCCACGAAAACGACTGAGCATCCCATTGAATGTAGTGAGCGGACTCGCCCCGCGCCGCGGTATACCAGGCGCCTCACGTTTACCTGACACACCGCGGCGCGGGCCAAGCCCGCTCACTACAAGGGGTGGCGCGTCAGTGGCCCAGTCAGGGTTGGCGCATCAGCCGTGTGAGGAGGCGATCCAGGGCATTGGCGAAGGCCTGCTTGTCCTTGTCGCCATGGGGTGCTGGCCCACCGCCCATCTGGCCCTGTTCGCGCAGGTCGGTGAACAGGTTGCGCACCGCCAGCCGCTCACTCATGTTCGCCGGGCTGAATTCCTTGCCCCGTGGGTCGAGGGCCGCTACGCCCTTCTTTACCAGACGGTCAGCCAGGGGCACATCGCTGCAGATCACCAACTCACCGGGCACCGCGTGTTCCACCAGGTAATCGTCCGCCGCATCCGGGCCGCTGGGCACCACGATCAGCTTTACGCACGAGAAGCTCGGCTTGATCTGGCTCTGCCCCGCCACCAGCACCACGTCGAACTGGCGCTTGAGGGCGAACTTGACCACCTGGTCCTTGGCCGCCCGAGGACAGGCATCGGCATCGATCCATACGCGCATCCATCCACCTTCTCATTAACAACATAGATCCAGTGTGGGAGCGGCGGTGCGACGATTCGACTTGCTCGCGAAAGCGGTCTATCCGTTGATGAATGCATCGACTGACACTCCGTATTCGCGAGCAAGTCGAATCGTCGCACCGCCGCTCCCACATTTTTTGACCGCGTTCGTTCAAGCGGTAACGCGGCGTTTCTCGGCCAACCGACTGCGACCATACAGCACCACAATCGCCAGGATCGCCAGCGCCTGCGCACTCAGCGAGTAAGCGTCGGCGTGAATACCCAGCCAGTCGAAGTCAAAGAACGGCACCGGCCGCGTACCGAAGATGCCGGCCTCTTGCAACGCCTTCACGCCATGCCCGGCAAACACCACCGACAACGCACACAGCAGCGCCGCGTTGATGCCGAAGAACAGCGCCAACGGCAACTTCGCCGAACCGCGCAGGATCACCCAGGCCAGGCCCACCAGCAGCACCAGCGCCGTGGCACCACCCGCCAGCACCGCGTTGTGCCCGGCGGGCCCGGCTTGCAGCCACAGGGTTTCGTAGAACAGGATCACTTCGAACAACTCGCGGTACACCGAGAAGAACGCCAGCATCGCAAAACCGAAGCGACCGCCGCCGCCCACCAGGCTGCTCTTGATGTAATCCTGCCAGGCCGCGGCATGGCGTCGGTCGTGCATCCACACCCCCAGCCACAACACCATCACACTGGCGAACAGCGCCGTGCAGCCTTCGAGCAACTCACGCTGCGCACCGCTCACGTCAATCACATACGCCGCCAATGCCCAGGTGGCCAAGCCGGCCAGCAATGCCAGGCCCCAGCCCGCGTTGACGCTGCGCACCGCCGATTGCTGGCCGGTGTTACGCAGGAACGCGAGGATCGCCGCCAGCACCAAGATCGCTTCCAGGCCTTCGCGCAGCAGGATCAGCAAGCCTGAGATGTAGCTCAACGACCAACTCAGGCCATCACTGCCCAGCAAGCCGGCCGATTCGGTGAGCTTGCCCTTGGCCACGTCCAGGCGCTGTTGCACCTGTTCGACCGGCAACCCGTCCTGCAACGACTGCCGGTAAGCCATCAAGGCCTTCTCAGTGTCCTTGCGGACGTTGGCGTCGACGTTGTCCAAAGAGCTTTCCACCAGCTCGAAGCCTTCCAGGTAGGCCGCGACGGACAGGTCATACGCCTGCTCGTGGTCACCGTTGCGGAACGCGGCGAGGCTCTTGTCCAAGGTGGTCGCGGTGTAGTCCAGCAACTGCGCCGGGCCACGCTTGACCTGCGGCGGCTGGGCACGCTGAGCACGGAATGTCGCCGCGGCACCGGGGCCGCCGGCGGCGAGCACTTCATTGGGGGTCTGGCGCGCCAGGTCAGCGAGGTTGAACGGCTGCTCGCTCTTGGCCGCCGCCGGGTCGGCGGTAAAACCGGCGATGTAGGTGGCCAGGTCCCAGCGCTGGCGGTCGTCCAACTGGTCGGCGAACGACGGCATGTCAGTGCCTTCAACGCCCAGCCCAAGGGTGTTGTAAATCGCATAGAGGCTCAGGCGATCCAGGCGCGTGGCATCACGCAGGTTGGCGGGTGGCGGGGTCATGCCCATGCCCGCCGGGCCATCACCGGCACCGGTCGTGCCGTGGCACACCGAGCAATGCTGGGCGTAGAGCGGTGCACCCCGAGTGGGGTCAGGCGTGATCGCCGGGGCCTGGCTGACTTCATACGCCACGGCCAGCTTGGCGCCCAACTGACGGGCTTGGCGAGCGACAGCAGCGCCGTCTTCGTGGGCAGTTACAGCGGCTAACAATTCGTCGACGCCTTTGATCAACGCCTCACGCTCTGGCCTCTGTGGCAGTTCTGCCACCAAGCCCTGCAACACCCCGAGAAACTCGACCTGTTCACGGTATTCGGATTCGTCGATAACCTTGCCCGCCTCCACCGTTGGCGGGTAGTCGGCACCAATGTAGTCCAGCAAATGCAGGGCTTGCGGGGCGCCCTCAGCGGTAGCGGCCAACAGGCTGAAGCTGCACGACATCAGCGCCGGCAGCAGCAGCCAGGCGAGAAAGCGAAAGGGGGCAGTCATGAATGAATCTCAAAGGGAAATACGAAGTAACACATTGTCAAACCTTAAAGGGTTTGACTCAAGGCGTTAGTGAATTGGCGTTTGGAAGGCTGGGGCTTTTTTAGAAATATGATGCTGGCATTTTGTGGATTGAATCACATCAATAAGCCATTGTTTTGCCAGTAATGGCGCTTATAATGCCGCGCCCTGTTAGTGCGAAAGGGAATTTCGTTCCTCGTTTTTATGAGGAATTACCTCACCGGTTGACTACTTTCAGGGAAGAAGCTGCATGGCATTTCGCGCCTTACCTCCGCTCGCGCTCGTGGCGGTTACCTTGCTCTCCGGCTGTTCAATGTTCCGCAGCTACGACACCGAGCTGCAAGCCACCAACCAGCAATTGGCCACCGGCAATGTCGACGGCGCCCTGACCCTACTGGAAAAGAACAACACCGGCGAAGACAAGGACCTGCTCTATTTCTTCGAAAAGGGTGAGTTGTTGCGGGCCAAGGGCGACCTGACCGGCAGCCAGACCGCGTGGCGCAGCGCCGACCTGCAAGTCTACAAGTGGGAAGAGTCCGTCAAGTTCGACAGCGAGAAGTACCTCGCCCAGTTCGGCAGTTTCCTGGTCAACGACAAGGTGCGTCGCTACGAAGGCTATGACTACGAAAAGGTCATGCTGACCACCCAGATGGCCCTGAACCTCCTGGCCCTGAACGACTTCGACGGTGCCCGCACCGAAATCAAGAAGACCCACGAACGCGAAGCGGTGATCGCCGACCTGCGCGACAAGGAATACCTCAAGCGCGAGGACGAAGCCCAGCGCGAAGGCGTGACCACCCAGATGAAAGACCTGAGTGGCTACCCGGTGGAAGCCTTGAACGCGCCAGACGTGGTTGGCCTGAAAAACAGCTACCAGAGTGCGTTCAGCCATTACCTGGCCGGCTTTGTCTACGAAGCCCTCGGCGAAAAAGACCTGGCCGCCCCTGGTTACCGCAAGGCTGCCGAGCTGCGCCCTAACACCCCGCTGCTGGAGCAGGCATTGCTGGACCTGGACAAGTCCAAGGTCGAGGCCGATGAAACCGATGTGTTGATCGTGGTCCAGAGCGGCCTGGCACCGGCGCGTGACTCCATTCGCCTGCCACTGCCGATTCCTATCGACAGCCATCTGGTGATCACGCCGCTGTCGTTCCCGGTGATCAAGGCCGACACCTCTACCGCGACCTTCGCCCAGATTGGCGTCGACGGTAAACAGCAGAACCTCACGGCACTCAACAGCACCACCGCCATGTCCCGCCGCGCCCTGCGCGATGACATGCCAGGCATCATCCTGCGCACCACGGTGCGTGCGGTCAGCCGTGGCGTGGCGCAAAACAACCTGAACAAGACCAACCCCATGGCCGGCCTGGTGCTGGGCATCGCCTCGGCCGTCACCGAAGGCGCCGATACCCGTACCTGGCGCACCTTGCCGGACATGACCCAGGTGACCCGCCTGCGCCTCAAGCACGGCGAGCATCAGGTCAGCCTGCCCAATGCCCTGGGCGGCACGCTGGTGACGGTCAAGGCCGATCAGCGCTACCAGGTGATCACCTTGCGCGTGGTCGGCAACCAGGTATTCGCCGGGGGCCTCGCCGCCCATGTCGTACCAAGCAGCACGCCCCAGGCCATCGCCACACTCAAGCAACCTTAAGGAGCACGCTATGCGTCATTTCATCCTCGGCGCCCTGGCGCTGGTCCTGCTCGCCGGCTGCGCCACCCCGCCGCCACCGGAGCCCGGCAGCGCTGCGAGCAAAATCGTGGTGATGGGCAAGTTCAAGGGTATCGCCGTCGGCGCCATCCGCGTTGCACGCGAGAACGGCTTCCTTACCGCCAAGGTGCAGTTGAGCAACATCACCAGCAGCAACCAGACGATGTATTACCGCTTCGCCTGGCTGGGCGCCGATGGCTTCCCGGTGGGCGACGAAGAAACCTGGAAAGTGCTGACCCTGTACGCCAACCAGGCGACCTTCCTGCCGGCCATTGCCAACCTCCCCCAGGCAGCGGACTTCCGCCTTGAAGTCAAGACGCCTTGAGCCGTTCCCCTTTTTCGTTTCAGAGAGAATTCCCCATGTTTGCACGCTTCTCGATGCTCGCTGTCGTTGTCCTGCTGGCCAGCGGCTGCTCCAACACCTCGCCTGTACTGGGCAGCAAGAACATCAGCTACGGTGACACCAAGGCCGTGGAAACGGTGACCAACGAGTTCGGTTCCACCGACTTGCAGATGATCGCCGAAAGCATGACCCGTTCCCTGGCCCAGTCCGGCATCTTGCAAGGCCGCCCGGTGGTGCAGGTGTATGACGTGAAGAACAAGACCAGCGAGTACATCGACACCCGCGAGATCACCACATCGATCAAGACCCAGTTGATGAAGACCGGCACCGCGCGCTTCGCCAGCGACAACACCGACATGCAGAGCCAGGTCGACCAGCTCAAGCTGCAGAACCAGAGCGGCCTGTACAAGAAGTCCACCGTCAGCAAGACCGGCAACATGGTTGCCGCCAAGTACCGCCTTGAAGGCTCCATCAGCTCCATCGTCAAGCGCAGCTCGGACTACAAAGACGTGTTCTACAAGTTCAGCCTGCAGCTGATCGACGTCGAGAGCGGCCTGGCCGAATGGATGGACGAGAAAGAAATCCGCAAGACCACGGAGCGCTAAGCAATGCGTGCATGGATCGGCATGATCGGCCTGCTGTGCGCCTTTGGCGCCGAGGCCGCCCCGAAGATCGCGGTGACCGACCTGGCCTACGAGGCGCGGGTCGAGGAGTACATCCACCAGGTTTCGGCGAGCAACAACTACCAGGCGAATGCCTACAACGCCAGCGGTGCCTCGAACTACAGCGAGTACGAGAGCCGTACCAGCTACATCGAGCAGACCGAGCTGCGTAAGTTCAGCGGTGACATCAAGGGCGAGATCCTCAAGTCCCGCCAGTTCCAACTGGTGCAAGGCACGCCCTACACCGCCGATGCCAAGGGAGACGTCTACGACGTGATCAAGCGCATCAAGGCCGGGCACTTCAAGGGGGCTGACTACGTGCTGTTCGGCACGCTATCGGACATCGACTTCACCCAGGACATCAACGCCATCGACCGCACCAACAGCTACTCGGCGGTGCTGGGCCTGACGCTGGTAGCGGATTTCAGCCTGATCAATACGCGCACCTACGAAATCACCTCGGCGTTCACCGCCATGGGTGAAGGCCAGGACACCAAGTTGGTGAACAGCCGTGACGTGCGCGTGAGCCTGAACCGGCCGCGTGTGGTGAAGGAAGTGTCGAAAGCGCTGGGCGAAGATGTGGCGCGTCAGTTGGCGGAGCAGTTGGGTGGTGGGTACCAAGACCCAGGCAAGCCGGCGTTGCGCAACAACCTGCCAAGGGATGAGGCGCCGAAAATCCTGCGCTGAAACTCCATAGGTCGGCTAACACAAATCAATGTGGGAGCTGGCTTGCCTGCGATAGCGGTGTATCTGATACACCGCTATCGCAGGCAAGCCAGCTCCCACAGTTTTGATTCGGTTCCGTCAGGTCAGGCCGTTGCGCGATGCAAGCTGGCGAGGAAACCCGCCGCCCCCACAAACAACCCGGCAAACGTGCGGTTCATGCGTTTTTGCTGTTTTGGCGTGCGCAACAGGCGCAATACCTTCGACGCCAGCCCGGTATAGCCCGCCATCACGATCATATCCACGGTGATCATCGTCGCGCCCAGGATCAGGTACTGGATCAGCAGCGGTGCCTGCGGGTTCACGAACTGCGGCAGCACTGCCAGCATGAACACCAATGCCTTGGGGTTGCTGGCGTTGACCAGGAAACCACGGAACATCATCGCCATCGGTTTGCCGATCGGGCGCACGGCGGCGCCATCGGTCATGTCCATGGGCAAGGCGCGCCACTGCTTGATGGCCAGGTACACCAGGTACGCCACACCGAACCATTTGATCGCATAGAACGCGGTAGACGACGCTGCCAAAATGGCACCCAACCCGCCGGCCACAACGGCAATCTGCATCGCCAGGCCCAGTTGCAGGCCGATGGCGTTCCAGTAACCGCGCAGGAAACCGTATTGCAGGCCGCTGGACATCGAAGCGATGGCGCCTGCACCAGGAGAAAGGGAGATGATCCAACTGGCCACGAAAAAGGCCAGCCACGTATCGAGTGCCATTACACACCTCAGGAGGGAGTTTGCTGTGATGCCCTAAGCTAACTCCGCCGACCAAAGGCTGGCTATAGATTTTTACAAGATGTGAATGCTAGCGGTCGCCCGGGAACACGTGGTTACCTGGCCAACGCCGTACCGAACGCTGGAAGAACAGGCTGTTGGGCACTTGCACCATGGCACTGTCGGTACCGGCTTCCGCGACTTCGATCAGCGTGGTGTACAGCAAGTTGATCGCCACGACCCGGCCCTTGACGCCCGGCTTATCGACGGTATCCACCAACTCGACGATGTCGCCCAGGCGAAACGGCCCGACTGTGAAGATCAGAATGGCGCACAGCAGATTCGACAGCACCGACCACATGGCGAAGAACGCCACCGCCGCCACCGCCACAAACCCCGACAATGCTGTCCACAACACCGTGGCAGACACGCCCAGTCGGCCCAGCACGAAGATCAGCGCACTGCCCATGATCAACCAGCGCAAGCCGCCACGCAGCGGCATCAGCAGTTGCGGTGGGAACGGGTAGCGCTCACCCAGGCGGGTCAGGCCCTTGGCGACAAAACGCTGGGCCAGGTAACCGGCCAGCAGGATCAGCAGGATCTGCACGCCGATCCACACCGGTTCCACCCATTGCGCCGGCAGCGGCAGTTGCAGGGCTTCCATCAGGACAGCGCCTCCAGCTCCGCTTGCAAGGTTTCGAGCAGTTCGAGGGCTTCCATCCAGGTTTCCTCCAACTGCCCCTCGCGCACCTTGAGCTTGGCCTGTTCGGCCAGCAGGTCACGCAACTCGTCCTTGCGGGCGGCTTCGTACACCGCGCTGTCACCCAGGCTGGTCTCGATCTTGGCCAGGCGCTCGTGCACCTTGCCCAACTCGGCCTCCAGCTTGTCGGCTTCACGCTTGTGCGGCGCCAGCTGTTGGCGCAGCGCAGCAGCGGCCTGGCGCTGAGCTTTCTTGTCGGTCTTGTCCGGGTTGACCGGTGTGTTGCTGACCGGCGCATTGCGCAGGCGGTAGTCGGTCAACCAGCGCGCGTAGTCGTCGAGGTCACCGTCGAACTCTTCGACTTTGCCGTCAGCCACCAACAGGAAGTTGTCGGTGGTGCTCTTGAGCAAGTGGCGATCGTGAGACACCACCAACACCGCACCACTGAATTCCTGCAGGGCCATGGTCAACGCCAGGCGCATTTCCAGGTCCAGGTGGTTGGTCGGTTCGTCGAGCAACAGCAGGTTCGGACGGTCCCAGGCGATCAACGCCAGGGCCAGGCGGGCCTTTTCGCCGCCGGAGAAGTTCAGCACCGGCTCATCGATGCGTGCGCCACGGAAGTCGAAACCACCAAGGAAGTCGCGCAGCGTCTGCTCGCGCTCGGTCGGCGCCAGGCGCTGCAGGTGCAGCAACGGGCTGGCCTTGGAGTCGAGCGAGTCCAGCTGATGCTGGGCGAAGTAGCCCACCACCGTGTTCTCGCCACGGGTGAGGCGACCCGCCAGGGGCGAGAGCTCGCCCGACAGGTTCTTGATCAGCGTCGACTTGCCCGCGCCGTTGGGGCCCAACAGGCCAATGCGTGCACCCGGCGTGAGCTGCAGCTTGACCTTTTCCAGGATGGTTTTATCGCCGTAACCCAGGCGTGCATCCGAGAGGTCCAGCAACGGGCTGGAGATCTTCACCGACTCGCGGAACACGAAGTCGAACGGCGAGTCGACGTGAGCGGCCGACAATTCTTCCATGCGCTCCAGCGCCTTGATCCGGCTCTGGGCCTGGCGGGCCTTGGTGGCCTGGGCCTTGAACCGGGCGATGTAGCTTTCCATGTGCGCACGTTGCGCCTGTTGCTTCTCGTAGGCCTGCTGCTGCTGAGCCAGGCGCTCGGCACGGGCACGTTCGAACGCGGTGTAGCCGCCACGGTAGAGGGTGATCTTCTTCTGTTCGACGTGGGCGATGTTGTCGACCACGGCGTCGAGGAAGTCCCGGTCGTGGGAAATCAGCAGCAAGGTGCCCTGGTAGCTCTTGAGGAAGTCTTCCAGCCACAGGATCGCATCAAGGTCCAAGTGGTTGGTCGGCTCATCGAGCAGCAACAGGTCCGAAGGGCACATCAGCGCCTGGGCCAGGTTCAGGCGCATGCGCCAGCCACCGGAGAAGTCGGCGACCGGGCGGTCCATCTGTTCGTTGGTAAAGCCAAGGCCGGCGAGCATCTTGCGGGCACGGGCGTCGGCGGTATAACCGTCGGCGCTGTCGAGCTCCGAGTGCAGGCGCGCCAGGGCGGCGCCGTCCTGGGCCTTCTCGGCCTCGGCGAGGTCGTGCTGCACCTGCCGCAGGCGCAGATCGCCATCGAGCACGTAGTCGATCGCGATGCGGTCCAGGGTGTCGATCTCCTGGCGCATGTGGGCGATGCGCCAGTCGGCCGGCAGCAGGCAATCCCCGGAGTCCGGGGTCAGTTCACCCAACAACAGGGCGAACAACGTGGATTTGCCGGCGCCGTTGGCACCGATCAGGCCGGCTTTGTGACCGGCGTGCAGGGTCAGCTCGGCGTCTTCGAGAAGACGTTGCGGGCCACGCTGTAATGTTAGGCTTTGAAGTCGGATCATAATGGCGGCGGAGTCTACCAGCTTCGTTGGCCGCTGGCTTGGGTGTGAATATGTACGCTGACCTGTGGAGCTTTGCCCTTTCGACTTACGCCCGCTCGGGCTGCGAAGCCGCCTGCCTGCGCTTGCAGGAACAAGGGGCGGATGTATGCCTGTTGCTGTGTGGCGCCTGGCTGGAGCAACGGGGTGTAGCGCAGACACCCGAACGTCTGCAGGCGCTCAGACACGTCGCCAGCCCCTGGCAGGCACAAGTCATCGAGCCATTACGGCAAGTGCGTGTGCAATGGCGCGCCATGGCGCAGCAGGATGAGGTTTTGGAGAAGTTGCGGGAGCGGGTCAAAGCCCTGGAGTTGGATGCGGAGCGGGAATTACTGACGCGCCTGGAGGCAGCGGCGCAGGCATGGCCGACGGAGGAAGGTCAGCACAGATGGCTTGAAGGCTTGGCGACCGAAGCCGCCAACCTTGACCACGACGCGCTGCAACTGCTGCGCGCCGTGGCTGCCAGCACTTAGGAAGCGCTGGTTGGGGTCGTGCTTGGCGCTACCGGAGCAGGCGTGCTGCTGGCGGTTGCGGCTGGAGCAGTGGAGGCTGCCGGGGTAGCCGCTGGGGTGGCTGGTTTGGCCGGTGCTGGTTTTGCTGCAGCGGGTTTGGCAACGGCGGGTTTAGCTACTGGCTTGGCGGCCGGTTTCGCAGCAGCAGGTTTAGCGGCTGGCTTGGCGGCCGGTTTCGCAGCAGCAGGTTTAGCGGCTGGCTTGGCGGCTGGTTTTGCAGCAGCAGGTTTAGCAGCAGGTTTAGCAGCTGGCTTGGCGGCTGGTTTTGCAGCAGCAGTTTTGGCAGCTGGCTTGGCGGCTGGTTTCGCAGCAGCAGGTTTAGCAGCTGGCTTGGCGGCTGGTTTCGCAGCAGCAGGCTTAGCAGCTGGCTTGGCGGCTGGTTTCGCAGCAGCAGTTTTGGCAGCTGGCTTGGCGGCTGATTTCGCAGCAGCAGGCTTAGCAGCTGGCTTGGCGGCTGGTTTTGCAGCAGCAGTTTTGGCAACTGGCTTGGCGGCTGGTTTTGCAGCAGCAGGTTTAGCAGCTGGCTTGGCGGCTGGTTTTGCAGCAGCAGTTTTGGCAGCTGGCTTGGCGGCTGGTTTCGCAGCAGCAGGTTTAGCAGCTGGCTTGGCGGCTGGTTTCGCAGCAGCGGTTTTGGCAGCAGGCTTGGCGGCTGGCTTGACGGTAGCTTTGGCCGGAGCTTTCACGGCAACCGCTTTTGCAGGGGTACGCGCGCCCAACACTTTGGCTACGGCTTCCTTCACACGACCAACGCCCTGGGCCAGTTTCAGGCTTTCTTGAGCGTCTTTTTTGAGTTGGGAAATGTAGGTGCGGGTTTCAGCTTGGCGATCCTTGAGGGCGTCCAGCAGGTCCTCAAGTTCTTTGACAGCGTCTTTGGCTTTGGCTTGTGCCTTGGCCTTGCCGGCAGTGGCGGCGTCTTGCAGTTTGGTGCGGGATTTGTGCAGCTTCTCTTGCGCTTTACCGCGTTGTTTTTCCAGCTTGGCGAGCAGCTTTTCTGCATCGGCCAACGCTTGGGAACAAGCGCTTTCCAGGTGTTCGAGCAAGCTGCCCGACAGTTGTTGGAGTAAATGCAACGGGGTATTAACAGGCTTCTGTTTGGCCGACATGGTTTACCTCCTGGCTGACGTGGGTGCGGCTCATACTAGCCCTCTGCTCTTACCGCCGCTAGGGCATGTTGACAGTATCGTTTGCGTTGCGTTGCAACGTGCGAAAATTCTTATCGATATAACGAAAAACCGCGCCACTTTTTACCCACCCACACTGGCATAATCCGTCGCACTTTCGGCGGGAGGATGCCCATGTCGCGTTACCTTTTTCTAGTGCTTGGCCTGGCGGTTTGCACAGCCAATGCGGGCGAGCAAACGCCGTCCAAAACGACGGCCCCAGACCCGCACGACCTCGCCTACAGCCTAGGTGCCAGCCTGGGCGAGCGCTTGCGCCAAGAGGTTCCCGACCTGCAGATTCAGGCATTGCTCGACGGTCTCAAACAAGCCTATCAAGGCAAACCCCTGGCTCTGGACAATGCGCGCATTGAACAGGTGCTCGCCCAGCACGAAGCTCAAAGCGAAGCCGATGCCCAGGTTCCACAAACCGAAAAAGCGCTCGCCGCCGAGCAGCAATTTTTAGCCAAGGAAAAAGCACTGAGTGGCGTGCGCGAATTGGCGGATGGCATCCTGCTCACCGAGCTCTCGCCCGGCAGTGGCAGCAAGCCATTGGCCAGTGATGAGGTACAGGTCAAATACGTGGGGCGATTGCCCGATGGGACCGTCTTCGATCAGAGCACGCAACCGCAGTGGTTCCGCCTGGACAGCGTAATCAGCGGCTGGAGCAGCGCCTTGCAGCAGATGCCGGTCGGCGCGAAATGGCGCTTGGTGATTCCTTCTGCCCAGGCCTATGGCGCCGACGGCGCAGGTGAGTTGATCCCACCCTACTCGCCCCTCGTATTCGAGATCGAACTGCTCGGAACCCGCCACTGACCCCATAAAAAACGGTGCGCCAAGCGCACCGTTTTTTTATCTCGCCATCAGGGTTCAGGCCTGGGTGGCGGACTCTTCCTTGTGCGCGTTGTGCAGCACTTCGATCAGGCAATCTTCCAGCTCGAATCGCTCGTGAAGCAGCGCGCCCAGCTCTTTGAATTTTGCCGCCACGCAGTTGCCGGCGTCGCACAGATCGGTGAACGCCAGCAACTTTTCAGTGATGACGTCGATACGCGGATAAATGGTTTCGGCAAGGTCCAGGCCACGCTGATCATCAAAGGCTTCCGCCTCCTTGGTCAGTTGCTCGTAGACCCCGAAGTGGCCAGCAGACACGTAGTCCACCAAGACCCCACAGAAATCCTGCAATGGTTCGCGGTTCTGGGACAATGCTTCGGGCTTGGCACCGAGAGCATCAAAGGCCCGAACCAGTTCGTGACGTGCCTTCAGCCAGCTGTCGATCAGCTTGTGCACTCCACCCCAGCGTTCCTGAGCATTCTGACAACTTTCCAGCATGATGATCTCTCTTCCCTAGTAGGGGCGCTGCCGCCTGGTGCCCGCGCAACACTTCAAGGATAAAGCAGCAACCGGACAAGGCTGCATCTGACAAACGGTTTTACTGATGCGTGCGGGCCAGATTATGCCCGCATGACTATGGCTTCAAGGTACGCAGGACAGAAAGTTCATACAAGTGTTTAATCCCGTCCTACTACCTTCGGCCCACACTCAGCGCTTTGCCAACCCCGAGGGCTGGCTCAAAAACAATCGTGAAAACTGCAGGACACCAAGGATCAGCATCGCCACGAAGCACAACAGGCTCCATTCAGGCAGGCTCAAGTCAAACAGCGTCCAATTGATCTCGACGCAGTCCACGGAGCCTTTGACCGTCGATTGCAAGGCCTGCCAAAACGACAGGTTTTCAAGCATGGACTGCAAGCTGGGCCAGCAGTCAGCCGGCTGATCCGATGCGACATTTTGCAGCAACACCTGGCGCACAGCGGTGACCGCTCCCAGCAATGCACACCCCATGCTGGCCACCCCGTACAGGATGACCGCAGAGCGCTTGGGGTTATGAAGGGCGGCCACCAGGTTGATCACGGTGAATGTCGCCACATAAATGCGTTGGACCTGGCACAGGAAGCAGGGGCGTAGCAGCGCGCCGTACTCGACATAAAAAGACGCGCCCAACGTCAGCGCACCCGCCAGGAAGGCCAGGAAAAACAAGGAGCGTGAAGGGGCCAAAGACATTGTTGATCCGTACCGCAGGAGACAGGCCGCTACGGTAGAGGAAAGGCCTGACTCCTTTCAATACGCGCTGGAGCAGACGATTCGGCGAGGGCATGAGGATATGCCGTCAGAGTCTGGATGACTTGGGACGGCCAAGAGTAGGAATTTGCTTCCTCATCTACTTTCCCCTGTATTTACAGGGAATCGAAGGGCTGGCTCCAGAAAATTCCGAGCCAGCCTCCGCTTGCTTTCCTACTTCACGCTCGCACGGGCACTGGCAAGGGTGACGCCAGCAAACGGTTGTCCAGAAGTCCCAGACCTTCCTGGAACAACTGGTTACTGCGTTCAGTGTCACCCAGTTGCGCAA
The DNA here is from genome assembly GCF_054058375.1 of Pseudomonas sp. TE24901. Classification (NCBI taxonomy): domain Bacteria; kingdom Pseudomonadati; phylum Pseudomonadota; class Gammaproteobacteria; order Pseudomonadales; family Pseudomonadaceae; genus Pseudomonas; species Pseudomonas sp. TE24901. Next base: position 430,776 of record NZ_JBSSAF010000001.1, read on the forward strand.
GCAACCGTGCCAACTCGGCACAGGCTTCAGGATTGCGCTGCACCTGCAGGCTGCTTTCAAGGTAGTCCCGCGCCTTGCCCCACAAACTGTTCTGCAGGCACAGGCGGCCCAACGTCAGCAGCAGGCTGGCATCGCCCGGGTGGTCCTTGAGCCAGCCTTCGGCAAACTTCAACTGGCGGGCCGGATCGCTACCACGCAGCAGACCATAGAGCCGGATCAAGTGGCTGTCATAGCCGCGCTTGATAGCGCCACGCAACACTTCCTCAGCCTTCGTATCGGCACCCAATCGGCGCAGTTGCTCGGCGTAGGCCAAGACCAATGGCGGCTCCTGACGCTGGGCAGACGTGAGTTGTTCCCACGCACGCTCAAGGGACTGCAACCCGGCTTCACTCTGGTCTTCACGCTGGGCTGCCAGGCTGAGGTTCTCACCCCAGGCACGGCGCTCGAGTTCGGCCAGCTCCGGGGGTGGCAAAACCTTGTCTTTGCGCAGCTCAGGCATCAGCCGAATCACCGACGACCAATCGCCGCGCTGCTGATGCAGGCGTTGCAACTGGCGCAGCACCTGGGCGTTATGCGGGTGGCGCTCGTGCATCGCCTGCAAGGTGGTCAGCGCACCCTCGGTATCACCACGGTCCAGTTGCAATTGCGCATGGCTCAGGGCAACCGCCAACTCAGCTTGGGGTTGACGCTCCAGGGCGCGCTCCAACAAACCGTCGGACTCTTCATAACGCCCCTGCTCGTTGGCCGCACGCGCAGCACCGAGGTAGTAAAGCAGCGGCTGGCGCTCGGCTTCTGCGGCACGGTGCAAGTGGCGTTCGGCGCTGGCCCAGCGGCCTTCGGCAAGGTCCATCTGGCCCTGCTCGATCGCAATCTGTACGCGCCGGCTGCGGTTGCGCCGCGACCACGGGTTGACCACCCCACCCGACGTCGTGAGCAGGCTCAGCAGCACGCGGATCAGGTAGATCGCCAAGCCGAGCACAAATACCGCCACCAGCGTGGCCCACAGGCTCGACTCGTAATGCAGCAGATGGGGATAGGTAATCAACACGTAGCCGGTGTGTTTCGAAATGCCCACGGCCAGTGCCAGGGCGATCGCAACCGCCAGCACCAGGATCACATAGAAACGCTTCATCGGCTCTACTCCTGGGTCGCCGGCGTACCCGCCGCCGCCTTGGCTTCATCAGCAGACAGGTGACGACGATCCAGGTAGGCCTGCACCGCCGCAAGGCTCGCCGCCAGGTCCGGTGTCACCACCGAAACGGCCTTGGGCTCAAGTTCGGCGATACGCGCCAGCATGGCCTTGCTCTGCGGATTGTCCTGATTGAAGTTGTCCTGCAACACGCTGCGCGCTTCGCCGAGGGCACGGCTGTACACCGCCGTTTCGCCATTGAGCGCGGCCCACTGCGCCTGCTCGAGTGCCAGGCTCAACGCCAGGCGTACCTGGTTCAAGCCCTGGCCGGCGAGCAGCGGACGGATGTTGTCATCCGGGTTGAAGTCGATGCGGAAGTAACGGGAAATCTGCTCCCACCATTGGCTCCAGCGGCTTTCCGTATCGGTGGTCGGACGCCCTTGCGAGGCCGGCTCGGTGAGTTGGTATTCCGGCGCGATGGCTGCCAGTTGCACCACCTGGTCACGCAACGCTGCCAGTTGAAGGTACAGCCCGGTACGGTCCGGCTGCTCGACACTGCGCAGGGCAACAAGGCTCTTGGCCAACTGCTCACGCGCGGCATAGGAACCTGGGTCGCTCTGCTCACGCAGAATTTCGTCGGCACCCTGCACCAGCGCCTGGGCACTGTTGATGTCCTGCAGGGCAGAAAGGCGCAAGCTGGCCAGACGGATCAGGTGCTCGGCTTCTGCCAGGCGCCAGTCCTGGCGGCTGGCACCCAGCACGGTTTCCAGGCGCTGGCTCAGGCGTTGCTGATCGCCTTGTAGTTGGGCGACCAGACGACGACGCTCCTCCAGTTCATCTGCGGCGGGCAGCTGTGCCAGGCGTGCAGCCAGTTGCTGCTGGCTCTGCTTGAGCGACTGGGATTGGTCATCGAGGGTCTGCACCTGCCCCAGCTGTTGCTGGCTGCTGGCTTGCAGGGCACGGACCTGCCAGATCCCCCAACCGCCGGCAGCAACCCCTGCGGCGCCGAGCAACAGGGCCACGACTGCCAGACCATTGCCACGACGTGGCGCGGTGACCGGTGGCTCAACCGGCGCACTCAGTGCGGGCTGGGCTTCTTCTTTAGGCAAGGCTGTTTCGCTCACGTATCCGTCCTTTGCGTATTCAGAGAGTGGGAGCGGCTTGCCTCATGGGACAGAGCTGCGCAACGCCACTAACAAAGCCGCGGCACTCGCGCCGCGACAATCCACAACTTTTTCTGCGCCCGCCGCCCGCGCCATCTCACAGACTCGCGGGCTCGGCACGAACAACGGCAACTGTGCCACAAGCGGCCAATCCGGGCCGGCCAACGCCTGCAGGTGCAAAAAACCCTGCCCACTGCTGACCACCAGGCCATTCAAGCGTTCCAACTGGATGCGTTGCATCAGCACCCCGACGTCATAGGCCGGCAGGAAACGGCGGTACAACGCCAGATACTCGACACTAGCACCTTGCTCGCGCAAACGCTCAGCCAGCAGCTCCCGGCCGCCCTCCCCGCGCAGGATCAACACCCGTGCACCGGGCCGTGCAATCGCTTCGCGCAGGGCCGGCAGCGCCAGCAAGGCCTCGCTGTCGTCACCGGTTTGCGGATAATGAACGTCCAGGCCCTGGTCGGCCAGTACCTGCGCAGTCGCAGCACCGACACTGAACCACGGCAGTTGCGGCCAGCGTCGGTCCAACCGCTGCACAGCGAGGCGCGCAGCCGGCTTGCTGACGACGATCACCGCGCAATAGCGGCCTAGATCATCGAACACAGCCTGCTGTGCCGGGGTGATGGGTAAAGGTTCGGTGTCCAGCAAGGGCAGGCTGCTGCTGAAGATGCCCGCATCGGACAACGTCGCCGCCAGTGCTGCCGACTCCTCGGCAGGCCGCGTCAGCAGCACACGCCAGTCGGTCACTGTGGACCGGCCTCGCCATAGACTTTCTGCAGAATGGCGCCGGCGCCTTTTTCCAGCAGCTCTTCGGCCACCTGGATGCCCAGGGCCGTGGCATCGCGTTGCGGGCCGCGCACCTGGGCGGTGAGCAAGGTACCGCCCTCAGGGTCGCCCACCAGACCACGCAACCACAGGTTTTCACCCTCAAGCACGGCGTAGCAGGCGATCGGCACCTGGCAGCCGCCGTTGAGGTGCTTGTTCAAGGCGCGTTCGGCGGTCACACGGACTTCAGTGTCGGGGTGATCGAGAGGCTTGAGCAGCGCGTGGATTTCACTGTCGGCGGTACGGCATTCGATGCCCACGGCGCCCTGCCCGCCTGCTGGCAGGCTGTCTTCGACGCTGATGGCCGAGGTGATGCGATCCTCGAAACCCAGGCGGATCAGGCCGGCGGCGGCGAGAATGATCGCGTCATACTCACCCGCATCCAACTTGGCCAGGCGCGTATTGACGTTGCCCCGCAGGAAGCGGATCTGCAGGTCCGGGCGGCGGGTCAGCAACTGTGCCTGGCGACGCAGGCTGGAGGTGCCGACGATGCTGCCCAGGGGCAGATCATCCAAGGAGGCGTAGGTGTTGGAAACGAAGGCATCACGTGGGTCTTCACGCTCGCAAATGCAGTACAGGCCCAGGCCTTCAGGGAAGTCCATCGGCACGTCTTTCATGGAGTGCACGGCGATGTCGGCTTCGTTTTCCAGCAGCGCGGTTTCCAGCTCCTTGACGAAAAGCCCCTTGCCGCCGATCTTCGACAGCGGCGAGTCGAGCAGCTTGTCGCCGCGACTGACCATGGGCACCAGGGACACTTTGAGGCCCGGATGGGCCTGCTCAAGGCGTGCTTTGACGTATTCGGCCTGCCACAAGGCCAGGGCGCTTTTACGGGTGGCGATGCGGATTTCGCGAGAGGACATGGATCAATCCGTACTGAATAGATACGGCAGATAATAACAGCTCAGGCAAATACGCTTTGATTTGAATCAGCAAGTGCGGGGCCTCCCTGGCCGCGCCGCACCGGGATAAGACATTATGGCCTGGCTCCAGCCCTTGGGCTAAAGCTGCTGCATCATCTTGCGCACACCGGCCACATGGCGGCGACTGACGATCAGAGCGTCGCCGTTAAGCCCCTTGAGGAACAATTGGAAGTGCCCCAGTGGCGTGCGTTGCAGGCGTTCTATTCGCTCGCGGGCAACCAGCGCGTTGCGGTGGATGCGCACGAAACGATCGCCAAATTCATCTTCAAGGGCCTTGAGTGGCTCGTCGAGCAACACCTCGCCGGCCTCGTGGCGCAGCGTCACGTACTTGTGATCGGCAATGAAGTAGACCACCTGGCTCAGGGGAATCAGCTCGATGCCTTTGCGGGTACGCGCACTGATATGGCTGCGCGGTCCATTGCCGCTCTGGGCTGCCGGCTGAGTCAAGGCGGCAAGCTGGACGCGGGTTGGGCGCTCGGCCTTTTTCAGGGCCTTGAGCAAGGCGTCGCCCGTCACCGGCTTGGTGAGGAAGCTGACACCGCTGGCTTCCAGCGTCTCCGCGGAAAACTCTTCAGCGGTTGCGCAAAAGACCACGGCAGGTGGCGACTCTCGCTCGCTCAATCGGGCCGCAACTTGCAAGCCATCGAGGCCCGGCATACGGATATCGAGCAACACCACATCCGGCTTGAGGCTGTCGATTAGCGCCAACGCCTCTTCACCGGTGGTGGCGCTCGGTTCAAGAACTGTATAACCCTCAAGTTCACTGACCAGTCGGCTCAGTCGCTCGCGGGCTTGGGGTTCGTCATCAACGATCAGGACATTCATATTGCGCTGGATTCCTGCGTGAGTCTCGCACAAGGATAGCGTAGACAGGTGCGGTGACTTGCGTCACAGCGATCCACGCTAAGACTAGCGCGAGCGGCAAAAAGTGCCCCGAGAGCGGCACCCATATTTACCCGGACCTGTTCAATTGCGCCCAAGACCTGCTGCCTTCGGGCACTGTCGTAGGGTTTGCTGATACACAATCCGAATACCCCCCTTTTTAAATGGATAGTCTGGGTTCTGACCGCATCACCCGACTTTGGTGCATTCACGCTCTATCAGTGCAACTGTAGACGCTCACTGAGACGACATTGTGCAATCGTCAAATATCGTTTCAATAAACCGCTGCCCCCAGTCTCTTCCCGGACGCGTTCGGCGGCAAGGCACTTAGCCATCCTTCGCACAAATAAAAATGCCGACCACCCGCAGCACCGCGTTCCCGGGCAACCCTGTTATTATCGCCGGCACACCTCAACGCCTCTTTTAAGCAGATCACGAGCGAATCCATGAGCACCGACAAGACCAACCAGTCCTGGGGCGGCCGCTTCAGTGAACCCGTCGACGCCTTCGTCGCCCGCTTCACCGCCTCCGTCACGTTCGACCAGCGCCTCTACCGCCACGACATCATGGGCTCTATCGCCCACGCGACGATGCTGGCCAAGGTCGGCGTACTGACCGACGCCGAGCGCGACAGCATCATCGACGGCCTGACCACCATCCGTGGCGAGATCGAGGCCGGTACGTTCGACTGGCGCGTCGATCTGGAAGACGTGCACATGAACATCGAAGCCCGCCTCACCGACCGCATCGGTGTGACCGGCAAGAAACTGCACACCGGCCGTAGCCGTAACGACCAGGTGGCCACCGATATCCGCCTGTGGCTGCGTGACGAAATCGACCTGATCCTGGGCGAAATCACCCGCCTGCAAAAAGGTCTGCTGGAGCAGGCCGAGCGCGAGTCGGGCACTATCATGCCGGGCTTCACCCACCTGCAAACAGCGCAGCCTGTGACCTTTGGCCACCACCTGCTGGCCTGGTTCGAAATGCTCAGCCGCGACTACGAGCGCCTGGTGGATTGCCGCAAGCGCGCCAACCGCATGCCCCTGGGCAGCGCCGCACTGGCCGGCACCACCTACCCGATCGACCGCGAATACACCGCACAACTGCTGGGTTTTGACGCCGTAGGCGGCAACTCCCTGGACGGCGTGTCGGACCGCGACTTCGCCATCGAATTCTGCGCCGCCGCCAGCATCGCGATGATGCACCTGTCGCGCTTCTCCGAAGAGCTGGTGCTGTGGACCAGCGCGCAATTCCAGTTCATCGACCTGCCGGACCGCTTCTGCACCGGCAGCTCGATCATGCCGCAAAAGAAAAACCCCGACGTACCTGAGCTGGTACGTGGCAAGAGCGGCCGCGTATTCGGCGCGCTGATGGGCCTGCTGACCCTGATGAAAGGCCAACCTCTGGCCTACAACAAGGACAACCAGGAAGACAAGGAACCGCTGTTCGACGCCGCCGACACCCTGCGCGACTCACTGCGTGCCTTTGCCGACATGATCCCGGCGATCAAGCCCAAGCACGCGATCATGCGTGAAGCGGCGCTGCGCGGTTTCTCCACCGCCACCGACCTGGCGGACTACCTGGTACGCCGTGGCCTGCCGTTCCGCGACTGCCACGAAATCGTCGGCCATGCGGTGAAATACGGCGTAGACACCGGCAAGGACCTGGCGGAAATGAGCCTGGAAGAACTGCGTCAGTTCAGCGACCAGATCGAGCAGGACGTGTTTGCCGTGCTGACCCTGGAAGGTTCGGTGAATGCCCGTAACCACGTGGGCGGCACAGCACCGGCGCAGGTCAAGGCCGCCGTCGCACGCGGCCAGGCCCTGCTCGCCAGCCGCTAGACCTCGTTTTCTGCTGCAACGCGGTCAACCCTGTGGGAGCGGGCTTGCTCGCGAAAGCGGTATTTCAGTCACCGATACATTGACTGATCCACCGCTTTCGCGAGCAAGCCCGCTCCCACATTTTGAGCTGCGCTCGTCGTAATTATTTTTTTGCCGCAATCATCGCCATAAACGCCGGCATCGCGGCTTCCCTGTCCGCCGCAACCTTCTGCGCATTGGGCATGGCATGCAGCTTGTCCAGCAGCGCTTTCGCCTTAGGCATCTCAGCCAGAAAATCCAGCCCAAACAACTTCTCGCCCACCACGCAGGCGAGGTTCATGCTGTACATGAAATACAGATCGGCAAGCGTGAAGCTCTCTCCGGCGACATAGGGTGCGAACTTGCCATGTCGCCCCAGTGCCCCCACCCCCAGCAGCAATTCGGCCTTGGATTTGTCCTTGATCGCCTCCGGCACCGGCATACCGAAAAACGCTTCAGCGAAACAGGCGCGGGCTGGCAACTCGATGTACAGCTCGATTTCCCGACACAGCGCCAGCACCTGAGCGCGCTGGAACGGCTCGGCGGGCAGCAGTGAAGGACCTTCCTGGGTTTGCTCGAGGTATTCGAGGATCACGCTGGTCTCGTTGATAAACCCCTGCTTGACGCCCAGTACCGGCACCTTGCCTCGCGGGCTGACCGCCAAGGCTTCGGGGGTTTGGCCAGCGTAAAAAGGCACCTCTTCGAAAGGCAGCCCTTTCTCCAGCAACGCCAGCTTGACCATGTTGTAGTAGTTGCTGACCGAAAAACCGTAGAGCTTGAGCATTGCAGGTGCCTCCAGGCCGGGTATGGGGTTGGCTGCATGAGTTATAGATCCGAAGCGTCCACCTGACCAGCAGCATCACCCGCCTGAATGGGCGTAGACTGGCGCCCTTTCCTTGAGGAGCCTGCCATGAGCGAGCCGACCGATATCGACAACGACGAAGAAGAATTCGCCGAGACCACCCTGATCGAAGCGATCGAAAACCAGATCGAAAGCGAAAACCCGCCTGCCGCCAAGGCCACGTTCAACAAGCTGACCCTGGTGGGTTACGAGCGTGAAGACATCCTGCAAATGATGGCCCACGTGCTGGCCGTCGAGATCGACGCTTTGCTGGAAGAGGACCGCGCGTTCAATACCGAATGGTATGAAACTGCACTGCGCGCGCTGCCGACGCTGCCGCCTGAAAAGCAATAACCCCGGCACACTCAACACGCTGGACAGTTCGGCAAAGTGCGTTCACCTTATTGCCTGCTAGCCTCTAATAAATTCTTAGAAAGTCTGGAGTCCTTATGTCGTATACCCCTGAGTTGGTTGCCGAACTGGAAATCCTTGTACTCTTCCCCCTGGACAGCACCAAAGAAGGTCTGAAAGTCCACCAGACCGCCGCTCCGACTGCCATCGCCGCCGCCAAACGCCTCCACGCCAAAGGGCTGATCGACCAGCCAGACGGAGGCTACCTGACCAGCCTCGGCCGTGACGCTGCGGAGCAGGCCCAAACCCTGCTGACCATCTTGACCACCGCCCATACCAAAGAAGCTGCCTGACACGTGATATCGCCCATGGAGTCCGCCGATTGCGGATTCCGAGGGCGTTGCTGTGGGTCGATAAAATTCTGACGTCAAAAACCTTTTCCCTCTAAACCTCCTACGCTTCTGACTGTAAACTCCTACATGGCCGCCCACGTCGGGCCCTGCAGCCTGCGAAGCCGAAATGACCCGCACCCATGAAATCCGCCCCGACCTGGACGAAGGCATTGACCGCAAGGTGCTGGCCCAGTTGCGCGCGCGTTTCATGGCCCTCAACGAAGGCCGTATGGCCAGGGCAATCGAGGGGCTGACACCGCGTCAGCAAAGCGTGCTGACACTGCTGCCGCTGTTTTTCCACGTCAACCACCCGCTGTTGCCAGGCTATGTTTCGGGCAGCACGCCTGCCGGACTGTCGAACTTCGAACCCGACGCCCAGGCCCTGACCGAAGCCCAGCGCCTGACCCGTTCCTTTTCCTATAAGCCGCGCCATGGCAACCCGCCCCGCCCTATCCACGGCCTGTTCTTGATGGGCAGCCTCGGCACCCTGGCCCAGGCGGACCAGAGCGACATGGACGTGTGGGTGTGCCACGCGCCGGACCTGGGCGAAAACGAACTGGCCGAACTGCGCAAGAAATGCCAGTTGCTGGAAACCTGGGCGCTGAGCATGGGGGCCGAGGCGCATTTCTTCCTGATCGAGCCCACACGCTTTGTGCTGGGCGAGCGCGACACCCAGCTCAGCTCCGACGACTGCGGCACCACCCAGCACTACCTGCTGCTGGACGAGTTCTATCGCACTGCCATCTGGTTGGCTGGGCGCACGCCGATCTGGTGGCTGGTGCCGGTGTATGAAGAAACCCGCTACGCCGAGTTCACCCACGCGCTGATCTCCAAGCGCTTTATCCGCGCGGATGAAACCCTCGACCTCGGCCACCTGGCGCACATTCCTCCGGGGGAGTTCATTGGTGCCGGCCTGTGGCAACTGTTCAAGGGCATCGAATCGCCCTACAAGTCCGTGCTCAAGCTGCTGCTCACCGAGGTCTACGCCAGCGAACACCCCAACGTGCAGTGCCTGAGCCTGCGCTTCAAACGCGCGGTATTCGCCAACCAGATGGACCTGGACGAGCTGGACCCTTACATCGTGGTCTACCGCCGCATCGAGGAGCACCTCAAGGCGCGCAACGAGCCGGAACGCCTAGAGCTGGTACGGCGCGCGCTGTACCTGAAGGTCAATCGCAAGCTCAGCGCCGGCAAGGGCAGCACAAGCTGGCAGCGCTTGCTGCTTGAGCGCCTGGCCCATGAATGGGGCTGGGACCAGCGTCAACTGGCGCTGCTGGACAGTCGCAGCCAGTGGAAAGTGCGCCAGGTGGCGTCCGAGCGCCGCGCCTTGGTCAATGAGCTGAACTACAGTTACCGCTTCCTCACCCAGTTTGCCCGCACCGAACAGACCGTCAGCCTGATCAACAAGCGCGACCTCAATGTGCTGGGCCGGCGCCTGTACGCAGCGTTTGAACGCAAGGCCGGCAAGGTCGAGTTCATCAACCCGGGGATCGCCCCGGACCTGGCCGAAGACACCCTCACCCTGGTGCAGTCGCCTAACCGCAAGGAGCCGGGCCAGCACCATTGGGGCCTGTACAACGGCAACCTCACCGCTCTGGAATGGGAGCACTTTGCGCCGATCAAGCGCAGTCGCGATCTGTTGGAGATGCTGACCTGGTGCCATCGCAACGGCGTGATCGACACCAGCACACGCCTGGCCCTGCACCCGGGCACCAGCGACATGACCGAGTTCGAGCTGTTCAACCTGCTCGGCAGCTTGCAGCAGACCATCGCCCTGCCCCTGGCCAGCGTCGACGAAGAACGCCTGCTGCGCTCGGCGGTGCCGGAGGACGTGTTGCTGCTGATTAACGTCGGGGTCGACCCGCTCAAGCATCACCGCGACCTGAACATCCTGATGACCACCGAGCGTACCGACTCCCTGAGCTACGCCGGGGTGCGCGACAACCTGGTGCTGACCCTGGACCAGGTCACGCTCAATAGCTGGAACGAGGTGATGGTCAGCCGCTACGACGGCCCCCACGCCTTGCTCGACTGCCTGCGCGACTACCTCAACCAACTGCCGTCAGATCACCTGCCCCGGCTGCGGGTGCGCTGCTTCTGTCACAACCGTGCGCAGTTCATTGCACAGCGCGTCGGGGAAATTTTCGACACGGCGCAAAACCTGCTGCTGGGCCAGGGCAACCATCGCTACCTGCTTCAGGTGCAGCAGCACTATCACGTCATGGAACTGATGCCGGGGCAAGCCACCCATGTCTCGTTGCCGACCCAGGAGGCGCTGATCGCCTACCTCAGCGAAGAGCTGGCCAGCTACAGCCCGCTGCACCTGGACGCCATGGCCCTGGAGGACCATGACCTGGCACTGCTGCTACCCATGGGTCAGGCCGATTGCGTGCAGGTGTTCTACAGGGTCAACGAGGGGTTCGCCGAGCTGTACGTGCTGGATGAGTTCAATGCGCTGTGGCAACAGCGCCTGCCATTTCATGATGAACAAAGCCTGTTGGCGCCGTTGCAGCGCTTCCTGCAATCGATCATCTATCGTCGCGAGGCGCTCTCGCCCCTGAACACTCAACACCCCTTGGGCGGTGTGCAAACCCTGTATTACCAGTTATTACCGTCTGGCAGTACCCGTGCTCGCGGCATCGAACCACGGCCAGCGCCGCAGAACCCGGCGAACAAGCCGTTCTACGATGTGCAGGCGATCATCGGGAAGGCGGCGCCGGGTTTGGTTGGCATCACCCTGTATTGCAACCAGCGGGAATTTTCCGAGCTGGAATTTGGTGACCAGTTGTTTGCCGTGGTGGCCCAGGAGATTGTCGGGCAGCGCCGCGAGACCGAGCGCTACCGCTGCTACATCACCGACCTCGACCTGTCCGGCCTGCTCGGTGATGTGCAAAGCCCTAGCAACCTGTACCTGCGCTACAAGGCCGAGCTGGAGCTGTCGCTCAACGAGGCGTTGAGCCAGCTTTAGAGAGGAAACGCGCCGCCGTCTTTCGGCTGGCCTTCAACGCTGAGCAATTCCAGCTTGAGGGTCTTGCCACCGGGAGCCGGCCAATCGATGTGCTGGCCCACTTGCAGGCCCAGCAAGGCACTGCCCACCGGTGCCAGGATCGAAATCTTGCCCTCGTCGGCATTCGCGTGCTTCGGATAGACCAGGGTCAGATGGTAGTCCTTGCCACTGCCCTGCTCACGGCAATGCACGCTGGAGTTCATGGTCACGACACCCGCAGGCACTTCATCGTGGCCAACCACGTCTTCGGCGCGGTCGAGTTCGGCTTGCAACGCTTCGACGCCGGGAGATTCGTCGCCCAGGCGGTCGATCAGTTGCTCCAGACGCTGCACGTCAAGACGGGTGAGGATGATGGACGGTGCGGTGGTCATGATTCAGGCAGACTCCTTTTTTCTGCACAAAAAAGCAAAACCCCGCCAGAAAAAGGCGGGGTTCTCACGGGCCTCGATGAGTTGAGGCGTACCCGGACACTACCACAGCGTCACAAATAAACAAGACGACCTCAGGCGCGCGCCTTGCGCTGTTCGGCCTCGGCGCAGATCACCCGGCGCCGCGCATCGTCGGCGGAGCGCCATTCCCGGATGTCTTCCACGTGGCGGAAGCAACCGAGGCAGACTTTTTGCTCATCCAGGCGACACAAACTGATACAAGGTGACGGCACCGCCGGGCTGACATTACTGAACAACGGCTTGGGCGGACGGACGGGTGCAGGCTGGGTCACGGTCAGTTCTCGTCCTGCCCCAACTCATCAAAGTCCAGCGCTTCGCCGGTATATTCCTCGACCAGCCGCGCGAGCATTTCACCCAACAGCTCCTCACTCTTATCGCACTGCCATTTGCCGCTTTCTTCGTCATAGTCGAAGTGAACGCCACCGGAACGTGCTGCCAGCCACAGCTGACGCAAAGGCTCCTGGCGGCTGAAGATCAATTGCTGACCGCTCTCGAACTTGACGGTCAGCACGCCCGCCGAGTTTTCCAGGTCCACGTCCAGGCCGCTGTCGTCGAAAATATCTTCCAGCGCCTGCTGGGTCGAATCCACCAGGTCGTGAAAACGGGCTTCGGTCAAACTCATTGTGGCAACCTCAAAAGTGTCTGGTTTTGCTCAAGCGCCGCACGATACGGGCGAGCTTCGCCGATTGCAAAGGATACCGATTTCATCACAGGTGACGGCATGAAATATCCTCAGCCAGCGTAGTACGCATCCGAACTCTCTCGGCAAAGCCCCGCCAGACGGGTATTCCAGCGCATAGGCAAGCTGGCGGGTGGTCGGTATACTCGGGCGCAATTAATGCATATTCAAGGATTTCGCCATGAAGCGCCTGATCTCTTCTCTTGCTGCGCTCGTCGCGGTCGCTTGCCTCGTTAGTGCCTGTGGTCAAAAAGGCCCGCTGTACCTGCCCGATGACAGCAAAGACCCGAATGAACAGGCGCAATCGTCGCAAAAGCCAGCCAAAGCGCATAAGCACGACACCTACGAATAAGGGAAACCCATGGACGCTTTTAACTACCGGGACGGCGAGCTGTTCGCGGAAGGCGTGGCGTTGTCCGCGATTGCCCAGCGCTTTGGCACCCCGACCTATGTGTACTCCCGTGCGCATATCGAAGCCCAGTACCGTTCTTTCACCGACGCCCTCGACGGCGTGCCGCACCTGGTGTGCTACGCGGTCAAGGCCAACTCCAACCTGGGTGTACTGAATGTCCTGGCGCGATTGGGCGCCGGTTTCGACATCGTCTCCCGTGGCGAACTGGAACGTGTGCTGGCCGCTGGCGGCACGGCTGACAAGATCGTGTTCTCCGGCGTCGGCAAGACCCGTGAAGACATGCGCCGCGCCCTGGAAGTCGGCGTGCATTGCTTCAATATCGAATCCACCGACGAGCTCGAACGCCTGCAGGTCGTGGCCGCCGAGATGGGCGTTCGTGCGCCGATTTCCCTGCGCGTCAACCCGGACGTCGACGCCGGCACCCACCCCTACATTTCCACCGGTCTCAAAGAGAACAAGTTCGGCATCGCCATTGCCGACGCCGAGGACGTGTACATCCGCGCCGCCCAGCTGCCGAACCTGGAAGTGCTGGGTGTCGACTGCCATATCGGTTCGCAACTGACCAGCCTGCCGCCGTTCCTGGATGCGCTCGACCGCCTGCTGGCGCTGATCGACCGCCTCGGCGAATGCGGCATCTACCTGCACCACATCGACCTCGGTGGCGGCGTGGGTGTGCGCTACCGCGACGAAGAGCCGCCGCTGATCGCCGACTACATCCAGGCAGTACGCGAGCGCATCGAGGGCCGCGACCTGACGCTGATGTTCGAGCCAGGCCGCTACATCGTGGCCAATGCCGGTGTGCTGCTGACCCAGGTCGAGTACCTCAAGCACACTGAGCACAAGGATTTCGCCATCGTCGACGCGGCGATGAACGACCTTATCCGCCCGGCCCTGTACCAGGCCTGGATGAATGTCACTGCCGTGACGCCTCGCCAAAGCGAAGCCCGCGCCTATGACATCGTCGGCCCGATCTGCGAGACCGGCGACTTCCTCGCCAAGGATCGTCAGTTGGCCCTGGAAGAAGGCGACCTGCTGGCCGTGCATTCGGCCGGTGCCTATGGGTTTGTCATGAGTTCCAACTACAACACCCGCGGTCGTACCGCCGAGGTGCTGGTGGACGGTGATCAAGCGTTTGAAGTGCGTCGCCGCGAGACGGTAGCCGAGTTGTATGCTGGCGAAAGCCTGCTGCCGGAGTAAGCCATGCTGCTGCGTTTTACCAAGATGCACGGGCTGGGCAATGACTTCATGGTCCTGGACCTGGTCAGCCAGCACGCGCATATCCTGCCCAAGCACGCCAAACAGTGGGGCGACCGTCACACCGGGATTGGTTTCGACCAACTGCTGATCGTCGAGGCGCCGAGCAACCCGGAGGTGGATTTCCGCTACCGGATCTTCAACTCCGACGGCTCCGAAGTGGAGCAGTGCGGCAACGGTGCCCGCTGTTTCGCCCGCTTTGTGCTGGACAAGCGCCTGACCGCCAAGCGGCAGATCCGCGTCGAGACCAAGAGCGGCGTGATCGAGCTGGATATCCGCAGCGACGGCCAGATCAGCGTCAACATGGGCGCGCCACGCCTGGTGCCGGCAGACATCCCGTTCCAGGCCACCGAGCAGGCGTCCAGCTACGCGGTCGACGTCGACGGCCAGATCGTCGACCTGGCAGCGGTCTCCATGGGCAACCCCCATGCGGTGCTGCGGGTCAATGACATCAACAACGCGCCCGTGCATGAACTGGGGCCGAAGATCGAACACCACCCGCGCTTTCCGGCACGGGTCAATGTGGGCTTCCTGCAGGTGATCGACCGTTCCCGCGCGCAACTGCGCGTTTGGGAGCGCGGCGCCGGCGAAACCCAGGCCTGCGGCACCGGTGCTTGCGCCGCTGCCGTGGCCGCGATCAGCCAGGGATGGATGGATTCGCCCCTGCTGATCGACCTGCCCGGTGGACGCCTGTCCATCGAATGGGCAGGCCCTGGCCACCCGGTGATGATGACCGGGCCGGCCTCGCGCGTATACGAAGGACAGGTCCGTCTATGAGTGAGCCAAGCCAATGACCGATAAGCCTCAAGTACCCGCACATGCGTCCCCGAGCGAAAGTCTGGAGGCCGCCGCCGTCGCGGCGTACCTTGAGGCTAATCCGGACTTCTTCGTCCAACACGAAGAGTTGCTGCCGGCCCTGCGCATTCCCCACCAGCGTGGCGACACCGTGTCGCTGGTGGAGCGGCAGATGAAGATCCTGCGCGAGCGCAATATCGAAATGCGCCACAAGCTCTCGCACTTGATGGACGTCGCCCGCGACAACGATCGCCTGTTCGAGAAAACCCGCCGCCTGATCCTGACCTTGATGGACGCCACCAGCCTTGAAGAAACCGTCATCGCCGTGGAAGACAGCCTGCGCCAGGACTTTCAGGTGCCGTTTGTCAGCCTGATCCTGTTCAGCGACAACCCGATGCCGGTGGGTCGCTGGGTCAGCGGCGGCGAAGCGCAGACCGCCATTGGCGGCTTGCTGTCCGAAGGCAAGACCATCAGTGGCACCTTGCGTGAGCATGAGCTGGACTTCCTGTTTGGCGCCGAGCAGCGTAAGCAGATCGGCTCCACCGCCGTGGTTGCCCTCAGCCACCAAGGCTTGCATGGCGTACTCGCCATCGCCAGCCGCGACCCTGCGCACTACAAAAGCTCGGTGGGCACGCTGTTCCTGACCTACATCGCCGAAGTGCTGGGCCGCGTGCTGCCACGCTTCACCACCGCCTTGCGCGCGGTGCGCTAGCCATGGAACGGCAACTGGACGCTTATTGCGCTCACCTGCGCAACGAGCGCCAGGTGTCGCCCCATACGCTGGAAGCGTACCGACGGGATTTGAACAAAGTCCTGGCGTACTGCGAAAAGCAGCAAATCAGCAGCTGGAAGGCCCTGGACATCCAGAGCCTGCGCAGCCTGATCGCACGCCTGCACCAGGCCGGGCAATCCTCGCGCAGTCTGTCCCGCCTGCTGTCGGCAGTGCGTGGGCTCTATCACTACTTGAACCGTGAAGGCCTGTGCGATCACGACCCGGCCAATGGCCTGTCGCCGCCCAAAGGCGAACGGCGCCTGCCCAAGACCCTCGACACTGATCGTGCCTTGCAGCTTCTGGACGGTGCTGTCGAAGATGACTTCCTCGCCCATCGCGACCAGGCGATTCTTGAACTGTTCTACTCCTCGGGACTGCGCCTGTCGGAGCTGACCGGCTTGAACCTCGACCAACTCGACTTGGCGGACGGCCTGGTACAAGTACTCGGCAAGGGCAGCAAAACCCGCGTACTGCCAGTGGGCAGGAAGGCCCGGGAAGCCTTGCAACTGTGGTTGCCGCTGCGCGCCCTGGCCAACCCCGTGGACGACGCAGTGTTCATCAGCCAGCAAGGCCGACGCCTGGGGCCACGGGCGATTCAAGTGCGGGTCAAGGCAGCCGGCGAACGCGAGCTGGGGCAGAACCTGCATCCCCATATGCTGCGGCACTCCTTTGCCAGCCATATGCTGGAATCGTCCCAGGACCTGCGCGCAGTGCAGGAACTGCTCGGCCACTCCGACATCAAGACCACGCAGATCTACACCCATCTGGACTTCCAACACCTGGCAACGGTGTACGACAGCGCCCATCCACGGGCCAAACGCATCAAGGGCGGCGACTCATGAGTATCAAGCTGATCACCTTCGACCTGGACGACACGCTCTGGGACAACGTACCGGTCATCATCAGCGCCGAAGCGTCGATGCGCGAATGGCTGGCGGTTAACGCGTCCAAGGTCGGCGACTTGCCTCTGGAGCATTTCGCCAGCCTGCGCCAGCAAGTGCTGGAGCGTCATCCCGAACTCAAACACCGCATCAGCATCTTGCGGCATCGCGTGTTGATGCATGCGTTCGAAGAGGCCGGATATGCACAACCACAAGCTACGGAAATGGCGGATGTGTGTTTTGAAGCGTTCATTCATGCGCGCCATCAACTCACCCCGTTCCCCGAAGCCGAGCCCATGCTCCAGGCCCTGCGCCAGCACTTCCTGCTGGGGGTGATCACCAACGGCAACGCCGATGTGCAACGCGTTGGCCTGGCCGAATACTTCCACTTTGCCTTGCGTGCCGAAGACATCGGCATTGCCAAGCCGGATGCGCGGTTGTTTCAGGAGGCGTTGCAACGTGGCGGCGTGGACGCGAGCCAGGCGGTGCATATTGGCGATCATCCGGGAGATGACATCGCCGGGGCACAGCAGGCGGGGCTGCGGGCGGTGTGGTTCAACCCGACGGGTAAGGTGTGGGACGCGGATAAGCGCCCGGATGCAGAAATCCGCAGCTTGAACGAGCTGCCGCCACTGCTGCGCAACTGGCAGTAACACCAGCGATCAAAATGTGGGAGCGGGCTTGCTCGCGAATGCGGTGTATCAGTGCCAGATGAGCTGGCTGACCCACCGCATTCGCGAGCAAGCCCGCTCCCACATTAGATTCACAGTGACTTGTAGAAAAACTTATTCCAGGCATGAAAAAGCCCGCAGCGACGGCGGGCTCTTTCCTACAAGCAGGTGGCTGACCTCAGATAGGTCGGCTGCCGTACTTGTTATCCGGCTTCTTCGGTGGATCTGCCACCACGTTGGCCTCGACTTCCTGCACTTTGCCGCCTTTGGCGAGGAATTCTTCCATCGCACGGGCCAGCGCATCGCGCTCTTTGTTCTTGGCTTCAACGCTCGGCAGTTCGTCTACCGACACAGCAGCCTTGGCTTTGCCTTTGGCGGCTGGAGCAGGTACATCATCGCCACCGTCGTCGTCAGCAACGTCTTCCGCCGCCGCTTCAAGACCTTCTTCGGTGTCGTCTTCGTCACCTACTTCGAGTTCGTCGTTTTCCAGATCATCGTCGCTCATGTTCTACCTCATGACTTGCGAAAAGCAGATTAGTTATAGCCCAGCTTCACCAACTGTCGAAGGCTGCCGGAAAAAAATCAACATCCACTGGATTTCCAGTGGCTTATGCCTCTTCACCGTGCAAGGTGACGAGGACTTTACGAGCACCGCCATGATCACGGTGCTCGCCCAGATAAACACCTTGCCAGGTCCCCATCGCCAAGCGGCCGGCCTTGACCGGCAAACTCAGCTGGCAGCCCAGGAGACTGGCCTTGAAGTGCGCCGGCAGGTCATCCGGACCTTCGTCGTTGTGTTCGAATCCGGCGCGGCCTTGCGGCACCAGCGAATTGAAGTAACGCTCGAAGTCACGGCGAACCGCCGGATCGGCATTCTCGTTGACGGTCAACGAGGCCGAGGTGTGCTGCAGCCACAGGTGCAAAAGCCCCACACGACAGGCCTTCAATTCAGGCAAGCCGGCCAGCAACTCATCGGTCACCAGGTGAAAGCCCCGGGGCTTTGCCCGCAGGGTAATCAGGGTCTGTTGCCACATACAGTTCTCCGCCCATCGGCGCGCATTCTAGCGCGCTCTGGGAAAAAACAAAGTGTCGAATACGCCTACATGCCTGTAAGACATTCGCATGCTCAAAAGTGCCGCGTGCGCCCCATCACAAACTCGACGCAAAAACCGGTACAGCGCCCTATGACTGACAAACACCAGACAAAAAAATGCCCGGCAAGCCGGGCATCTTTTTTTCGCGTACTTACAAGTTGTAGCCGCGTTCGTTGTGTTGCGCCAGGTCGAGGCCAACCGCCTCTTCTTCTTCGGTAACCCGCAGACCCATCACGGCATCCAGCACCTTGAGGATGATGAAGGTCACGATGGCCGTGTAGATCACGGTGAAGCCGACGCCTTTGCACTGGATCCAGACTTGCGCCGCGATGTCAGTGGTGGCCGCGTTGAAGCCGCCCAGCGAAGGGGCAGCGAACACGCCGGTCAGGATCGCACCGAGGATACCGCCGATGCCGTGCACGCCGAAGGCGTCCAGGGAGTCGTCGTAGCCCAGTTTGCGTTTCAGGGTAGTGGCGCAGAAGAAGCACACCACGCCCGCTGCCAGGCCGATCACCAGGGCGCCCATCGGGCCCACGGTGCCAGCGGCCGGCGTGATTGCGACCAGGCCAGCCACCACACCCGAGGCAATGCCCAGTGCGCTTGGCTTACCGTGGGTGACCCACTCGGCGAACATCCAGCCCAGGGCCGCAGCAGCGGTCGCGATCTGGGTAACCAGCATCGCCATGCCGGCAGTGCCGTTAGCCGCCGCAGCGGAACCGGCGTTGAAGCCGAACCAGCCGACCCACAGCATCGCCGCGCCCACCAGGGTGTAACCCAGGTTGTGCGGTGCCATTGGCGTGGTCGGGAAACCTTTGCGCTTGCCCAGTACCAGGCACGCCACCAGGCCAGCCACACCGGCGTTGATGTGCACCACGGTGCCGCCAGCGAAGTCCAGCACGCCCCAGTCGCCCAGCAACGAACCCGGACCGCCCCATACCATGTGGGCAATCGGCGCGTAGACCAGGGTGAACCAGACGCCCATGAAGATCAGCATCGCGGAGAACTTCATGCGCTCGGCGAAAGCACCGACGATCAGCGCAGGGGTGATGATGGCGAAGGTCATCTGGAAGGTGACGAACACCGCTTCAGGGAACAGCGCCGCAGGGCCGGTGATGCTTGCCGGGGTGACGCCCGACAGGAACAACTTGGACAGGCCGCCCACGAAGGAGTTGAAGTTGACGACGCCTGCTTCCATGCCGGTGGTGTCGAACGCCATGCTGTAGCCGTAGACGAACCACAGAATGGTGATCAGGCCGGTGATGGCGAAGCACTGCATCATCACGGACAGAATGTTTTTGGAGCGAACCATGCCGCCGTAGAACAGCGCCAGGCCCGGAATGGTCATGAACAGTACCAGCGCGGTGGATGTGAGCATCCACGCGGTGTCGCCGGAATTGAGGACTGGAGCAGGGGCTGGATCCGCCGCCAATGCCAGGGCCGGCATTACGAGGGACAACAGGGCTCCTAGCCCTGCGAATTTACGCAGAGTCATATTGTTTTCTCCTGGGGCGTTGGGGTTTGGCGGCTTAGATTGCGTCGGTATCGGTTTCGCCGGTACGGATGCGAATAGCCTGTTCCAGATTGACCACGAAGATCTTGCCGTCACCGATCTTGCCGGTGTTGGCGGCCTTGGTTATCGCCTCGATAACCCGGTCAAGATCCTTGTCGTCAATGGCGACATCAATCTTCACCTTCGGCAGGAAATCGACCACGTATTCCGCGCCGCGATACAGCTCGGTGTGACCCTTCTGCCGACCGAAGCCTTTGACCTCAGTAACGGTAATGCCCTGCACGCCGATCTCGGACAATGACTCGCGTACATCGTCCAACTTGAACGGCTTGATGATGGCAGTGACTAGCTTCATGAAAACTCTCTCCCGAATTGGTGGACTTGCCCCAGGAAAACAAACCCGTCTCAAGTCTAAGCGCAGTGCCTGGCTTTGTAACGCGTCGTCGCCTCGGCATTTGCCTTTGCGACGCCAGCGAACCACTGGTGACGAAACCTGTACCCCTGATCCGTCGGCGCACTGCATTCGTCACAGCGACTGCATCAGTGCATGGGTCATGATCGTCTAAGCAGAAACCTTGCCAGCTCCGTAAAAATCACTGAAATCAGTCCTTTGCCCACTTATGCCCACCTCCGGGGCTTTTTCGCGGCGGCAATGCGCACAAAAACAGTGCGCCACTGCCCGCCCCACTGCGCGAAAAGCGTGCGCGCCCGCCCGTGAAAAAGACTATAGACGGTGCGTGGTACACTGCCGGCCAACAGTTTTCCGGAATATTTCCCATGCTCGCGCCCAAAGACCTCCTCGACGCCCTGAGCGGCCACGCCTCTCGCCTGTTCAGCGGCGACACCCCGCTGCCCCGCAACGAAATCGAAAGCCAGTTCAAGGCGCTGCTGCAAAGCGGCTTCAGCAAACTCGACCTGGTCAGCCGGGAAGAGTTTGATAGCCAGATGGTCGTGCTGGCCCGTACGCGTGCACGGCTGGAGAGCCTGGAGGCGAAGGTGGCAGAGCTGGAAGCACGGCTGACACCGCCCACTGAATAACGCCGCCCTCTGTAGGAGCTGGCTTGCCAGCGATGAGGCCCTCAGGCTCAACACCTGCCTCCAGGTCGCCATCGCCGGCAAGCCGGCTCCTACAGGTTACCGATATGTTCTGTAAAACCTCCCCCGCCTCGCTCTCTCCCACCTCGTCTACCCTTGAAAAACCGCAGGAAGCGGCCCTCCATTCAAGGAACGAGCATGTCCCTCGCCATCGTCCACAGCCGCGCCCAAATCGGCGTTGAAGCCCCTGCCGTCACCGTAGAAGTGCACATGGCCAACGGCCTGCCATCCCTGACCCTGGTCGGCCTGCCCGAAACCGCCGTCAAGGAGAGCAAAGACCGCGTACGCAGCGCGATCCTCAACAGCGCACTGCAATACCCCGCCCGCCGTATCACCCTCAACCTCGCGCCCGCCGACCTGCCCAAGGACGGCGGGCGTTTTGATCTGGCGATTGCCCTGGGGATCCTCGCGGCCAGCGCGCAGGTGCCGTCGTTGATGCTCGACGATGTGGAATGCCTGGGGGAACTTGCGCTGTCGGGCGAGGTGCGCGCAGTGAAGGGAGTGTTGCCAGCTGCGCTGGCGGCACGCAAGGCCGGGCGCACCGTGATAGTGCCCCGGGCGAATGCCGAGGAGGCGTGCCTGGCGGCGGGGTTGAAGGTGATCGCGGCGGACCATCTGCTGCAAGTGGTGGCGCACCTCAATGGGCATCAGCCCATCGAGCCCTACACATCTGATGGTTTGCAGTACCTGAACAAACCTTACCCGGACTTGAGCGAAGTCCAGGGTCAACTGGCAGCCAAGCGTGCGCTGCTGATCGCGGCGGCGGGCGCGCATAACCTGCTGTTGAGCGGGCCACCCGGTACGGGCAAGACCTTGCTCGCCAGCCGCCTGCCGGGCCTGCTGCCACCGCTGAGTGAACAGGAAGCCCTGGAAGTCGCGGCAATTCAGTCCGTCGTCAGCCTGGCTCCCTTGAGCCACTGGCCTCATAGGCCATTTCGTCAGCCCCACCATTCGGCGTCCGGCCCGGCCTTGGTGGGGGGCGGGTCGAAGCCGCAGCCGGGGGAGATCACACTGGCCCATCACGGTGTGCTGTTCCTGGATGAACTGCCGGAGTTCGATCGCAAGGTGCTTGAGGTGCTGCGTGAACCCCTGGAGTCTGGGCACATCGTGATTTCCCGCGCTCGCGACCGGGTGAGTTTCCCGGCACGCTTCCAGCTGGTGGCGGCCATGAACCCCTGCCCTTGCGGCTACCTGGGCGAACCCAGTGGGCGCTGCCGCTGCACGCCGGAACAGATACAACGCTACCGCAACAAGCTCTCCGGGCCGCTGCTGGACCGCATCGACCTGCACCTGACCGTTGCACGGGAAAGCACAGCGCTGAACCCGACACCGCAGGCCGGCGACGATACCGCCAGTGCCTCCAGGCAGGTCTGCGCAGCCCGTGAACGCCAGCAACGGCGCCAGGGTTGTGCCAATGCCTTTCTGGACCTGCCGGGGTTACGCCAGCACTGCCAGCTGTCGAAGGTCGATGAAGGCTGGCTGGAGACCGCCTGCGAGCGGCTGACCTTGTCCCTGCGGGCGGCTCACAGGCTGTTGAAAGTGGCGCGGACCCTGGCCGACCTTGAGCAGACAGACGCAATCGCACGCCATCACCTGCAAGAGGCCCTGCAATATCGGCCGGCAGCCATCACCTGAGCGCAACACCTACCAGGGTAGGAGCCGGCTTGCCGGCGATGGCTGCCTCAAGGTTTGCGCGAGGCCTGAGGGCCTCATCGCCGGCAAGCCGGCGCCTACAGGGGGCGGGGTGTCAGCGGAAGCGGTCGACCTCTTGGCGCAAGCCCGCCGCCAGGGTTTCCAGTTCCTTGGCGGTGATCGCCAGGTTCGACACCACTTCACGCTGTTCGCTGTTGGCCAGCGCAATGCTTTGCAGGTTGCTGCTGAGCACGTTCGCGGTGCTGCTCTGTTCCTGGGTCGCGGTGGTGATCGCCGCAAATTGCTGGCCGGCCGAGCGGCTTTGCTCGTCGATGCGCGCCAGGGCCGAAGCCACGTCGGCGTTACGCGACAGGCCTTCTTGCATCAACACATTGCCGCGCTCCATGGTGCTGATGGCGTTGCCGGTTTCCTGCTGGATGCTCTGGATCATCCCGGAGATTTCATCAGTGGCCTCACGGGTACGCGACGCCAGGTTGCGCACCTCGTCGGCGACCACCGCGAAACCACGGCCTTGCTCGCCGGCCCGTGCAGCTTCGATGGCGGCGTTCAGCGCCAACAGGTTGGTCTGCTCGGCAATCGAGGTGATCACTCCCACAATCCCGCCGATTTCCTGGGAGCGCTGGCCCAAGGTGTTGATCACCGTGGCCGTGCTGTTCAGTGCCGTGGCGATATGTTCCAGCGACGACGAGGCTTCTTGCATCGAGGTGCGACCGATGCGCGTCTGCTGGGCATTTTCCTGGGCCAGGCGTTCGGTGTTGCCCATGTTGTCGGCGATGTTCAACGAGGTGGCACTGAACTCTTCCACTGCGCCGGCCATGCTGGTGATCTCGCCGGACTGCTGTTCCATGCCTTCATAAGCGCCACCGGACAACCCGGACAAGGCCTGTGCTCGGCTGTTGACCTCTTCGGCCGCCTTGCGGATGTGCGAGACCATGGTCGACAAGGCTTCACCCATCTGGTTGAAGCTGCGTGCCAACTGGCCGATTTCGTCATGGCTGGCCACGTTCAAGCGTGCGCTCAAATCGCCGGCGCCCAGGGCTTCGGCCTGGCGCACCAGGTCACTCAACGGCTGCAGTTTGCTGCGCAGCAGCCAGACCGCCGCGCCGACCGCCAGCAGCATTGCCAGCACGCTACCGATTACCAGGCGAATACCTACCGCCCAAGTGACTGCGCGGATCTCGGACTTCGGCATGCTTGCCACCACCGACCACGGGCCGCCTTCGAACGGCACCGAGACGCTGTAGAAATCTTCGTTCTTGTCACTCCAGAAGCGGCCTTCACCGGGCTTCTTCGCCAGGTCGAGCATCACCGGGATCGCCTGATCCAGCGCCTGCACGCCCGCCGGTGGCACCAACCAATGTTTCTGTTCGTCCAACAGCGCCAGCGAGCCGGTCTGGCCGATACGGAAGCGCTTGAGGTTGTCGAACTGGGCCTTCTGCTCGTCGGTGTAGTCAAAGCCGATGAACAACACGGCGATGACCTTGCCGCTGGCGTCACGCACCGGGGTGTACTGGGTCATGTAGGAGCGGTCGAACAGCACGGCCCGGCCCACGTAATTCTGCCCTGACAGCAGGCGCTGGTACGCCGGGTGCTGGTGGTCGAGCACGGTACCGATGGCACGGTTTCCGTCCTGCTTGGTCAGGGAGGTGCTGATACGAATGAAGTCCTCGCCGCTGCGCACGAACACCGTGGCCACGCCGCCGGACATCTGCTTGAACTCATCCACTTCATCAAAGTTGTTGTTCAGCACCTCCTCGCCCAGGTACAGGCTTGGGGTTTGCACGCCGGCCACGGTGACTGGCTGGTCTGCACGCACGCTCAGGCCGGCGCCGAAGCGCTTTTCGAACAGCCCGCTCAAACGCTGGGTACTCTCGCGCAAGGTGCTGTGGAAGGTATTGAGTTGGTCGGCCAGCAAACGCGCCTCGCTGGCCAGGTGTTCCTCGCGGGTGTCGAGGTTGGCCGAGTCGAGGGAACGCAAGGCAAAGACGGTACTGCCGCTGATGACGACAGCCAGAATAACGGCCAAGGCGAGGCCTAGTTGGGAGGCGATCCGAGCGCGAGGTTGAGACATGACAGCTCCTGGCCGAGGCCAGGATCATCCTGATCTCATAGCGCTGCTCGGCAAATTATCTGGTGGGAAACGTTGGTGCACGATGGTTCCAACACACCTTCTTCGGCGGGCGCGGGCAATACTTGAGCGATTCACAGGGGTATCGCGCAAACGATTGCACGAACGGTAGGCCGCGCATCAGTCGAGGCGCTGCACCTGAGGCAATTCCATGGCCTTGACTTCGCCCTGAAGAAACTCCGCCAAACGTCGCAGCCGCTCTCCCCCGGGGCGGGTTTTCGGCCACACCAAGTAATAGTTTTCACCACTGGCGACTGCGGTGGGCCACGGCAGGCTCAACCGCCCCTGAGCCACGTCCTCCGCCACCATCAGCAGGTCGCCCATGGACACCCCGTAGCCCCGCGCGGCAGCAATCATGCCCAGTTCAAGGGTATCGAACACCTGCCCGCCCTTGAGCGACACCTGGGACGACAAGCCCATGCGCTCCAGCCAATTGCGCCAGTCGCGACGGTCGGGCGTGGGATGCAGCAACTCGGCGGTGGCCAGGCGCGCTGCATCCCAGGGCCCATCCTCAAGCAGGTTGGGCGCCCCCACTGGAATCAGCAACTCGGGGAACAGGTAACTGGCTTCCCAATCGGCCGGGAAATGTCCGTAGCTCAGCAGCACCGCACAATCGAACGGCTCCTGATTGAAGTCCACCTCATCCACGCTCATCCACGCACTGGTCAGTTGCACCTCGTTGCCCGGCTGCAACGCCCGGAAACGACTGAGCCGCGCCAGCAGCCAGCGCATGGTCAGGGTCGAGGGTGCTTTCATGCGCAGGATGTCGTCTTCGGCATTCAGGGTATGGCAGGCCCGCTCCAGCGCGGCAAAGCCTTCACGCACGCCGGGCAACAGCAGGCGCGCCGCTTCGGTGAGTTGCAGGGTGCGCCCGCTGCGCTGGAACAGGCGACAGGCAAAATGCTCTTCCAGCGTACGGATATGCCGGCTGACCGCACTCTGGGTGATCGACAGCTCCTCGGCGGCGCGCGTGAAGGAGTTATGCCGGGACGCAGCCTCAAATGCACGCAGGGCATAAAGCGGAGGGAGGCGGCGCGACATACGGAAAACTCCTACAAACCAAAGCAGCACCCTAGCAGAATCCGTATACATGAGTATTAGTCATGCGAACGATCGCTTTTATCCTTTTGTGCAATGCACCAGAAGCGCCGAGAATCGACCCTTCCCCACCCCTCTGACTTTTCGAGCGTGATGATCATGCAGCATCCGGCGCGTACCGAACTCTGGGCCATCCTGCGGCTGTCAGGGCCGTTGATTGCCTCACAGTTGGCGCACATGCTGATGGTGCTGACCGACACCCTGATGATGGCCCGCCTGAGCCCCGAAGCCCTGGCCGGTGGTGGCCTGGGCGCGGCCAGCTATTCCTTTGTGTCGATTTTCTGCATCGGCGTGATTGCTGCCGTGGGCACCCTGGTGGCCATTCGGCACGGCGCGGGCGATATCGACGGCGCCACCCGCCTGACCCAGGCCGGGCTGTGGCTGGCGTGGCTGATGGCGCTGGCGGCGGGTCTGCTGCTGTGGAACCTCAAGCCGCTGTTGCTGATGTTTGGCCAGACCGAAGCCAACGTGCACTCGGCCGGGCAATTCCTGACGATCCTGCCGTTTGCCCTGCCGGGTTTCCTCAGTTTCATGACACTGCGCGGTTTTACCAGCGCGATTGGCAAGGCGCAGCCGGTGATGGTGATCAGCCTGTGCGGTGCGGTGGCCAACTACCTGCTCAACCACGCACTGATCGAAGGCATGTTCGGCCTGCCGAAACTGGGGCTGATGGGCATTGGCCTGGTCACCGCCCTTGTCGCCAACAGCATGGCCCTGGCGCTGTGGTGGTACATCCGCAGTAATCGGACCTACTCGGCCTACCCGCTGGGCAAAGGCCTGCTGCGTCTCAACACCCAGTATTTGCGCGAGCTGTGGCGCCTGGGCCTGCCGATCGGCGGCACCTATGCGGTGGAAGTCGGATTGTTTGCCTTCGCCGCGTTGTGCATGGGCACCATGGGCAGCACGCAGTTGGCGGCGCACCAGATTGCCCTGCAGATCGTGTCGGTGGCCTTTATGGTGCCGGCCGGCATGTCCTACGCGGTGACCATGCGCATCGGCCAGCACTACGGCGCCGAGCAGTTGCTGCAGGCACGCCTGGCCGGGCGGGTGGGCATCGGGTTTGGCGCGGCAGTGATGTTGGCATTTGCGGCAGTGCTGTGGCTGTTTTCCGACCCGCTGATCGGGCTGTTCCTCGACCATAACGATCCGGCCTTCCACGACGTGATCGTGCTGGCTGTCAGCCTGTTGGCAGTGGCGGCGTGGTTTGAGCTGTTCGACGGCGTGCAGACCATCGCAATGGGCTGCATCCGTGGGCTGAAGGACGCCAAGACCACCTTCCTGGTGGGGTTGGGTTGCTACTGGTTGATCGGCGCGCCGTCGGCCTGGTGGATGGCCTTCCACCTGGGCTGGGGCCCGACCGGGGTGTGGTGGGGGCTGGCCCTGGGCCTGGCCTGCGCGGCCATCAGCCTGACCTGGGCATTCGAAGCGAAGATGAAACGCATGATCCGCAAAAACCCTGAGACCCGCGCTGAATTCCAGGCAATGCAGCCTGACTAGAGGACGTGCGCGGTCAGATAACTCATCTGGTGCTGATACACCGCCATCGCAGGCAAGCCAGCTCCCACAGTTTTATCCGCGTTGTGTCAGACGGCAGCGGCGCAGATCAGGATTATCGCCTGAAGAAGCTGGGGATCCACCGGTCCAAATGTGGGAGCTGGCAAGCCGGTTCCTACAGTTGGTGGGGTTCGCCATTCAGCCCAGCAGGGCCTGCTGGCCCTTGCCGAAGGTCAGGTATTCAACCAGCTCCGGCAACGGCAACGGTTTGCTGATCAGGTAACCCTGGGCCTGGTCGCAGCCAAACAAACGCAACAGCGCCAGTTGCTCAGGGGTTTCCACACCTTCGGCCACCACTTCCAGGTTCAGGTTGTGGGCCAGGTTGATCATCGCGTGCACCAGCTTGCGGTTCTCTTCACGCTCTTCCATGCCGCCGACGAAGCTCTTGTCGATCTTCAGCAAGGCAATCGGCAGGCTGTTGAGGTGCACGAACGAGGAAAAACCGGTGCCGAAGTCATCCAGGGAAAACCGCACGCCCAAACGGCCGAGTGCGTCCATGGTCTGCTTGACCAGATCACTGCGGCGCATCACGGCGGTTTCGGTCAGCTCGAACTCCAGCCATTGCGCTTCAACACCGCGCTCGGCAATCAGCCGGCTGAGGGTGGAAAGCAACTGGCTGTCCTGGAACTGGCGGAACGACAGGTTGACCGCCATGTGCAACGGCGGCAGGCCGCGTTCGCGCAAGTCCTGCATGTCGCGCAGGGCCCGGGAAATCACCCAGTAGCCCAGGGGCACGATCAGGCCGCTCTGCTCGGCCAGGGGCACGAACTCACTCGGCGGCAACAGGCCGCGCTCACCGTGGCGCCAACGCACCAGGGCTTCCAGGCCGACGATATGCCCATCGTCCAGGTCCAGGCGCGGTTGGTAATGCAGTTCCAGTTCATCCCGACGCAGGGCGCGGCGCAGCTCACTTTCCAGGTCGGCCAGACTGCGCGCGTTGCGGTTGATGCGCTCGTTGAAGATATGAAAGGTGCAACCCTGGGTGCTCTTGGCTTGCTGCATGGCGATATGCGCGTGCCACATCAGCGGGTCGGCACCGGCGCGGGCACGGGCATGAGCCACGCCCAGGCTGCAGCCGATCAGCAGGCTCTCGCCATCGACCCAGTAGGGTTCGGCCATGACTTCGGTGATGCGTTCGGCCATCCATTCGGCGCGTTGGGGCGCACGGCGGGTGTCGATCAACAACGCGAATTCATCGCTGCCCAGGCGTGCCAGTTGGTCCCCGGCCTCAAGCTGGCTCTTGAGCCGCGAGACCACTTGCAGGATCAACCGGTCGCCGGCCTGGTGGCCGAGGGCGTCGTTGGCGTGGCGGAAATTGTCGAGGTCCAGATGCCCGAGGGCCAGGCCGCGGCCTTCGTTCTCGGCCAGTCGCGCCGCGAGCAAGGTCTGGAAGCCCTGTCGATTGGCAATACCGGTGAGCGGGTCCTGTTCGGCCAGGCGCTGCAAGGTGTTTTCCAGCACACCCCGCTCGCGCACATGGCGCAGGCAGCGGCGCAGTGTATCGGCGTCCAATACATCACGGATCAGCCAATCGCTGACACCGAGGGGCGAAACCAGCGGCTCCTGCTCCAGCAGCAATACACAAGGCAAGCTGCAGCGGCCCGGACCGGGTTGCAGGTGGGGAGTGGTCAACAGCACGGCACCGTGGTCGTCATCGAACAGACGGCTCACGGAATCCCAATTTGGCGCACTGATCAGCACAGCCCCATCGCCCATCGGCGCCAGGCACTCGCGCAATAACGCTGCCCACGCGGGCTCATCGGCCAGCAGCAGCAAACGCAAGGGTTCGACAGGCGTAGACAAGCTAGCTCCCTAGACTCTGCAAGAATTCGTTGGCGGCGGGCATTATGACGTGCGGCCTGATAATCACCAATGATAGGGGTTATCAAATACGCCGGCTGTAAACATTCGTCTTGGCCCAAACCACAAAAAGCCCACCACATCCTGCGGCAAAGTATCAAAACCGGCAAATTTAGATCGAGTGGTACGTCACACTGTCGTTCTGACAGAGCAGAATCCTGCGAGCCTGTTAAAATGCCCGCCCTTTTGAATAACGACTCCTGAAATTCTGTATGTCCCGACTCAATCCCCGGCAGCAAGAAGCCGTGAACTACGTCGGCGGCCCTCTATTGGTGCTCGCCGGCGCAGGCTCCGGCAAGACCAGCGTGATCACCCGCAAGATCGCGCACCTGATCCAGCACTGCGGCATCCGCGCCCAGTACATCGTCGCCATGACCTTTACCAACAAGGCGGCGCGGGAAATGAAAGAGCGCGTCGGCACCCTGCTCAAGGGTGGCGAAGGCCGTGGCCTCACCGTGTGTACCTTCCACAACCTGGGCCTGAACATCATCCGCAAGGAGCACGTACGCCTGGGCTACAAGCCCGGTTTCTCGATTTTCGACGAGACCGACGTGAAGTCGCTGATGACCGACATCATGCAGAAGGAGTACGCAGGCGACGACGGCGTGGATGAGATCAAGAACATGATCGGCGCCTGGAAGAACGACCTGATCCTGCCCGCCCAGGCCCTGGAAAACGCGCGCAACCCCAAGGAACAGACGGCCGCCATCGTCTACACCCACTACCAGCGCACGCTCAAGGCGTTCAACGCGGTGGACTTCGACGACCTGATCCTGCTGCCCGTAAAACTGTTCGAGGAACACGCCGACATCCTCGAAAAGTGGCAGAACAAGGTGCGCTACCTGCTGGTGGACGAATACCAGGACACCAACGCCAGCCAATACCTGCTGGTGAAAATGCTGATTGGCAAGCGCAACCAGTTCACCGTGGTAGGGGACGACGACCAGTCGATCTACGCCTGGCGCGGCGCCCGCCCGGAAAACCTGATGCTGCTCAAGGACGACTACCCGTCCCTGAAAGTGGTGATGCTGGAGCAGAACTACCGCTCCACCAGCCGCATCCTGCGCTGCGCCAACGTGCTGATCTCGAACAACCCCCACGAGTTTGAAAAACAACTGTGGAGTGAGATGGGCCACGGCGACGAGATCCGCGTGATCCGCTGCCGCAACGAAGACGCCGAAGCCGAGCGCGTGGCCGTGGAGATCCTCAGCCTGCACTTGCGCACCGACCGGCCTTACAGCGATTTCGCGATCCTGTATCGCGGCAACTACCAGGCCAAGCTGATCGAGCTGAAATTGCAGCACCACCAGGTGCCGTATCGCCTGTCGGGCGGCAACAGCTTTTTCGGACGCCAGGAAGTAAAGGACCTGATGGCCTACTTCCGGTTGATCGTGAACCCGGACGACGACAACGCCTTCCTGCGCGTGATCAACGTGCCGCGCCGCGAGATCGGCTCCACCACCCTGGAAAAACTCGGCAACTACGCCACCGAGCGCAAGATCTCGATGTACGCCGCCACCGACGAGATCGGCCTGGGCGAACACCTGGACACACGCTTCACCGATCGCCTGTCGCGCTTCAAGCGTTTCATGGACAAGGTGCGCGAGCAGTGCGCCGGCGAAGACCCGATCAGTGCCCTGCGCAGCATGGTCATGGACATCGACTACGAGAACTGGCTACGCACCAACAGTTCCAGCGACAAGGCCGCCGATTACCGCATGGGCAACGTCTGGTTCCTGATCGAAGCGCTGAAAAACACCCTGGAGAAAGACGAAGACGGCGAAATGACCGTCGAAGACGCCATCGGCAAGCTGGTGCTGCGCGACATGCTCGAGCGCCAGCAGGAAGAAGAAGATGGCGCCGAGGGCGTGCAGATGATGACCTTGCATGCGTCCAAGGGCCTGGAATTTCCCTACGTGTTCATCATGGGCATGGAAGAGGAAATCCTCCCGCACCGCTCCAGCATCGAAGCCGACACCATCGAGGAAGAACGCCGCCTGGCCTACGTGGGCATTACCCGCGCACGTCAGACCCTGGCCTTTACCTTTGCCGCCAAGCGCAAGCAATACGGCGAAATCATCGATTGTGCCCCCAGCCGGTTCCTGGATGAGCTGCCGCCGGACGACCTGGCCTGGGAAGGCAACGACGACACCCCGACCGAGGTGAAGGCCGTTCGCGGCAACACCGCGCTGGCGGATATACGCGCGATGTTAAAGCGCTAGAATCGACTACTTTTTAATCTACTTTCGGCGCCCGTTGCGTCAACAGAGGAAGCTTTCCGTGGAAGCACTGCACAAGAAAATTCGCGAAGAAGGCATCGTGCTTTCCGATCAGGTACTCAAGGTCGACGCCTTTCTGAACCACCAGATCGACCCGGCACTGATGAAACTGATCGGCGACGAATTCGCCGCGCTGTTCAAGGACTCGGGCATCACCAAGATCGTCACCATCGAAGCCTCAGGGATAGCACCGGCCATCATGACCGGCTTGAACCTGGGCGTTCCGGTGATCTTCGCGCGCAAGCAACAGTCCCTGACCCTGACGGAAAACCTGCTGTCGGCGACGGTGTACTCCTTCACCAAGAAGGTCGAGAGCACCGTGGCGATCTCCCCTCGTCACCTGACCAGCAGCGACCGCGTGCTGGTGATCGACGACTTTTTGGCCAACGGCAAGGCGTCCCAGGCGCTGATTTCGATCATCAAGCAGGCGGGCGCTACCGTGGCCGGCTTGGGGATCGTGATCGAGAAGTCGTTCCAGGGTGGTCGGGCGGAGCTGGATGCACAAGGTTACCGGGTTGAGTCGCTGGCACGGGTGAAGTCGTTGGAAGGCGGCGTGGTCACCTTCATCGAATAATTTGCCACATGGCAAATTCCCAGTGAACACGGATCAAAATGTGGGAGCGGGCTTGCTCGCGAATGCAGAGTATCAGTCGCTGAATTTATTGACTGGTCCACCGCATTCGCGAGCAAGCCCGCTCCCACATTTGATTTGCATTGTTTGTTAGTGTGCGGTGGCTTGTAGGCCGGCGAGTAGCAGGCGCTGGTAGAGGTCTTCTTTCAAGCCTTCGGGCTTATCCAACCGCATGCGCTTCAAATGCTCGGGAAACGCCTCTGGCTCCGGCGCGTCCAACGCAGCCTTGCCCAACTCCAGAATCTCCGTCAGCTTGAATTTGCTCTTGAGCCAGTTCAACGCCCGCAACAGATCCCGCTCCTCCTCCGTGAAATCGCTGCCCAGCGGATACTCCGGAAACAATCGCCGATGCCGCGCCTGAATGCCTTTGAGCCGCTCCGGGGTGTTGTCGGTAAAACGCGGCTCCAACTGGAAACCTTCGGGCAGTTTGCCGGCCTTTTGCGCCTGCTCGATCAAATCATCCTGGAAGCGTGAGTCGGTGATTTTGAGCAACGCCTCGATCACTTTGGCATCCGTCTGACCACGCAGGTCGGCAATACCGTATTCAGTGATGACAATGTCCCGCAGGTGTCGCGGAATGGTGCAGTGGCCGTAGTCCCAGACGATATTGGAACTCACCTCCCCCGCCGATTCGCGCCAGCTGCGCAAAATCAGGATCGAGCGTGCGCCTTCCAATGCATGGCCCTGGGCGACAAAGTTGTATTGCCCGCCCACACCACTGAGCACACGGCCGTCTTCCAGCTGGTCGGCAACGCCCGCGCCCAGCAGCGTGACCATGATCGCGCTGTTGATAAACCGCGCATCCAGGCGCTGCAGGCGCTTGAGTTCTTCCTGACCGTACAGCTCGTTGATGTAGCTGATGCGGGTCATGTTGAATTCGAGGCGCTTGGTGTGGGTCATCTCCTGCAAGCGCTGGTAAAAACTGCGCGGCCCGAGGAAGAAGCCGCCATGGATCGACACGCCGTCGGGCTGCGCGGCGTCGTCCAGCGTGCCAGCGTTGGCCTGCTCCTGGGTGGCCACATCCGGGTACACCTTGCGCCGCACGATCCCGGCATCCGCCAGCACCAGCAAGCCGTTGACGAACATCTCGCTGCAGCCATACAGGCCCCGCACAAACGGCGCGACGCCGCCTTCATGGCTGATCAGCGGCGCCCATTGGTACACATCAAGGTCGGTCAGCAGCAGGCGGTAAGCCTCGTTATCGGCCTGGCGGGCCAGCAAGGCGGCGGTCAGCGCGTCGCCCATGGAGCCGATGCCGATCTGCAACGTGCCGCCATCACGCACCAACGTGCTGGCATGCAGGCCGATGAAATGGTCCTGGAACCCCACCGGCATGTTTGGTGTGGAGAACAGCGTGGTGCTGTCTTTTTCATCGATCAGGTAATCGAACGCATCCATGCCCAGCTCGGAATCCCCCGGCATGTAGGGCAAGTCGCTGTGGACCTGGCCCACCACCAGGATGGTTTCCCCGGCGGCGCGGCGCTTGGCGATCATCGGCAGCAGGTCGAGGGTGATATCCGGGTTGCAGCTCAGGCTCAGGCGGTCGGGGTGTTCGGCACTGCTGGCGACCAGTTGCGCCACCAGGTTCAGGCCGGCGGCGTTGATGTCGCGGGCGGCGTGGCTGTAGTTGCTGCTGACGTAGTCCTGCTGCGCCGAACGGCTGTGGAGCAAACTGCCGGGCTGCATGAAGAACTGCTGCACGTGGATATTGGCCGGCAGGCTGTCCTTGTGCAGGTCGGCGAGAAAATCCAGCTCGGGGTAGTCGCCGAACACCCGCTCGATAAAGGGCCCGAGAAAGCGCTTTTGCAAACCATCGCCGAATGGCGGGCGGCCCAGGCTCAAGGCGGTGTAGAGCGTCAGTTGCCGCTCGGGCAACTTGGCAATACGCCGGTACAGCGCGTTGACGAATAGGTTAGGCTTGCCCAGGCCCAACGGCATGCCCATGTGTATATGCGCGGGCAAGCGCGCCAATACGTCGTCAACGGCTTGCTCAATTGAACACAACTGCACCATCCGACCCTCCCGAACATTCCATGATTAGGGGTTGGACCGAGCTTGCCGGGTCTTTGCTGCAATGAACAGCGCCGAAACACAAATGGGGGGCACAAAAAAGCCGCTTACAAGCGGCTTTTTTGGCGAAGATCGGCGGATCAGAGGCCGGACATCTTCTTGATCGCGCCTTTGAGGTCATCATCCGAGCAATCGGCGCAGGTGCCTTTGGGCGGCATGGCGTTCAGGCCGGTGATGGCCTTGGCCAACAGACCGTCGAGGCCACCCTGATGGTCGGCGCGGTCTTTCCAGGCGGCGGTGTCACCGATTTTCGGGGCGCCCAGCAAACCAGTCCCGTGGCACGCGTTGCAGTGCTTGGCGATCACGTCGTCCGGGGTCTTGGCAGCACCGCCGCCACCTGCGGCCACGGCCACTTCCATGCCCTTGCATTCCTGGCCTTGAACGCAGACCTGGCCCACGGGCTCCAGGCGCTTGGCAATTTCATCATTGGTCGCAGCTTGAGCGCTGACAGCCCATAGGGCCAGTACGGTTGCTGGTGCAGCCAGCATTTTCATAATTAGGTTCACGCGTTCACCCTCAATGGTGGCTATTCACGCCTGCGGCCACGGTTTCGCAGGCGGCGAAAGTATAACGGTTAGCCCGCCTGGCCGAAACAACCCTATTAAATAAAGGGAGATTCGGCGTCACGGTTACAGCGACGGGTGTGTCTGCAACGCTGGCAGCACGCCTCTTCTGTCAAAAGTTCGCCGGTGTGGCTGCGCTGATTAGTCGCGCCGGCACATCGAACGGGTTGCGAAAACGATGGGGCTTGGTGCTTTCAAAGTAGTAGCTATCGCCGGCTTCGAGCACAAAAGTTTCAAGACCGACCACCAACTCCAGGCGACCTTCCACCAGAATCCCGGTTTCTTCGCCCTCATGGGTGAGCATTTCTTCGCCGGTATCGGCGCCTGGCGGGTAGATCTCGTTCAGGAACGCAATTGCCCGGCTGGGGTGCGCCCGGCCTACCAGTTTCATGGTGACGGCACCGTCGGAAATGTCGATCAGCTCATTGGCTTTATAGACGATCTGCGTCGGTATTTCCTGGAGGATCTCCTCGGAAAAGAACTCGACCATGGACATGGGGATACCACCCAGCACCTTGCGCAAGGAGCTGATCGAGGGGCTGACGCTGTTTTTTTCGATCATCGAAATGGTGCTGTTGGTGACACCCGCACGCTTGGCGAGCTCACGCTGGGAAAGACCCTTGAGTTTACGGATGGATTGCAGTCGTTCGCCGACGTCCAATGCAGGAGCCTCCTAGGATTCAGGCGTTGTTGTAATTGAGCGTTATCATGGCGACAGCGTTCAGTATTTACAACACTTGGGCCTAAATCCCGGGCACCTGCGTTCGTACCCGGCGGTCAAGCGCCGGAATAGAGCCTTGGCACGCGGCGCAGGTTGCAGAAGATCTGGTAGGGGATGGTCTCGGCGGCCACCGCAACATCACTGGCGAGGATGTTTTTGCCCCACAACTCCACCGTAGAACCAAGGCCGGCCTGGGGCACGTCCGTCAGGTCGATGCACAGCATGTCCATCGAAACGCGGCCGAGCAATTGGCTGCGTTGCCCGGCGACCAGCACTGGCGTGCCGGTCGGCGCATGACGCGGGTAGCCATCGGCATAGCCCATGGCAACCACGCCTATGCGCATCGGCTTGGGTGTGATGAATTTGGCGCCATAGCCCACCGGCTCGCCGGCCGGCAGTTCACGCACAGAAATCACTTTGGACTCCAGGGTCATCACCGGCTGCAAACGTGCGGCCACCGCCTGGTCTTCGCCAAACGGCGTGGCGCCGTAGAGCATGATGCCCGGGCGTACCCAGTCGCTTGACACATTCGGCCAGCCCATCACCGACGGCGAGTTGCGCAGGCTGACGTCGGCCGACAAGCCTTGGCGCGCCGCTTCAAACACCGCCACTTGTTCATTGCTGCGCACGCAGTCGAGTTCATCGGCACGGGCGAAATGGCTCATCAATACAATCTTGGCGACTTTGCCACTGCCCAGCAGGCGCTGGTACGCCTCATGGTAATCCTTGGGATGCAGGCCAACCCGGTGCATACCGGAGTCGAGCTTGAGCCAGACGGTCAGCGGCGTGCTCAGCCTGGCCTGCTCGATCGCCTCCAACTGCCACAACGAATGCACCACGCACCACAAATCATGCTCGTTGATCAGCGGCAACTCGTCGGCCTCAAAAAAGCCTTCGAGCAACAGCACCGGCGCTCGAATGCCGGCTGCACGCAGCTCCAACGCCTCTTCGATGCACGCCACGGCAAACCCATCGGCCTCGGCTTCCAACGCTTGTGCCACACGCACCGCGCCATGGCCGTAGGCATCGGCCTTGACCACGGCCAGGGCCTTGGCCCCCGTGACTTCGCGGGCTAATTGGTAGTTGTGGCGCAGGGCTTGGAGATCGATCAGGGCACGGGCAGGACGCATGGCGGCAGGCTTCTAGGCGGCAGAGAAAAGAAAAACCGGCACCGACCGACAACGTCGGCACCGGGAGAGGGATCCAGGTTTAAGGCAGCGCCGCCACGACGGACAGCTCTACCAGGATTTCCGGTTCGCACAACTTGGCTTCAACCGTGGCACGGGCCGGAGCGACGCCTTTGGGCAACCACTTGTCCCACACCGCGTTCATGCCGGCGAAGTCGGCGTCGATGTCTTTGAGGTAGATCGTCACCGACAGCAACTTGCTCTTGTCGGTGCCGGCCAGGTCCAGCAAACGCTCGATATTGGCCAGGGTTTCACGGGTCTGCTGTTCAATTCCGGCACTCATGTCGTCGCCGACTTGCCCTGCCAGGTACACGGTGCCGCTGTGGACAACGATCTGGCTCATGCGCTCATTGGTGAGCTGGCGCTGGATTGACATGTTTTGCGGACTCCTGGTGGTTGCCATAACGGGAAATATCAAGACCTGCGGCACTGATTTGCGGCGTTTTCTTCGCCATCAGGTCGGCCAGCAGGCGGCCGGAGCCACAGGCCATGGTCCAACCGAGGGTGCCGTGGCCGGTGTTCAGGAACAGGTTCTTGAACGGTGTGGCACCGACAATCGGCGTGCCGTCGGGCGTGGTCGGGCGCAGGCCGGTCCAGAAGGTGGCCTCGGTCAGATCGCCGCCCTGAGGATAAAGGTCGTTGACGATCATCTCCAGGGTTTCACGTCGACGCGGGTTCAGCGACAGGTCAAAACCGGCTATTTCAGCCATGCCGCCGACACGGATGCGGTTGTCGAAACGGGTGATCGCGACCTTGTAGGTCTCATCGAGAATGGTCGAGGTCGGCGCCATCGCGGGGTTGGTGATCGGCACGGTCAGCGAGTAACCCTTGAGCGGGTACACCGGCGCCTTGATCCCCAGTGGCTTGAGCAGCTTCGGCGAGTAGCTGCCAAGGGCCAGCACGTAGCGGTCGGCGGTTTCCAGCTTGCCGTCGATCCAAACGCCGTTGATGCGGTCACCGGCGTAGTCGAGGCGCTGGATGTCTTGCTCGAAACGGAACTCCACGCCCAACTGCTTGCACATGTCGGCCAGGCGGGTGGTGAACATCTGGCAGTCGCCAGTCTGGTCGTTCGGCAGGCGCAGGGCGCCGGCGAGGATGTCGGTGACACTGGCCAGGGCCGGTTCGACGCGGGCGATGCCGGCGCGGTCGAGCAGCTCAAACGGCACGCCGGACTCTTTCAGCACGGCGATGTCTTTGGCGGCACCGTCCAACTGGGCTTGGGTGCGGAACAACTGGGTAGTCCCCAGGCTGCGGCCTTCATAGGCAATGCCGGTCTCGGCGCGCAGTTCGTCGAGGCAGTCACGGCTGTACTCGGACAGGCGCACCATGCGCTCTTTGTTCACTGCATAACGGCTGGCGGTGCAGTTGCGCAGCATCTGCGCCATCCACAGGTATTGATCGATATCGGCGGTGGCCTTGATGGCCAGCGGCGCGTGGCGTTGCAGCAGCCACTTGATGGCCTTGAGCGGTACACCCGGCGCGGCCCATGGCGACGCGTAGCCCGGGGATACCTGGCCGGCGTTGGCGAAACTGGTTTCCATGGCAGCGGCAGGCTGACGGTCGACGACCACGACTTCAAAGCCGGCCCGAGCCAAATAGTAGGCACTGGTCACACCAATGACGCCGCTACCCAAGACCAGAACGCGCATTTTTATATCCTCATCGCGGGCATGGCCGCTGACGTGTGTTGTTCGAGCAATGATGTGCGCAGTGTAAAAAACTATTGCCAGTGCATTTCACTATATAAGTGCCTATATTTGGCGACAATTCTTGGCAAAAACCCTTTTCACAGAGGCGTATCCCCTATGCGTACCAACACCCAGACCAAGCGGGAGCTGGACAAGATCGACCGCAACATCCTGCGCATCCTGCAAACCGATGGGCGAATCTCGTTCACGGAACTGGGAGAAAAGGTCGGGCTGTCCACCACGCCGTGTACCGAACGGGTCCGTCGGCTGGAACGCGAAGGGATCATCATGGGCTACAACGCACGGCTCAACCCGCAGCATTTGAAGGGCAGTTTGCTGGTATTTGTCGAGATCAGCCTCGATTACAAGTCTGGCGACACCTTTGAAGAATTCCGCCGCGCCGTGCTGAAACTGCCCCACGTGCTGGAGTGCCACCTGGTGTCAGGCGACTTCGACTACCTGGTGAAAGCGCGGATTTCCGAGATGGCGTCCTACCGCAAATTGCTGGGTGACATCCTGCTCAAGTTGCCCCATGTGCGGGAGTCCAAGAGCTACATCGTGATGGAAGAGGTGAAGGAGAGCCTGAACCTGCCGATTCCCGATTAACCAACTGACACAACTGGGTCAAATGTGGGAGCTGGCGTGCCTGCGATAGCGGTGGTGACTGACCCACCGCCATCGCAGGCAAGCCAGCTCCCACATTAACCGAGTTAAACCAGCACTTGCCGAGTGCTGGCCATGTACTCGTGGATCTGTTTCTCCACCCGCGGGTGAATCAGCTCCACGGGCCGCCGCCCATTGGGGCAAGGCAACGTCTTGGTGGTGCCGAACAACCTGCAGATCAGCGGGCGCTCGTCATACACCGTGCAGCCGTTTGGCCCCAGGTGCACGCAGTTCAGCGCGTCCATGGCCGCATCCTGCTCGGCAGCGGTCTTGCGTGGCAGGCGCGACATTTCCTCGGGCGAGGTGGTCACCGGCCCACAGCAGTCGTGGCAACCCGGGACGCACTCGAACGATGGGATCTGACGGCGCAGCGCGCTGATTTTCTGACTGTTGCAACTCATCGAAACACGTACCGAACGGCGAATAGGCGTGGATTCTGCCGCAAAAGCCTGCGGTGAGACAGCTTCGCCCGACCGCTGTATCCTGCGTCAAATTTTCCAAACAGGGATGCTCCCCATGACCGCCAGCGCCCGGCACACCGCTTCCTACTACGCCGCCAGCAGCGTGCCGCAACCCGATTACCCGGCACTGGCCGGTGAAATGACGGCGGATGTGTGCGTGATCGGCGGCGGTTTTTCGGGGCTCAACACCGCGCTGGAATTGGCTGAGCGTGGCTTGCGCGTGGTGCTGTTGGAAGCGCGCAAGATCGGCTGGGGCGCCAGTGGGCGCAACGGCGGCCAGTTGATCCGGGGCGTCGGCCATGGCTTGGACCAGTTCGCCCACGTGATCGGCACCGACGGCGTGCGCCAGATGAAGCTGATGGGCCTGGAAGCGGTGGAGATCGTGCGCGAGCGTATCGAGCGTTATCAGATTCCTTGCGACCTGACCTGGGGCTATTGCGACCTCGCCAACAAACCCCGCGACCTGCTGGGCCTTGCCGAGGACGCAGACGAGCTGCGCAGCCTGGGCTATCGCCATGAAGTACGCCTACTGCAAGCCGACGAGATGAGCAGCGTAATCGGCTCCGATCGCTATGCGGGCGGCATGATCGACATGGGTTCCGGCCACCTGCACCCGTTGAACCTGGCCCTCGGCGAAGCAGCTGCCGCGCAGCAATTGGGCGTGAAACTGTACGAACAATCCGAAGTGACCCGCATCGACTACGGCCCCGAGGTTAACGTGCACACCGCCTCGGGCAACGTGCGCGCCAAGACCCTGGTGCTGGCCTGCAACGCCTACCTGAATGACCTCAACCCACAACTGGGTGGCAAGGTGCTGCCAGCCGGCAGCTACATCATCGCCACTGAGCCGCTGAGCGAAGCGCAGGCCCATAACCTGTTGCCACAAAACATGGCAGTGTGCGACCAGCGGGTGACGGTGGACTACTTCCGGTTGTCCGCCGACCGACGCTTGCTGTTCGGTGGTGCCTGTCACTATTCCGGCCGCGATCCCCAGGACATCGGCGCCTACATGCGTCCGAAAATGCTCAAGGTGTTCCCGCAACTGGCCGACGTGAAAATCGACTACCAATGGGGCGGCATGATCGGCATCGGTGCCAACCGTCTGCCGCAGATTGGTCGGTTGGCCGACCAGCCCAATGTGTATTACGCCCAGGCTTACGCGGGCCATGGCCTCAACGCCACCCACCTGGCGGGCAAGCTGCTGGCCGAAGCCATCAGCGGCCAGCAACAGGGCCGTTTCGATCTGTTCGCCCAGGTGCCGCACATCACCTTCCCGGGCGGCAAGCACCTGCGCTCACCGCTGCTGGCGCTGGGCATGCTCTGGCACCGCCTCAAGGAACTGGTCTGATCAATCGCGCCAGAACGGCTTCAGGCCTTCCTGGCGCGCCTGTTCCACGGTCAGCCCGACATCGCGCAACTGCTCGCGAGTCAGGTGCAGCAATGCCTTGCGGGTGTGGCGGCGGTGCCAGAACAAGTCCCAGCGACTGATATTGCGCGGCGCCCTCGCCCGCTCTTCTCCGGCCTCCAGTTCCTGGCTGTATAACGCCAACCGCACATCGCTCATGCCGCTCATTTTGCTGCCCCTCATTTGCTTGTTGCCATGAGTGACTAGAATGGGCGGTGAGCCAAAAGCGATACAGATTCAACCCGTATTTATTAAACCCATACAGATACTGCCTATCGACGCCTGAATCCTGTATTTTCCCCCTATCTGTACTGGTCTCTTGGGAGCGACCGCCATGACCCTTTACGTCAACCTCGCCGAACTGCTGGGTACCCGCATCGAGCAGGGCTTCTACCGCCCGGGCGACCGCTTGCCCTCAGTACGAGCCTTGAGCGTGGAGCATGGGGTCAGCCTGAGCACCGTGCAGCAGGCCTACCGCCTGCTGGAGGACAACGGCCTGGCGATGCCCAAGCCCAAGTCCGGGTACTTTGTGCCCGTCGGTCGCGAGCTGCCGGCACTGCCGGAAGTGGGTCGCCCGGCACAGCGCCCGGTGGAAATTTCGCAGTGGGACCAGGTACTCGAACTGATTCGTGCCGTGCCACGCAAAGACGTCATACAGATGGGCCGTGGCATGCCAGATGTATTGTCGCCCACCATGAAACCCCTATTGCGCAGCCTCGCACGGGTGAGCCGGCGCCAGGATCTGCCGGGCCTGTATTACGACAATATCCTCGGCTGTATGGAACTGCGCGAGCAGATTGCACGGCTGTCATTGGATTCGGGCTGCCAACTGACCGCCGAAGATATTGTGATCACCACCGGTTGCCACGAAGCGCTGTCCGCCAGCATCCACGCCATCTGCGAGCCCGGCGATATCGTTGCGGTGGATTCGCCGAGTTTTCACGGTGCCATGCAGACCCTCAAGGGCCTGGGCATGAAGGCCCTGGAAATCCCTACCGACCCGGTCACCGGGATCAGCCTCGAAGCCCTTGAACTGGCCCTGGAGCAGTGGCCGATCAAGGTCATCCAACTGACGCCCAACTGCAACAACCCCCTGGGCTACATCATGCCAGAGGCCCGCAAAAAAGCATTGCTGACCCTGGCGCAGCGCTTTGACGTGGCGATTATCGAAGACGATGTGTATGGCGAGCTGGCCTACAGCTACCCCCGCCCGCGCACCATCAAGTCGTTCGACGAAGACGGCCGCGTGCTGCTGTGCAGCTCGTTCTCGAAAACCCTGGCGCCCGGGCTGCGCATTGGCTGGGTGGCGCCGGGGCGCTACCTGGAACGGGTGCTGCACATGAAATACATCAGCACCGGCTCCACGGCGACCCAGCCGCAGATCGCCATCGCCGAATTTCTCAAAGGCGGGCACTTCGAGCCGCATTTGCGGCGGATGCGCACCCAGTACCAGCGCAATCGCGACTTGATGATCGACTGGGTCAGCCGCTACTTCCCAGCCGGCACCCGGGCCAGCCGCCCCCAGGGCAGCTTTATGCTCTGGGTCGAGCTGCCCGAAGGCTTCGACACGCTCAAGCTCAACCGTGGCCTGGTGGAACAGGGCGTACAGGTGGCGGTGGGCAGTATCTTTTCTGCCTCCGGCAAATACCGGAACTGCCTGCGCATGAACTACGCTGCCAAGCCAACCCCGCAGATTGAAGACGCGGTGCGCAAGGTCGGTGCCGCCGCAATCAAGTTGCTGGCCGAGGCGGCCGACTGACCTTTCGCGGGAAATGGCCGTCATATGCCCACAACCGCCCTGAACTGGAAGCAGCGCCCTTGATGATTCGACGGCTTTTACCGTTTTTAATGCTGGGCGCCCTGGCCCTGGGGGGCTGTGCGACGGTGGATGTACCGCGCGTCCCCAGCGATGCCCTGCCCGCCGCACAATCATCATTCGGCCGCTCGATCCAGGCCCAGGCGGCGCCCCATCAAGGGCGCTCGGGCTTTCGCCTGCTGCCCAACAGCAGCGAAGCCTTCATGGCCCGCGCCGAACTGATCCGCAACGCCCAAGTCAGCCTCGACCTGCAGTACTACATCGTGCACGACGGCATCAGCACCCGCATGCTGGTGGACGAGCTGCTCAAGGCCGCCGACCGGGGCGTGCGCATCCGCATCCTGCTGGACGACACCACGAGCGACGGCCTTGACCAGATCATCGCCACCCTCGCCGCCCACCCCAAGATTGAGATTCGCCTGTTCAACCCCCTGCACCTGGGGCGTAGCACGGGCGTAACGCGAGCCATGGGCCGACTGTTCAACCTGTCGCTGCAACACCGTCGTATGCACAACAAGCTGTGGCTGGCCGACAACAGCGTGGCCATTGTGGGCGGGCGCAACCTGGGGGATGAGTATTTCGACGCCGAGCCCAACCTGAACTTCACCGACATCGACATGCTCAGCGTGGGCCCGGTGGCCGAGCAACTGGGCCACAGCTTCGACCAGTACTGGAACAGCGCGCTGAGCAAACCCATCGATGAGTTTGTTTCCAACGCCCCGTCCAAAGGCGACCTGGCCGCAGCCCGCGTGCGCCTGGAAGCCTCGCTGGCCGAATCGCGCCAGCAGAACCATGCGCTGTACAACCGCTTGCGCACCTACCAGACCCAACCGCGCATGGATATTTGGCGCCGCGAACTGATCTGGGCCTGGAACCAGGCGTTGTGGGATGCGCCGAGCAAGGTACTGGCCACGGCCGAGCCGGACCCGCGGCTGCTGCTGACCACCCAATTGGCGCCGGAGTTGGAAGGCGTCAATCACGAGCTGATGATGATCTCGGCGTACTTCGTGCCGGGGCCGCCCGGCCTGGTCTACCTGACCGGCCGCGCGGATGCGGGCGTCTCCGTAAGCCTGCTGACCAACGCTTTGGAAGCTACGGACGTGCCTGCCGTGCACGGTGGCTACGCACCCTACCGCAAGGCGTTGCTCGAGCACGGCGTGAAACTCTATGAGTTGCGTCGCCAACCGGGCGATGCCGGAGGCGGCAGCGGCCCGCACCTGTTTCGTCGCGGCACGTTCCGAGGCTCGGACTCGAGCCTGCACAGCAAGGCGATGATCTTTGATCGCGAGAAGTCGTTTATCGGTTCATTCAATTTCGACCCGCGTTCGGTACTGTGGAACACCGAAGTCGGCGTGCTGGTGGACAGTCCCGAGCTGGCCGAG
The DNA here is from genome assembly GCF_054058375.1 of Pseudomonas sp. TE24901. Lineage (NCBI taxonomy): Bacteria > Pseudomonadati > Pseudomonadota > Gammaproteobacteria > Pseudomonadales > Pseudomonadaceae > Pseudomonas > Pseudomonas sp. TE24901. The sequence goes on from NZ_JBSSAF010000001.1 coordinate 474,922, forward strand.
CACGTGCGCGGCCTGGCGCTGCAAGGCATGGCGCCGGCGTTGAGCTATGAGGCGAAATTGCAGGATGGCCAGGTGGTATGGGTGACTGAAGACAACGGCCAGTTGCACACCCTGACCCGCGAGCCGGGCAGTTGGTGGCGTCGCTTCAATGCGTGGTTCGCCACCTCAGTCGGCCTTGAACGTATGCTGTAAGAACAATGGAGATTGAATGTGGGAGCTGGCTTGCCTGCGATGCAGGCACCTCGTTTTTTCAGTTACACCGAGGAGATGCCATCGCCGGCAAGCCAGCTCCTACATATTGATCGCATTTCAAGGTCAGGCCGGTTGCGCGGCGCCGAATGCACCTTGGCGCAACAGCAACACCACCAGGCCCAACGCCCCGGCAGCCATCAACAGTGGCAACGCATGCCCGCTGATCCACTGGCTGCCCGCGCCGGCCACTAACGGCCCGATCAGGCAACCGATCCCCCACAACTGCGCAATGTGGGCATTGGCGCGCACCAGCGCGTCATCGCGATAACGCTCGCCGATCAAGATCAACGACAGGGTGAACAACCCGCCCGCACTGGCACCGAACAACACCCACACCGGCCAGATCAGCAGCGTGTGCAACACCACGGGAATCGCCAGGCTCGACGCCAGCAACAGCACCGCACAACTCAGAAAAAGCGTGCGCCGAGGCAGGTAGTCGGCCAGCGCGCCGATAGGCAACTGCAACAGCGCGTCGCCGACCACCACCGTGCTGACCATGGCCAAGGCGATCTCGGCCGTGAACCCCTGTTGCAGGCAATACACCGGCAGTAGCGTCAGAATCATCGCTTCGAACGCGGCGAACAAGGCCACCGCCCAGGCAATTGCCGGTAGGCTCAGGCAGAAGCGCCACAGGTCGCCCAGGGTCACGCTGAAGGATTCGGCAGTCGGAGCACCGCTGCGGCCCAGCAACAACAAGGGCGCCACCACCAGTAACCCCACGCCCACCCAGAAACCATAATCGTGGTCGGTACCCAGCGCTCCCAGCAGCAGGGGCCCCGACAGTTGGCTCAAGGCATAACTGCAGCCATACAGCGCCACCAGCCGGCCCCGCCACTGCTCCACCACCAACTGGTTGATCCAGCTTTCACCGAGGATAAACACGATGGTCAGGATCACCCCGATCATCAGCCGCAGCACCAGCCACACCGGGTAGCTTGGCAGGATGGCCAGCAGGCCGATGGACACCGCGCCCGCCCACAAGCACAGGCGCATCAGGTTGGCGGTGCCCAGCCACGATGCCATCCGGCTGGAGACCTTGGCCCCCAGCAGGACGCCAAAGGCTGGCATCGCCGCCATCACCCCAATGGCAAAGCTGCCATAACCCCAGCTTTCAAGGCGCAGGGACACCAGCGGCATGCTCACACCCAGGGCCAGGCCGACGCTGAGGACTGAGGCCAAGACGGCGAAATAAGTCGCCCAACGCATTTCCACGCTCCTGTGGATAATTCTTAAGATCACACAAAACAGCGTGGGAGCGGGCTTGCTCGCGAATGCGGTCCGTCAGCCAGTCAATCTGGTACTGATACACCGCCTTCGCGAGCAAGCCCGCTCCCACATTTTTAACCGCAATAAGCCCTGAAAATCAGAGCTTGATCCAGGTCGCCTTCAGCTCGGTGTACTTGTCGAACGCGTGCAGCGACTTGTCGCGGCCGTTGCCCGACTGCTTGAAGCCACCAAACGGGGCGGTCATGTCGCCGCCGTCGTACTGGTTGACCCACACGCTACCGGCACGCAGTGCCTTGGCGGTCAGGTGCGCCTTGGAGATGTCGGCGGTCCACACCGCTGCGGCCAGGCCGTAGACGGTGTCGTTGGCGATCTTCACCGCTTCCTCGGCGCTGTCGAAGGTGATCACCGACAGGACTGGGCCAAAGATCTCTTCCTGGGCGATCTTCATGGCGTTGGTCACACCGTCGAAAATCGTCGGCTCGACGTAGGTGCCACCGGTTTCTTCCAGAGTACGCTTGCCACCCGCGACCAGCTTGGCGCCATCGGCGTGGCCAGCCTCGATATACGACAACACGGTATTCATCTGCTGGGTGTCCACCAGGGCGCCGACGTTGGTCGCCGGGTCCAGTGGGTTACCTGGCTTCCAACCCTTGAGCGCCTCAATCACCAGCGGCAGGAATTTGTCCTTGATGGAGCGCTCGACGAGCAGACGCGAACCGGCGGTGCAGACTTCGCCCTGGTTGAAGGCGATGGCGCCGGCCGCCGATTCGGCAGCGGCCTTGAGGTCCGGGGCATCGGCAAACACGATGTTCGGGCTCTTGCCACCGGCTTCCAGCCAGACGCGCTTCATGTTCGACTCGCCGGAGCGGATCAACAGCTGCTTGGCGATTTTAGTGGAACCGGTGAACACCAGGGTGTCGACATCCATGTGCACCGCCAGCGCGTTACCCACGGTGTGGCCGTAGCCTGGCAGTACGTTCAGCACGCCTTTTGGAATGCCGGCCTCAACCGCCAGGGCCGCGATGCGGATGGCGGTCAGCGGGGATTTTTCGGACGGTTTGAGGATCACCGAGTTACCGGTGGACAGCGCCGGACCGAGCTTCCAGCAGGCCATCATCAACGGGAAGTTCCACGGCACGATGGCGCCCACGACACCGACCGGCTCGCGGGTCACCAGACCCAGCTGGTTGTGCGGGGTGGCGGCGACTTCGTCGTAGATCTTGTCGATGGCTTCACCGCTCCAGCTCAGGGCATTGGCGGCGCCAGGGACGTCGATTTCCAGGGAGTCGGTGATCGGCTTGCCCATGTCCAGGGTTTCAAGCAGCGCCAGCTCTTCGGCATTGGCGTTGAGCAAATCGGCGAAACGCAGCATGGCGGCCTTGCGCTTGGCCGGCGCCAGGCGCGACCACACACCGGAATCGAAGGTGGCGCGGGCGTTTTCCACGGCGCGCTGGGCGTCGGCGGCGTCACAGCTGGCAACAGTGGCCAGCAGGCGGCCATCGACCGGGCTGATGCATTCGAACGTGTCACCGGAAGCAGCGGCGGTGTATTCGCCGTTGATGTAGGCGCGGCCTTCGATCTTCAGATCCTTGGCGCGTTGTTCCCAGTCGGCACGGGTCAGGGTGGTCATGCGAGTGTCCTCCTCTTATTGAATACAAGGGCCAGGCGATGTCCCCCGGCAGCCTCACAGAATTCTTGCCCGGCCAGCCAGCTGTTCGGCTCAAGGCAGCTGCCACCCTAAACCAGCGGCTGGGGATGTTTCAATATATTTGACATAACGCCGGCAAACGCCCTTGCGATGTTCATTTTAATAAACATAGACTTTGGGCTCTCCAACCGCAGGCCAGACGGGACACGCACATGAGCATCCAGGACATCGTCGACTTCAGCCAAGCCAACACCGCCCCCGATCGCTACCGCCCCGCTGCGGAAAAAATCCTCAAGGGCGACCCGGAGCAAACGATCTACAACCACTACAACAGCCCGTGCGGCCAGATGAGCGCCGGGGTGTGGGAAGGCGAGGTCGGGCAATGGAAGGTCAACTACACCGAACACGAGTACTGCGAGATTGTGCAGGGTGTTTCGGTATTGCGAGATGCCGAGGGCAATGCCAAGACCCTGCGCGCCGGCGACCGCTTCGTGATTCCCGCTGGTTTCAGCGGTACCTGGGAAGTGCTGGAGCCGTGCCGCAAGATCTACGTGGTGTTCGAGCAGAAGGCCTGATCAGTAAATCGCAGGCAAAAAAAAGCCCGACTCGTGAGAGACGGGCTTTTTTTCACAAGGAGGAAAATCAATTACTTGATTTTGCCTTCTTTGTAGATCACGTGCTTGCGAACGCGCGGGTCGAACATTTTCTTTTCGAGCTTGTCCGGGGTAGTACGCTTGTTCTTGTCGGTAGTGTAGAAGTGACCAGTACCGGCGCTAGAGATCATTCGAATCAATTCACGCATGATAGAGCTCCTTAGATCTTGCCAGCGGCACGGATTTCGGCCAGCACGACAGTGATGCCACGCTTGTCGATGATACGCATGCCTTTAGCAGATACACGCAGGCGAACAAAACGTTTCTCTTCTTCAACCCAGAAGCGGTGATGCTGCAGGTTCGGCAGGAAACGACGACGGGTTTTGTTATTTGCGTGGGAAATGTTATTCCCAGTCACCGGACCCTTACCGGTAACTTGACAGACTCTCGACATGCCTCAGCCCTCTAAAACCACATGCCCAACCCGGCATGGGTTGGCCGCTTAATCTCTCAGTCATTTGGCGCCAGGCGCCGCGTTTCTTTAGGGTCTTACCGGCTACACCTACAAGCGAAGGAACCGGGCCCCTAGAAAAGAGCGCTGCTTTATACCAGAAAGACCCCAGTGCAACAACAGCCCGTGTGTTTTTACCGGCGTAAATCTTGGCAGCAGACGCCTGAACCGTTGCCAGGAGGGGCCGCTGTAATAGCCGACCGCTCGTCGCACAGAATGATTGACAGCGCACGCCCGCACCGAAAAGTGAAGAGCGAAACGCGCTGAGGCGTCATCAAAACAGTATTTTGGCGAAAAGCACAGGCAAAAATGGGCTAGTCATTTGCCAATCAGACCACTACGGTAGTCTTTTTCCAGACTGCACTCGCAGATGGGCCTTCGATCTGCAAAGGAAACCGAATATGCGCTTCGCTGCCCTACCGCTATTGCTTGCCCCTCTCTTTATGGCGCCACTGGCCCAGGCGGCCACCAACCTGAGTGTGTGTACCGAGGCCAGCCCCGAAGGGTTTGACGTGGTGCAATACAACTCGCTGACCACCACCAACGCCTCGGCCGACGTGCTGATGAACCGCCTGGTGGACTACGACGAGGCCAGCGGCAAGCTGGTGCCTAGCCTGGCGGACAGCTGGGAAGTCTCGCCCGATGGCCTGACCTATACCTTCAAGCTGCACCCGGACGTGAAATTCCACCGCACCGAGTATTTCACCCCTAGCCGCACTCTGACCGCCGAAGACGTGCGCTTCAGCTTCGAGCGCATGCTCGACCCGGCCAACCCATGGCATCAGATCGCCCAGAGCGGCTTCCCACACGCACAATCCCTGCAATTGCCAACACTGGTCAAAAAAATCGACGCGCTCGACCCGCTGACAGTGCGCTTCACCCTGGACCATGCTGACTCCACCTTCCTCGCCGCCCTGAGCATGGGCTTTGCGTCGATCTACCCGGCCGAATACGCCGACAAGCTGCTCAAGGCCGGCACCCCCGAGAAGCTCAACAGCCAGCCGATCGGCACCGGCCCGTTCGTGTTCGTTCGGTTCCAGAAAGACGCCGTGGTGCGCTACAAAGCCAATCCGGACTACTTCGCCGGCAAACCGGCTGTGGATAACTTGATTTTCGCGATCACGCCGGATGCCAATGTGCGCCTGCAGAAACTCCATCGTGATGAATGCCAGATCGCGCTGTCGCCCAAGCCCCTGGACGTGGGTGAAGCCGCGAAAGACTCAGCGTTGAAGGTGGAAAAAACCGCCGCGTTCATGACGGCGTTTGTCGCCATCAACAGCCAGCACCCGCCCCTGGACAAGCCGGAAGTGCGCCAGGCCATCAACCTGGCGTTCGACAAGGGCAGCTACCTCAAGGCCGTGTTCGAAGGCACCGCCGAAGCCGCCAACGGCCCCTACCCGCCCAACACCTGGAGCTATGCCAAGGACTTGCCGGGTTATCCACAGGACCTCGCCAAGGCCAAGGCCCTGCTGAACCGAGCTGGCCTCAAGGACGGTTTCAAGACCACAATCTGGACCCGCCCCACCGGCAGCCTGCTGAACCCCAACCCGAACCTCGGCGCACAACTGCTGCAGGCTGACCTGGCCAAGGTCGGTATCCAGGCAGAGATCCGCGTGATCGAATGGGGCGAGCTGATCCGCCGCGCCAAGGCCGGCGAGCATGACTTGCTGTTCATGGGCTGGGCCGGCGACAACGGCGACCCGGACAACTTCCTCACGCCGCAATTCTCTTGCGCGGCAGTGAAGTCCGGCACCAACTTCGCCCGTTACTGCGACCCGGCCCTGGACAAGCTGATCAGCGCGGGCAAGACCACCAGCGAACAAGGCGTGCGCAGCAAGCTGTACCAGCAGGCCCAGGCGCAGATCCAGCAGCAGGCACTCTGGCTGCCACTGGCTCACCCGACGGCATTCGCGCTGACCCGCAAGAATGTCGAGGGGTACAAGGTCAGCCCATTCGGCCGACAGGACTTCTCCAACGTCAGCCTGAAACCCTGACCCCGCCCGTGTAGGAGCCGGCTTGCCGGCGATGGCGTCCCGTTTCATTGATGCTATCGCCGGCAAGCCGGCGCCTACAGCCATCCGTACTCAGCCATCGACAGCGGGTCGCCATCACCCACGATGATGTGATCCAGCACGCGCACGTCCACCACCTCCAAGGCCTTCTGCAGCAACTTGGTCATTTTTCGATCAGCCGCACTCGGTTCGGCATTCCCGGAAGGATGGTTGTGACACAGGATCAGCGCCGCCGCGTTGTAGGCCAGGGCACGCTTGACCACCTGTCGGGGGTAAACGACCGCAGAGTCGATGGTGCCCTGAAACAACGCCTCGAACCCCAGCACCCGGTGCTTCGAGTCCAGAAACAGGCAACCAAACGTCTCGTGGGGTTCATGCCGCAACAGCGCCTTGAGGTAACTGCGCACCGCCAGCGGGCTCTCCAGTACCGAATCGCTGCGCAGTTTCTCTGCCATATGGCGCCGGGACATTTCGAGCACCGCCTGCAACTGGGCAAACTTCGCCGGCCCCAAGCCTAGATGCTGACTGAACAGCGCCTGACTGGCCTCAAGCAGTGGGCGCAGGCCACCGAACTGCGCCAACAAGTGGCGTGCCAAATCCACCGCACTACGGCCGGAAACGCCGGTGCGCAGGAAGATCGCCAACAACTCGGCGTCGGACAGACTCGCCGCGCCCCCCTCCAAAAGCTTCTCCCGTGGTCGCTCCGCCAAGGGCCAATCGCGAATACTCATCCCACCTCCGTGTGTACGTGCGCCGCTGTTGCCAGGCAGACGCTGTGTTATCTTAAGCCCTCTTTTTTGCCTGCGATTTCCCCTGGGGAGGGGGCGTCGCAGGCGTCACTGAACTGGCATCACTGAACTGGAAAGGCAAACCAATGCAGCGTCTGTATCGGAAACGCATCGTTCTCGGCGTCGGCGGCGGCATCGCCGCCTACAAGAGCGCAGAGCTGGTTCGCAGGCTCCTGGACCAAGGCGCCGAAGTGCGCGTGGTCATGACCCGTGGTGGCAGCGAGTTCATCACCCCATTGACCATGCAGGCCCTCTCCGGCCACCCGGTGCACCTCGACCTGCTCGACCCGGCAGCCGAAGCCGCCATGGGCCATATCGAACTGGCCAAATGGGCTGACCTGGTGCTGATCGCCCCGGCCACCGCCGACCTGATCGCCCGCCTGGCCCAGGGCATCGCCGATGACCTGCTGACCACCCTGGTGCTGGCCACCGACGCCACCGTCGCCATCGCCCCGGCCATGAACCAGGCCATGTGGCGCGACCCGGCGACCCAGGCCAACACCCAACTCCTGCAAAGCCGTGGCCTCAAGGTGTTCGGCCCGGCCTCCGGCAGCCAGGCCTGTGGCGACGTCGGCATGGGCCGCATGCTCGAAGCCACCGACCTGGCGCTGTGCGCCGCCGAGTGCTTCCAACACTTGGCCCTGACCGGCAAGCACGTACTGATCACCGCCGGCCCGACCCAGGAAAACATCGACCCGGTGCGCTACATCACCAACCATAGCTCAGGAAAAATGGGCTTTGCCTTGGCCGAAGCGGCGGTTGAGGCAGGCGCGCGCGTCACCCTCATCACGGGGCCGGTGCATTTACCGACCCCTGATCGGGTCACGCGAATCGACGTAGTCAGCGCCCGCGATATGCTGGCGGCCTGCGAAGCGGCCATTCCCTGCGACCTGTTCATCGCCTCGGCAGCGGTTGCAGACTACCGCCCGGAAGTCGTCGCCCCGCAAAAGCTCAAGAAAGACCCTACGAGCGGCGACGGCCTGCTCCTGCAAATGGTGCGCAACCCGGACATCCTGGCCACCATCGCCACCCGTTCGGACCGTCCGTTCAGTGTCGGCTTCGCCGCCGAGACCGAACACCTGCTGGACTACGCCGCACGTAAATTGAAAGACAAAAACCTCGATCTGATCGTTGCCAATGATGTCGCCAACCCGAGCATCGGCTTCAACAGCGAGGAAAACGCCTGCAGCGTGATCGACCGCGACCTGCACGCCACCCTTTTCGCCCAGACCAGCAAGGGCAAGATTGCCCGCCAACTGATCTCTTTTATCGCCCAACGGCTGAACCAGGTTTAATTCACATGCACGCTTTGCAAGCCAAGATCCTCGACCCACGCATCGGTACCGACTTCCCACTGCCGGCCTACGCCACACCGGGCTCTGCCGGCCTGGACCTGCGCGCCATGCTCAAAGAGGACACTGTCCTTGAACCGGGCCAGACCGTCCTGATTCCGACCGGCCTGTCGATCTACGTCGGCGACCCCGGTCTGGCGGCGCTGATCCTGCCGCGCTCCGGCCTGGGCCACAAACATGGCATCGTGCTGGGCAACCTCGTGGGGCTGATCGACTCCGATTACCAGGGCGAACTGATGGTGTCGTGCTGGAACCGTGGCCAGACCGCGTTCAACATCGTTGTCGGTGAACGCATCGCCCAGCTGGTGCTGGTACCGGTGGTACAGGCGCACTTCGAGCTGGTTGAGGAATTTGTTGAAACACAACGCGGCGCAGGTGGTTTTGGGCATTCCGGCAGCCACTGACTAAGCTGAATCAGGCCGGGCGCCCTGCCCGGCCCGATGCCACCGCATGGCTTTCCAGGATGAAGAATGCGCGCACCTTATCAGCGAGATTTCGTCATTGAAATCAATGCATTACACGCAAAAAAGCACGGAGCGCGAGCGCCGATGGCATTTTTGCACCACGAACTCTCTGCCGAAAACGCCGTCATACCCTTCAGTTTGAGCCCGCCGGTCAGCCACATTCAGGCCAGCTTTGCCCCCTTCAGATGGAGTTTCCCCCCGCGATGAGTACCGCAGCCCGAGTAGCCCCGACTTTTCCCGACAGCATCTTTCGCGCCTATGACATTCGTGGCGTAGTGCCCAAGACCCTGACTGCCGAAACCGCCTACTGGATTGGCCGTGCCATCGGCGCCCAGAGCCTGGCCCAGGATGAGCCCAACGTCTCGGTAGGCCGTGACGGCCGCCTGTCCGGCCCGGAACTGGTCGAGCAACTGATCCAGGGCCTTGCCGACAGCGGCTGCCACGTCAGCGACGTCGGCCTGGTGCCAACACCCGCGCTGTACTACGCCGCCAATGTACTGGCTGGCAAATCCGGCGTGATGCTCACGGGCAGCCATAACCCATCGGACTACAACGGCTTCAAGATCGTCATCGCTGGCGACACCCTCGCCAACGAACAGATTCAGGCCCTGCACAACCGCCTGAAGACCAACGACCTGACCAGCGGCAAGGGCAGCATCACCAAAGTCGACATCCTGCAACGCTACTCTGATGAAATCACCCGTGACGTCAAACTCGCACGCCGCCTGAAAGTGGTGGTGGATTGCGGCAATGGCGCGGCCGGCGTGATCGCCCCACAGCTGCTCGAAGCCCTGAACTGCGAAGTGATCCCGCTGTTTTGCGAGGTCGACGGCAACTTCCCCAACCATCACCCGGACCCAGGCAAGCCTGAGAACCTGGTGGACCTGATCGCCAAGGTCAAGGAAACCGGGGCCGATGTCGGCCTGGCCTTCGACGGTGACGGCGACCGCGTGGGTGTGGTGACCAATACCGGCGAAAACGTGTTCGCCGACCGCCTGCTGATGCTGTTCGCCCGCGATGTGGTGGCGCGCAACGCCAACGCCGAGATCATCTTCGACGTGAAGTGCACCCGCCGCCTGACGCCGCTGATCAAGGAATACGGCGGGCGCCCACTAATGTGGAAGACCGGCCACTCGTTGATCAAAAAGAAAATGAAGGAAACCGGCGCCCTGCTGGCCGGTGAAATGAGCGGCCACGTGTTTTTCAAGGAGCGCTGGTTCGGCTTTGACGACGGTATTTACAGCGCCGCCCGTCTGCTGGAGATCCTCAGCAAGGAAAAATCCACGGCGCAGGAGCTGTTTCAGACCTTCCCGAATGATATTTCTACGCCAGAGATCAATATCCATGTGACCGAAGAGAGCAAATTCAGCATCATTGACGCACTGCACGATGCGCAATGGGGCGAAGGCGCCAACCTGACCACCATTGATGGTGTGCGAGTCGATTACGCCAAAGGCTGGGGCCTGGTTCGCGCGTCCAACACCACACCGGTGCTGGTCCTGCGTTTCGAGGCGGATACCGAGGCTGAGTTGCAGCGCATCAAGGACGTGTTCCACGCCCAGTTGAAACGTGTTGCCCCTGATCTCCAATTACCGTTCTGATTTTTTACCGGAGCCCTGAATGACCCTCGAACGCGAAGCCGCTGCCAACACTGCCAAGGTCTTGTCCGAAGCGTTGCCTTACATCCGACGCTATGTCGGCAAGACGCTGGTAATCAAGTACGGCGGCAATGCCATGGAAAGCGACGAGCTGAAAACCGGCTTTGCCCGCGACATCGTGTTGATGAAAGCCGTGGGAATCAACCCGGTGGTGGTTCACGGTGGCGGCCCGCAAATCGGCGACCTGCTCAAGCGCTTGTCGATCGAGAGCCACTTCATCGATGGCATGCGCGTCACGGATGCGCAGACCATGGACGTGGTGGAGATGGTCCTCGGCGGCCAGGTCAACAAGGACATCGTCAACTTGATCAACCGCCATGGCGGCAGCGCCATCGGCCTGACCGGCAAGGATGCGGAGCTGATCCGTGCGAAAAAACTGACGGTAACCCGCCAGACGCCGGAAATGACCCAGCCGGAAATCATCGACATCGGTCAAGTGGGCGAAGTGGTTGGCGTAAACACCGACCTGCTGAACCTGCTGGTCAAGGGTGATTTCATCCCGGTGATCGCGCCAATCGGCGTGGGTGCCAACGGTGAGTCCTACAACATCAACGCCGACCTCGTGGCCGGCAAGGTGGCCGAAGCGCTGAAAGCCGAAAAGCTGATGCTGCTGACCAACATCGCCGGCCTGCTGGACAAGGAAGGCAAGGTGTTGACCGGCCTGACCACCCAGCAAGTCGACGACCTGATCGCCGACGGCACTATCTACGGCGGCATGCTGCCGAAGATCCGTTGCGCACTGGAAGCCGTGCAAGGCGGCGTCGGCAGCTCGCTGATCATCGATGGCCGGGTGCCGAATGCGGTACTGCTGGAGATCTTCACGGATACCGGCATGGGTACGCTGATCAGTAATCGCAAGCGTCCTTAACTGCCGCACATAAAAAAGCCCCGCTCAATCAAATTGAGCGGGGCTTTTTTATTTGTACTCGGTCCAAATGTGGGAGCTGGCTTGCCTGCGATGACGGCGGCACATTCAACAATTCCGTCGCCTGATACGCCGCTATTGCGGGCAAGCCCGCTCCCACATGGGGATGATTTGGGTCAGACGCCGAACTGCTCGCGGTAGGCGCGAACAGCAGGCAGATGCTGCTTGAGCTGCGGATCATCTTCCAAGAACTGCAGTACCTGGTTCAACGACACGATGCTCACCACCGGAATGCCGAAGTCGCGCTCCACTTCCTGGATCGCCGACAATTCGCCGTTGCCACGCTCCTGGCGATTCAGCGCGATCAGTACGCCGGCGGCCTTGACGCCTTCCTGGGAAGCGATGATCTGCATCACTTCACGGATAGCGGTGCCAGCGGTGATCACGTCGTCGATAATCAGCACTTCGCCCTTGAGCGGAGCGCCGACCAGGCTTCCGCCTTCGCCGTGAGCCTTGGCTTCTTTGCGGTTGAAGCACCAAGGCAGGTCCTGGCCATGATGCTCGGCCAACGCCACGGCAGTCGCCGCCGCCAGGGGGATACCCTTGTAGGCCGGGCCGAACAGCACGTCGAACGGAATACCGCTTTCAACGATGGCGGCCGCATAGAAACGACCCAGCTGGGCCAGAGCCGAACCCGAGTTGAACAAGCCAGCATTGAAGAAATACGGGCTGGTGCGCCCGGACTTGAGGGTGAACTCGCCGAAGCGTAAAACGCCGCGATCGATGGCAAAACGAATGAAATCGCGTTGATACGCCTGCATGAAAAAAGCCTCAGATACCACGGATTTAGCTAATTAGGTAGACGGCGTGTATCATACACGCACGCGATTTTTGGGGCCATTTATGCGGATCATCAGTGTGAACGTCAATGGTATTCAGGCTGCAGTCGAGCGTGGTTTGCTCAGTTGGCTGCAAGCACAGAATGCCGACGTCATCTGCCTGCAGGACACCCGCGCCTCCGCCTTTGAACTGGACGACCCAGCCTTCCAACTGGATGGCTACTTCCTTTATGCCTGCGATGCCGAAGTGCCCACCCAAGGTGGCGTGGCTTTGTACTCGCGGTTGCAACCCAAGGCGGTCATCAGCGGCCTCGGCTTCGAGACAGCCGACCGCTACGGGCGCTACCTGCAAGCCGATTTCGACAAGGTCAGCATCGCGACCTTGCTGCTCCCTTCGGGGCAGAACGGCGATGAAGACTTGAACCAGAAGTTCAAGCTAATGGACGACTTCGCCCGTTACTTGGATAAACAGCGGCGCAAACGTCGCGAGTACATTTACTGTGGCTCGCTGTACGTGGCGCAACAAAAGCTGGATATCAAGAACTGGCGCGACAGCCAGCAATCCCCGGGTTTCCTGGCGCCGGAACGTGCCTGGATGGACGAGATTGTCGGCAACATGGGCTACGTGGATGCCCTGCGTGAAGTCAGCCGAGAGGGCGACCAGTACAGCTGGTGGCCGGATAACGAACAGGCCGAGATGCTCAACCTGGGTTGGCGTTTCGACTACCAGTTGCTGACCCCAGGTCTGCGCCGGTTCGTTCGCAGTGCGCGCTTGCCGCGTCAGCCGCGCTTCTCGCAGCACGCGCCGCTGATCGTGGACTACGACTGGACACTGACCATCTGAGGTCTTTTTCCAGGCACAAAAAAACCGACATTGCTGTCGGTTTTTTTGTGGGCGTTCATTATTTGACCAGTCGCCAGGTCAAGGGGTAGCGATAGGCGATCCCCTTATTGGCCTTGATCGCGCCAATGATCGTCAGCACTACGCTGGCGATGGCCAGGGCCGTCATCAGGAAGAACCCGATCACCGCAAAGGCCAGCACGATGCACACGATCCAGGCGATGGCCACGGTAATCTGGAAATTCAGCGCTTCCTTGCCCTGATCATCGATGAACGGGCTGACTTCCTTCTTCATCTGCCACAGGATCAGCGGCCCCACGACACTGCCGAAGGGGAACACAAACCCCAGAAACGCCGCGAGATGACACAACATCGCACTTTGACGCACTTCGTAGGAAAGCGAGGGTTGCGGCAGTTGGCTGTCATTCATGGCGTTTCTCCTTGAGGCCGACCGGCTCAGTCAGCCAGTGCGGCGTTTTGCAGTTCGAAGATCTCGGTCATGCCTTTCTGGGCCAGCGCGAGCATGGCATTCAGCTCAGCCGGCTGGAATGGCGCGCCTTCGGCAGTGCCCTGCACTTCGATGAAACCACCGGTGCTGGTCATGACCACGTTCAGGTCGGTCTCGGCCGCCGAGTCCTCCAGGTAATCCAGGTCCAGTACAGGCTCGCCCTGGTACATGCCCACCGAAACGGCAGCGATCATTTGCTTGAGCGGGTCGCCGCCCTTCAGGCCGCCGCGCTTCTTGATCACTTTGAGCGCATCGACCAACGCCACCATGGCGCCGGTGATGGATGCAGTGCGAGTGCCGCCGTCAGCCTGGATCACATCGCAGTCGACGTACAGGGTCACGTCGCCCAGCTTGGACATGTCCAGGGCTGCGCGCAGGGAGCGGCCGATCAGGCGCTGGATTTCCAGGGTACGGCCGCCTTGCTTGCCACGGCTGGCTTCACGCTGGTTACGCTCGCCGGTGGCGCGCGGCAGCATGCCGTATTCGGCGGTCAACCAGCCCTGGCCCTGCCCCTTGAGGAAACGTGGCACGCCATTTTCGACGCTGACGGTGCAGATAACCTTGGTATCGCCAAACTCGACCAGTACAGAACCCTCGGCGTGTTTGGTGTAGTTGCGGGTGATGCGGATCGAGCGGAGCTGATCGGCAGCGCGACCACTTGGACGTTTCATAGGGGATACCTGTACTGAGGACGAAAAACTGCCGAGCATTATAGAGCCGTGAACCGCTTCGGGGCACTGCTAAAAAATTCGGTTACCAATGGTCGAGTTTGGGCGCGTCCGCCCCACTGCGCTACAATCCTGCGCCTTCTTAACCATCAGCCCGTGTTTGCGGGCTGCAACGCGAGGTACCTCCATGGTGCACAGCATGACCGCCTTCGCCCGCGTCGAAAAAGCCGGCGCCCAAGGCACCCTGAGCTGGGAACTGCGCTCGGTCAACAGCCGCTACCTGGAGCCGCACCTGCGCCTGCCGGAATCGTTCCGCGACCTCGAAGGCGCCGTGCGCGAGGCACTGCGCCAGGGCATTTCCCGCGGCAAGCTGGAATGCACCCTGCGCTTTACCGAGGAAACCACCGGCAAGCCGCTGCAGGTCGACCGCGACCGTGCCGCGCAACTGGTCGCCGCCGCCGAAACCATCGCCGGCCTGATCAAGCAGCCCGCCGCGCTGAACCCTTTGGAAGTGCTGGCCTGGCCTGGCGTGCTGGTGGCCGACGCCACCGACCCACAGGCCCTCAACGCCGAAGCCCTCGCCCTGTTCACTCAAGGTTTGAAGGAGCTGAAAGCCGGTCGCGAGCGCGAAGGCGCCGAACTGGCCCGCCTGATCAGCGAGCGCCTGACCGCCATCGAAGAAGACGTGGTCACCCTGCGCGAACTGGTGCCGCAGATGCTCGCCACCCAGCGCCAGAAGGTCCTCGACCGTTTCGCCGACATGAAGGCCGACCTCGATCCGACGCGTCTGGAGCAGGAAATGGTGCTGCTCGCACAAAAAAGCGACGTGGCCGAGGAGCTCGACCGCCTGAGTACCCATATCCTTGAAGTGCGCCGCGTGCTCAAGTCGGCGGGTGCCGCCGGTCGGCGCCTGGACTTCCTGATGCAGGAACTCAACCGCGAAGCCAATACACTGGGCTCCAAGGCTTTCGATCCGCGCAGCACCACGGCTGCGGTCAACCTCAAGGTGTTGATCGAGCAGATGCGCGAACAAGTACAGAATATTGAGTAAGGCAACTTCCATGACCCACAGCACCGGCACCCTTTACATCATTTCCGCCCCCTCGGGCGCGGGCAAGAGCAGCCTGGTCAAGGCCCTGACCGACGCCGACGAGCAGATCCGCATCTCGGTCTCTCACACCACCCGCGCCATGCGCCCGGGTGAGGTGAACGGCGTGCACTATCACTTCGTCGAGCGCACCGAGTTCGTGAAGATGATCGAGCACGGCGACTTCCTGGAGCGCGCCGAAGTGTTCGGCAACCTCTACGGCACCTCACAAAGCCACCTGCAGCAGACCCTGGACGAAGGCCACGACCTGATCCTGGAAATCGACTGGCAGGGTGCCGAGCAGGTACGTCAGCTGATGCCCAAGGCGCGTTCGATCTTCATCCTGCCGCCGTCCCTGGAAGCCTTGCACCAGCGCCTGACCAACCGTGGCCAGGACAGCGACGAGATCATCGAAGGCCGCATGCGTGAGGCCGTCAGCGAAATGAGCCACTACGTCGACTACGACTACCTGATCATTAACGACGACTTTTCCCACGCGCTGGAGGATTTGAAGGCGATTTTCCGCACCAATCAGCTCCAGCAAAAGCGCCAACAGCAGCGTTTCGGCAAATTGCTGGCCGAACTGCTCGGTTGATTGGCTCTTCCCAAAATGGCTGCAAGGGCTTTACATTGGTGCTTGCAGCGGTTTTACGAAGGCTCGCGAAAAATCAGCGCTTCCCTAAACGCTGGTGATTTTTTAAACTGCTCAGTCCGCTCGCCCAACCGGGCAGCGCGCATCTTGCATTCGCTCCGAGGAATACCATGGCCCGCGTAACCGTTGAAGACTGCCTAGAACACGTGGATAACCGCTTTGAGCTGGTCATGCTCTCTACCAAGCGTGCCCGTCAACTGGCCACTGGCGGCAAAGAGCCCCTGGTCCAGTGGGAAAACGACAAGCCTACCGTTGTAGCCCTGCGTGAAATCGCTGAAGGCCTGATGAGCTACGAGTTCATCGCCAACGCTGAAATCGTTGAAGACGAACCGCTGTTTGCAGCGTTCGAGGACGAGTCCAACGAGGCCGTCTAAGCCTATGCCTGGTCGACGTAGCACGGCGCGGGGTCACAGCCAACGGCAGGAGTTAACACTTTGCCGAGCATAGACGCCCTCGCCGATCGCTTATCGACCTACCTCGGCCCAGACCAGGTCAACCTGGTCCGCCGAGCGTATTTCTACGCCGAACAAGCCCACGACGGCCAACGCCGCCGCAGCGGCGAGGCGTATGTCACCCATCCTCTTGCGGTGGCAAACATTCTTGCCGAGATGCACATGGACCATCAGAGCCTGATGGCCGCGATGCTGCATGACGTGATCGAAGACACCGGCATCGCCAAAGAAGCGCTCAGCGCGCAGTTTGGCGAAACCGTGGCCGAACTGGTCGACGGGGTCAGCAAACTGACCCAGATGAACTTCGAGACCAAGGCCGAAGCCCAGGCGGAAAACTTCCAGAAGATGGCCATGGCCATGGCCCGCGATATCCGCGTAATTCTGGTCAAGCTGGCCGACCGGCTGCACAACATGCGCACGCTGGAAGTGCTGTCTGGCGAGAAACGCCGGCGCATCGCCAAGGAAACCCTGGAAATCTACGCGCCGATTGCCAACCGGCTGGGCATGCACGCCATTCGCATCGAATTCGAAGACCTCGGCTTCAAGGCCATGCACCCGATGCGTTCAGCGCGCATCTACCAGGCGGTCAAGCGCGCCCGGGGCAACCGCAAGGAAATCGTCAACAAGATCGAAGAGTCCCTGAGCCATTGCCTGGCGATCGACGAGATCGAGGGCGAGGTCAGCGGCCGGCAGAAACACATCTACGGCATCTATAAAAAGATGCGCGGCAAGCGCCGGGCCTTCAACGAGATCATGGACGTGTACGCGTTCCGGATCATCGTCGACAAGGTCGACACCTGCTACCGTGTGCTGGGCGCTGTACATAATTTGTACAAACCCCTGCCGGGGCGCTTCAAGGACTACATCGCGATCCCCAAAGCCAACGGCTATCAGTCGTTGCATACCACGCTGTTCGGTATGCATGGCGTGCCGATCGAGATCCAGATCCGCACCCGCGAAATGGAAGAGATGGCCAACAACGGCATCGCCGCCCATTGGCTGTACAAATCCAGCGGTGACGAGCAGCCAAAAGGCACCCATGCCCGTGCCCGCCAGTGGGTCAAGGGCGTGCTGGAAATGCAGCAACGTGCCGGCAACTCCCTCGAATTTATCGAAAGTGTGAAGATCGACCTGTTCCCGGACGAGGTCTACGTGTTCACGCCCAAAGGCCGGATCATGGAGCTGCCCAAAGGCTCCACGGCGGTCGACTTCGCTTATGCGGTGCACACCGACGTGGGCAACAGCTGCATTGCCTGTCGGATCAATCGTCGTCTCGCACCGCTGTCCGAACCGCTGCAAAGCGGCTCCACGGTCGAGATCGTCAGCGCACCGGGCGCACGCCCGAACCCGGCCTGGTTGAACTTCGTGGTCACCGGCAAGGCGCGCACCCACATCCGCCACGCCCTGAAACTGCAGCGCCGCTCCGAGTCCATCAGCCTCGGCGAGCGCTTGCTGAACAAGGTGCTCAACGGCTTCGACAGCGCCCTGGACAAGATCCCGGCTGAGCGCGTCCAAGCGATGCTCCACGAATATCGCCAGGAAACCATCGAGGACCTGCTGGAAGATATCGGCCTGGGCAACCGCATGGCCTACGTGGTCGCCCGTCGCCTGCTCGGCGAAGGCGAACAGTTGCCAAGCCCCGAAGGCCCGCTGGCGATTCGCGGCACCGAGGGCCTGGTGCTCAGCTACGCCAAGTGCTGCACGCCGATCCCGGGCGACCCGATTGTCGGTCACCTGTCGGCGGGCAAAGGCATGGTGGTGCACCTGGACAACTGCCGCAACATCACCGAAATCCGCCACAACCCGGAAAAATGCATCCAGCTCTCGTGGGCCAAGGATGTCACCGGCGAATTCAACGTCGAGCTGCGGGTGGAGCTGGAACACCAGCGCGGCCTGATCGCGCTGCTGGCCAGCAGCGTCAACGCGGCCGACGGCAATATCGAGAAAATCAGCATGGACGAGCGCGATGGCCGCATCAGCGTGGTCCAGTTGGTGGTCAGCGTCCACGACCGCGTGCACCTGGCCCGCGTGATCAAGAAACTGCGCGCCTTGACCGGGGTCATCCGCATCACCCGCATGCGTGCCTAACCCACTTCATTACAAGGAGTCACACATGACCAAGACCGTTATCACCAGCGACAAGGCCCCGGCCGCCATCGGCACCTACTCCCAGGCAATCAAGGCGGGCAACACCGTCTACATGTCCGGCCAGATCCCGCTGGACCCGAAGACCATGGAACTGGTGGAAGGCTTCGAAGCCCAGACCGTACAGGTCTTCGAGAACCTCAAGTCCGTTGCCGAAGCCGCTGGCGGTTCGTTCAAGGACATCGTCAAACTGAACATCTTCCTCACCGACCTGAGCCACTTCGCCAAGGTCAACGAGATCATGGGCAAGTACTTCGAACAACCCTACCCAGCCCGTGCCGCCATCGGCGTTGCCGCCCTGCCAAAGGGCGCACAGGTTGAGATGGACGCGATTCTGGTCATCGAGTAAAACACCCGGCGCAGCCCCCAAAGGCTGCGCCGACTTTGTTTCAGAAGGATTTCGTAATGCGCAAAGCGCTTGTAGCCTCATCGTTGCTCGCCCTGTTGCTCGGCGGCTGTGCCAGCAACCCCGCCGACCTGGATGTGAGCGGCACCTGGATCAACCAGGTCGCCATCGATGCGGCAGCCAAGGGCGGCCCTTTGCGTGAAGCCCTGCAAACCTATGGCCCCAACCTTGAATGGGAAGTGAACACCAAGGCTTCGCAGGCACGCTACTACAACGGTTTTGAAGTAGCCGAAGGCAAGTTGCTCGGTGAGAAATCCGGCGCCTGGAGCGTGGACTTCTACGGCAGCACAGCCACCGAACTCAAGCGCAAAGGCAAACAACTGCTGCAAGTGGCCAATGACAACGAGCCTGAGCAGCTGTTCGCCCGCGCCAAAGACCCTGCCCCGGAAGGCGCGCCGCTGGGCGCCAACTTCGAACGCGCACTGTATGCGGCCTACATTGGCGGGGATTGGAAGATCAAGGACGGCAACGGTGACGGCGCCACCGTACAGTTCCAGGCCAATGGCCAAGTGGCTGGCCTGCCGGGCGTCGACCAGTATTCGCTGTGCCTGGCGGGCGACTGCGCCTCCATGAGCGGCGGTTACGACAGCATCTGGCTGCAACTGAACGGCAAGGGCAACCCGTGGATCTTTGCTCGCAAGGACAAGCAACTGGAAATCTTCCAGGCGGTGAACACTGCGCAGGCGGATGAAGTGCCGCAGTTCACCCCAGGCCCTCGCCAATGGCTGCTGGAAAAACAGTAAGCACGGCATCACATAGATCTGAATGTGGGAGCTGGCTTGCCTGCGATGACGGTGTCACATCCAATGCAGATGTGACTGACACACCGCTATCGCAGGCAAGCCAGCTCCCAGATTTTTTACCGCGTTTCAGCCTTTGAGAATCGCGGCATAGCCTTCGCGATACGTTGGATACGTCGGTTTCCAGCCCAACGCCTTGACCCGTGCATTACTGCACTGCTTGCTCCCCGCACGCCGCACGCTCGCGTCGTCCGCCCATTCGGTCACGCCCAAATACTCACGCAACCAACCCACCACCTCGGCCAACGGTGCCGGCGCATCGTCGACGCCAATGTAGACCTTATCCAACGCGCCGCCCTGCTCCACGTGCCGCAACAAAAACGCCAGCAAGCCCGCCGCGTCATCTGCATGGATGCGGTTGCCATACAAAGGCGGATCGATGGCCACGCGGTAGCCCTGGCGCACCTGGGTCAGCAGCCACTCACGGCCCGGGCCGTAAATGCCCGTCAGGCGCACGATGCTCGCGGGGATGCCGCTGCTGAGCGCCACTTGCTCGGCTTCAAGCATGACCTTTCCGGAATACCCCTGCGCCTGGGTGTCGGACGTTTCGTCGACCCACTCGCCATTCTGCTGCCCATACACACTGCTGCTGGATACAAACAGCAGGTGTTTCGGCGCCTGACCGTAGTCCTGCAGCCACTCCAACACATGCTGCAAACCTTGCACATAAGCAGCGCGATAGCCGGCTTCATCGTGATCGGTCGCCGCCGCGCAATACACCAGATAATCCACGCCACCGATCGGCCAAGTGTCGGGGCAGTCTTTGTTGAACAGGTCACCAGCGATGCCGATCACCCCCTGTGGAAGCCGCGAAATATCGCGGCGCAGGCCATGGACCTCCCATCCAGAGGCGAGCAACTGGCTAGCCAGCCGACTACCCACATCACCGCAACCGGCAATCACAACAGAAGGCGCAGACATTACAAAACTCCATGACTAAAGGCGCAGATTAGCCGCCGGAGATGACCAGCGGCCAGTAAAAGGACAAATTAAGTAACTGTATTACTTTTGTTAACAAGAATTACTTGCAATAATAACCACCCATTTGTCCTCGACCCCCACGGGTCTGGCAGGACGATCACTCATTTTTTCTCTCAGGTCCGGCCAGCATGACACGTAATACAAACCCCGCTTCGCCAACCAAGCCTCACAGCCCATCCCGCGCCTGGCGCGCGATTGCTGCGTTGCTGTTCAGCGTAATGCTGGCGCCGACCGCCGCATTCGCTGACGCCACTGCCCCAGCCGCTCCGGCTGCTGCCGAGCACAACGCAGCCACCCCGGCAGTGCCTGGCGCGGCACCTGCGGCCACCGACCCGGCCCAGGCTGCAGCCCCTGCCCCAGCCGACGACTCGGGCGTCGTGCTCGAAGAAGACAACTCCCTGGGCATGGCCCACGACCTGTCCCCATGGGGCATGTACCAGAACGCAGACGTCGTGGTGAAAGCCGTGATGATCGGCCTGGCCATCGCCTCGATCATCACCTGGACCATCTGGATCGCCAAGGGCTTCGAGCTGTTGGGCGCCAAGCGCCGCCTGCGCACTGAAATCGTCCACCTGAAAAAGGCCACCACCCTCAAGGAAGCGAGCGAAACCGCGACCAAGAAGGGCACCCTGGCCAACCTGCTGGTACACGACGCGCTGGAAGAAATGCGCCTGTCGGCCAACACCCGCGAAAAAGAAGGCATCAAGGAACGCGTCAGCTTCCGCCTGGAGCGCCTGGTCGCTGCCTGCGGTCGCAACATGAGCAGCGGCACCGGCGTGCTGGCAACCATCGGCTCCACCGCTCCCTTCGTGGGCCTGTTCGGCACCGTGTGGGGCATCATGAACAGCTTCATCGGCATCGCCAAGACCCAGACCACGAACCTCGCCGTCGTTGCCCCCGGCATCGCCGAAGCCCTGCTGGCCACGGCCCTGGGCCTGGTTGCCGCGATTCCTGCCGTGGTGATCTACAACGTCTTCGCCCGCTCCATCGCCGGCTACAAGGCCCAGGTGTCGGACGCGTCGGCAGAAGTGCTGCTGCTGGTCAGCCGTGACCTCGACCACCTGCCTACCGAGCGCAGCTCGCAACCGCACATGGTGAAAGTGGGGTAATCGGCCATGGGCCTGCATTTGAATCAAGGCGACGACGAACTCGTCGAGAACCACGAAATCAACGTCACGCCGTTCATCGACGTGATGCTGGTGCTGCTGATCATCTTCATGGTGGCAGCCCCCCTGGCGACCGTGGACATCAAGGTCGACC
Organism: Pseudomonas sp. TE24901; assembly: GCF_054058375.1. NCBI lineage: Bacteria > Pseudomonadati > Pseudomonadota > Gammaproteobacteria > Pseudomonadales > Pseudomonadaceae > Pseudomonas > Pseudomonas sp. TE24901. Next base: position 496,931 of record NZ_JBSSAF010000001.1, read on the forward strand.
TGCCTGCGTCCAGCGCCAAGCCTGCGCCGCGGCCGGAAAAACCGATTTTCCTTAGCGTGAAGGCCGACCAGCGCCTGTTCCTGGGCGAAGAAGAAGTCAAAGCGGAAACCCTGGGCCCGGTGCTCGACGCCAAGACCCAAGGCAAGAAAGACACGACCATCTTCTTCCAGGCCGACAAGGGCGTGGACTACGGTGACCTGATGAGCGTGATGGATGCCCTGCGGGCAGCCGGCTACCTCAAGGTCGGCCTGGTCGGACTTGAGACGGCAGCCAAGAAATGATCACGACGCGCCACAAACTGACGCGGTATGGCACCAGCCTCGCCGTCGTGCTGGGCGTGCATGCCGTCGCGATCATCATCGCGCTCCAATGGTCTGCGCCGCATCAGGTGCAGTTGCCGCCGGCGGCCATGGTCATCGACCTGGCACCGATGCCAGCTCCACCCCCTCCGGCTCCGCCCAAGGTGATTACGCCGCCGCAGCCGCCTGCACCGGTGGAAGAGCTGCCCCTGCCGAAGCTGGCCGAGGCGCCCAAGCCAACGATCCAGGTGCCCAAGCCGGTCAAGCCAAAACCCAAGCCGCAACCGCCCAAGCCCGTGGAGAAAAAGCCCGAGCCGCCCAAGGAGAAACCCTCCGAGGAGCCGCCGAGCGAAACGCCACCGACCAACGCGCCCGCTGAAAAATCGGCCCAACCGGCTCCCGGCCCGTCGCCTCAGCAGATCGCGGCCAAGGCTTCTTGGGAAGGCACCCTGCTGGCCCACCTGCAGAAGTACAAGAAGTACCCGCCAGGCGCCTTGCAGCGTGGCAAGGAAGGCATGAACCGTCTGCGCTTTGTGGTGGATGGCGAAGGCAATGTGCTGTCCTTCGAGTTGGTGGGCCGCTCCGGCAACTCCGACCTGGACCGTGCAACCCTGGCCATGATCCGTGATGCCCAGCCACTGCCCAAGCCACCGGCTGACATGTTGAAAGGCGGCAGCATCGAAATTGTTGCGCCGTTCGTTTACAACATCGAGAAACGCCGCCGCTAACACCTGTAGGAGCTGGCTTGCCAGCTCCTACATTGATTTACTGCATCAGCAAAATCCTCCCTATTCCCCGCTCAATCCCCACCAAAGTTCTGATAACGTGCGTCTATCGATTGCAGCCGGTATGCTTGGCCCGCAACCTCATGGACGCTCGCTATGACTCTTACAGAATTACGCTACATCGTGACCCTCGCCCAAGAGCAGCACTTCGGCCACGCGGCCGAGCGTTGCCATGTCAGCCAGCCGACGCTGTCGGTGGGTGTGAAAAAGCTTGAAGACGAACTCGGTGTGCTGATTTTCGAGCGCAGCAAGAGCGCCGTGCGCCTGACTCCGGTGGGCGAAGGCATCGTTGCCCAGGCCCAGAAGGTCCTGGAGCAAGCCCAAAGCATTCGCGAACTGGCCCAGGCCGGCAAAAACCAGCTGACAGCACCGCTCAAAGTCGGCGCCATCTACACCGTCGGCCCGTACCTGTTCCCGCACCTGATCCCGCAACTGCACCGCGTTGCGCCGCAGATGCCGCTGTACATCGAAGAAAACTTCACCCACGTACTGCGCGACAAACTGCGCAACGGCGAGCTGGACGCGATCATCATCGCCCTGCCGTTCAACGAAGCGGACGTGCTCACGCTGCCGCTCTACGATGAGCCGTTCTACGTGCTGATGCCGGCCACCCACCCGTGGACGCAAAAAGACACCATCGACGCCGGCCTGCTCAACGACAAGAGCCTGCTGCTGCTGGGTGAAGGCCACTGCTTCCGCGACCAGGTACTGGAAGCCTGCCCGACCCTGACCAAGGGCAACGACGGCGCCAAGCACACCACCGTGGAATCCAGCTCCCTGGAAACCATCCGCCATATGGTCGCCTCCGGCCTGGGCATTTCGATCCTGCCACTGTCGGCCGTGGACAGCCATCACTACGCCCCCGGCGTGATCGAAGTGCGCCCGCTCACGCCACCGGTGCCGTTCCGTACCGTGGCGATCGCCTGGCGCGCGAGCTTCCCACGGCCAAAGGCCATTGAGATCCTGGCCGACTCGATCCGCCTCTGCTCGGTGGCCAAGCCGCCTGTTGCGGGCTGACTAGCCGTATGACCGAGTTGTCACAGGTGTCGGTGACGGCACTCAAGGGTGTCGGTGAAGCCATGGCCGAGAAATTGGCCAAGGTCGGCCTGGAAAACCTCCAGGACGTACTCTTCCACCTGCCCCTGCGCTATCAGGATCGCACTCGCGTGGTGCCCATCGGCCACTTGCGTCCTGGGCAGGATGCGGTGGTCGAAGGCACCGTCAGCGGCGCCGACGTGGTGATGGGCAAGCGCCGCAGCCTGGTGGTGCGCCTGCAGGACGGTACCGGCGGCCTGAGCCTGCGCTTCTACCATTTCAGCAATGCGCAGAAGGAAGGCCTCAAGCGCGGCACGCGCGTACGCTGCTACGGCGAAGCACGCCCGGGCGCGTCGGGCCTGGAGATCTACCACCCGGAATACCGCGCCATCACCGGCGACGAACCGCCGCCGGTAGACACCACCCTCACCCCGATCTACCCGCTCACCGAGGGCCTGACCCAGCAGCGCTTGCGCCAGTTGTGCATGCAGACCCTGACGATGCTTGGCCCGAAAAGCCTGCCCGACTGGCTGCCCCTGGAACTGGCCCGTGACTACCAGCTGGCGCCGCTGGCCGATGCGATCCGCTACCTGCATCACCCTCCGGCCGATGCCGATGTCGATGAATTGGCATTGGGCCATCACTGGGCCCAGCATCGCCTGGCGTTCGAAGAACTGCTGACGCACCAGTTGTCCCAGCAGCGCCTGCGCGAAAGCATGCGCTCCCTGCGCGCGCCGGCCATGCCCAAGGCCACAAAACTGCCTGCCCAATACCTGGCCAACCTCGGCTTCGCCCCAACCGGTGCCCAGCAGCGGGTGGGTAATGAGATCGCCTACGACCTCAGCCAGAAGGAACCCATGCTGCGCCTGATCCAAGGCGACGTAGGCGCGGGCAAGACCGTGGTCGCCGCCCTCGCCGCCCTGCAGGCCCTGGAAGCCGGTTACCAGGTAGCGCTGATGGCGCCCACCGAGATCCTCGCCGAGCAGCACTTCATCACCTTCAAGCGCTGGCTCGAACCGCTGGGCCTGGAGGTGGCGTGGCTGGCCGGCAAGCTCAAGGGCAAGAACCGCACAGCCGCGCTGGAACAGATTGCCGGGGGCGCACCGATGGTGGTGGGCACACACGCGCTGTTCCAGGACGAAGTGCAGTTCAAGAACCTGGCGCTCGTGATCATCGACGAACAGCACCGCTTTGGCGTGCAACAGCGCCTGGCCCTGCGCCAGAAAGGCGTGGGCGGGCGCATGAGCCCGCACCAGTTGATCATGACCGCCACGCCGATCCCGCGCACCCTGGCCATGAGCGCCTACGCCGACCTCGACACCTCGATCCTCGACGAACTGCCGCCCGGCCGTACGCCGGTCAATACCGTGCTGGTCACCGACACCCGCCGCGTCGAAGTGATCGAACGCGTGCGCGGTGCCTGCGCTGAAGGCCGACAGGCCTATTGGGTGTGCACGCTGATCGAAGAGTCCGAAGAGCTGACCTGCCAGGCGGCTGAAACCACCTATGAAGACCTCACCAGCGCCCTGGGCGAGCTCAAGGTCGGGCTGATCCACGGCCGCATGAAGCCCGCCGAAAAAGCCGCAGTGATGGCCGAATTCAAGGCCGGCAACCTGCAACTGCTGGTGGCCACCACGGTGATCGAGGTGGGCGTGGACGTGCCCAATGCCAGCCTGATGATCATCGAAAACCCCGAGCGCCTGGGCCTGGCCCAACTGCACCAATTGCGCGGCCGCGTCGGTCGGGGTAGCGCCGCCAGCCACTGCGTGCTGCTGTACCACCCGCCGCTGTCACAGATCGGCCGCCAGCGCCTGGGCATCATGCGTGAAACCAACGACGGTTTTGTCATCGCCGAAAAAGACCTCGAACTGCGCGGCCCCGGCGAAATGCTCGGCACCCGCCAGACCGGCCTGCTGCAATTCAAGGTCGCCGACCTGATGCGCGACGCCGACCTGCTGCCCGCCGTTCGCGATGCCGCCCAAGCCCTGCTCGAACGCTGGCCGGATCACGTCAGCCCCCTGCTCGACCGCTGGCTGCGCCACGGCCAGCAATACGGCCAGGTCTGACCGCTTTCCTGTGACCCGCTTCCCTGTGGCGAGGGAGCTTGCTCCCGCTGGGCTGCGAAGCAGCCCCGTTCCCGTCGACAACCCCCTCGCCACACGCCAACCACGTCACAAACCACAGTTAGTCGACCAACAGTTGTATCAAGCTGGTTATACTTCGGGAACTGTAAGAAATTGGATCAGGCCATGTCAGAAGTAGCCCTCGCCACAGCCCCGCTGACCGCTCCACCGGTTATTCGGGCTCTGCTCGCAAAGCTCGCCATCAGCTACACGGAAGTTGCCGAACAACCTGGCCTGAATCCCGCACGAAAGGTCCAGGCGGTGCTGCTGGAAGATGCCGTGGGCGCACTCATGGTGCTGTTCCCCCAGAACCAGTTGCTCGACCTCAACCGCCTCGCCGAACTCACTGGGCGCCGCCTCACCGCCGTCGCGCCGGAGCGTGTCGAACGCATGCTGGGCAAACATGACCTGAGCCTGCTGCCGGGCCTGCCGGCACTGACCACCTCGCCGTGCCTGTACGAAGGCAGCCTGCTCAACGAGCCCAGCCTGCTGGTGCATTCGGGTGAAGCCGGCCTGCTGCTGGAAATCTCCAGCGACGACTTTAAGACCATGCTCACCAAGGCCAGCGCCGGCCACTTCGGCGAGCCGCTGAGCAATATCCGCCCCAACCTCGACCGCCCTAACGATGACCGCGAGGAAATCACCCAGGCGATGCAGGCGTTCACCGCCCGCCGCATCCAGCAGCGTCTGGAAGCGACCATCGAGATTCCACCGCTGGCCGACACCGCGCAGAAGATCATCAAGCTGCGGGTCGACCCCAACGCCACCATTGATGACATCACCAGCGTGGTCGAGACTGACCCCGCGCTGGCCGCACAAGTGGTGAGCTGGGCGGCGTCGCCGTACTACGCCTCGCCGGGCAAGATCCGCTCCGTGGAAGACGCCATCGTGCGCGTGCTGGGCTTCGACCTGGTGATCAACCTGGCACTCGGCCTGGCCCTGGGCAAGACCCTCAGCCTGCCCAAGGACCACCCACACCAGTCCACGCCCTACTGGCACCAGTCCATCTACACCGCCGCCGTGATCGAAGGCCTGACCCGTGCCATGCCGCGCGCCCAGCGCCCGGAAGCCGGCCTGACTTACCTCGCCGGCCTGCTGCACAACTTCGGTTACCTGTTGCTGGCCCACGTGTTCCCGCCGCACTTCTCGCTGATCTGCCGTCACTTGGAGGTCAACCCGCACCTGTGCCACAGCTATGTGGAGCAGCACCTGCTGGGCATCAGCCGCGAGCAGATTGGCGCGTGGCTGATGCGCTACTGGGACATGCCGGACGAGTTGTCCACAGCCCTGCGCTTCCAGCACGACCCAACCTACGACGGCCAATACGCCGAGTACCCGAACCTGGTGTGCCTGGCGGTGCGCCTCCTGCGCAGCCGTGGAATTGGCTCTGGCCCGGATGAGGCCATTCCGGACGCGCTGCTTGAGCGTCTGGGGCTGACCCGAGACAAGGCTGAGGAAGTGGTGGGCAAGGTGCTGGATGCCGAAGTGCTGTTGCGTGAGCTGGCGTCCCAGTTCAGTCAGGGCTGACTCTTTAGCCAGTCAGACCGCTATCGCAGGCAAGCCAGCTCCCACAGTTGACCGAGTACATTCTTTGGAATGCGGTTGAATGTGGGAGCTGGCTTGCCTGCGATGAATCCCACTCGGTTTACCTGAAAAACCCTACTTCTTTTTCTTCGGCTTCAAATACTTGGTCAACCCCTGGAACCAGATCACCAGCGCCGGGTTGCCCTTGATCTGGATCGTCTTGTCCTGAATCCCCGTCATGAACGCCAGTTGCTTGTTCTTCGCCTGCATCGTGGCGAAGCCGAAGGCGGCGTCCTTGAACGCGATGGCGAACGCCGGCGAGGGGTGAACACCCGAGCGGCTGGTGATGCGCTGGTCTTTGACGATGAAGTGACGGGCAACCTTGCCGTCGAGGGTCTGCAACTGGAACGCCAGGTCTTTGTCACCCAACTGTTGCTGGAAGGCAGGATTGGTGCGGCTGGCTTTGCCCATCATCAGGCCCAGCACCCACAGGAGAAGACGAAATTTCATGCACACGGCCTCGGTGTAATTATTGAGTGGCCGCAGCAGTGTAACGATTTGTCTGGGGAACGCCACCGATCTCGCGCTTTACCAGGAGATCGGTTGGCGTTTAACGCTTATAGCAACATGTTACTTAGACGTTAGGGCAAGGCACCGGCGCCCAGTCAGCCAGGTTCGGATCGCGGCAAGTGCCTTCGATCTGCGCTTTACCGGCGCTGGCCACTTGCTTGCTTTCAGCTTGCTTGGCCTGCACGGTCTGGATGCTCTTCTCGGTGGTCACCGCTTCTTTCGGCACGGTAGGCAGCACTGGCTTCTTCGCAGGCTTCACGGCTTTCTTGCCCTTGGTCGGCGCAACCGGCGGCGTGGTGTCGGCTTGGGCCACAGTCACCACGTCGGTACGCTGCACACCCACTTGCTGCAGGTCTTTCTCGTAGGCCTGGGTGTAGTTGTTCAGGTCTTCGCTGGCTTTGCCGTTGACCGCAACGATCAGGTCATTGGACTCTTTCAGGCCCGCGACGATTTCCGCCAGGCGCTTGCGGCCTTCGGTGTCGTTGACGGTCTTGGCCTTGCGGTCGTTAACCAGCTTGGTGAACGCACTCTGGTAGCACTGCTGCGACGCACGGGCGTAGGCGGTGCTGCGGTCGATGTCCGAGGCGCTCTTGTTGAAATCGGTGGAGTAGGACGCGATGCGCTGGTTGTCATCGCTGATCTGCTTCTGACGCTCGGTGTAGTAACCGGCAGCACCGCCGGCCAAGGCGCCGCCTGCCGCACCGATGGCAGCGTTGCGGCCGCGCTTGTCGGAGTCGCCGGTCAGGGCGCCCAACAACGCACCACCCGCCGCACCCAGGGCCGCGCCGGTGACGACCGACTTGGTCATGTCCGAATCGGTGGCACGCAGGTGCTGCACCGGCTCGTAGCAGTTGGGGTAGTACTCGACCTTGGTGCTCGACGCGACTTTGGAGGTCGGCGACGTGGCGCAACCGGTCAGCACAGTGCTGAAGCCGGCTGCGATCAGCAGCAAGTGACGCTTGGAAACCGCCTTACGGGAAAAAAGCATAGGTGTGTTCTCTTTTAAGTTTGACTTGCCCAGCACGGCCCACCGCCGCCTGAGTCCCTTCCAAGCTCGCCATACAGCCAGCGATCATCGCTGTCCGCTCGCTGCGAGCAATTCCTTCAAGATCGTTGCCGGGTCGGCCCGCTGTTGCTTGCGGTAATTGCCGACATGGCGAACGAACAGTGTTGCGCGCGTCACCAGGCTCTTGCCGAGCACTGGCTTGCGATCCAACTCTTCCTTGATCCGTTGAAACTGCGCCTGGATCACCGCATCGGTGTAACGCGTGCCGGTGGCCAGGTTGTCGATGTAGATCGCCACCGCGCCATCCAGCGCGCTGCGGCCGTTGTCGATGGCCGTGGCAAACAGCTGCGCGCTGGCCTCGTCCTTGTTGTCCAGGGCCTGCTGGCGACTCTTCTGCAGGTTGGCCAGGCGAATGTTGTAGTTGCTGATGGTTTCGGCCACCAACGCGGCCGACTGGATCAGGTTGCCCGCCGCTTCTTCGCGCTGCTGGGCGATCAGCGAGACGTTGCGCTTGAGCTCTTCGTTGACCAGCCCCAGCTCGGCTTGCAGCTTGGGGTCGACGCTGGCGGCGATGATGCTGTCCAGGCGCTTGGTCGGGTCCTGGGCGTCGTCGATGGCGTCGGTCAGCGAGGCCAGGCGGCCCTCTTTCTGCCACTGGGCAAACAGCTCCTTGTAACGCGAACGCGGCGCCGACAGCGCGCCAATCGCCACACGAAACCCTGTGGTCTCGTTGCTTTGCTCGGTACCATCGGCGGCAAACAGCGGGTACTCGCGGCGCATGCCGGTGAACAGCGTGCCCTCGCCTTCCAGGTAGTTGCCGCCCTTGACCACAAAGCCGCCGTAGGTGCCCTGGCGGCGACCGGCGTGGACCAGCTGGAAGGATTCCTGGACCATTTCTGCGGCGTTGCCGATCACATCAAACATACCGATGGGGTTGGGCAACTTGGTGCCGATGGGCATCAGGCGAGCAGCCTGGCCGGTGCCACCGGCAACCTGGTTGAACACCGCGTAATCGGCCAGCGGGCCGTCGCTGTCGCTGCCCTCTGCGCGGCGTGGAAACAGGCGCCCTTCCAGGTCCTGGCGGCTCACCGCCTGGCCACCACGTGCGGCGAACTCCCATTCCACTTCGGTGGGCAGGCGCACAAAGCCCAGGCCGCCGTCTTCGGCCGAAGAGCCGCGCCCGCTCACGGGCAGCAGGTCGCGGTGGTATTTCATCAGCCAGGCGCTGTACACCGCCGAGAAGCGCTCAGCCTCGAAGCGCGATAGTTTCACCTTGGGCAAACGCGCCGCCATGCCCGTCGGTGCATCGCACGCCGGGGCCGGCTCGCCGCTGGCCAGGGACTGCGCCTGGGACATCACTTGCGCGTACTGGCGTGTGGTCACTTCGTACTTGCCGATGAAGTACAGCATCGGCTTTAGCGGGGTCTTGGCGTCGGTCTTGGGCATCAACGGCGCGATGACCTTGTTCCAGTCCTTGGGCAGGTCCTTGAGGGTGAATTGGCCGTTGATGAAGTCGCGGCGGTAGCCGGAAATGAACGACTGCTGATAACCCGCCTCGCCTTCGGCAAAGGGGTAGCCGAGGCTGATCTCGCGGTCATCCAGGGTGCCCTGGGCCAGCACGTAGGCGTAGCGGAACAGCATGTTGCCGTCGCACGGCAGCGGCAGGCTCACATCGCCTTCCAACGGCTTGGGGTTGTCCAGCTTGTCGCTCGCCTCATCGGCCCAGGCCATCGAGGCCAGGCTCAGCGCCACGCAGGCGCCCAGTAACTTATACATCTCTGATTCCTTCAGAAGCCTGGATACGCGCCACTCGCCAACCCCCACAGGCTGCCGCCACGGCGCTTACGCCCAGGACAGCAACCAGGGCCAGGCCGTAGTGACGCGCCAGCAGATGGCTGGCGTATTCGCCCGGCACCTGCACAAAGAGTTGATTCAAACCCGCCTCGGCCACGCCATACAGCGCGGCACTGAGCACGGCGGCGGCACTTGCGCTGTACAGCGCCTGCACCACCACAAACAGCAACAGCCCACCGGTGGAAAACCCCAACAGGCGCAACACCGACAATTCCCGACGCTTGCGCGCCACGGCGGCCAACGCCCCGGCGAAGATCGCCGCAAACGCCCCCACCCACGCCACCCCGGCAATCACCCAGAACACAATCGACAGGTTGCGGCTCAACGACTGCACCTGCGCGATGGTCTGGGCCTGGGTCGAGACCAACAGGTTCTGCCCGGCGAAAAACACTCGCAGCCGCTCCACATCCGCCAGGTTACGGGCGTACAAGCGAAACGCCGGATACACCCGCTGCTCACCCACACCCGCCGCTTCACCGTCCCAGCCCAACGCCGGCACTGCTCGGCCATCGCGATAATCTTCCGCCGATTCCAGCAAGCCCAGGTCGGCAAACAAACCGTCACGGGCAAAGGCTTCCAGCGGCAACACCGCCAGCACCTGCAAGCGTGTGCGCCGGGCCTCGACACGCCCCGCCACTTGCCGGGCAAAGCTTGCGTCCAACCAATCGCCAGGCCGCGCCGCCAGCTTTTCAGCGGCGGTGTGGCTCAGCACAATCTGCTCCAGCCCCATGGGCATCGGCAGGCCGTTCAATAGCGGATCACCCGCGGCCGTCGGCAGCATTTCCAGGGTCAAGGTGCCCACCTGCGCGGTCGCCGCAATCTGCCGCGTACGCGGTACGGCAAACGCCACATCACTACGCTCGCCAAGCTGCTGGATAAAAGCGCTGCTGAATCGACCACCGCCCAGCGGAATAATTTCACGGGTGGCGGGGTCGGTCTCCAAACGTTCGGTCAAACTGCTAACCAGTCCAAATTTCAACCCGAATAACACCAGCAGCGGCGCGATCACCGCCACCAGCGCCAGCACTGAACAGACCGACAACCAGGCATCATTGCGATAGTCCTGCCAGGCCAGCGACGCCACCAAACCGATACGCATCAGTACGCCTCCCCAAGAGTGGCGGTGACGCCGCCGTCGGTATCACGACGGCAACTGATGCGCCTTACCTGCAAGCCACTGGCACGGGCCAGAGGTTCGTCATGGGTGGCGATCACACAGGCGGCACGGTGCTCCCGGGCCTGGGCCAGCAACGCCTGCATCACCCGTTCGGCGTTCAGCGGGTCGAGGGAGGCGGTCGGCTCATCGGCCAACACCAATTGCGGCGCATGGGCCAGGGCGCGGGCACAGCTCACGCGCTGGCGCTGACCCACCGACAAGGCGGCGGGCTTCTTGGCCAGTTGGTCGCTGATCTCCAACTGTTCGGCCAGGCGCATCACGCTGCCGTCATCCCTCAAACCCAGCAGTTGGCGGGACAACGCAATATTGCTGCGCACATCGAGAAAGCCCAGCAAGCCACCGGTTTGCAGCACATACCCCAAGTGCTGGCTGCGCAGGGCGGCCAGCGTGGTTTGCTGATCACCGCGCCACAGCCCGGCGATGTCGTGCTGATGGAATTCAAACTGCCCGACCTGATCGGGCGCCAACACCAGCGCCAGCAGGTCCAGCAAGGTGCTCTTGCCGCAACCGCTGGGCCCGACGATTGCCACTTGCTCACCCGCACGCAGCGCCAGCGCCGGGATTACCAGGCTATAGCGCTGGCTACCAACGCCCCGGCTCTTGTGCACCGCGCTCAGGTTCAACATCACGGCAACGTCGACAGCGGCACGCGGTACAACGCATCGCCCGGCTCGGCATCGCCGAAACGGACCCAGTTGGCCACGTCATTGTGGAAGGTTTCGTAGAGGCGGATCTTCGAATCCAGCTCGTCGATAAAGTCTTCCTGCTCGGCCACGCTCAACGACAACCACAGGTCCTGGGTCATGTTCAGCGACTTGCTGCGGTACGGCAGGCCTTCGAGGTATTCGCCGAGGATGCCGCCGTCGGCCAGGTTGCCGCCCTTGCGCAGGGCCTGTGGGTCGCGGCTCATGTAGGCCGAGGCGCTGGCGATTTCCTGGAAGAAATCCTTGGGTGAGGTCTGGGTCTTGCGCGCAGCATCGACGATCAGTTTCAGCGACTGCTGCAGGTCGTTGAGCTGCAACTTGGTCAGCATCACGCACACCTGGAACGCCGGCAGTGCCGGGTTGGTGAGGTCACGGTCGGCGGTCCAGGCGCTGACCAGCTGCGGCGCCTGGCTTGCGCTCTTGCGACCGAGGAAGTCCATGTGCATCGCATAGCCCACCGCCGCCGACTTGTCCGCCAGGCTCGGTGCACTGCTCAGCAACGGCACCGGTTGCGGCGTGTTGCTGCGCACCTGGTGCACGAGGTTGGCGAACACGCTGCCGATCTCGTCCACACGCTCACCCAGCTTATGCACGTCGCCACCCGGCACCGGCGTGTACAGGTCGCCGATCTGCGGGTTGGCGTCTGCCGTGAGGATGCGGTACTGGCTCTCGGCGCCGGCGTGGGTTTTCTTGCCGGCATCGGTACGCAGGTGAAGGGCATAGATCTTGATCTGCTTGCCCAGCGCCGCCTGGCGCACCTCGGCCTCGTTCATCTGGGTGGCGGCAAACGGGTCGTTCTTGCGCAGCGCACCCGCATCGGTCACCAAGAGGATGATGCGCCCGCCGTAGCCAGACCAGTCCATGCCATCCACCGCCTGCATCACACCGGCGAAGGCATCTTCGTTGAAGGAATGGCTGGACACGGTCGACGCCTTGACCTGGCGCGCCATGTCGAGGAAGCGTTGCGGGTCGCGGCCCTGGTCGAGGGTGATCAAGGTCTTGGCCACATACTCCAGGCCCGGGGTTTTCTTGATGCTGTTACGGAACCCCACCAAGCCAAAACTCACGCTGTCCAGCTCGCCGCGCTCGGCAATACGGGTTTGCAGCTCGTGCACCACGTCGCGCACCTGGTCGATATAGGGCTGCATCGACACGGTGGTGTCCACCACCAGCACCACGGCGGTCCGGAAGGCGTCGGCGTTGGCGCTGATCACCGGCGTGGCGGGCTTGGCCGCTGCGCCGCCGGGGTCGATGGACGCCACATTGAGCAGCTGCACCGGCTGACCGTTTTCGTCGAAGCTCTCTTTGGAATCGAAGATCGGCAACAGGTAGAACTGGTTCTGCGGCACCGCGCTCGCCGTGGGTTCCAGGGCCAGCACCTGGCCGTTGTCGTCACGGTTTTTCTGCGCCTTGGCCAATACACCTTTGGCGGCTGCCGGGTCAGCCAACAGCTTTTCCACCTCAGCGGATTGGCGCAGGAACATCACCGGTGCCCGACCCGAGCGTTCGGTGAACTTGAGCACCAGGCTCTGCTTCCAGTCGCTGACTTGGGCCGCAGGCAGCCAGCCGTCGCTGCGCCCATCGGTGGCGGCACCGACGCGAACCCACGGGCTGCCGTCGACGTCTTTGCGCTGATAGACATACAACACGGAAAACGCCGGCAACGCCTTGCCCGGCGCACTGCCGGCCTCTGCCGAAAGCTTGGCGCCGGGCTTACTCAGGACCCGCTGGAACAGGGTCTTCTTGCCCGCCATCAGCAACGGGCGCTGGCCGCCATCCACCTCGGCCACCGATGCAACGGGCGTAGGCGGTGGTGTGACCGTCGGCACCACGGCAGCTGAAGGCTTGGCGGCAGGGGTATCGCTGCCACTCAACCACCAGTAACTGGCGCCGCCAATGGCCAATGCAACCGCCACCGCAACGGCCGCCAGTGCCAACACCGGACCGCGACGCTGCTCACTGTGCTGGGTGGGCGGCACCACCGGTTGGCGCACCGGCTGGGGTTTGTCGGTGGGGATCTCGATGGACTCTGGTGTGATGCCAGCCAAGTCGAAACTGACTGGAGTCGGAACCGGTATCGGCAACGGCCGTACCAGCGTCGCTTCCGGCGAGTCTGCCGGCAGTTGATCCAGCGCACGCAGCAAGGCCGCCGCATCCGGAAAGCGTTCTGCCGGGTCCTTGGCCAACAGCTTGCGCAGCACGTCCTGATAACGGCCGTGGTGCACCGGCAACTCCGGCAGGGGTTCGGTCAGGTGTGCCAGCGCAGTGGAAAGCGCATCGGTGCCGGTGTACGGCAACTTGCCCACCAGGATTTCGTAGAGCACCACGCCCAACGCGTAAAGGTCGGCGCGGCCATCGATCTCCTGGCCTCGCGCCTGCTCCGGGCTCATGTAGCTCGGCGTGCCCACGGCAAACCCGGCCTGGGTGAACTGGGTGCGATCGTCCAGGGACTTGGCGATACCGAAGTCCGACAACACCGCCGTGCCATCGGCGCGAAACAGGATGTTCGCCGGCTTCACGTCGCGATGCACCAGGCCCTGGGCATGGGCATAGCCCAGCGCCGAGGCAATCTGGCGGATCAGCGTCACGCCCTGCTCCGGGGTCATGCCGGCGGCAATGCGCTCCTTGAGCGTGCCATTGGGCAGGTATTCCATGGCCATGTAATACAACTCACCGACATTGCCGATGTCATGGATGGTCACGGTGTGCGGGTGGGACAACCGCGCCAGGGTCTTGCCCTCGCGCAAAAAGCGTTCGCAGAAAGTCGGATCCGCCGCCAAGGCCGCCGCCATCACTTTCAGTGCCACCTTGCGCTCCAGCGAACGCTGGGTCGCCAGGTATACGCTGGCCATGGCGCCTTCGCCGATCTCGCCGTCGATGTCATACCCCGGAATCACGATGTTCATGGCGAGACCTTCACGACAATGGCGGTGATGTTGTCCGGTGCGCCCCGGTTAAGCCCCAGGTGCACCAGGCTGCGCACGATTTCGTCGGGGGCGTCGTGGCTCAGCACTTCGCGGATTTCATGGTCTTCGACGGTCTTGTTCAGGCCATCGCTGCACAGCAGGTAGCTGTCGCCGGGGGCGATCAGCAGGTCGGTGACAGCCAGGTCCAACTGCGCCTCCACCCCGATGGCGCGGGTGACGATGTTGGCGCGCGGGTGTACGCGGGCGTCGGCTTCGCTGAGCAGGCCGCTGTCTTGCAGGTCCTGCACGTAGCTGTGATCGCGGGAGATGCCTTCCAGCACGCCATCGCGCAGGCGGTACAAACGGCTGTCGCCGGCCCACAGGCACACGCCTCGCAGACCGCGCGCCGCCAGCACCACAACGGTGCTGCCCATCAGGCTCACGCCACGGTTGGCGGTTTCTTCACGCACGGCGGCGTTGATGCGGATCAGGTCATTGCGCAGGGCCGCCGAGTACTCGTCCAGGGAACGCCCCACCGGCACGCCGCGCAGGCTGTCGACGATCAGGCTGCTGACATAGTCGCCCGCCGCATGCCCGCCCATGCCGTCGGCCACCACCCACAGGCGGTTCTCCGGCAGGTCCAGGCACGCGTCTTCGTTGACCTGGCGGACCATGCCCACATGGCTTTTGCTCGCGGATTTGAACGTCGACCCCATCTACACCACACCTTCTTGTCCGAGCAAAAACTGCGCAAAATCGCCGGCGGCAGGCAGGCCCTGACACCGTAATAAACCAGGGGAAATCTGTTGCGAGCCACGGCCCCACCACAGGCTCGCCCCTTCGCAGGCCTGTTCGGCCAGCGCGGCCAGGCGCCCGTGGGGCACGGTGGCGGCCACCCGTTGCAGGCCGGCGAAACGGCTATCGACCGCGCGGGGTTCACTGCTCGGCAGGCCCAGGTTGTCGAGGCCCTCGTTAAAGCTTTCGAAGGTGGCGCCGGCCTCCAGGGTGCTGAGCAGCAGTTCTTCTGCTTGCTCGAACCAGGTGTCCGGCCCGCCGACCAGAGACGCGGGGTTGGTGTCGTGGTCGAGCAAGGTGACCACCGCCAGCGGAAAATAACGCCCGACCCGGTCAATGCTCGGCATCACCACACCCGCTGCGGCGTCCGGCCCGCACACGCCCGGCGCCAGCACAAAACGCCACAGTGGGCTGACCAGGTAGGTGTTGAGCCAGTCACCGCCGAGGCTGTTCTGACTGGCGAGCAAACCTGCTGCCAGCCAGCTGTCCCACGGGCCGATAAAGCTCTGGGGCAAGGCACGGCTGACAAAGTCACCCCGGCTGGCCAACTTGCCGTAGAAGCCCAGCGTCGTCATAGCCGCTCCGGCAGGCTGAAGCCGCTGAGTACCCGGCTCTTGAACGGGTTGAAGGCACTGTTGGCGCGCAACTCGTAGGCGATGCTTGCGCCGTCGACCCGCAGGCGCAGGTTGAAGCGGTCCGGCGAGTTGCCGGCCGTGAGGTCCGACTGCTCCAGCAGGCGGAACCAGGCCCACGGCCCGTCCAGGGTCACGCCGGAACGGCCACTGGCCGACGGCGGCATGATGGAAATCCGCACCACGCCAATGCTGCCGGGGTTTGGCCATTGCATGGCCACCGGGCGGCTGGGGCCGTGGTCGTAGCTCAGTTGCTGGCCGTCCAGATCCAGCAGGAACTGGGTGATGGTCGGGTCCATCGACACCGGCTTGAGTTCAAAACGCACGATGGGCTGGGTGCCCCCGGCGCGGAAGAACGCATCCCGGATCGCCGCCGCACGCTGGAAGGTTTGCAGCACGCCCGGGGCAATCCCCAGTTTCTGCGCCGCGCCCGGCTGCCAGCGCCAGGTCTGGGCCGAGGTGTCCACGTAAGGCTGCAGGTATTTGCGGAAGTAGTTATCCATCACCCCGCCCACCCCGAAGAACTGGCCGAAGTCGTCCAGGGTGGCATCCCGTGCACTGCCCGGCGCCATCGGGTAACGCCCGGCCAGGGACTGGCGATACACGTTGACCACTTCGCTGACCCACGCCGCGTTCAGTTGGTTACGCACCCCGCCCATCATGGTGTTGGTGGTGGAGTTGACCACCGACTTGACCATGCCTTGCACCAGCGGCGGCTGACGCTCGGCATTCAGGCTGACCCGCGTGGCCGCAGCCGCCGCCTGGTTCTTCGCCTCGCCGAGCAAGGCGTCGCCACTGGCACCGACCATGGCGCTGACCTGCACGTACAGCGCATTCATGTCGGACAGCAGGCCATCGATGGCCGCTGGCTCACCTTCGTTTTTGCTGACAATGCTGTTGAGTTCGGCAAAGTGCGCGGTCACCGGATCATCCGCAGCAGCCGGCGCGCTGGCCGTCGGTTGCTCCTGGCCGAGCAGGCTGCCCAGGCGCTCCTTGAGCTTGTCCACGCCGCCTTCCACCGGCACACCTTTGGCGGTCAGTTGGCGCTCTTCGGCTTGCAGGTCGGTTTCCTTGGCCACCGCCACCAGCAGTTTCTTCAGTGGCGAGGTCGGGCCGGAGATCACCCGCAGCACGTCGGCCGCCTGGGCCACGCTGGTGATCGGCACAAAGTCGATGTCTGCCAGCAGCGCGTCCCACTGGCGTTGATAGTCCTGGAAGTACAAACGGCGCACATCGCCGGCCAGGCTCACCACGTTTTGCTGATCCGCCTGTTCGTGGCCCAGCACCCACTGCTCTTCGGCCAGGGTGCCGGTCTGGTTCAGGCTGCTGAGCAAGAACGCCTGGCGATAGCCCTTGGCGGTGAAAAACCCACTCAACGGCTCGCCCAGGGGCTTGCCGCTTTTGCGGCTGAACACCAGCGCCGCATCACGGCCTGCGGCTTCGTTGAGGCGAAAATCCGGGATGCCTTCGGGCAGTTTCTGACGTTTGACCCGGTCATACACACGCTGCGCCACCGGCAGTTGTTGCAGTTGTCGGCGCAGGTCGTCGATCAAGCGTGGGTCCAGGCGCGCATTCGGCGGATGGCGCTCGAACAGCGCCTGCAAGTGCCCGCTCAGGGCCTGGCGCTGATCGGCCGGCAGGTCGCGCGGCAGGTTGCGGTCCCAGTCGAGGGCGATCCAGGCCTTGATGAAGTCCGGGTCGTAATGCTCGCTGTCGGCCAGCATCAGGTAGGCCTTGAGGCCTTCGTAGAGGAAGTCGGAATTGCCGCCGCCGTGCAGTTGCTCTTCGATGCGCGTCACCAGGCGTGGTGCAAACACGGCGATCAACAGCTTGCGGTAGACACTGGCCGACTCGGCTTCGAGCATATCGCCCTGGTAAAGCCCCAGCCCTTCGGACCAGCTCGGCGAGTCACCCGCCAGGTGCTTCACCGCGTTGAGCAATGGCAGCACGGCGAGGACTTCACGCTGCGCCGGACTCAGGCTCTGTACCGCCTGCCCCAGCGGCGCGACCTTCTGGTCAACCTGGGCGATGTAGGCCTGGTTGGCGCGATAACTCACCCACCACAGGCCACTGACCACCACGACCACCGCCACGGTGGCCGCCAGCACGCCACGCGCAATCCACTTGCGTCGACGCTCGACCTTGGGGTTCACGCCCACCAGCCCGCGTTCGGCAAACGCCACGGCGGTGAAGAGTTTTTCGATAAAGTAACTGCGTCCGGTGCCGCTCTGGCGCGCCAGTTGTTGGCGGTCCAGGTTCATGCTCTGGGCCATGGCGCCGATCAGGCGATCAATCGGGCTGCCCTCCTGGGTGCCGCTGGTGAAATACACACCGCGCAGCAACACGCGCTCTTCAAAGGCATTGGGTTTGAACACACCTTCGAGGAAGCTTTGCAGGCAATCTTTCAACGCGCCGAACTGCTGCGGGAAGCCGTAGATCAGGTCGCGGCGCGCCGGGTCGCGCTCCTGTTGCAGGCGTTCCACCAGGCGTTCGTTGAGGCGCTGTTCCAGCCCGGCGAATTCGCTTTGCAGGTGCGCCAGCGGGCTGTCGCTGTTCTTGCCATCGTCCAGGGCAAAGGTCATGCCCCACACCTGGGTGCGGTCTTCCTTGCTCAGGTTGTCGAAGAACTCCATGAAGCCTGGTACCAGGTCGAGCTTGGTCAGCATCAGGTAGATGGGGAAGCGCACGCCCAATTGGGTGTACAGCTCCTGGATACGCAGGCGGATGGCGGCCGCGTGGGCGGCGCGTTCCGCGTCGGTGCCCAGCAACAGGTCCGACAGGCTGATGGCGATAAACGCGCCATCGATGGGGCGGCGCGAGCGCTGCTTTTTCAGCAGGTCGAGAAAGCCCAGCCATGCGGCCTTGTCCACCGTGGAGTTGCTGTCCTGGGTGGTGTAGCGGCCTGCCGTGTCGAGCAACACCGCCTGGTCGGTGAACCACCAATCACAGTTGCGTGTGCCGCCGACGCCGCGCACCGCACCGGCGCCCAACTGGGCCGCCAATGGGAAATGCAGCCCGGAGTTGACCAGCGCGGTGGTCTTGCCCGAACCCGGTGGGCCGATGATCACGTACCACGGCAGCTCGTAGAGGTTGCGGCGCTCATCGCCACCCAACTTCGCCTTTTTCAGCAGTGCCAGGGCCTCGTCCATGCGCTGGCGCAGGGTGGTGAGTTCTTCGGCGGTGGCCACGCTGTTGGGGTCGGCCGGGGTTTCGGCGGCCAGGCTGCGCATCACTTCGGCGGCCTGGCGACGGGCCTGGATGATGCGAAATACGCGGTAGGCGATCCACACCGCGAACACCAGGATGATCAGCGCCCAGCGGCGGCCTTCCGGCACCAAGGCATCGAGCAACGGCCCGACAAACCAGATGATCAGGCTCAAGGCGATCAGGCCCAGCACCGGGATCACCCAGCGAATCATGAAACTGAAAAACGCCTTCACTCGACGCCCTCCGCCAATACAGTGATTTCAACCCGACGATTGCGGGCACGGCCTTCGGCTGTGCTGTTGGTGGCCACAGGCTCCGTGTCGCTGCGGCCTTCGGCGCTGAAGCGCTCGGCCTGGCCAGTCTTGGCCGCCAGGATCTCCAGCACCGACTTGGCCCGCGCTTCCGACAGCGCCCAGTTGGACGGGAAGCGCAGCGTGGCAATCGGCCGGTTATCGCTGTGGCCGGTGACGCGCACCTGGCCTTTCACTTTGCGAATGGCGTCGGCGATGCGCAGCATCAGCGGCTGGTAGTCATCGACGATGCTGGAACTGGCGGACGCGAACAGCTCGTCGCCCCGGATGGTCACCACCGAACGGTCCACTGCGTCTTCCACGGCCACGCGCCCGGCCTTGATGTCTTCTACCAGGAAGCCCGCCAGGCGTGGTCGCTCGATCACCTTGGGCTGCGCCACTGGGCGGTCGATGGCTTGCACCGGAATCTCGCCCAGGGCATGGATATTTTTGAACACCGGCTCGGCATCCGACGCCAGCTTGAGGCGCAAGCCGAACAGCAACGCCAGCAACAGCGCAACGCCGATGGCCACCGCGATCCACGGCGGCATGAATTGGGCCAGCCGATCGCGGGCCACGGTCACACCGCGCCAGTGCGGCGACAGCTCACGCTCGTGCTCGCCACGGGCGCTGCGAATCGCCGCAGCGGTACGTTCACGCAACGCTTCCAGCTGGCTGCGGCCGTCGTTCATCACGCGGTAGCGGCCTTCGAAACCCAGGCACATGCACAGGTACAACAGCTCCAGCAGGTACAGGCGTTCCCGTGGGCTCTGCAGGCAGTGGTCGAGCAACTGGAAGACCTTTTCGCCGCCCCAGGCCTCGTTGTGCACGGTGATCAACAGGCTCTGCTTGCCCCAATCGCTGGTGCTGCCCCACGGCGTGCTCAGCACCGCTTCATCAAGGGCGGTGCACAACGCGTAGCGCGCCAGCAGCACTTCATTGCGCGCAATACCGGCGGCTTCGGCGCGCTCTTCGAACTGGCGCAGGTACGCCAGCAACTGCGCACGCAGGCTGGCGGGCGCCGGGTGGGCGATGGTGTTGCGCAGACGCGTCAGCAGCGCCAACAACGGGCCAGCCGCACTTTCCAGCGGGTTGAGACCCTGGCTCTTGCCGGTGAGCATCGGCGCGGCCGGCATCGACAAAGGCGCGGGTTCGGCACGCGCGGGTTCTGGCGCACGGCCACCGGGGCGCGGCATGAACTGGGTGCGGTCGTCATCATTGGGATGCATCGCGGATTATCCTCGGATCGCCCAGAAGGCCAGGTTCAAGCCCGGGAACTGCCCGGCGATGTGGAAGGCAAACCCACCGGAATTGCTCAACTGCTGCCAGTGCTCGCTGCCCCGGTCCAGTTCGTAATAGGTGGAGCCGGCGTGGTAGGGGATCTGCCGTGGTGCCACCGGCAACGGCAGCAGGCCGATGCCCGGCAGTTGCAGGTTGACCATGTCGCGGATGTGTTCCACCGAGCCGACCTTGCTCTGCTGGCCGAAGCGCGCGCGCAGGGTTTCGCCGGGCACATCGGCGCGTACCACGAGGATGAAGCTGGCGCTGTCGATCAGGGTCTTGTCGGCCAGCATCGCCACGTGGATGCCGTAGGCTTTCTCGACAATCGGGATCGGCGTGGCCTTGCTGTCGATCAGCATCGACAGGGCCTCGCGCAGCGCCGCCATCACCGGGGCAAAGCTCAGGGCCAGGTCGTCGTGCTGGTAGTGCGGGTATTCCTGGGGGCGCCGGCCGGTGGTGGAGAAGGTGGAGAATTCGCCGGCCAGGCTCACCAGCTCGCTGAAAAAACGCTCCGGGTGCAACGGGCTCAACTGGCTGAAATGCTGGATCAGCGGCTGGGCGCGGTTGACCAATTGCAGCAGCATGAAGTCGGCAATCTCCGACGCGCCACCGGCGCCCGAGGCGACCACGCGGCCGGCCAGGGCTTCGCCACGCTGGTGCAAAAGGCCCAGCAGTTCGCTGCGGAACGCCGTGAGCGGTTTGCTGGCGGCCACGTCGAGCACCGGCGGGATGTAGGTGTCGTCGAGCACCAGCGCACGGTCGGCGCGTTTTTCCTTGATGCGCACCAGGCCCACGGCGGCGTAATCGCTGATGCCGTCCTGGGCGGTCAACAGGCGCAGGGCCCGGGAACCCACGGCCACCGGCGCGCGGTTTTCGAACGGCGCGTTGTCATCACGCACTTCGCGCACCTGGCTCACATAGCGCGCGGCGCCAAGGGCTTCGCCCTCGTCGACCGTGTCGCGGGCGCCTGCACGCTTGAGCGGCAAGGCCAGGTACACCAGACCGTCACGCAGGTTGTCGTCGATGTTCAGTGGGCTCGGCGCCAGGTCGTCCTGGGGGATATTGAACGGTGTGCCGTCGGGCAACAGGCCGCGTGCAGACACAATGGCCAGCTTGCCCTGGGCCAGCAGGCCCTGGTCGATCAGCAATTCGGAAAAACCCCAGCTGCCTGCCGACAACGGGCGGCTGCGGGCATCAATGAGGTTTTCCAGGTAACGGTCATGCTGCTGGAAGTGCTGCGTTCCGATGAACATGCCTTCCGACCAGACCACGCGATTGTTCCAGGACATGGGGGCTCCGATTGCTTCTTATCTGGCAGGGCTGGATGGGGGAACCACGACGTCGGCGCGCACGGCACGCACATCGAGGCTGATCTGGTATTCGGTGTATTGGCGCGCCGGCACATTGATCACCGTGCGCCATTGCGCGCGATCAAGCTCGCGGTAACCCACCAGCAAGCCGATCTGGCGGGTGGACGGGTCGAGGTCGCGCTGAATGCTCAATTGCTGGCCGGGCTGCACCATCACTTCGTCTTGGTCGAGCAGGTCCAGGCCGAGGGTGGATTGCGCACGGTCGGCCAGGGCGAAGTAATCGGAACGGCCGAAGGTGGCGGCGTTTTTCAGCTCGAAGATGCGCACCCGCACCGGTGCCGCCTGGCCGTTGGCACCGGGGTTGAGCCCGGCAATCGCGTGGAAGTGCAATTCGACGGCGGCGGTGTCGGCTTCAGCCTCGGCCGGTGCGTCGGGTTTGGCGGCGTCCGTGGCACACGCCGTCAGCAGAAGCGCCGTGGCGGCTGCGAGTAAAAACCTGGGAATCATCCTGCGTCCTCAATGACGTACTTAGCTATCCGTTAATCCATGTACTGCGTGTCAGCGTCGCTGTCGGGCGCTGTGTTCTTCGTAGGCTCGGCTGAATTCGCGGCCGAACAGGTCCTGGAAGTCTTCCTGGGCCTCGCGGGAAATATTGCTGTAGAGCTCGGTGAACTGTTGCCAGTACTGGGCCTGGCGCGAACCGTTGAACAGGCTGGAGAGCCCGCCCGGCTTGCCCATGCGCTCTTCCAGCTGGGCCGGTTCAAAGCGCTTGAGCAGGTGCTTGATGGCCGCTTCCACCCCGGCCATTACCGCCAACTGGTGAGCGCGCAAGTCGTCGAAACTGTCGCGCACTGCTGCGTCCGGCGCCATGAACGCCTGGTTGCCGTGGCGAAGCAGCAGCAGTAACGCTTCATCGGCATTCGGGGCGAATTTCAACGGGTTGTTTTCGGCGGGCTGGATCATCGTCTGCTGCATGCGGAACTCGCCCTTGAGGCTGGCCCGGGCACGCAACACATCGATCAGGCCTTCGACCATCAGGCGGTAGCTGCGGCCGATGTTTTCCATCTGGGCGCAGGCGTCGGCCTTGTCCAGGCGCAGCTGGTCCAGGCCGGCACCGCGCAGGAAGGCTTGCAGCAGGTCGGGTTGCGCGGTATCGGCAAGCACCGGCGGCGCGATGACGGGCGCAGGGGGCGGCTCAGGTGTGGCGACTGGTACGGGCGTGGCCACCACAGGCGCGGGCGCGGGCGTGTCGCCGAACAGGTCCCAGTCCTCGGGGATCACCGAGCCGGACACCACGGGTTTTTCGACCACTGGGACTGCCACGGGCGTCGGTGGGCGGAAATCGTGCTGCTCGGAAGGCACATGGTCCGCCACGGTCGGCGGCGGCACGGCGGTGGGGCTGAGGAAGTCGAACAGGTCGGGCAAGGTGTCCATCGAGGACGCGCCCTGAAATTGCGGGGCGATCACCGGCACGGGGGCCGGCGTGGGCGTGTTCACCACGGCCCCCATCAGCGCTTCGAAGCTGTTGGGTGAGTCCCCGACAAACGGCTGGCTGTCGACGGCCTGCACGTTGAAGTCGATGCGGGCCTGGATCTCGTAATCGCCGATACGGATCAGCTCGCCGTCCTGCAGGGGCTCGCTGTTGCCCCGACGCAAACGAATACCGGCGTTGACCAACTCCACGCCGTTGGTGCTGTTATCGGTTAAATAATAACGGCCATCTTTGTATTGAATAACACAGTGTTGCGAAGAAACCAGACGCTCAGGATCAGGCAATACCCAGTCATTATCCGAGCTGCGGCCAATAGCCATCGAGCCCTGGTTCAAGGACTTTTCCGGACACTGCCCAGGGGTAATCTTGTGATAACTAGTGATAGTCAAACACAGCGACATCTTGCCTCCTTGCTGATACTTCGCGCGCGGTCGGCTCCCAGGACAGCGTTTCCCGGGAGATCCCCACCAGGCCGTGCAATCGACCTTAAAAACCTGCTTTTGTCAGCATGATCGCTGATCTTAACTGGCCTCTATGACAAAAATCCTGTCCTGGTGCGCCACCAGACCCACCAGTCGCGCAGGTTGTTAAGCACCGCACATCTGTCACAGAGGGCGAATAGCTTACCTTGACAAGGCATAAGTACTACACCAAAAATGCACAACTTCTTGAATACCAGTGATGGCACTTTGAAATCAACTTGAGTTCAAAGTTCCAATATGACCAAGAAAACATGCCTAGTTCCTCGCGCAACTAATGCATGCATTGCCCGCCATCTAACGGGCTGATAGGGAGATCAATTTCAGTGGATGTGCCGTTGCTGCTCACCGCCGTTTCCGCGACTTCGCCCTGTGGCGAAGACATGGAATATGACGCGGACTTTCTCCACCTGGAGCGTGCCGCCAAGGGTCAACCCGAGCGCAGCATGGGCGACTCGATCCTGCCCGCCGAACCTCCGGAATGGCGCAGCATCCAGCAGCAAAGCCTCGACCTGCTGGCGCGCAGCAAAGACCTGCGCATCACCCACTTTCTGGTGCAAAGCTCGCTCGCCCTGCAAGGCGTTGCCGGGTTTGCCGAAGCCCTTTCGCTGATCAACGCGCTGTTGCGCGACTACTGGGCCGAGCTGCACCCGCGCCTGGACGCCGACGACGATAACGACCCCACCGTGCGCATCAACGCCCTCACCGGCCTGACCTGCGACACGAACATCCGCCTGCTGCGCGAAAGCATCCTCACGCGCTCGCGCACCTTCGGCCCCGTGAGCCTGCGCGCCGCGCTCAACGCCAGCGGCCTGCAGAGCTTTGCCGACGAGCAACTGGGCGCCCAGCAGCTCAACGCCGCCTTCCTCGACAGCGACCCCGAGCAACTGCAAGCCACCCGCGATGCCTTGAGCGCCGCGCGCGCGGCCTGCGAAGCCATCGAGCAACAGGTCAACGATCAAGTCGGTTCCGCCCAGGGCGTGGACCTCAGTGCCCTGAAGCAGCCGCTCAAGCAAGCGCTGCAGATACTCAACCAAGCGGTGCCCGGCACCGACAGCAGCAGCGAACCCGAGGCCGTCAGTGACGACAATGCCCCCTCGGCCGACTTCGCTGCCGCCCCCGCAGTACAGCGTCCGGTCGGCGATATCGCCAGCCGCGACGACGTGCTGCGCAGCCTCGACAAGATCCTTGCGTACTACACCCGTCACGAGCCTTCGAGCCCGCTGCCGGTGCTGTTGAACCGGGCGAAGCATCTGGTGCACGCCGACTTCGCGGCCATCGTGCGCAACCTGATTCCCGACGGCATGTCCCAATTTGAAAACCTGCGCGGTCCGGACGGCGAGTAAGCCGCGCCAACGTGCAGTAACAACACCGTCGCTCAAGCGACCAGGAGCAGCAACGTGGCGAAGCAAAGTTCTCAGAAATTCATCGCGCGCAACCGTGCGCCTCGAGTGCAGATCGAGTACGACGTCGAGCTCTACGGCGCCGAGAAAAAGGTCCAGCTGCCCTTCGTGATGGGTGTGATGGCCGACCTCGCCGGCAAGCCTGCCGAGCCGCTCGCGCCCGTGGCCGACCGCAAGTTCCTTGAAGTGGACGTCGACAATTTCGACTCGCGCCTCAAGGCCATGCAGCCGCGCGTGGCGTTCCACGTGCCCAACGAGCTGACCGGTGAAGGCAACCTGAGCCTGGACATCACCTTCGAGAGCATGGACGACTTCAGCCCGGCCGCCGTGGCCCGCAAGGTCGACTCGCTGAACCAACTGCTCGAAGCCCGCACCCAGCTGGCCAACCTGCTGACCTACATGGACGGCAAGACCGGCGCTGAAGAAATCATCATGAAGGCGATCAAGGACCCGGCACTGCTCCAGGCACTTGCCAGCGCGCCGAAGCCTGCAGGGGACCAGTAATCATGACCGACAATACCGCCCGCGAAGGCTCCCAGATCCTGGGTACCCAGACCGAAGAAGCCAGCGAATTCGCGAACCTGCTGCTGCAAGAGTTCAAGCCCAAGACCGAGCGTGCCCGCGAAGCCGTGGAAACCGCCGTGCGCACCTTGGCCGAACAGGCCCTGGCGCAAACCGACTTGGTGTCCAATGACGCGATCAAGTCGATCGAATCGATCATCGCCGCCATCGACGCCAAGCTGACCGCCCAGGTCAACCAGATCATTCACCACCAGGATTTCCAGCAGCTGGAAAGCGCCTGGCGTGGCCTGCACTACCTGGTCAACAACACCGAGAGCGATGAGCAGCTCAAGATCCGCGTGCTCAACATCTCCAAACCGGACCTGCACAAGACCCTGAAGAAATTCAAGGGCACCGCGTGGGACCAGAGCCCGATCTTCAAGAAGATGTACGAAGAAGAATACGGCCAGTTCGGCGGCGAACCTTACGGCTGCCTGGTGGGCGACTACTACTTCGACCAGTCGCCTCCCGATGTGGAGCTGCTGGGCGAGCTGTCGAAAGTCTGCGCCGCCATGCACTCCCCGTTCATCGCCGCTGCTTCGCCAACCGTGATGGGCATGGGCTCGTGGCAGGAACTGTCGAACCCGCGCGACCTGACCAAGATCTTCACCACCCCGGAATACGCCGGCTGGCGTTCGCTGCGTGAATCGGAAGATTCGCGCTACATCGGCCTGACCATGCCGCGCTTCCTGGCGCGCCTGCCGTACGGCGCCAAGACCGACCCGGTAGAAGCCTTCGCCTTCGAAGAAAACACCGACGGCGCCGACAGCTCCAAGTACACCTGGGCCAACGCCGCCTACGCGATGGCAGTGAACATCAACCGTTCGTTCAAGCACTACGGCTGGTGCTCGCGTATCCGTGGCGTGGAATCGGGCGGTGAAGTGGAAAATCTGCCGGCCCACACGTTCCCGACCGATGACGGTGGCGTGGACATGAAGTGCCCGACCGAAATCGCCATCAGCGACCGCCGCGAAGCGGAACTGGCCAAGAACGGTTTCATGCCGCTGCTGCACAAGAAAAACACCGACTTCGCCGCATTCATCGGCGCCCAGTCGCTGCAGAAACCGGCCGAATACGACGACCCGGACGCCACTGCCAACGCCAACCTGGCCGCGCGCCTGCCGTACCTGTTCGCCACCTGCCGTTTCGCCCACTACTTGAAGTGCATCGTGCGCGACAAGATCGGTTCCTTCAAAGAGAAGGACGAGATGCAGCGCTGGTTGCAGGACTGGATCCTCAACTACGTGGACGGTGACCCTGCGCACTCCACCGAAACCACCAAGGCCCAGCACCCGTTGGCGGCGGCCGAAGTGATCGTGGAAGAAGTCGAAGGCAACCCGGGGTACTACAACTCCAAGTTCTACCTGCGCCCGCACTACCAGCTTGAAGGGCTGACGGTGTCGCTGCGCCTGGTATCGAAGCTGCCCTCGGCCAAGAGCGCGTAAGTAGCTGTTGAACCGGCTCTTCTGTGGGAGCCGGGCTTGCCCGCGATGCAGGCGGCGCGGTCCGGCAGGCAGACCGCGGTGATGCCATCGCAGGCAAGCCAGCTCCCACAGAAAAGCAAAGCCCCCTTGGGCTTAACCAAATTTCGTGGCCTGGGCCACACAGGGAGAAAACATGGCTGTTGATATTTTCATCAAGATCGGCGACATCAAGGGCGAGTCCATGGACAAGGCCCACAAGGACGAAATCGACGTGCTGAACTGGAGCTGGGGCATGGCCCAGTCCGGCAACATGCATGTGGGCGGAGGCGGTGGCGCGGGCAAGGTGAATATCCAGGACCTGTCGCTGACCAAGTACGTCGACAAGGCCTCGCCCAACCTGATGATGCACTGCGCCAGCGGCAAGCACATCGACAAGGTCAAGCTGACCGTGCGCAAGGCCGGTGGCGAGAGCCAGGTCGAGTACATGGTGATCAACCTGGAAGAAGTGCTGGTGACGTCCCTGAGCACCGGCGGTTCGGGCACCGATGACCGCCTGACCGAGAACGTCACCCTGAACTTTGCCCAAGTGATGGTCGACTACCAGCCGCAGAAAGCCGACGGCACCAAAGACGGCGGCGCGATCAAGTTTGGCTGGAACATCCGTTCCAACACCAAGCGCTGATAGCCCTTGAGGCCGTGGCTTCGCGCCACGGCCACAGCCCACTTGCCCCTCTCAAACCCCGTCCGTGGAGCCGCTTTGGTGGTCACTGAAATCGCTTCCCGCGACCGTCTGCAACCGTCCCTGCTGGACCGGTTGACCGACGACGATCCGACCAATCCCAAGGAAAGCGCCGATAAACGCGTGCTATCCCTGACCCAATTGAAAGCCTCGGTGCTGCGTGACCTGGCGTGGCTCCTCAACACCACGTCGTTGCTCGATGCCGATGCCACACTGCACACCCCGGCCGGTACGTCGGTGGTCAATTACGGCCTGCCGGCACTGGCGGGCAACAGTGTTTCCAGCGTGGACATCAAGGCCCTCGAAGCCCTGATCTACCAGGCCATCGCCACCTTTGAGCCACGTATTCTGCGCCACACCCTGCGCGTCAAAGCCCGCGTCGGCCATGGCGAGATGAACCACAACGCGCTGAGTTTCGAGATCGAGGGCGACCTGTGGGCACAGCCGGTGCCGTTGCGCCTGCTGCTGCAAACCGACCTGGACCTGGAGTCAGGCCACGTGCGCGTGGTCAATGCCGACCAGCGGAGACGCCCATGAACCCGCGCCTGCTGGAGCTGTACAACCAGGAACTGCACCACGTGCGCGAAAGCGCCGCCGAGTTCGCCAAGGAATACCCGAAGATCGCCAGTCGGCTGACCCTGTCCGGCATGGACTGCGCCGACCCGTACGTCGAACGTTTGCTCGAAGGTTTTGCCTACCTCACCGCCCGCGTGCAGCTCAAGCTCGACGCCGAGTACCCGACCTTCACCCACAACCTGCTGGAAATCGCCTACCCGCACTACCTGGCGCCGACGCCGTCGATGACCGTGGTGCAATTGCAGACCGACCCGGACGAAGGCTCCCTGGCCAGTGGGTTTCCGTTGCCCCGCGACAGTGTATTGCGGGCCGCGTTGGGCCGCGAAACCCAGACCTGCTGCGAGTACCGCACTGCCCACCCGGTGACGTTGTGGCCGTTGCAAGTGGCCAATGCCGAATACTTCGGTAACCCCGCTGCCGTGCTCGGGCGTCTGGCCGCCAGCGAGCCGAAAGCCAAGGCCGGCTTGCGCCTGACCCTGCGCACGGGCGCCGAATTGCCGTTCAACAGCCTCGACCTCGACAGCCTGCCGCTGTACCTCAGCGGCGCCGACGAGCAGCCGTTTCGCCTCTATGAGCAACTGCTGGGCAATGCCTGCGCAGTGTTCGCACGCAAGCCGGGGGGCGATTGGGTCGAGCGCCTGCCGCAGGATGCGCTGCGCTCCCGTGGTTTCGACGATGCAGACGCCGCCATGCCCGTGGTCGCGCGAGCGTTCCAGGGCTATCGCCTGCTGCAGGAATACTTCGCCCTGCCCCACCGCTTCCTGTTCGTCGAGTTCGCCGAACTGAGCCGTGCGGTCAAGCGCTGCGACGGCCAGGAGCTGGAACTGATCGTGCTGTTTGACCGCCATGAGCCGAGCCTGGAAGGCAGCGTCGGCGCGGCGCAGTTCCTGCCGTTCTGCACGCCGGCGATCAACCTGTTTCCCAAGCGGGTGGACCGTATCCACTTGTCTGACCGGGTCAACGAACACCATGTAATCGCCGACCGCACGCGGCCGATGGATTTCGAGATTCACTCGTTGAGCGGCATCACCGGCCACGGCACCGGGCCGGAGCAACCATTCTTGCCGTTCTACGCGGTGCGCGACCCGTCGCGGTACGGCCGCGACCAGGCCTACTACACCGTGCGCCGTGAGCCGCGTGTGCTGTCCAGCGACCAGCGCCGCAACGGCCCGCGCTCGACCTATGTGGGCAGCGAGACCTTTGTCAGCCTGGTCGACAGCCGACAGGCCCCCTACGGCCACGACCTGCGCCAGCTCGGCGTGACCGCGCTGTGCACCAACCGCGACCTGCCGCTGTTCATGAGCGTGGGCAATGGCAAGACCGACTTCACCCTGGCCGACAGCGCGCCGGTACTGGCCGTGCGCTGCGTGGCCGGCCCGAGTCGGCCACGCGCCAGCCATGCCCATGACGCCAAGGCCTGGCGCCTGATCAGCCAACTCTCGCTCAACTATTTGTCGTTGAGCGAGCAAGGCCAGGGCGCCGGTGCCTTGCGCGAACTGCTGCGCCTGTACGGCGACAGCAACGACGCCGCCCTGCAATTGCAGATCGAAGGCCTGCGTGAAGTCAGCAGCAAGGCCGTGACCCGGCGCCTGCCGATGCCCGGCCCGATTGTGTTTGGCCGTGGCTTGGAAATCACCTTGGAGTTCGATGAAAACGCGTTTCGCGGCACCGGCGTGTTCCTGCTCGGTGCCGTGCTGGAACGTTTCCTGGCGCGCTACGTGTCGATCAACAGTTTTACCGAGACGGTGATCCGTACCACCGAACGCGGCGAGATCATGCGATGGAAAGCCAAGCCCGGACGGCGTCCGACCCTGTGAACACACTGGATGCGATGCATCAGGAACCCTGGGAATACGATTTCTTCCAGGCGCTGCGCCGTCTCGAGTGCGAATCGCCGGAGCTGCCCCGCCTGGGCCATTCCCTGCGCCTGGCCGATGACCCGTTGCGCCTGGGTCAGCAGGCCGATTGCACCTTTGCCCCGGCCACCCTGGCGTCGGTCGACCCCGGTGGTGACGGCAAGCCGGCGCGCCTGGAGCAGTTCTTCTTCGGCCTTGGCGGCCCCAACGGCCCGCTACCGCTGCACATCACCGAGTACGTGCGCGAGCGTCAGCGCAACAACGCCGACAGCACCAGCAAACAGTTTTTGGATGTGTTCCACCATCGCCTGCTCAGCCTGTTCTATCGGGCCTGGGCCGAGGCGCGGCCGACAGTCAGCCATGACCGACCGGACGATGACTACTGGTCGGCACGCCTCGCCGCTCTGAGTGGACGCGGCATGCCGAGCCTGCTCAACCAGGGGCTCATCCCGGACACCGCGAAGCTGCATTACAGCGGCCACCTGTCGGCGCAAACCCGCTACCCGGACGGCCTGAAAGCCATTCTCGGCGAGTATTTCGGCCTGCCGGTGCAGATCGAAGAGTACGTCGGCCAATGGCTCGAATTGCCCGAGCGCAGCCGCGTCAGCGTGAGCGCCAACCGCTTGGGCGTGGACTTTTGCCTGGGCAGCTTCGTGTGGGACCGCCAGCACAAATTCCGCATCCGCCTGGGCCCGCTCAAGCTTGATGACTACATGAGCATGCTGCCCGGCCAGCAGCCGTTCAACGAGCTGGTGGCGTGGGTGGCCGAGTACCTGGGCCATGAACTGGACTGGGACCTGAACCTGGTCCTGCAACAACCCGAAGTCCCGGCGCTGCAACTCAACGGCAGGTTCCGCCTGGGCTTCAACACCTGGCTTGGCCAGCCCGAGCGAGACGCCAACGACCTAATCCTGGCCCGGCATTACGCCGATCAGGCCACCACCTCAAGGAATCCAGAGCATGGGTGAAATCAGTCGCGCCGCACTGTTCGGCAAACTCAACAGCGTGGCCTACAAGGCCATCGAAGCCGCCACCGTGTTCTGCAAACTGCGGGGCAACCCGTATGTGGAACTGGCCCACTGGTTTCACCAGTTGCTGCAACTGCAGGACTCGGACCTGCACCGCATCATCCGCCAGTTCAACGTGGAACCGGCGCGCCTGGCCCGTGACCTCACCGAAGCCCTGGACCGCCTGCCGCGCGGCTCAACCTCGATCACCGACTTGTCGTCCCATGTGGAAGAAGCCGTGGAGCGCGGTTGGGTCTACGGCAGCCTGATGTTCGGCGAAAGCCAGGTGCGTACCGGCTACCTGGTGCTCGGCATCCTCAAGACGCCAAGCCTGCGCCATGCATTGCTGGGCCTGTCGTCGGAGTTCGACAAGATCAAGGCCGAGGCCCTGAGCGAACGCTTTGACGAGTACGTCGGCGACTCGCCGGAGAACGCGCTGAGCGCCAGCGACGGTTTCAATGCCGGCGCCGTACCGGGCGAAGCCAGCGGGGCCATGGCGCCGAGCGCGATGGGCAAGCAGGAAGCCCTCAAGCGCTTTACCGTGGACCTGACCGAACAAGCGCGCAGCGGCAAGCTCGACCCGATCGTTGGCCGTGATGAAGAGATCCGCCAATTGGTGGACATCCTCATGCGCCGCCGCCAGAACAACCCGATCCTCACCGGTGAAGCCGGCGTGGGCAAGACCGCCGTGGTCGAAGGTTTCGCCCTGCGTATCGTTGCCGGTGACGTACCACCCGCCCTGAAAGACGTGGAGCTGCGCAGCCTGGATGTGGGCCTGTTGCAGGCCGGCGCCAGCATGAAAGGCGAGTTCGAACAGCGCCTGCGCCAGGTCATCGAAGACGTGCAGGCGTCGCCCAAGCCGATCATCCTGTTCATCGACGAAGCGCACACCCTGGTCGGTGCCGGTGGTGCTGCGGGCACGGGCGATGCGGCCAACCTGCTCAAGCCGGCCCTGGCACGCGGCACCTTGCGCACCGTGGCCGCAACCACCTGGGCCGAGTACAAGAAGCACATCGAGAAAGACCCGGCCCTTACCCGCCGCTTCCAGGTGGTACAAGTGGCCGAGCCGTCGGAAGACAAGGCGCTGCTGATGATGCGCGGCGTGGCGTCGACCATGGAAAAACACCACCAGGTGCAGATCCTCGACGAAGCGCTGGAAGCCTCGGTGAAACTGTCTCACCGTTACATCCCGGCGCGCCAGTTGCCGGACAAATCCGTGAGCCTGTTGGACACCGCCTGCGCCCGCGTCGCCATCAGCCTGCACGCGGTGCCGGCCGAAGTGGACGACAGCCGCCGCCGCATCGAGGCGCTGGAAACCGAGCTGCAAATCATCGCCCGCGAGCATGCCATCGGCATTGCGATTGGCGCGCGCCAGACCACGACCGACGCGCTGTTGAGTGCTGAGCGTGAGCGCCTGGCGACCCTGGAAAGCCGCTGGGCTGAAGAGAAAACACTGGTGGACGAACTGCTCGCCACCCGTGCAACGCTGCGTGAAACCGCAGGCGTGGTGGATAGCGCTGCTGGTAATAACGAGAGCGACGAACTGCGTGCCCAACTGGTCGACCTGCAACACCGCCTCAGCGCCCTGCAAGGCGAAACCCCGCTGATCCTGCCGACCGTGGATTACCAGGCCGTGGCCTCAGTGGTCGCCGACTGGACCGGCATTCCGGTGGGTCGCATGGCGCGCAACGAGCTGGAGACGGTGCTCAACCTCGACCAGCACCTGAAAAAACGCATCATCGGCCAGGACCATGCCCTGCAGATGATCGCCAAGCGCATCCAGACCTCCCGCGCCGGCCTCGACAACCCGAGCAAGCCGATTGGCGTGTTCATGCTGGCCGGCACCTCCGGCGTGGGCAAGACCGAAACCGCCCTGGCCCTGGCCGAAGCCATGTACGGCGGCGAGCAGAACGTCATCACCATCAACATGAGCGAGTTCCAGGAAGCCCACACCGTGTCGACCCTCAAGGGTGCGCCACCGGGTTACATCGGCTATGGCGAAGGCGGCGTGCTGACCGAAGCCGTACGACGCAAACCCTACAGCGTGGTACTGCTGGACGAGGTGGAAAAAGCCCACCCGGACGTGCATGAGATCTTCTTCCAGGTGTTCGACAAGGGCGTGATGGAAGACGGCGAAGGCCGGGTGATCGACTTCAAGAACACCCTGATCCTGCTCACCACCAACGCCGGTACCGAACTGATTTCCCACGTGTGCAAAGACCCGGCGAACGTGCCGGAGCCGGAAGAGATCGCCAAGGCCCTGCGCCAGCCGCTGCTGGAAATCTTCCCGCCGGCGCTGCTCGGCCGCCTGGTGACTATTCCGTACTACCCGCTCAGCGACGAGATGCTCAAGGCGATCACCCGCCTGCAGCTCAACCGCATCAAGAAGCGCGTGGAGAGTACGCACAAGGTGGCCTTCGACTACGACGACGCGGTGGTCGACCTGATCGTCTCGCGGTGCACCGAGACCGAAAGCGGCGGGCGCATGATCGACACCCTCCTCACCAACAGTTTGCTGCCGGACATGAGCCGTGAGTTCCTCACGCGCATGCTGGAGGGCAAGGCGTTGGCGGGTGTGCGGATCAGCAACCGGGATAACGAATTGCACTACGACTTCAGCGAAGTCGAGTAACTAAAGGTGGATGCGGTCAGTGTGGGAGCTGGCTTGCCTGCGAAAGCGGTCTGACATTCAACTTTGATGTTGACTGATACACCGCTTTCGCAGGCAAGCCAGCTCCCACATTTGATCCGGTTCCGTCAGTGAAAACGGTATTTACGGGTTAACCGATGCTATTCAACCAAGCCTCACGCCTGGCCAAAGTCACCAGCCCCCTCGGGCCGGATGTGCTGCTGCTCAATGAAATGGGCGGTG
Source organism: Pseudomonas sp. TE24901 (assembly GCF_054058375.1). Taxonomy (NCBI): domain Bacteria; kingdom Pseudomonadati; phylum Pseudomonadota; class Gammaproteobacteria; order Pseudomonadales; family Pseudomonadaceae; genus Pseudomonas; species Pseudomonas sp. TE24901. The sequence goes on from NZ_JBSSAF010000001.1 coordinate 530,838, forward strand.
GTGAAGAGCTGGGCAGGCTGTTCAACTATGAGCTGCAACTGACGTCCCTGGACGCCAACATCGACCTCAATCAATTGCTCGGCAAACCCATGAGTGTGGGCCTGCAATTGGCGGATGGCGGTGAGCGGCACTTCCACGGCATCGTCGCGCGGTGCAGCCAGAATATCGACCAGGGCCAGTTCGCCAGCTACCAGGTGACCCTGCGCCCGTGGTTGTGGTTGCTCAGCCGCACCTCCGATTGCCGGATTTTCCAGAACCTGAGCATCCCGCAGATCATCAAGCAGGTGTTCCGCGACCTGGGGTTTTCCGATTTCGAAGACGCCTTGAGCCGGCCGTACCGCGAGTGGGAATACTGCGTGCAGTACCGCGAGACCAGTTTCGATTTCGTCAGCCGCCTGATGGAACAGGAAGGGATCTACTACTTCTTCCGCCATGAGCAGGACCGCCATGTGCTGGTGCTGGCCGATGCCTACGGTGCCCACACCACGGTGCCCGGCTACGCGTCGATCCCGTATTACCCCAAGGACGAGCAGCAGCGCGAACGTGACCACATGCATAACTGGCACCTGGCGCACGAGGTGCAGCCGGGCTCGCTGGAGCTCAACGACTACGACTTCCAACGCCCCAGCGCCAGCATCGATGTGCGTTCCGCCATGCCGCGCCCGCACACCGCCGGCGACTATCCACTGTACGACTACCCCGGCACCTACGTGCAGAGCGAAGACGGCGAACACTACGCGCGCACCCGCATCGAAGCCCTGCAAACCTTGCACGAACAAATCGAGTTCAGCGGCAATGCGCGAGGCCTGGGCTCCGGCCATTTGTTCAGCCTCACCGGCTTCAGCCGCCAGGACCAGAACCGCGAATACCTGATCGTCGGCTGCCGCTACTACATCGTCCAGGAAAGCCTGGAAAGCGGCGGCGGCTCGGGTTCGGCGCAGTTTGAAAGCAGCCTCACCTGTATCGACGCCCAACAGAGCTTCCGCCCACTGGCCAACACCCACCGGCCTATCGTCAAAGGCCCGCAAACCGCCCTGGTGGTGGGCCCCAAGGGCGAGGAAATCTGGACCGACCAGTACGGCCGCGTGAAGGTGCATTTCTATTGGGACCGCCATGACCAATCCAACGAAAACAGCTCGTGCTGGATTCGTGTGTCGCAGTCCTGGGCCGGCAAGAACTGGGGCTCGATGCAGATCCCACGGATCGGCCAGGAAGTGATTGTGAGCTTTCTTGAAGGCGACCCCGACCGGCCGATCATCACCGGCCGCGTCTACAACGCCGAGCAGACCGTGCCCTACGACCTGCCGGAAAACGCGACCCAGAGCGGCATGAAAAGCCGTTCGAGCAAGGGCGGCACGCCGGCCAACTTCAATGAAATCCGCATGGAGGACAAGAAGGGCCTGGAGCAGCTGTATATCCACGCCGAGCGTAACCAGGACATTGTGGTGGAGGTGGATGAAAGCCACTCGGTGGGGCATGACCGCAACAAGAGCATCGGCCACAACGAGACGGTGACCATCGGCAACAACCGCCTGCGCATCGTCAAGCAGGAAGACATCCTCTCGGTGGGCCAGCGCAAGACCGATAGCATCAGCCAGAGCTATGTCATCGAAGTGGGTGAAAACCTGCGGCTGGTCTGCGGCGAAAGCATTCTGGAGTTGAACGCCAGCGGGCAGATCAACCTGACCGGCGTGCAAATCAGCTTCTATGCCAGCGGCGATGCCGAATTCAACACGGGCGGCGTGCTGCACTTGAACAACGGCGGTGGCCCCGGCGCCACGCCCGATGGCCAGGGCCAGAAAGGCGCCATCGACGCCAATATCAAAGCCGCGTTCCCCGCGCCTAAAAGCTCCTGACGAGACCTGCTTTCATGACGTATCGAATCAACGAATTCCAGTTCCAACTGCCGGCCAGCGAGCTGCAGGACGCGACGATCAATATCCTCAAGTTCCCGGAACTGGGGACTTCACTGATCGTCAGCCGCAGCCTGCTCGCCGAGGGTGAAACCCTGCACAGCAACTTCAATGACCAACTCCAGCGCCTGGAAAAACAGGTGCAGGATTTACGCTATCAACCCGGTGTCGACGTGCGTTTGGGCACGGCCCAAGAGGTGGAAGGCATCGAGCTGCGCAGCCAATTCAACAAGGGCAATGACAAGGTGTTCCAGTATCAACTGGCGCTGGTACTACCGGGTACGCGCAAGATGCTCGCCTTGAGTTACGTGAAGGCCGACAAGCTTGGGGATGCCGAGGCGGCGCATTGGGCGTTGATCAAAAACTCGCTATCGTTCGACGCTGTTTCCTGATGAGCTGCCTGCATGTCTGACGCGTTATGGGCGGCCCGTATGGGCGATGCGCTGACCCACACCTCCATGATGGCCGATATCCTCGGCGGCGTGCTGGAGGTGGCGGCCAACGTGGCGATTACTGCGCTGGCGACTGCAGCTGTAGCGGCTGCCGTGGGGGTGACAATTGCTACCGCCGGTATCGGCGGCTGCATCCTCGGTGCGGTGGTGGGCATCGTCGTCGGCATGGCCATGAGCAAGACGGGGGCCGACAAGGGCCTCAGTAAGATGTGCGAGAGCTTCGCCAATGCGCTGTTCCCGCCCGTGGTGGAAGCTACGATTGCGGTGGGTTCGACCGACACCTTCGTCAACAGCATTCCGGCTGCGCGGGCTGCGGGCTCCATTCCCTCGCACGTGGCGCCCGCTGGTACGGAGCTTGAGCAAGCGCCGCCGGAGCTCGACCCCGAGCCAAAACCCGAGCCTGGCTTCCTGGACATGGCCGAGGGTTTCTTCTCCCAGCTATGGCGGCCCACCGTCGCCACGCCTGCACCGGGTGTGGTGCCGGCCCTCACCGACATGGTCCTGTGCGCCCGCCATCCGCCGATGCCGCCACAGCTTCTGGCCGAAGGGTCTGACAAAGTCACCATCAACGGCCAGCCCGCCGTGCGCAGCGGTGATCGCAGCATGTGCGAGGCGACGGTGGTGTCATCGGGGCTGATCTCGCCAAACGTCACCATTGGTGGTGGGACGGTGGTGGTGCAGGAAATTCGCAGCGGGAAGACCCCCGGCGTTGGCTTGGCGATTGAAGCATTAATGATGCTTAAAGGAGCCAAGGGCAAGACGCTGAGTAATTTGCCGTGCATGTTGTTGGGCGGTGTCAGCTCCTTTGCCGTGAGCCAGGCCATCGGCGCCATGACAAACGCCGCCATGTCTTCACTTAACCCCGTGCATACCGCGACAGGCGCCAAAATACTGGGCGGCACGAATGAATTGGATTTTGTGCTGCCAGGTGCGTTGCCCATGGCCTGGCAGCGCGTCTACAACAGCCACGATATACGCACAGCAGGGCTCTTCGGCGCGGGCTGGAGCGTTGCCTATGAGGTGAGTGTCGAAGTCCTGATGCATCCTGAGGGCGGCGAAGAGCTGATCTATACAGATGAGCAAGGGCGGCGTATCAACCTGGGTTCGCTTGTGCCAGGCAGCGCAATGTTCAGCCCTGCAGAAGTACTGAACTTCAGGCGCCATTACAACGGTCAGTTATTGATCGAGAGCGATGATGGGTTGTATCGCCTCTTCGATCTCACACCAGGTTCGACCACGCACCTTCGGTTGAGTCAGTTGGGGGATCGCAATGACAATCGGATTTTCGTCGGTTACCACGAGAACGGCCGCATTGCGCGCCTGCGGGACACATCGAACCAGGTCCAGGTTGAGCTGGTTTACGACCAGGATCGCCTGGAGCGAATCGAACGCCTGTACGCCGACCAGTCGCGTGAGGTTCTCGTCAGCTACCGCTACAACGCGATAGGTGAATTGGCGCAAGTAAGCAACGCGTCCGGCGAGGTTCAGCGACGCTTTGCCTACGACGCCGGTCGCAGGATGATTGAACACCAGCTCCCTACCGGTCTGCGCTGCTTTTATGAGTGGGGCCACATCGACAACACTGAATGGCGAGTGGTACGACACTGGACCGACGAGGGCGACGCCTACCAATTCGAGTATGACTTGCAAAAGGGCATCACACGCGTCACAGACAGCCTGCAACGTGTCAGTACTCGTCAGTGGAATGCCCAGCATCAGATAATCGCATTCACCGACAATCTGGATAAAACCTGGCTATTCGAGTGGAACGACGAGCGTCAGTTACTGAGCGCTACGGACCCTCAAGGAGGGCGCTACGAATACAGCTACGATGAGTCCGGCAACCTGACGGCTGAGACGGATCCACTCGGGCGTAGCGTATCCACACTTTGGCTGGAGCATTGGTCGCTGCCACGCACACAAACCGACGCCGCCGGTAACACTTGGCAGTATCGCTATGATCAACGCGGTAATTGTGTCGCCGAGACCGACCCGCTGGGCCATATGACCCGTTATCGCTATAACGCACAAGGCTTGGTGGTGGAGGTCATAGATGCCACCGGCAAAAGCAAACAGTTGAAATGGAACACGCTCGGGCAACTGACCGACCACTTGGATTGCTCGGGATTCCCGACTCGCTTTGGCTACGACCCTCACGGGTACTTGCAGGAGATTACCAATGCAATGGGCGAACGCACGCAGTTCCAGCATGACCGCCAGGGTCGGCTGATCAGCAAGCAATTTCCGGACGGTCGAACCGAATATTTCCAGCGCGACAGTGCCGGCCTACTGCTGGGTCATACAGACCCTGCGGGGCACACGACTCTTTACCAGCACAATCGCAGGGGCCAGGTCTGCCAACGTACGGATGCACAGGGTCGCCAGGTTAGCCTGGGCTATGACACGTTCGGCCGGCTACAGTCGTTGAGCAACGAAAATGGTGAGCGCTATCGGTTCACCTGGGATGCCTGTGATCGAATGATCCAGCAACATGGCCTCGACGGGGGCACAAAATCCTACGCCTACGATGGGCTGGACAACCTGATCCGCGTGACGTCCACTCCAGCGCCTTATGGCACCGGGCTCGCAATTGTCCCCCGAGCACCTGAAGCACCGATCATTCATCAATTGGAACGCGACGCCGTTGGACGACTGATCGCAAAAGTCACGGATGATGGCCGCACCGAATACCACTACGATCCACTGAACCAACTCAGCGCCGTCACGTTCAAGGAGGCGTCGGGCGCTGAACAGAGGCTTGGCTTTGCCTACAACGCGCTCGGCCAATTGCTTGAGGAACACAGTGCCTTTGGCAGCCTTCACCATCGCTATGATGAACTCGGCAACCTGATACAAACCCAAGTACCTGATGGCCGCTGGCTCAACCGCCTCTACTACGGGAGCGGTCATTTGCACCAGATCAATCTTGACGGCGAGGTGATCAGTGACTTCGAGCGTGACCGACTCCATCGTGAAGTCTTGCGCACTCAGGGTCAGCTTAGTACGCGCAGCGACTACGACCCCGTCGGCCGCTTACGTGCTCGCATACGCCGTCATGACAGCCAGCCCGCCTTGCTGCCACCCGATATGCAAAGACAGTTCGAATACGACCCGGCTGACAATTTGATCGGAAAGCTGGATCAGCGGTCCTCTGCGCGCCATCAACAACTGTTTCATTACGACGCAACAGACCGCCTTATCGCGAGCCAAGACTCTTTGTACGGCACTCGTGAGACCTTTGCATATGACGCAGCAGCCAACTTGCTTGACAGCGTCCACCCCAGCCAGGGGAAGGTGCTCCACAACAGGTTGGTCAGCTTTCAAGACAAGCGTTATCGCTATGACGGCTTCGGCCGAGTAATCGAAAAGCGCAGCGGGCGATACGGTGTACAAAGGTTTAGCTATGACGCCGAAAGCCGCCTGGTAGAAGTACGCAATGAAAAGGGCCATGTGGTTCGGATGGCCTACGACGCGCTGGATCGGCGTATCAAAAAGACCGAACAGGACCGCAATGGTTATACCTTGAGCCAATTCAGCTTCATTTGGGACGGTCTGCGACTGCTCTCAGAGACGCAAAATGAACGCAGCAGCCTCTATGTCTATCTCAATCAAGGACACGAGCCCTTGGCGCGAGTCGATGGATTGGGCGTGCACAAGAAGACCCGTTATTACCACAACGACCTCAATGGTTTGCCCGAGCAATTGACCGAGAGCGATGGAAACATCGTCTGGAAAGCGATCTATCAGGTGTGGGGCAATACCGTTAGTGAAGAACGGGAACCCTATTATCTGGAAGATCAGAATATTCGCTTCCAAGGCCAGTATCTGGATCGGGAAACCGGACTGCACTACAACACGTTCCGCTTTTATGACCCCGATATCGGCAGATTCACTACAGAAGACCCGGTTGGATTACTGGGTGGCATTAACCTCTATCAGTACGCCCCCAACCCTCTGGGCTGGAGTGACCCACTGGGCTGGTGCTCGACGAAGCTAGGCAAGAACATGGGGGCTCGCAAAGGTGACGGTATGGCCAACCATCACCTGATACCCGAGGAGCTGATCAAACACAAAGAGTTCGGCAAAATGTTCTCCAGGCTGAAAAAGATAGGTTGGGACCCGGATGGCGCCTCCAACGGTGCTTTCCTGCCAGGATCAAAGGACCTTGCCGCCAAAACGCAGCTTCCTGGACATTGGTCGAACCATAACAAGTACACCGATGCTGTCAGGGACAGGCTCAGGGGCTTGAACAAACAACAAGCCGGGTTATCTGACATGGACCTCGCACTGGAAGTCTCGAACATCCAAAAATGGGCGAGCGGCGGGCTGCAGAATGGCCTCTTCAAAACTGATGCAGTTACAGGACGACTTTTATGACCGGCGCCAGCGCTGATTTCTTCATCGTGAACTACCACACCAACGGGGCGGATGCGCCCAGCTTCTTTGAGTCGGACTGGACTCCTGGCGTCCCGGAGTTTCATTACCCTTCAGAAACACCGGATGAGAGTCAGTTTGCCAGTGCTTATAAAGTCAAGGCCAAGATCAAGGAGTTGAAAGCGGACCTCATGATTGAGGAATTGCTGGCGACAGATGCCGTCTTGACCATCTGCGCAACGCTCGAAATTCCTCATATCACGCGTCAGGTCGAGATAGAGTTAAAAGGAAAAAAAACACCTGAAAAACGCTACAACCTTTTCGTTCCGACCGCCCGACTCAGCCTGCTTGATCTTGAGCATTCGGTATTCACCATCGACCGCGACAAATACACCGGCAAACTCAAGACACCAGAAGAAAGTGATGTACCCGCTATCGTTTTTGAGTCCATCGAATCATTCAAGATAAAACCCGGTATTCATCAACACCTGTTTCTATGCACGGATATTAACGAAACGGTCTGTTCGGCTGAATTCAAGGCGATGTTCGAATCCAAGGCGCTTTTTGGGCTAGCGTTCACACCGTTGGATGCCACTTATAAATTCGATCCTTGGGGGGAGTTGTAACCGGGAGGTGACTACTGGTCTGACATTCTCCAGCCTACAAAAAATGGGCACCCGACCCTGTCGGCGTGCCCATTCTTTTACCGCCCCGCCTCCCTTCGAGACGGTGTCGCTGTTACGGGTTGACGCTGTCTTTGAGCGACTTGCCCGGCTTGAACGCAACGGTGTTGCTGGCCTTGATCTTCACAGGCTCACCGGTTTGCGGGTTTTTACCGGTGCGGGCGCCACGGTGGCGTTGCAGGAAGGTGCCGAAGCCAACCAGGGTGACGCTGTCCTTGCGGTGCAGGGCGCCAGTGATTTCTTCGAGAACGGCGTTGAGGACGCGGTTGGCCTGTTCTTTGGTGAGATCCGCTTTTTCAGCGATGGCGGCTGCGAGTTCTGGTTTACGCATAAGTGAAGCCTCTTTGACGGTTTTTTGTTGTTATGTCCGTGCTGCTCTCTGCTGGAGCAGCGCCCAAGGCGCCGCAGGCTCTACTCTGCGGCAGACGGGAGTGAGGATGGCATGCCCTCGCACGCTCCGCCAGTCTCGTGGCGACCTTTCTAGGGGTAAGAACGTGCTGATTCCGACAGAACGACAGGTATTTACGCCAGCAACGGCGGAAGTTCTTTGTTCAAGGCCAGTTTTTCCATGACGGCGGTGCCGGTCAGGGCGTAACCCAGCAGGCGCCCGCCTGCGTCGCGGCACAGGGCCTTGATGTCGGCGCCCTGGCCTTCAACGCTCCACACACCTTCGGTGCCCCGTGGCGGTGGCGATACCACCAGCGGGCAGACCGGCGTCTTCACGGTGACCGGCATCGGCCCATAGCTGACGGCCGTGGCGTTGCCCGCCAGGGTCTGGGCCAGGGCACGGGCGCAGCTCATCAACGGCATCACGTACAGCAGGTTCAGGCCATCAACCTCGGCGCAGTCGCCCAGGGCGTAGATATTGGCATGGGAGGTCTTGAGATGGCGGTCTACCATGATCCCACGGTTGGTTTGCAAGCCGGCAGCGGCCGCCAGGTCGACACGCGGGCGCAGCCCGATGGCCGAGACCACCAGATCGCAGTGCACCACTTCACCGTCGGACAGGTGCGCTTCCAGGCCGTCCGCCGTGCGCTGCAAGCGGTTGAGCACAGGGCCCAGGTGGAAGCGTGCGCCGAGCCCTTCGAGCCCGGCCTGCACGGCAGCGGCGGCCGCCGGGTGCAGCAGGGTCGGCATGACTTGCTCGCAGGGCGCCACCAGGTCGATCTCATAGCCACCGAGGATCAGGTCGTTGGCAAACTCGCAGCCGATCAGGCCGGCGCCGAGCAGCAACACCCGGCGTTTGCCGGCAGCAGCCGCGCGAAAGCGCGCATAGTCTTCGAGGTCGTTGATCGGGAAAATCAGTTCAGCGGCGTCGCCCTCGACCGGCACGCGCACAGTCTCGGCGCCCCAGGCCAGGACCAGGTCGCGGTAGGCCACTGCTTCCTCGCCGATCCACAGGCGCTTGTGGCCGGGGTCGATGCCGCTGACGCGGGTGTGGGTGCGCACTTCGGCTTTGAGTTGCTCGGCCATCGCGCCGGGTTCAGCCATGCTCAGGCCATCGGCTTCCTTGTTCTTGCCAAAGCCGGTGGAGAGCATGGGCTTGGAGTAGGAGCGCCCGTCGTCTGCGGTGATCAGCAGCAATGGGGTCTCGCTGTCGAGCTTGCGAAACTCCCGGGCCACGTTATAACCGGCCAATCCTGTGCCGATGATCACGACAGGTGCGTTCATTCCTTTCTCCTTGTAGTACGGTTCTTAAAATTCAGATCAGCCGATTTCGATCATCTCGAAATCCATCTTGCCCACGCCGCAGTCCGGGCACAGCCAGTCTTCCGGGACGTCTTCCCAACGGGTGCCAGGCAGAATTCCGTCATCTGGCCAGCCGTCTTTCTCGTCATAGATCAGGCCGCAGACTACACATTGCCACTTCTTCATTTACTTGCTTCCTCAGGGTCCAGGCTTCTTGGCCGACGGTCGATAGACCCGCGTTGCCGTGCGGCTCAGGGCGTTTTGTACTGATCGGGGCCGGCAGATGCAAGCACGATCGACGCATGGGGCCGGTTCAGCCCGGCAAAAGATCAAGACGCCATGGTAAGCTCGCCGCCTCTTTTGCTGCCAATACTGACTCACCATGCCGCACTCAATCGCCCGTCCCGATGCTTGCCAATGGCTGACCCAGAGCCTTCTGAGCCCCTTGCCCACGCCCCTGACCCTCAATTGGCTGTTCAACGAAGACTCGCTGACGCGGCGGCTGACGTGGCTGTCCAACGATGGTTTCAGCGTGACGCCGCTGTTCGAAGGCTGGCAGCCACTGCGCGAAGACGAGTGCGCGGCCCTGGGCCTGCCTGCGGCCACCATCGGCTGGGTGCGCGAGGTGTACCTGCGTGGGCACGGCCAGCCGTGGGTGTTCGCCCGTAGCGTGGCCTCACGCAGTGCCTTGCAAGGCGACGGCCTGCACATGGATGAACTGGGCAGCCGCTCGCTGGGCGAGCTGCTGTTTTGCGACCAGGCGTTCACCCGCCAAGCCATTGAGGTGTGCCATTACCCAAGCGACTGGCTGCCTGCGGCGGACAAGGCCGAGGGGTTGTGGGGGCGCCGTTCGCGCTTCGACCGTGGGGCGTTGAGCGTGCTGGTGGCGGAAATCTTCTTGCCGAGCTTCTGGCACGCGCTGCACGACCACCCGGAGAACTGCTGATGTACCAACGTCTGCTCAAGTCCTTGAACCACCTGAATCCCAGGGCCTGGGACTTCATTCAGCTGACCCGCATGGACAAGCCGATCGGCATCTACCTGCTGCTGTGGCCGACATTGTGGGCGCTGTGGATTGCCGGCAAGGGCTCGCCTTCCCTGATCAATATCGTGATTTTCGTGCTGGGCGTGGTGCTGACCCGCGCCGGTGGTTGCGTGATCAATGACTGGGCCGACCGCAAGGTCGATGGCCATGTGAAGCGCACCGAGCAGCGCCCGCTGGTCAGCGGCAAGATCAGCTCAAAAGAGGCGCTGGTGTTTTTTGCGGTGCTGATGGGCATCAGTTTCCTGCTGGTATTGCTGACCAACGCCACCACCATCCTGCTGTCCTTGGGCGGTCTGGCCCTGGCGGCGAGCTACCCGTTCATGAAGCGCTACACCTATTACCCGCAAGTGGTGCTGGGCGCGGCGTTTTCCTGGGGCATGCCGATGGCGTTCACCGCAGAGACCGGCCACCTGCCGGCCACGGCCTGGCTTCTCTATATTGCCAACCTGCTGTGGACGGTGGGCTACGACACCTATTACGCGATGACCGACCGTGACGACGACCTGAAGATCGGTGTGAAATCCACCGCCATTCTGTTCGGCGATGCCGACCGCGTGATCATCCTCACCCTGCAGGGCCTGTCGCTGCTGTGCCTGTTACTGGCGGGTGCACGGTTCGAACTGGGGGGCTGGTTCCATTTGGGACTGTTGGCCGCGGCGGGCTGTTTTGCCTGGGAGTTCTGGTACACACGGGACAAGGACCGAATGAAATGCTTCAAGGCATTCCTGCATAACCATTGGGCAGGGTTGGCGATCTTTGTCGGTATCGTCGCCGACTACGCCCTGCGCTGAAATTTTGCGGCGGCTGGGCTGACGCCTTCGCGGGCAAGCCCGCTCCCACATTCGACTGTGTTCACAAATCCAAATGTGGGAGCGGGCTTGCTCGCGAAGGTCTCAGCGGCGCCTCGGGCTCAAGGTTTGATGACGTGCCACGCCCCACCCTTGCCGTCGCCAGTCTTGTCCCCAGCCTTATGGTCATCCTTGTAGGTGTAGACCGGCTTGCCTTTGTAGGCCCATTGGCTGCTCTGGTCATCGCGGGTGATGACGGTCCAATCGCCCATGGACTTGTCGGTAGACTCAGCCTTCAGCGGCGGCCAGTTGGTTGCGCACTGATCCTTGCATACAGACTTGCCGCCTGCGTCTTTATCGAAGGTGTAGAGCGTCATACCCTTGTGGTCGACCAGCATCCCGTCTTTCGTCATCGCGGGTTCCGCCGCGAAGGCCAGCGTCGGCAGCGTCAACGCCGCCGTGACCAGCAGGGCTTTCCAGGAAACACTGTTGATAGCCATCGGAACCTTCCTTTTGTGGTTGTAAGGATTCGGACCCAAAGCGTAGTCCAGAGAGGCGCGAATTGCCCAAGCGACTAAATTACTGTCACACGACTGCAATAATTCCGTTATCTAATGCGGCGCAAGACAGTTAAATGACAAGAGGATTTAGGCATGGTTGGCAGGAGCATTCTGATCGTTGACGACGAAGCGCCCATTCGCGAGATGATCGCCGTTGCGTTGGAAATGGCCGGCTATGACTGCCTGGAGGCGGAGAACTCCCAGCAGGCCCATGCCATTATCGTCGACCGCAAGCCGGACCTGATCCTGCTGGACTGGATGCTGCCCGGCACCTCCGGCATCGAGCTGGCCCGTCGCCTCAAGCGTGACGAGCTGACCGGGGACATCCCGATCATCATGCTCACCGCCAAGGGCGAAGAGGACAACAAGATCCAGGGCCTGGAAGTGGGCGCTGATGACTACATCACCAAGCCGTTTTCCCCACGTGAGCTGGTCGCGCGTCTGAAGGCCGTATTGCGCCGCGCCGGCCCGACCGACGGTGAAGCGCCGATCGAAGTCGACGGCCTGATCCTGGACCCGATCAGCCACCGCGTGACCATCGACGGCAAGCCGGCCGAGATGGGCCCGACCGAATACCGCCTGCTGCAATTTTTCATGACCCACCAGGAGCGCGCCTACACCCGTGGCCAACTGCTGGATCAGGTCTGGGGCGGCAACGTATACGTGGAAGAGCGCACCGTAGACGTGCATATCCGTCGCCTGCGCAAAGCCTTGGGCGATGCCTACGAGAATCTGGTACAAACCGTGCGCGGCACTGGCTATCGCTTTTCCACCAAAGGCTGAGCCAGCCCCTTTCCTTCCTTAACAGCTGACAAGGACGCATGTTTAAGTGAACCAGAACTGGCATGGCACCCTGATCCGCCACATGCTTCTGTTGATCACCGGCTGCCTGTTGGTGGGCCTGGTCAGCGGTTATTACGGCTGGAGCCTGGCCGTTGGTATCGGCCTGTACCTGGGCTGGACCCTCAAGCAACTGTTGCGCCTGCATGAATGGCTGCGCCAGCACAAACCCGATGAAGCACCACCCGACGGCTATGGCCTGTGGGGCGAGGTGTTCGACAGCATTTACCACCTGCAACGCCGCGACCAACGGGTACGCGGGCGCCTGCAAGCGGTGATCGACCGCGTGCAAGAGTCCACTGCCGCGCTCAAAGACGCGGTGATCATGCTCGACAGCGACGGCAACCTGGAATGGTGGAACCGCGCCGCCGAGACCTTGCTGGGCCTCAAGACACCCCAGGACAGCGGCCAACCGGTGACCAACCTGGTGCGCCACCCGCGCTTCAAGGAGTACTTCGAACAGGAGAACTACGAAGAAGCCCTGGAAATCCCTTCGCCCACCAACGACCGCGTGCGCATCCAGCTGTACCTGACGCGTTACGGCAACAACGAACACTTGATGCTGGTGCGCGACGTCACCCGCATCCACCAGCTTGAACAGATGCGCAAAGACTTCGTCGCCAACGTCTCCCACGAACTGCGCACGCCGTTGACGGTGATCTGCGGTTACCTGGAAACGTTGCTGGACAACGTCGACGAGATCAACCCGCGCTGGAGCCGCGCCCTGCAGCAGATGCAGCAGCAAGGTTCACGCATGCAGACCCTGCTCAACGACCTGCTGTTGCTGGCCAAGCTGGAAGCCACCGACTACCCGTCGGACAACCACCCGGTGGCCGTGCAGAGCCTGCTGCAGACCATCAAGAACGACGCCCAGGCCCTTTCCGGCCAGCGCGGGCAGCAGATCACCCTGGAAGCCGACCCGGCCGTGTTGCTCAAGGGCAGCGAAGGCGAGTTGCGCAGCGCGTTTTCCAACCTGGTGTTCAACGCCGTGAAGTACACCCAGGACAAGGGCAATATCCGCATCCGCTGGTGGGCAGACGAGCACGGCGCGCACCTGAGCGTGCAGGACTCGGGCATCGGCATCGACGCCAAGCACCTGCCGCGCCTGACCGAACGTTTCTACCGTGTCGATTCCAGTCGCAACTCCAACACCGGCGGCACCGGGCTGGGGCTGGCCATCGTCAAGCACGTGTTGCTGCGCCATCGTGCGCGCCTGGAGATCAGCAGCGTGCTGGGCCATGGCAGTACCTTTACCTGCCACTTTCCCCCGGTGCAGATGACCCGTTCGCGGCTGGTCGAAAATGATGAATAACCTGAAGTAACAGTTGCCCGGTGTGGGAGCTGGCTTGCCTGCGATGACATTGGCACAGCCAATAGAGAGGTCGCCTGACACTCCGCTATCGCTGGCAAGCCAGCTCCTACAGGGGTTCGGCTATACGACTTTCCACGTCCCACCCGGCAGCGGGCACTAGGCAAGCGCCCCGTCAGCCGCTACATTGGCCGACTTGCGCCTGCCTTTGCGGCCCACCTACCACCCCTTATTGAACACACGGAACCTGCAAAACCCCATCATGGACCCTTCCCCTGGTATCACCCTCGCCACACTCTTCGCCGACTTCGGCATGATTCTTTTTGCACTGATCCTGGTACTGCTCAACGGTTTCTTCGTTGCGGCGGAATTTGCCATGGTCAAACTACGCGCCACCCGGGTCGAGGCCATTGCCCACAAAAACGGCTGGCGCGGACAGATCCTGCGCACCGTGCACAGCCAGCTCGACGCTTACCTGTCGGCCTGCCAGTTGGGTATCACCCTCGCCTCCCTGGGCCTGGGCTGGGTCGGTGAGCCGGCGTTTGCGCACATCCTCGAGCCGCTGCTGAGCGCGGTGGGCGTGCAATCGCCGGAAGTGATCAAGGGCGTGTCGTTCTTTGCGGCGTTCTTCGTGATTTCCTACCTGCACATCGTGGTCGGCGAGCTGGCGCCCAAATCCTGGGCCATCCGCAAACCCGAGTTGCTGTCGCTGTGGACGGCAGTGCCGCTGTACCTGTTCTACTGGGCCATGTACCCGGCGATCTACCTGCTCAACGCCAGCGCCAATGCGATCCTGCGCATTGCCGGCCAGGGTGAGCCTGGCCCGCACCACGAACACCATTACAGCCGCGAAGAACTCAAGCTGATCCTGCACTCCAGCCGTGGCCAGGATCCGAGCGACCAAGGCATGCGCGTGCTGGCCTCGGCCGTGGAAATGGGCGAACTGGAAGTGGTGGACTGGGCCAACTCCCGGGAAGACCTGGTGACCCTGGACTTCAACGCCCCGCTCAAGGAAATCCTCGCGCTGTTCCGTCGCCACAAATTCAGCCGCTATCCGGTGTACGACGCCGACCGCAACGAATTCGTGGGCCTGTTGCACATCAAGGACCTGCTGCTGGAACTGGCAGCCCTGGACCACATCCCCGAGTCGTTCAACCTGGCCGAACTGACCCGCCCACTGGAGCGCGTATCGCGGCATATGCCGTTGTCGCAGTTGCTGGAGCAGTTCCGCAAAGGCGGCGCGCACTTCGCCCTGGTGGAAGAAGCCGACGGCAAGATCATCGGCTACCTCACCATGGAAGACGTGCTGGAAGTGCTGGTGGGCGATATCCAGGACGAACATCGCAAGGCCGAACGCGGCATCCTGGCGTACCAGCCGGGCAAGTTGCTGGTGCGTGGCGACACGCCGCTGTTCAAGGTGGAGCGCCTGCTGGGCGTGGACCTGGACCACATCGAAGCCGAAACCCTGGCCGGCCTGATCTACGACACGCTCAAGCGCGTGCCGGAAGAGGAAGAAGTGCTGGAAGTGGAAGGCCTGCGCATCATCATCAAGAAGATGAAAGGCCCGAAGATCGTGTTGGCCAAGGTCCTGTTGCTCGACTAACCCCCCCGTAGAAGCCCGGCTTACCGGCGATAGCGACCGTGGAAACTGTGATGTTCTCACTGGCCCCATCGCCGGCAAGCCGGGCGCCTACAGGCCTGCTGCAAAATTGGGCAGCGTGCCCACCGGCTGGTTGAACTCATACGGAATCGATACCAGCCCCGCCTCCGTGGCACGCTGCACCACAAAGTGCAGGTGCGGCCCGCTGCTGTTGCCCGTATTGCCCGACAGCGCCAGCGGGCTCCCCACACTCACACGCTGCCCAGCCCTGACACTCACCGAGCCTTGCTTGAGGTGCAGGTACACCGCCTCGCTGCCATCGTCATGGCGCACCCGTACAAAATTCCCTGACGCATCATTGCCGTGCCCGACTTGCTCGTTCTCGGTCTTCACCACCATGCCACTGCGCGCCGCAATGATTGGCGTGCCTTCAGGCATGGCGATATCCATGGCGTAGCGGCTTTTGGCGTCGGTATGGCTGAAGTTGCCGTTGGGCCCTTGGGTGAGGCGAAACGGGCCGCCGCGCCAGGGCAGCGGGTAACGGTAGGCTTGTTGGGGATAAGTCGGCTTCGGCCTTTCGAGCAGCAAACGCGCAGGCTTGCGCTCCTGGATCACGAACGCCTGGGCCCCGGGGGTTTGCCGGTCGCTGTAGACCACGTTGCCCTGGGCATCAATGGATTTGTAGACGGTCATGGCCAGGGCCGAAGGAACGACCGTGGCCAGGCCGCACCACAGCAATACGCGCATGAGCATGGCGTGTCCCTGCCAGAATGACTGAACGGCAGGCTAGCAAGCGAACATGACGATTGTAGTGAGCGGGCTTGCCCCGCGCTGGGTGGCGAAGCCGCCCGGCAGCTGGCAGCGCGGTTTGACTGAAGGACCGCAGTGCCTGAATGGGGGCCGCTGCGCGGTCCGGCGCGGGGCAAGCCCGCTCACTACAAAAGCCCTGCAATCGGGCGATAGGTTTTTATCAGGCGCCTGGCACGAAGTGTTTTTGCGCCGTGCCGCGGGCGATCAGGCGGGAGATGTAGTCGAGCTTCTGCGCATCCTGGTCGATGAACCGGAAGGTCAGTTGCAGCCAGTCGCTGTCGGGCTTGGGTTCGTAGGCGACGATAGCGTGCAGGTAGCCGTTGAGGCGCGCCACTTCGGCGTTGTCACCTTGCTCAAGGTCGAGCACCGCGCTTTCCAGTACCTGAGGCAGCACTTCACCGCGGCGTACCACCAGCAGCGCTTCCTTGATGCTCAGCGCCTTGATCACACATTGCTGGTTGCCGCTGGACAAACGCAGTTGGCCCTGGCCACGACCGCCCGCCGGCGCGGCAGCCGGTGCCTGGACCGGTGGGCTGTTGAGCAGGCCTTTGCTCGGGGCGGGTGCCGCTGCAGCCACCGGTGCCGGGCGCACGGCTTCGGGCTTGCCGCCCGTCAGGGCGCTCAGGGAGTCGTTGCCGAAAGCCGAGTTCATCTTGGTCGGGGCGCTGGCGATCAGGGCGTCGAGGCGGCCGATCTTGTGCAGGGCTTGCTTGACCTTGTTCAACAACTGCTCGTTGGTGAACGGCTTGCTGACGTAGCCGGAGACGCCGGCCTGGATCGCCTGGACCACGTTTTCCTTGTCACCACGGCTGGTCACCATCACGAAAGGCATGGCCTTCAAATGGGCTTGCTCACGGCACCAGGTCAGCAGCTCCAGGCCCGACATTTCCGGCATTTCCCAGTCGCACAGCACCAGGTCGAAGGTCTCGCGCATCAGGATGGCCTGGGCCTTTTTGCCGTTTACCGCATCTTCAATCTTGATCCCGGGGAAGTAGTTGCGCAGGCACTTCTTCACCAGGTCGCGGATAAACGAGGCGTCATCCACCACCAATACACTGACTTTACTCATCGACCCTTCACCCTATAAACGGCACGCAAGACGCCTGACTGATGGCATTTTGCCAAAACTCGGTAGTCACAGTCGGACTTTATTGCCCCGGCTGCGCAAAAAATTCATGTGCCACAAACAAAAACGCCCGGCCTGAGGCCGGGCGTTAATTTCTCGGGCAACCTTACTTATCGTCAGGTTCGCCCGGAACATTAGGGATTTGGTCGGCTGTGCCTTCAACTTCGGCTTTCATGCGCTTGAGGCCCATGTGCCGCACATCGGTGCCGCGCACCAGGTAAATCACCAGCTCGGAAATGTTGCGTGCGTGGTCACCGATACGCTCCAGGGAACGCAGCACCCAGATAATGTTCAAGACCCGCGAGATAGAGCGTGGGTCTTCCATCATGTAGGTGGCCAGCTCACGCAACGCGGTCTTGTATTCGCGGTCGATGATCTTGTCGTACTGCGCCACCGACAACGCCAGCTCGGCGTCGAAGCGGGCGAAAGCGTCCAGAGCATCGCGCACCATGTTGCGCACCTGGTCGCCGATATGGCGCACTTCCACATAACCGCGCGGGGCTTCGCCTTCTTCGCACAGCTGGATGGCACGACGGGCGATCTTGGTGGCTTCGTCGCCGATGCGCTCCAGGTCGATCACCGACTTGGAGATGCTGATGATCAAGCGCAGGTCGGAGGCCGCTGGCTGGCGACGGGCCAGAATGCGCAGGCATTCTTCGTCGATGTTGCGCTCCATCTGGTTGATTTGGTCATCGATCTCGCGCACTTGCTGGGCCAGGCCCGAGTCGGCCTCGATCAGCGCGGTGACGGCGTCGTTGACTTGCTTCTCCACCAGCCCGCCCATCGCCAGGAGGTGGCTGCGCACTTCCTCAAGCTCGGCGTTGAACTGCGCGGAGATGTGATGGGTAAGGCCTTCTTTGCTAATCATGTGGGTGTCCTTGGAGCGTCCGGTAAGGTGCGGAGAACCGCAGCATTCAGTGCAATCAGAACCCGCGAGCTCTAGCCGTAGCGACCGGTGATGTAGTCTTCGGTCTGCTTCTTGGCCGGGTTGGTGAACAGGGTATCGGTGTCGCCGAATTCCACCAGCTTGCCCATGTACATGAACGCGGTGTAGTCGGAAACCCGTGCCGCCTGTTGCATGTTGTGGGTCACAATCACGATGGTGAACTTGGACTTGAGCTCGTAGATCAGTTCTTCGACTTTCAGCGTCGAGATCGGGTCGAGTGCCGAGCACGGTTCGTCGAGCAGCAATACTTCCGGCTCCACGGCGATGGTACGGGCGATCACCAGACGTTGCTGCTGGCCACCAGACAGGCCGAGTGCCGAATCGTGCAGGCGGTCCTTGACCTCATCCCACAGCGCCGCGCCTTTCAACGCCCACTCAACGGCTTCGTCGAGGATGCGCTTCTTGTTGATGCCCTGGATACGCAGGCCGTAGACCACGTTTTCGTAGATGGTCTTGGGGAACGGGTTCGGCTTCTGGAACACCATGCCCACGCGGCGACGCAGCTCGGCCACGTCTTCACCCTTACGGTAGATGTTGCTGCCGTAGAGGTTGATGGCGCCTTCCACACGGCAACCGTCCACCAGGTCGTTCATGCGGTTGAAGGTACGCAGCAGCGTGGACTTTCCGCAGCCCGACGGGCCGATGAAGGCGGTCACGCGCTGCTTGGGGATGTTCATGCTGACGTCGAACAGCGCCTGCTTTTCACCGTAGTACAGGCTCAGGCCCGGCACTTCGATGGCCACGGTTTCCTGGGCCAGGCTCAGGCTCTGCTTGTCGCGACCCAGGGCAGACATGTTGATGCCGTGGGTAGGGGTTTCGTGTTGCATGGGATGCTCCCTGTGCTACCAATTCGTTGTGTGGGAGCGGGCTTGCTCGCGAAGGCGTCGGGTCAGTCGACCTATGTGTTTCTGAGACACCGCATTCGCGAGCAAGCCCGCTCCCACATTGAGTCCGCGTTCAATTCAGATCAGCTATCCAGCGCTTTGTACTTTTCGCGCAGGTGGTTACGGATCCACACTGCCGACAGGTTGAGCGTGGCGATCACCAGCACCAGCAGCAAGGCGGTGGCGTACACCAGCGGCCGTGCGGCTTCGACGTTCGGGCTCTGGAAGCCGACGTCATAAATATGGAAGCCCAAGTGCATGATCTTCTGGTCCAGATGCAGGTACGGGTAGTTGCCGTCCAGCGGCAGCGACGGCGCCAGTTTCACTACACCTACCAGCATCAGCGGCGCCACTTCACCGGCGGCGCGGGCCACGGCGAGGATCATGCCGGTCATCATTGCCGGGCTGGCCATCGGCAGCACGATCTTCCACAGCGTTTCTGCCTTGGTCGCGCCCAGTGCCAAGGAGCCTTCACGCACGGTGCGAGGAATTCGCGCCAGGCCCTCTTCGGTGGCCACGATCACCACCGGCACCGCCAGCAGCGCCAGGGTCAGCGAAGCCCACAGCAGGCCCGGCGTACCGAAGGTCGGAGCCGGCAAGGCTTCGGCGAAGAACAGGCGGTCAACCGAGCCACCCAGTACATACACGAAGAAGCCCAGGCCGAACACGCCGTAGACGATGGCCGGTACGCCCGCCAGGTTGTTCACCGCAATGCGGATAACCCGTGTCAGGGTGTTCTGCTTGGCGTATTCACGCAGGTACACCGCCGCCAGTACGCCGAACGGGGTCACGATCATCGCCATGATCAGGGTCATCATCACGGTGCCGAAGATGGCCGGGAAGATCCCGCCTTCGGTGTTGGCTTCCCGTGGGTCATCGCTGAGGAATTCCCAGACCTTGCTGAAGTAGAAGCCGATCTTGGTCAGGGTGCCCATGGCGTTCGGCTGGTAAGCGTGCACCACTTTGCCGATGCCGATTTCCACTTCCTTGCCGTTGCCATCGCGGGCCGTCAGCGAGTCGCGGTTGAACTGGGTATGCAGGTCAGCCAGGCGCGCTTCGATCTCTTTATAGCGGTTGTTCAGCTCGGCACGGCCAGTGTCCATGTCGGCCTGGGCGGTGGCGTCGAGCTTGCCTTCCAGCTCCAGCTTGCGACCGTGCAGGCGGATGCGCTCCAACCCGGCGTTGATCGCGCCGATATCGGTTTTTTCCAGGCTTTTGAGCTGAGCTGCCAGCTTGTTCACACGGTCGACACGCGCCTGCAGCTCAGGCCACGCGGCCTCGCCTTCAGCAATGACCTTGCCGTCCTGCTTCACGTTGACCAGGGTGCCGTAGAAGTTGCCCCACTCGCGACGCTCGATGGCCATCAGTTCGACCGGCTTGGTCTGGTCCTTCAACCACTCGCCGACGATCCAGGTGAAGTCGTTGCCGTTCAGGTCCCGGTTACCGACCTTGATCAGCTCGCGGGTCATGAATTCCGGGCCTTGCTCCGGCACGGGCAGGCCGGCGCTTTTCAGGCGCTCACGCGGCACTTCTTCCTTCTGCACCACTTCGCCGATGACGATATGGTTTTCCAGGCCAGGCACGCTGTAGTTGGCCTGGATCAGGTCGGCCGGCCAGAAGTGGCCGAGACCACGCACGGCAATCACCGCCAGCAAGCCAATGGTCATGATGACCGCGATGGACACCGCGCCACCGCTGATCCAGACGCCGGGGGCGCCGCTCTTGAACCATCCATTCAGGGAGTTCTGTTTCACAGACTTCTACCTTTCTTAAAGCGACGAGTATTTCTTGCGCAGACGCTGACGGATCAGCTCGGCGAGGGTGTTCATGATGAAGGTGAACAGCAGCAGTACCAGTGCCGAGAGGAAAAGCACGCGGTAGTGACTACCGCCCACTTCCGACTCCGGCATCTCGACCGCCACGTTGGCCGCCAGGGTGCGCAGGCCTTCGAACAGGTTCATTTCCATCACCGGGGTGTTGCCGGTGGCCATCAACACGATCATGGTTTCGCCGACCGCACGGCCCATGCCGATCATCAGCGCCGAGAAGATACCCGGGCTGGCGGTCAGGATGACCACGCGAGTCATGGTCTGCCATGGCGTGGCGCCGAGGGCCAGGGAGCCCAGGGTGAGGCCGCGCGGCACGCTGAACACGGCGTCTTCGGCGATGGAGTAAATGTTCGGGATTACCGCAAAACCCATGGCCAGGCCGACTACCAGTGCGTTGCGCTGGTCGTAGGTGATGCCCAGGTCGTGGGAGATCCACATGCGCATGTCGCCGCCGAAGAACCAGGTTTCCAGGTACGGGCTCATGTACAGCGAGAGCCAGCCCACGAACAGGATCACCGGGATCAGGATCGCGCTTTCCCAGCCATCAGGAACGCGCAGGCGCAGCGACTCAGGCAGGCGGCTGAAGATGAAACCAGCCACCAGGATGCCAATCGGCAACAGCATCAGCAGGCTGAAGATGCCCGGCAGGTGCCCTTCCACATACGGCGCCAGGAACAGGCCGGCGAAGAAGCCGAGGATCACCGTCGGCATCGCTTCCATCAACTCGATCACCGGCTTGACCTTGCGGCGCAAGCTCGGGGCCATGAAGTAAGCGGTGTAGATCGCAGCGGCAACGGCCAGCGGTGCAGCCAGCAGCATGGCGTAGAACGCAGCTTTCAACGTACCGAACGTCAGCGGAGCCAGGCTCATCTTCGGTTCGAAGTCGGTGTTGGCGGCGGTCGATTGCCAGACGTACTTAGGCTCGTCGTAGTTTTCGTACCAGACCTTGCTCCACAACGCGCTCCAGGACACTTCCGGGTGCGGGTTGTCCAGCAGCAGCGGTTGCAGCTTGCCACCGGCTTCCACGATCACGCGGTTGGCGCGTGGCGACAGGCCGAACAGGCCTTGGCCATCAACCACGGGGTCGACCAGCAGGGTGCGGTGGGCGGTGCTGTGGAACACGCCGAACTTGCCGGAAGCATCCAGGGCAGTGAAGCCTTTGCGACGCTCTTCAGCGGTGATTTCCACGATGGGTGCAGTACCCATCTGGAAGGTGCGGATCTGTTTCAGGCGTTGCTCGCCGTCCGGGTCGCGGGCCATGAACCACTGGGCCAGGCCACCCTTGGAGTTACCGACGATCAGCGAGATACCGCCCACCAGTTGAGTACTGGCCGTGATCTCGGCAGCGCCGTCTTCGAGCAGTTTGTAGCGACCGTTGAGGCTCTTGTCACGCAGGCTGAACACATCGGCCAACGCGCGACCGTTGATCACGTACAGCCACTGCTGGCGTGGGTCGATGAAGATCGCCTTCACCGGCTCGGTCATTTGCGGCAGCTCGATACGCTTCTGCTCGCTGGTGACTTCACCGGTCATCATGTTTTCTTCGCGGCTCAGTGACAGCACGTTCAAGTGCGAGCCCGACGAACCGGCGACCACCAGGGAGGAGTCAGTGGCGTTCAGTGCAACGTGTTCCAGCGGGCGACCACCATCGTCCAGCACGATTGGCGTTTCACCGTAAGGGTATTCGACTGCTGGGTTGATGGTTTTCTTGCCGTCCGGGTACGACACTTTATAGGTGTGGCGGAACACCAGGGATTGGCCATTGGACAAACCGAGGATCACCAACGGGCTGCCCGGTTGGTCTTTACCAATGGACACCACTTGGCTGCCAGCCGGCAACGGCAAGTCGACGCGCTTGATCTCGGCGCCGCTGTCCACATCAAAGAACAGCGCCTGGCCCTTGTCGGAAACCCGCATGGCGACCTGGTTCTGTTCTTCCAGAGAGATCATCAGCGGCTTGCCGGCGTCCTGGATCCACGCAGGCGTGAGGGCATCTTCCTTGGTCAACGAGGCACCCTGGAACAAAGGCGCGACGACATAGGCGAGGAAGAAGAAGATCAGGGTGATGGCGCCGAGGACGGCGAGGCCGCCGATCAAGACGTACCAACGGGTCAGGCGATCTTTGAGCGCGCGAATGCGGCGCTTGCGTTGCAGCTCAGGCGTATTGAAATCAATGCGCTTGGGGGGAGAAGTAGTCGTCATGGTGGAATTGGCCAGATCATTCATGCGCACACCCTAGCGATCCTGTATGACAGAAAGATGACAATGCAGTGACGCAACAAAGCCGCCGCGTAGCAGGGCTGGCAGCGGACTAGAAAATGGACTGTAGGAGCCGGCTTGCCAGCGAAGCGGTGTGCCTGGCAGACCGCGTCACTTCCATCGCTGGCGAGCCAGCTCCTACAGGTGTTGCAGGCTTAGTTGCCTTCTTTCAGACCCAGGTCAGCCAGGGCCTTGGCGGCCACTTTGGCTGGCAGTGGGATATAGCCGTCTTTCACCACAACTTCCTGGCCTTGTTTGGACAGAACCAGTTTCACGAACTCAGCTTCCAGCGGGGCCAGAGGCTTGTTCGGGGCCTTGTTGACATAGACGTAGAGGAAACGCGACAGCGGGTATTTGCCGTTCAGGGCGTTTTCTTCGCTGTCTTCGATGAAGTCAGTGCTGCCTTTCTTGGCCAGAGCAACGGTCTTCACGCTTGCAGTCTTGTAGCCGATGCCCGAGTAACCGATGCCGTTCAGCGAGGAGCTGATCGACTGCACGACCGAAGCCGAGCCTGGTTGTTCGTTCACGTTTGGCTTGTAGTCGCCTTTGCACAGGGCTTCTTCTTTGAAGTAGCCGTAGGTGCCGGATACCGAGTTACGACCGAACAGTTGCACTGGCTTGTTGGCCAGGTCGCCGGTCACGCCCAGGTCACCCCAGGTTTTCACGTCGGCTTTGGCGCCGCACAGACGAGTCGAGGAGAAAATCGCGTCGACTTGTTCCATGGTCAGGTGCTGGATCGGGTTGTCTTTGTGTACGAACACGGCCAGGGCGTCCACGGCAACCGGGATAGCGGTTGGCTTGTAGCCGTACTTCTGCTCGAAGGCAGCCAGTTCGGTGTCCTTCATCTTGCGGCTCATCGGGCCCAGGTTGGAGGTGCCTTCAGTCAGCGCAGGAGGTGCAGTGGCGGAGCCGGCAGCCTGAATCTGGATGTTGACGTTCGGGTATTCCTTTTTGTAGGACTCAGCCCACAGGGTCATCAGGTTAGCCAGGGTGTCGGAACCAACGCTGGACAGGTTGCCCGATACACCGGTGGTCTTGGCGTAAGCCGGAATTGCCGGGTCAACACCAGCGGCCACCGCGTGGGCGGTCGCAACGCCAGCAGCGACAAAAGTCATTGCCGCCATCAAACGCTTCAGTTTCATGCCTTGCTCCTAGCAGATAGGGATAGTTGGATCGGGGCCAAGTATCGGTAGGCCGTGTGAACACTCTATGTCTGGAATATGACAATTAGATGAAAGGCCAGCATTTGTGAAAATCCTGACAGGAAGGGCAAAGATCAATAAAACCGGGGCTTGCGGGGGAAAAGCGGGGATTTAGGCGATGTTTCAGAAACACTCTGAAAACGTTGGCATAAACAAACTGTGTGGCGAGCGAGCTTGCTCGCGCTGGAGTGCGTAGCGCTCCCGCTTTTTTCTGGGGCTGCTGCGCAGCCCAGCGGGAGCAAGCTCCCTCGCCACAGGGTTATCAGTGAGTCAGCGCCCGCGTTTCCACAGGTAGCCACCCACCAGCGTCCCCATCACACACAGTACGGCGACATAGTAGGCAGGGCCCATCGGGCTTTCCTTCATCAGCAGCGACACCGCCAGCGGCGTCAGGCCGCCAAACACGGCGTAGGCAACATTGTACGAGAACGACAACCCGCTGAAGCGCACCACCGGCGGGAAGGCCTTGACCATCACGTAGGGCACCACACCAATCACGCCCACAAACAGGCCGGTCAGGGTGTACAGCGGGAAGAGCCAGTTCGGGTGCTCGATGAGGCTGTGGTACAGCGTCCACGAGGTTGCCAGCAGCAGAAGGCAACCAATCACCAGCACGCGGCCTGCACCGAAGCGGTCGGCCAGGGCGCCAGAGGCGATACAGCCCAGGCTGAGGGTAACGATGGCCAGGCTGTTGGCTTGCAACGAAACCGTCGGGCTGAAGTGGTAGACGGTCTGCAGCACGGTCGGGGTCATCAGGATGACCACCACCACACCGGCCGACAGCAGCCAGGTCAGCAGCATCGACAGCACGATGGCGCTACGGTGATCACGCAGGACCGCACGCAATGGCAACTCGGCCGCCAAGGCTTTGCGCTGCTGCATTTCGGCGAAGATCGGCGTTTCATGCAGCCAGCGGCGCAGGTACACCGACAACAGGCCGAATACGCCGCCGAGCAGGAATGGGATACGCCACGCGTAGTCCGAGACCTGCTCCGGGCTGTAGAGCGTATTGATGGCGGTGGCCACCAGCGAGCCCAGCAGGATGCCCGCAGTCAGGCCACTGGTCAGGGTGCCGCAGGCGTAGCCGATGTGACGGGGTGGCACGTGTTCGGACACAAACACCCAGGCACCCGGCACTTCGCCGCCGATCGCCGCGCCCTGGATGACGCGCATCAGCAGCAACAGCAGCGGCGCCCACAGGCCGATCTGCGCGTAGGTGGGCAGCAGGCCCATGATCAGGGTCGGCACGGCCATCATGAAGATGCTCAGGGTGAACATCTTCTTGCGGCCCAGCAGGTCGCCGAAGTGCGCCATGATGATGCCGCCCAGCGGGCGCGCCAGATAGCCCGCGGCGAAAATGCCGAAGGTTTGTACCAGGCGCAGCCATTCAGGCATGTCGGCGGGGAAGAACAGTTTTCCGACCACGGTGGCGAAAAACACAAAAATGATGAAGTCGTAGAATTCCAGCGCCCCGCCCAAGGCAGACAGCGACAGGGTTTTGTAGTCGTTGCGGGTCAGCGGGCGCGAAGGTTGCGCACTGCTTGCGGGCACGGAGGACATGGCAAGGCTTCTCTTATTGTCAGGACGGCGAACGCGAGACCCCGGCAAGCACCGGGGTCGGTTCGGCACGATAACAAATCGCCCGCAAAAGCACAGCGTTGCTTAGCGCCCGCGCTTGCAGAGGTACCCACCCACCCCCATGCCCATGACGCACACCAGCGCCACATAGTAGGCCGGGCCCATCGGGCTCTCCTTGAGCAACAGCGACACAAACACCGGGCTCAGCCCGCCAAGCACGGCATAGGCCAGGTTGTAGGAAAACGACAGGCCACTGAAACGCACGGCCGCCGGGAAGCCCGTCACCATGACGAAGGGGGCTGCGGTCACCGTGCCGACAAATAGCCCGGTCAGCATGTACAACGGGAAGAGCCACTGCGGATGGCCAGCCAGGCTGGCGTACAGCGCCCAGCACGTCACCATCAAGCCGAAGCAGCCAACCACTAGCACCCGGCCAGCGCCCAGGCGGTCGCACAACTTGCCGGCAATCACCAAGCCCAGCGCCATGCTGATGATCGCCAGGCTATTGGCCTGCAACGCCACCTTGGGGGCGACATGGTAGACACCTTGCAGCAGGGCGGGCGTCATCAGGATCACCACCACCACACCCGCCGACAAGAACCAGGTCATCAACATCGACAACACAATCGACTCGCGACTCTCGCGCAACACCGTGCGCAGCGGCACGTCACGGGACAATGCCTTGCGCTGCTGCAACTCGGCGAACACCGGCGTTTCATGCAACCAGCGACGCAGGTACACCGACATCAAGCCGAATACCCCGCCCAGCAGAAACGGAATACGCCACGCATAATCGGCCACCTGCTCGGGGCTGTAGGCACCGTTGATACCCGTAGCGACCAGCGAACCCAGCAGAATCCCCAGGTTCAGGCCTACCGACAACACACCAACGGCATAGCCAATCCGCTTGGCTGGCACGTGCTCGGCCACAAAAATCCACGCGCCCGGCACCTCGCCGCCAATCGCCGCGCCCTGGATGATGCGCATCAACAGCAACAACACCGGCGCCAGCAGGCCGACCTGTGCATACGTCGGCAGCAAGCCGATGGCCAGGGTCGGCAATGCCATCAGGAAAATACTCAGGGTGAACATCTTCTTGCGCCCCAGCAGGTCGCCGAAGTGCGCCATGACGATGCCGCCCAGGGGGCGGATCAGGTAGCCGGCCGCAAAAATGCCGAAGGTCTGCACCAGGCGCATCCATTCAGGCATGTCCGGTGGGAAAAACAGCTTGCCCACCACCGCCGCGAAAAACACAAAAATGATGAAGTCATAGAACTCCAGGGCACTGCCCAGGGCGGACAGCGACAGGGTTTTGTAGTCGCTGCGGGTCAGCGAGCGCACGAGGGGCGCAGAAGTAGACATCGGCAAGGCTTCTCTATAAAGACGGGTACTTGCCGGAACAACACCCCACGCCCTGCAAATATTCCGTGCCATGAGCACAGTTTCCGGAAAAAGCCCCATTACAGCTGGGATTTGGCGACCAAATGAACGCTGGGAGGTCGTCGCGACGCCAGCGTCTCGATATACTCGGCCCTTGCAAGCGCCAAACCCGCTGTCTTGAGGGGCTGCTGTGCCAAAACGTCGTTGGGTGCCATCCAGCCGATTTGGCAGAGTTTCCCTTTAGTACGCCTTACGAGAAACGCATCACGCGGTGTATGTTGGTGCTGAAACGTTTTTTTCGAAGACGGCTATCCACTTGAAATACCCATGAAGCGTTACGGGTCAGAGGCACCCTTGGCATGATCGAACTCGAACAAGAAGATCCTATCCCGCAAGGCGATCTCGCCCTGCAAATCACCGCGCTCCCGCGTGAAACCAACGGTTTTGGCGATATCTTCGGCGGCTGGCTGGTCGCACAGATGGACCTGGCCGGCACCGCCATGGCCAGCAAAGTTGCAGGCGGTCGCGTGGCAACCGTGGCCATCGATCGCATGGCGTTCCTGGTACCGGTGGCAGTGGGCGCGCAGCTGTCCTTCTATACCCAGGCCCTGGAAATCGGCCGCAGCTCGATCCAGATGATGGTCGAAGTGTGGAGCGATGACCCGCTGTCCAGCGAATGGCGCAAGGTCACCGAGGCGGTGTTCGTGTTCGTCGCCATCGATGGCAGCGGTCGCACGCGTTCGGTTCCGTCGCGCGCACGTTAAACCTCATTGGGTTTTGACGGTCAATTGCCCCATTGCCTGCCATAAAGAGTGCTTTGTATGCCTGTGCCCCACGTTGAAACCGTGAAAATCGACGAGCTGGACTGCTGGCGCATTCGCCACGACGGCGCCGAACTGATGATCGCCCAGCAAGGCGCGCACATCTTCAGTTACCGGCGCGAAGGCGAACAGCCGTTGATCTGGCCCAACCCTGAGGCGGTGTTCAAACAAGGCAAGGGCATTCGTACCGGCGTACCGGTGTGCTGGCCGTGGTTCGGTGTATTCGACCGCAACCCGCAGAGCGTGAAGGCGATGCGCCAGAGCGAACGGCCTGCCGGCGCCCATGGCTTTGTGCGTACAGCACTCTGGGAATTGGCCGGGACCGCATTCGAAGGCGAAGCGCTGCGAGTGGACCTGGCGCTTCCAGTCCCGGCGGGCGGCTTCCCGGGATGGCCCCATCAAGTCGACCTGACGCTAAGCCTGTTGCTGGACGACCAGTTGCACATCCGCCTGACCAGCCATAACCGTGGCAGCGAGACCGTGACCCTGAGCCAGGCGCTGCACACCTACTTCGCCGTGAGCGACGTGCGCAATGTGCAGGTAGAAGGCCTGGACGGGCTGGCGTATATCGACACCGCCGATGGCTGGGCCGAGAAGACGCAGTCCGGCCTCTTGCATTTCACCGCCGAGACCGACCGCATCTACCTCGACACCCCGGCGCAACTGCACATCGTCGACAAAGACTGGCAGCGCCGCCTCCAGCTCACGGCCGAGGGTTCAAAGTCCACCGTGATCTGGAACCCGTGGACCGAACGCGCCAAGGCGTTCGACGACATGGCCGATGATGGCTGGCAAGGCATGCTGTGCATCGAAACGGCGAATGTGCTGGATGATGTGGTGACCTTGGCACCAGGCCAACACCACACCTTGGGCGTGAGCATCACCAGTATCGCGCTGTAAACCCGATCCAAATGTGGGAGCTGGCTTGCCTGCGATAGCATCGCCTCGGTGACACTGATACACCGAGGTGCCTGCATCGCAGGCAAGCCAGCTCCCACATTGATAGGTGTTGGGTTTTAGAGATCCGACTCCTTCACCACCCTCACCTTCCCCGCATCCAGCGCATACGCGGCGTCCGCCAGGTCGTTATTGACCTTCTCCACCTTCAACGTGCCCGTCACCCACAACGGCGTGTAGATATCATCCAGCTTCAAGCCCTTGGGGTAGCGCACCAGCACCAGCTGATTAGGCGGCGGTGGCGGCACGTGGATGCAGGCGCCCGGGTACGGCACGAGGAAGAACAAGGTGCTGCGGCCCTTGGCGTCGGTTTCCAGCGGAACGGGGTAGCCACCAATGCGGATGTTCTTGCCGTTCATGGCGGCCACGGTCTTGGTGGAGTACATCACCGCCGGCAAGCCTTTGCTTTGTTTCAAGCCACCTTTTTCGGTGAACGTGCCTTGGGCTTCAGGGGAGTTGTGATCAATCTCGGGCATGGCCTCGAGGGCTTTCTGATCCGACAGCGGCATCAGGTCGAGCCAGTCGGTTTCCGGCAATTCGCCGGCGTGTGCAAGGCCGGAACCCAGCAAGAGAAGAGTCAACAGAAGACGGCGCATGGAGAGGCTCGACAAATACAGGTGGCGAGCATTCTAGCCCTCTGCGCCTGCGCAGCGCAGAGGGCTTTGTCGCTTAGATCATTTCTTTTTGATCAGGCCGTAGATCACCAGCAGCACGATGGCACCGATCAGTGCACCGATGAAGCCCGCGCCCTGGCCCGCCTGGTAGATACCCAGCGCCTGGCCACCGTAGGTGGCGACCAGGGAACCGGCGATACCCAGCAGGATGGTCATGATCCAGCCCATGCTGTCGTCGCCTGGCTTGAGGAAACGCGCCAGCAGGCCGACGATCAGGCCGATAAAGATGGTTCCGATGATACCCATGGCATTTCCCTCTGAATGAAGTGAACTATGCCAAAGCCTAGTCAGGCTTTGGCATCCTGCAATCAGAGGACGACGGTTACCGAATGGTTCCCGTCGGACTCGGCTTATTGCTCGGCGATCAGCGCCTCAACCTTGAGGATCTGCGCCTGCAGCGTCGCACGGTCCTTGCAGCGCAGGTTGGCGTGACCTACCTTGCGCCCGGCCTTGAAGGCCTTGCCGTAGTGATGCAGGTGGCAATCGTCGATGGCGATGACTTTTTCCACCGCAGGCACGGTGCCGATGAAGTTGAGCATGGCGCTCTCGCCGACCTTGGCCGTGGAGCCCAATGGCAAGCCCGCCACCGCCCGCAGGTGGTTTTCGAACTGGCTGCACTCGGCGCCTTCGGTGGTCCAGTGCCCGGAGTTGTGCACACGCGGGGCGATTTCGTTAGCCTTGAGGCCACCGTCGACTTCAAAGAACTCGAACGCCATCACCCCCACGTAATCCAGCTGCTTGAGCACACGGCTGGAATAATCTTCGGCCAGGGCCTGCAACGGGTGGTCGGTGCTGGCCACGGACAGCTTGAGGATGCCGCTGTCGTGGGTGTTGTGCACCAACGGGTAGAAGCGGGTTTCGCCATCGCGGGCACGCACGGCGATCAGCGAAACTTCACCGGTGAACGGCACGAAGCCTTCCAGCAGGCAGGCAACGCTGCCCAACTCGGCGAAGGTACCGACCACATCAGCCGCAGTGCGCAGGACTTTCTGACCCTTGCCGTCGTAACCCAGGGTGCGGGTTTTCAACACGGCCGGCAGGCCGATGCTGGCAACGGCCGCGTCCAGGTCTGCCTGGGACTGGATATCGGCGAAGGCCGGGGTCGGAATGCCCAGGTCCTTGAACATGCTTTTCTCGAACCAGCGGTCGCGGGCGATGCGCAAGGCTTCGGCACTCGGGTACACCGGCACGAACTGCGACAGGAAGGCCACGGTTTCAGCCGGGACGCTTTCGAACTCGAAGGTCACCAGGTCGACTTCGTCCGCCAGTTGACGCAGGTGGTCCGGGTCGCTGTAGTCAGCACGCAGGTGTTCACCCAATGCAGCCGCGCAAGCGTCCGGCGCCGGGTCCAGGAAAGCGAAGTTCATCCCCAGTGGAGTTCCCGCCAGGGCCAGCATGCGACCCAGTTGGCCGCCACCGATTACACCGATTTTCATCGTCAACAACCTCAGGCGATGCGTGGGTCTGGATTGTCCAGCACGCTGTCTGTCTGCTCAGCACGGAATTTTTTCAGCACCGCGTGGAACTGCGGGTGCTTGGCGCCCAGGATGCTGGCAGACAGCAGCGCGGCGTTGATCGCGCCCGCTTTGCCGATTGCCAGGGTGGCCACCGGGATACCGGCCGGCATCTGCACGATGGACAACAGCGAGTCCACGCCCGAGAGCATCGCCGACTGCACCGGCACGCCGAGTACCGGCAGGTGGGTCTTGGCCGCACACATGCCTGGCAGGTGCGCCGCACCGCCGGCACCGGCGATGATCACCTCGATGCCACGGGATTCTGCTTCATCGGCATACTGGAACAGCAGATCCGGGGTGCGGTGGGCAGAGACCACTTTCACTTCATACGGAATGCCGAGTTTTTCCAGCATATCGGCGGTGTGGCTAAGGGTGGACCAATCGGACTTGGAGCCCATGATCACGCCAACCAATGCACTCATCGTCGTGCCTCTTCTCTCTGGGCGCCCGCAGGCGCGTCAAAAAACAACAAGCCACGCGGGAAATCCGGCGTGGCTTGTTGTACGAAATTTGGCCGGTTGGACCGGCCGAAGGCCGCGCAGTATACCGTAATAATCAAGATAAACAGCCCCTGGCATGACCATCTGTCTAGCGTATCGCTCAAGACGATTTACTGACTCAAAAGTCAGCCAATTTCTATTTAAACCCATTAAATACGCCACACGAATAACCAAAAACTTACAAAACCAGACACAGTTTCCCACTAACTGTTCAGATAAGTTAATACTTCATGAAAACGCATAAATTATACGCTTGTCCCTGGCTACTTAATTTTCAACACGAAGCACGAGGGATATATCCGTGAGCGCTAATTCCATCTTCGACTTCTATCGAATCACTTCACAAGGAACCCCAACAATAACGGAAAAATCCAAGCGCCCCCCCAAACAACCGATTCATGTAAATGTAGTTTTCCACAAAGATTTGGGTTATGTCGCCGAACAGGAATTCGAGCAAACTCATTTGGCGTTGGCCAAAAAGCATATTCAGAAGATTTCAGGACGAGAAGTTGTCATCAATGTGATCCGCGATCCCAAAATGCGCGACTTCAACTACAAATCCGACAATGATGTCGAGCGCGGCCTTCGCGAGCACTGGAACAGAAACGAGAACCCAGGTCACAACCACAAATCGAAAAAGCCCGAGCTGCAGAAAACGTTATTCGTAACACCGGCCCATTTAAGCTTCAGCGAACCTGCCAAGGCCGACTCCGGCCATGAGTTTGGAATGACTTCTTACAACAATCCTCGAGGCGCAGCGCACGCACTTGGACTTTTGCTGGGCGCAACGCGCAAGGACGCGGATATCACTTATAACGGTTGGTGGAATGATACGTTTATGAAATACAACGGCGAGTCCGTTCTGCGCGGCAATGATTTGAACTACTCCGACGCGAACAAACAAAACATTCGCAAATACCTTGATAAATTCGACTGAGCCACCCTCCCAGTCAATTTCAACAGGTCACAATTGCCCCGGGCTTCATCCGCCGTTCACAGTGTTGCGCTGGCCGCCCCACCTTCAAGCTTG
Source organism: Pseudomonas sp. TE24901 (assembly GCF_054058375.1). NCBI lineage: Bacteria > Pseudomonadati > Pseudomonadota > Gammaproteobacteria > Pseudomonadales > Pseudomonadaceae > Pseudomonas > Pseudomonas sp. TE24901. The sequence goes on from NZ_JBSSAF010000001.1 coordinate 563,604, forward strand.
CGCCACAACAACCGCACATTCGCCTTGCGCACCAGCGCACAGCGATACAGGCGGATCTCCAGCGGCACGTGCCATTGCGGACCGCCGCATACCACCAGCTCACCGCGCGCCAACTCCGCACGCACACTCAACTGTGGCACCCAGGCGATGCCCAGGCCTTCCAGGGCCATGCTCTTGAGACTGTCGGCCATGGCGGTTTCGTACACGGTGGTAAAGCGCAGCGCACGCTGGCGCAGCAGCAGGTGCACCGAACGGCCAAGGAACGCGCCGGCGCTGTAGGCCAGCAGCGGCACACTGCCCTCGCCTTCCAGGTCGAACAGCGGCTTGCCGTCGGCATCGGCGGCACACACCGGGAGCATTTCGGTATTGCCCAGGTGCAGCGAAGGGAAAATCTCGGCATCCATCTGCATGGCCGCATCCGGGTCGTAGAACGCCAGCATCAGGTCGCAACCGCCTTCGCGCAGGGCGTGCACAGCATCACCGACGTTGGTGGCCACCAACCGTGTGGCGATGTTCAAGCCTTCGTTGCGCAGTTGCGCGATCCAGCGCGGGAAGAAGCCCAGCGCCAGGGAGTGCGCTGCCGCCACTTGCATGACCTCGCCCTGCCCACCTTCCAGGTGATGCAAATGGCGCAACACTTCACCCAGCTGTTCGACCACGGTGCGCGCCGTCACCAGGAACAGCTGGCCCGCCGCCGTCAATTCCACTGGCGTACGCGACCGGTTGACCAGCGTCAGCCCCAACGCCGCTTCCAGGCTACGGATACGGCGGCTGAACGCCGGCTGGGTCACAAAGCGCCGCTCTGCCGCCTGGGAAAAACTGCGCGTCGCCGCCAGGGCGCTGAAGTCTTCCAGCCATTTGCTCTCAAGGTTCATCAGTTCCTCCCACGGGTACGCACCATTTTGGCACACACGCCCGCCATGATAACCGGGTCACACGCATATTATGCCGTTTGTGCATAGGTTAGTGCTTAACAGCATTGGCCCAAAAACTTCTACAAGCCTAGCATTCGCAGCGTTCCGGCCAGTTCCGGGTCCATATCGAGATGATTTCCGTCATGTCCTCCGCTGCATCTTTCCGCACAGAAAAAGACCTGCTTGGCGTACTCGAAGTACCGGCTCAAGCGTATTACGGCATCCAGACCCTGCGAGCGGTGAACAACTTCCGCCTCTCGGGTGTTCCGATTTCGCATTACCCGAAATTGGTGGTCGGCCTGGCAATGGTCAAGCAAGCGGCGGCAGACGCCAACCGCGAGCTGGGTCAGCTCAGCGAAGCCAAGCACGCGGCCATCAGCGAAGCCTGTGCCCGCCTGATCCGCGGCGATTTCCACGAAGAGTTCGTGGTGGACATGATTCAAGGCGGCGCTGGCACTTCAACCAACATGAATGCCAACGAAGTCATCGCCAACATCGCGTTGGAGGCCATGGGCCACAACAAGGGCGAATACCAGTACCTGCACCCCAACAACGACGTGAACATGGCGCAGTCGACCAACGACGCCTACCCGACCGCGATCCGCCTGGGTCTGCTGCTGGGCCATGACGCGCTGCTGGCCAGCCTCGACAGCCTGATCCAGGCGTTCGCCGCCAAAGGCGAAGAGTTCAGCCACGTGCTGAAAATGGGCCGCACCCAATTGCAAGACGCCGTGCCGATGACCCTCGGCCAGGAATTCCGTGCCTTCGCCACCACCCTGGGTGAAGACCTGGCCCGCCTGAAAACACTGGCGCCAGAACTGCTGACCGAAGTGAACCTGGGCGGCACCGCCATCGGTACCGGCATCAACGCCGACCCGCGCTACCAGGCCCTGGCCGTACAACGCCTGGCCGTCATCAGTGGCCAGCCGGTTGTTCCAGCCGCCGACCTGATCGAAGCCACCTCCGACATGGGCGCCTTCGTGCTGTTCTCCGGCATGCTCAAGCGTACTGCCGTGAAGCTGTCGAAGATCTGCAACGACCTGCGCCTGCTGTCCAGCGGCCCACGCACCGGCATCAACGAGATCAATCTGCCGGCACGCCAGCCAGGCAGCTCGATCATGCCCGGCAAGGTCAACCCGGTGATCCCGGAAGCCGTGAACCAAGTGGCGTTCCAAGTGATCGGCAACGACCTGGCCCTGACCATGGCAGCCGAAGGCGGCCAACTGCAACTGAACGTGATGGAGCCGCTGATCGCCTTCAAGATCTTCGACTCGATCCGCCTGCTGCAACGCGCCATGGACATGCTGCGCGAGCATTGCATCACCGGCATCACCGCCAACGAAGCCCGCTGCCGCGAGCTGGTGGAGCACTCCATCGGCCTGGTCACCGCGCTGAACCCGTACATCGGCTACGAAAACGCCACCCGCATCGCCCGCATCGCCCTTGAAAGCGGCCGCGGCGTGCTGGAACTGGTGCGCGAAGAAGGCTTGCTCGACGACGCCATGCTCGACGACATCCTGCGCCCCGAAAACATGATTGCCCCACGCTTGGTTCCACTGAAGGCCTAAGCGTTTGTTGCACCGCTCACCAGGTTGAGGGACTAGACACCTCTCACCTTTTGAGGGCCTGAAGGCTCGTTCTTCAGGCCCTTTTTTTTGCCTCAAGGTTGTGAAATGACGCTTATAAAAAATCCAATATCGCCCTGCAAACCCACTACCCCCGCCACAGCTCGGCTGAAACCTTTAATCGCCCCGTGCAGACGGATCACGCTTGCCTAGGTATAGTGCCGCCCCTCTTCGCGCCTGCGGCCGTCGGTAACGAGGCCCGGACACAACGCGAAAGCGCATGAATAACAACACCCGCAAAAGGATTGGGTTCCAAGCGTCGTGCACTGCCTGGTGCTGAGCGATGCGTCGGACCGTCCTGCGTTTGCCATTAGAAAAATCAGCGAGGAACACTCCATGCTCGAAGTCATCAACGACTTCCTCTCAGGGAAAGTACTGATCGTGCTCATTGTCGGGCTCGGCGGTTATTTCACGATTCGCTCGCGTTTCGTACAACTGCGTCACTTCTTCCACATGTTCTCGGTGTTTCGCGACAGCTTGAAGAACAGCTCCGACCAACTCAGCTCGTTCCAGGCGCTGATGCTCAGCCTGGCCGGTCGTGTAGGTGCGGGTAACATTGCCGGTGTCGGCATTGCCGTGACTCTGGGTGGCCCGGGTGCCGTGTTCTGGATGTGGGTCACCGCACTGGTGGGCATGTCGTCGAGCTTTATCGAATGCGCCCTCGGCCAGCTGTACAAACGCACCGATGCCGAAGGCACCTTCCGTGGCGGCCCGGCCTACTACATCCAGCACGGCCTGCAAAAACGCTGGCTGGGCATGGTCATCGCGTTCCTGTTGCTGGTGACCTTCGGTTTCGCCTTCAACGGCCTGCAAGCCCACGCCGTGACCCACTCGCTGAACAGCGCCTTTGGCCTCGACACCACTTACACCGGCCTGGCCCTGGCCGTGTTGCTGGGCATGGTGTTCATTGGCGGGATCAAGCGCATCGCCTCGATCGCCGACCTGCTGGTACCGGTCAAGACCCTGATCTACATCGCCGTTACCCTCTACGTGATCGTGCTGCAGTTCGACCACGTGCCGGCCATGCTCGCGACCATCGTCAAGAGCGCCTTCGGCCTCGACCAGGCCTTTGGTGGCCTTGTTGGCAGCGCGATCATCATGGGTGTGAAGCGCGGCGTGTTCGCCAACGAAGCCGGCCTGGGCAGTGCGCCTAACGTGGCCGCAGTCGCGTCCGTAGAACACCCGATCGCCCAAGGCGTGGTCCAGGCATTCAGCGTGTTCCTCGACACCTTCGTGATCTGCACCTGCACCGCGCTGCTGATCCTGCTGTCCGGTTTCTACACCCCGGGTTTTGAAGGCGACGGCATTGCCCTGACCCAGAACTCCCTGGCTGCTGTAGTCGGCGACTGGGGCCGCATGTTCATCTCCGTAGCCCTGGCGTTGTTCGTGTTCACGTCGATCATGTACAACTACTACCTGGGCGAGAGCAACCTGCGCTTCCTGGTGGGCAACAACCGCAAGATGCTGATGGCCTACCGTGCGGTGGTGCTGGCGCTGATTTTCTGGGGTTCGATCGAGAACCTGAGCACCGTGTTCGCCTTCGCCGACATCACCATGACGATGCTCGCGTTCGTCAACCTGTTCGCCCTGGCATTCCTGTTCAAGATCGCCATGCGCATCCTCAACGACTACGACAACCAGCGTGCAGCGGGGATCAAGACCCCGGTGTTCGACTCCAGCCAGTTCCCTGACCTGGACCTGGACCTCAAGGCCTGGCCGGCCAACCCGGTGAAACCGGACGTGGCGGTGTCGGCAGAGTTGAACGCTCAAACGCAACGCTGAAACGCTAAGCAGTGACACGCCGCCCGGCCTTGGGCATGCTCTGGGCCCGGCGGCGTTTTTCGTTCAGGAGAATCTCAATGTCAGCATCCAACCACGTCATGGTGCTCTACACCGGCGGCACTATCGGCATGCAGGCCAGCGCCAACGGCCTGGCCCCCGCATCCGGTTTCGAAGCGCGCATGCGCGAACAGCTTGCCGGCCAGCCATTGCCCGCCTGGCGCTTCCAGGAAATGACCCCGCTGATCGACAGCGCCAACATGACGCCCGCCTACTGGCAGCGCCTGCGCATCGCCGTGATCGATGCGGTGGACCAGGGCTGCGATGGCGTGCTGATCCTGCACGGCACCGACACCCTGGCCTACAGCGCGGCCGCCATGAGCTTCCAACTGCTGGGCTTGCCGGCACCGGTGGTGTTCACCGGTTCCATGTTGCCGGCCGGCGTGCCGGACAGCGATGCGTGGGAAAACGTCAGCGGCGCCTTGCAGGCACTGGGCACAGGCCTGACGCCGGGTGTGCACCTGCATTTCCACGGCGCGATGATCGCGCCGACCCGCTGCGCGAAGATCCGCAGTTTCGGCCGCAACCCGTTCGCGGCGCTGAATCGCCAAGGCGGTGCGGCCCGTGCCGATACCCTTCCCCCGGTCCTGGACTATCGCCAGCCCAAAGCCTTGGCCAACGTCGGTGTACTGCCGCTGGTGCCGGGTATTGGCGCTGCGCAGTTGGACGCCATGATCGGCAGCGGCATCCAGGCCCTGATTCTCGAATGCTTCGGCAGCGGCACCGGCCCAAGTGACAATCCAGGCTTTCTCGCCAGCCTCCAGCGCGCCCAGGAACTGGGTATTGTGGTGGTGGCGATCACCCAATGCCATGAGGGCGGCGTGGAGCTGGATGTCTACGAAGCCGGCAGCCGCCTGCGCGGCGTTGGTGTGCTGTCCGGTGGTGGCATGACCCGCGAAGCGGCGTTCGGCAAGCTCAATGCGCTGCTTAGCAGCGGGCTCGACACCCAGACAGTCCGCCGCCTGGTGGAACTGGACCTGTGCGGCGAGCTGCGCTGAGTACCCGCCTTAGATAAGCACCACCGCACCCGGCACGACGCTCCCTAGCATGGCAACGCCCCAGGTTTTACTGGGCTCGTTGCCATTCTTTCGTGCCAGGAAGCGTCATGACTTCATCCCCATCATCTGAACCCACCCAAAGCCTCACCGACACGCTGATCGCGCAAATGTCCAGCGGCCCCGCGTTTCGCGAAGTGGCCGCCCTCTTGCTGCGTGAGCAATTGCAGGCGCTGTACCCCACGCTGGACATCGACCCGAATACCGCCGTGGTCGGCACTCCGCTGTGGGACATCGAGGATGACCAGGTGGTGCCGGCCGGTCGCCATTACCAGGTGCTCACCGACGTCCTCGCCGTGCAGTCCGTACTGGCGGTGCCCACGCTCTACATCGAAGGCCAGCATTTTCTGACCCAACTGCCCGTCATTGAACCGGCGGTCCACCTGCCAGTGCGCATCCTCGATATCGCCAGCATCCTCAATACCCTGGCGCCCGTGATGTTGCGCGGCTACCAACAGGCCCAACTGGAGTACTGGAACGCCACCGAAGGTGACAGCGACCCACGCTGGCATGCGCTGTCGGATGTGCTGCGCGACCACTGGAACCTGGAGCGAATGCCCGGCTGGAGCGCTGCCGATTGCCAGATGGCACGCCAGCTGTTCCGCACACCGGACGCGGCCACGCGCAAGCGGGATGACCCGGCCGAAGGTCGAGCTTATGTGGTGGATGTCGACCAGGTCGATGACGCGGGTAACACCACCCACTTGGATGAAAACCTGATCAGCGTGCTCATCGGCAAGCCGGAGGGCACCGAGGTGGTGCTTACCCATTCGTTGATGTCGGGGTTCAAAAAGTACCGCTCCCTCGACGAGTTGGGCAAGGACCTGCCGCTGCTGGCGAGGCATAAAAAACTGGAGTGGCGCCTGGTCGAACCTGACGGGGATTTCTTTGACTACCTGGCCAGTGCCTTCATCGGCATCCAGATCAAGGCGATCGGGGCGATCGACTTTTCCTACCTGCGCGAGCCGGACGCTTCACAACACAACCTGGCGCAACCCCCCACACCCCGCGTCAAACGGAATGCACCGGACTTGCTCAATTACATCCAGGCGCTCCCCGAGTGGCTGACCAGCGCCTCTACATCAGACCAGGCTGCGTACTCACGCCACCTCAAGGACCTGGCAACCCTGCACAGCGCCAACGAGGGCCGCACCTACGACGAAGGCATCAACCCGCTGCCTCGATACACGCTCGAACAGCTCAGCGCCGAAATGCTCAAGGACCACCCTGACGCGCTCACGCAGTGGCTGAGCGACCTCGACATCGTCGTGCGCAGCCCCGTGGTCTGGGGCACTTTCGCGGTGCCGGGGCAAATCGAGACCACGGTGTTCAGCCTGGCAGAACTGGCCCTGCAAAACCTGATTGCCTTGCCGTTGGGTATCAAATCCCTGCGCCTGCGCAAACCGCTTGCGCTACCGGATTGGCTGACCGTCGACTACCTGGAAGGCCTGATCAACCGCGTGGACATCGGCAGCACCTACCCGGCGCTGATCCAGCGAACGCTGCTGGGTGATCCACAGGAGTCCGCACGCAGGCGCGCGCTCTACGTCCAGCACTTGCGCATTCAACTGCCGTTGCTGGCATTGCAATGCAAGCTGCGCGGCGAGGGAGACATCGATGAGCAAGGCTATGCGTATGTGAAGGCCGTGATGCAGGCCGAGTCCGCCGAGCGCCAGGTACAGGGCCAGCGCATCGTGATACGGGCGCTGGCGTTCGTACCGACCCGCCGACAGGGCAGTACGGCGGACCCGGTCACCAATATGTTCGTGATCGGGCCGGAAGACCCGACCGCCGGCCCCTGCCTGCTGTACCGGCCGCTGCTGGACAAACCCCTGTCCCAGTTCCCATCGCAGAGCAATCTGCTCTACGCCTTGCAGCAGTCCAGAAGCCTGCGCGATTCGGTGCTGGCGTGGCTGCCGGATGACGTGCGCGATGACTATGCCCAATACGTGTTTCCTGGCGACCTGCCGTCACCCTGGGCGGTGGTCGAATTCCTGGTGGACCCGTTCAAGCTGTGGATCATGGGCGGGCCGCTGGTGCTCGGCCAGGAGGCCATCGAGGACGATTTGCTCAGCGCGCTGTACGATGCCAACGCCAAGGCCCTGATCACCCTCGCCGACCGGCAATCGGTGTCCAACGCCGAAGCGCGCTGGGCCACGTTCAAGCGTGCCGGCTGGCTGATCTTCAACAGTGCGCTGCCCTTTCTGGGGCGCACCGTCGGCGTGGCAGCCTGGATCTGGCAGATCATGGATCAACTGCAAAACGTGGTTGACGCCCAACAGCATCCCGAGCAGCAATCCACGTGGGCCGCGCTCGCCGAGCTGCTGCTCAACCTCGGCACGGCCCTGACCCTGCACAGTGTCACCCGCACCGCGCCACGCCGGCCAACGCCGGGCAAGCCTGTGATTGCGCCAAAGCAGCCCTCTCCTCCAGCGCCCGTCAGTATTACCCGATTGACGCCAATTGCCTCGGACGCACTGATCACCCATGACCAACCGTTGCACATCAGCGGCGCCATCAACCGAGCGCCCGCCCGCCTGGCCACCGTGCTGGACAGCTTCATGGTGGTCAAACCCGATGCACTGGGAGACGCCAATAGCGAACCTGGGGCCTATCACTTTCTGCATCGCGGCGGGCAAGACTGGTACGCCCCGGTGGCACATCGCTGGTTCAAGGTGCTGGTCGACGAGAATGACGATGTGCAGATTGTCGACCCTGTGCTGCCCAGCCGTACCGGCCCGATGTTGATTCACAACAGCAGCGGCCAGTGGTTTATCGATACCCGCCTGCGCCTGCGCGGTGGCGGGCCCAAGCTCATGACCGCCAAGGCCCGCGCGCAGGCCAAGCAAAAGGCCCGGCAGTTGCGTGAGCGCCTGGAAGCTTTCGAAAGCGGCAAAAAAGCCGCCCAGAACGAGCTGCAACGCGCCCGACAGGCGTTGGACGCCGGCCCCTCCACCTCAGCCGATGCGCTCCGGCATACCTATATCCAGACCCTGGAGACCCAGCGCACGGAGTACGAATCGGCCCTGCAGATGCTCAAGGAAATGAATGTCCACGAACCCAGCGCTGAGTACGCGCCCAAGGCCCTCAACTACATCAAGGCCCAGGCCAGGCTGACCCAGGCAGCGCTCAGCGACATCCTCGCCCGCTTCACCCCCAAATGGCGCACCGTGCACGATCAGATGCAGCGCCAGATCGAAGAGCCGCAAGAGCGCCACATCGAAGACTTCCGCGAACTGCGCGAACTGGCCGGCAAGCTGCTCGTGCAATTGGAATACATGCACGGCCGCTTCACCGAACTCAAGGGCCTGGCCAGGGATGGTGCGCTGCTGCTCAATACCCTCAAGGGTTCAATGCCGGTCTACACCCCCGACGATCTCAAAGCGATACGCATATCACTGACGCGCAACCTGTGCCTTCCCGAAACCAGTATCAAGCAGACGCCGCAAGCCTGGTTGGCGATTGACCAGATTGTCGACACCGCCGACATCGCGATCCAGTGCCTGCGTGACACCCTCGAAGAGCACAGTGATCGGCGCCTGGACGAGCGCATTGACACCTTGAGCAGCCTGATCGAACAGTTTCAATTGCTGGACGAGCGCCTGCAGGATTTTCCCGTGGAGTTTTCCGAACAAGCCATCACTGATCAACTGCTTGAACTGCGCGGGGAGCTGAGCGAGTTCCAACGCCGGGCCACCAGCAACCTCGGCAGACTGAGCCTGGAAAGAACCGCGCTCAGAAACCGTCCCACCCCACCTTCTACGCCGCCGCGCCCCAGGAAACAATTTATCCACACCCGCTACAACGGCCTGCTGATCGGTGAGCCGCGCTTGAACGCCCTGGGCCTGGAAACCGGCCTGGTGGATATCCGCTCACCCCTGACCCAGCAAGTGCTGGCCACCTATCATGAGAAAACCAAAGGCGTCTGGGTGGTACGCGACCGCACCCCACCGCCGTCGGCCGGGCCCATTGCAGTGGATGTGCAGCAGAGCATCAGCGAAGGCCAGCGCCTGTTGGACGAGTTGCCTGCGTTCCTTGCTCGGGCCCGTACCCACGCTAACCTCGCTGACCGTGCACCGTTTGGCATCGAGCACCTGTACCACCAGCACGCCAGCAGGCTGGAGCTGGCCCGTCACTCGATCGAAGAGGCCCTGACGCAGCGCAACATCACCGACGGCGGGGCCTTTTCAGCACCGGCCAGCGCCGTGATCAAAGCCCTCGACGGTGCCTTGGCCGACCTGTATCAGCAGAGCAATCAGCTGGTGCAACGCACGCTCAAGCTGCGCCCGCCCACCGTGCCAGGGGTTGAATGGCTCAAGCGGCACAATGCGGTGTCCATCAAGAAAACCGTGGCCCGCCGTCGCATCAAGTCCATGAAACCGGACTACCTGGACGAATACACCATCAGCGACCGCGCCACGGGCCAGGTGCTGTGGTATGCGCACTTTCACTACAGTACCCACTGGACGCCAGACAAAGCCTACCTGTCTGCTCGCCTGAAAACGCCGGACGAGTACCGCCTGGGCACCGCTGCGGATACCGCCAAGGGCCTTGATCGCACCCAGACCGTGGCGTTCTATCGCAGCGAGATCAGCCTGGAACAGGCCCGTGAACTGTTTTTCCAACGACCCAAGTCCGAGTCCGGGAGCTGACACCCGGCATGTAACTTGCTGCCCGTAAGCCATACCCCGCACAGGTTTGCCCATGCTGCATTCACACCTGACCACCCTCAACGCCGTGTCCCTGGTGTTGTCCACCTTCAACGCCCAGGGCCTGGCGAGCGAGGTATTGCTGGCCGGCAGCGGCATCGGCCTGACGGATCTGCGCCACGCCGACACGCGCATCACCACGTGCCAGGAGATGCGTGTGTGCGCCAATGCAGTGGCGCTGCGCCAGGACATCGGCCTGGAGCTGGGCCAGCGCATGCATGTGTCGAGCTACGGTCTGCTCGGTTACGCCCTGCTCACCAGTGCCACCTTAGGTGACGCTTTGCGCCTGGCATTGCGCTACCCGGCGCTGTTGGGAACACTTTTCGAGCTGCGCCTGGTGGAGGACGGGGAGCAGATCTGGCTGACCGCCGGGGACTATCGGGAAGACCCGGCGCTGGCCGCGTTCAATGTGGAGTTTTGCCTGGTGTCGATGAAGGTCATCTGCGATGACTTGCTCGGCTGCGCGCTGCCGTTGCGGGAGGCGCGCTTCGACTACCCGGCGCCGGACTATCACGCCCGCTATGCCGAGCGCTTTGGCTGCCCGCTACAGTTCGACGCCTCGGTCAGCGGGTTTGCCTTCGACCAGGCATTGCTGGAACAGCCCTTGCCCCTGGCAGACCCCATCACCCATCGAGCCATGGCCGAACGCTGTCGCAAACAGAACTCCGAGTTCACAGGGCGCCAGGCCTGGCTGAACCGTGTGCGCCAATTACTGGCTGACCAACTGCACGCCGCTCCCGGCCTTGAGGGTTTGGCCGCGCAGATGAATTGTTCTGCACGCACGTTGCGCCGGCACTTGCAGGCCCTGGGGTGCAGCTACCAGCAACTGCTCGACGAGCTGCGCTTTGAAAAAGCCAAGCTGTGGCTGGCGCAAGACCAGATGCCGATCCACAAGATCGCCGAACAGCTGGGTTTCAGCGAAACCGCGAGCTTTCGCCACGCGTTTGTGCGCTGGAGTGGGGTAGCGCCCAGCCTGATGCGCCATTGAAGGGCGAATTACGGTCACGTTCTTTGGCCACATTTATCCCCTTCTGGCCGCTCCTGCCGTTTTCATGACTCCCGCTGAACGCAACACTGCAAGGCACAACAATGAGCCTGCGGGAGCCACCCATGCTGACGATCTACTCCGACGACCACCACCTGCACCACGGCCGCTGCGAACTGATGGACGGGCAACTGATGCCCTGTTTCGAGATGCCGTCCCGTGCCGACCATGTGCTGCAACGGGTCAAGGACCGTGAACTGGGCCCGGTGCAGGCGCCACAGGACTTCGGCCTGACGCCCCTGCAACGCATCCACAGCCGCGACTACCTCGACTTCTTCAAGGGAGCCTGGGCGCGCTGGACCGAGTTCAACACGGACGGCGACCTGCTGCCCTACACCTGGCCCGCACGCACGCTGCGCCGGGTATTGCCCACCAGCCTGCATGGCCAGTTGGGTTACTACAGCTTCGACGGCGGCGCACCGATCACGGCCGGCACCTGGCAAGCGGCCTACAGCGCGGCGCAGGTGGCGCTCACCGCACAGCGGGCGATCCAGCAAGGCGCCCACAGTGCGTTCGCCTTGTGCCGCCCGCCCGGGCACCATGCCGCCAGCGACTTGATGGGCGGTTATTGCTACCTCAACAACGCGGCGATTGCCGCCCAGGCGTTCCTCGACCAAGGCCACAAAAAGGTCGCGATCATCGACGTGGACTACCACCACGGTAATGGCACCCAGTCGATTTTCTATCACCGCAGCGATGTGCTGTTCACTTCGATCCACGGCCATCCCGAGGCGGAGTTTCCGTTTTTCCTGGGGTATGCCGATGAGTTGGGAGAAGGCGCGGGCGAGGGCTTCAATTTCAATTACCCCCTGCCAGCCGGTTCCGGTTGGGGGGCTTGGAGCGCCGCACTCGACGCCGCCTGCCAGGAGACCGAACGCTACGACGCCGACATCATCGTGGTGTCCCTGGGTGTCGACACCTTCAAGGACGACCCCATCTCCCAATTCAAGCTCGACAGCCCGGACTACCTGGCCATGGGCCAACGCATCGCGCGCCTGGGCAAGCCCACGCTGTTCGTGATGGAAGGCGGTTACGCGGTCGAAGAAATCGGCATCAACGCCGTCAATGTGCTCGAAGGTTTCGAACAACAAGGAGCCACCCGATGAAGATGCTCGCCTCCCTGGCCCTGTGCGCCGCCGTGTTGAGTGGTGCGGTGCAGGCCGAAGAAAAAACCCTCAAGGTCTACAACTGGTTCGACTACATCACCCCCAAGGCGCTGGAAGACTTCAAGGCGCAGAACCCCACGATCAAGCTGGTGTACGACATCTTCGACACCAACGAAGCCCTGGAAGCCAAGCTGCTCACCGGCAATTCCGGGTATGACGTGGTGGTGCCGTCCAACGTGTTCCTGGCCAAGCAGATCGAAGCCGGCGTGTTCCAGCCGCTCGACCGCAGCCAGTTACCCAACTGGAACCACCTCGACCCCAAGCTGATGAAACTGATCGAGGCCAATGACCCGGGCAACAAATTCGCCGTGCCCTACATGTACGGCACCATCCTCATCGGCTTCAACCCGGACAAGGTCAAGGCGGTGCTGGGACCGAACGCGCCGGTGGACAGCTGGGACCTGATCTTCAAGGAAGAGAACATCAGCAAGCTCAAGCAATGCGGCGTGGCCTTCCTCGACTCGCCGTCGGAGATCCTGCCCCTGGCCCTGCAGCACCTGGGCCTGGACCCTAACAGCAGCAACCCCAAGGACTACGTCAAGGCTGAAGCGCTGCTGATGAAGATCCGCCCCTACATCACCTACTTCCACTCCTCCAAGTACATGGCTGACATCGCCAATGGCGACATCTGCGTGGCCGTGGGCTATTCGGGCAGTTTTTCCCAGGCCGCCAACCGCGCCAAGGAAGCCAAGAACGGTGTGACCGTGGACATGCGCCTGCCCAAGGAAGGCGCGCCGATCTGGTTCGACATGCTCGCCATTCCCAAAGGCGCGCAGAACCCGCAGGACGCCTACACCTTTATCAACTACCTGTTGCAACCCCAGGTGATCGCGCCGATCAGTGACTTTGTCGGTTACCCGAACCCGAACAAGGACGCGACCGAGCAGGTTGATCCGGCCATCCGCAACAACCCCAACCTGTACCCGACCGAGGCGGCCATGGCCACCTTGTATACGTTGAAGCCCTTGGGGCGAGATGCGGAACGGGCACGGACGCGCGCGTGGACCAAGATAAAATCAGGCACTTGATCGAGCCTGTTTTCTTCTAGGCATAACCTGTGCGGGAGCGAAACACACGCTCCCGTATGGCTACACAACGTCCAGAAAAATCCGCCGACCCGACGGTGTACTGATCGGCCCGCGATAGACCTGCGTGTTGCGCCCGGCATCCCTTTGCGCCTGTTCGAAGACGCGGCCCATTCTGCGCTGGGCGGCCAGCTTCAAGTGGGCCTTGGAGGGCTGGTCGGGTGGTGTCTGAAGCAAGGGGTAATGAAAGTGGGCGTACCACAGGGGACGGTAGCCGGCCAACACGTCCACCACTTCGAACTCCTGCAGATAGTCCACCGTGCCATCGATGGTTTCTTGTACGCGGCCGTTGACCCGGCGGATACAAACGGCCTGCTGCTCAAGCAGGTACTGCACATCCCCTACGGTAGGGGTCTGGCTGAACCGGGTCAGATCGATTCGCAGGCGATGCCCCTTGATCCGTAGCTGAAGGGCCTTTGCTCGCAATTGGCTGAGCAGCGCGGCAGAGTCGGCGGTACTGAGGCGTTGGGTGAATTGCGCTAGCACGGTGGCTGCGCCGTCCAACCTGCGAGCCTCATGCTCGAACTGCTCCTCGACTTCAACAGGCGGCGTACCGGGGCGTATAGCCTCGGCTTCCAACGTGCTGGCGCGAGCCAGTGAGGCCCTCGCCGCATCAAATGCTTTACGCCCGCGAACACTCAACCCCTCCACCTCGCGCTTGAGCCGGGGCGCACGGCGAATGCCCCAGACACCTTCGGCATTGGCGACGATATCCGGCCCCACTGTTTCCGGACTATCGGGGCTGTCGACCAAGCGATGAACCGGGACGTTGATGTTGATAACGGGGCTGATACGGTTGTGCGACAACACGTTAAAGTGGTTTTCGTCCTTGTTGTAGACGAGCACGGTATTGAACAGGTGCAGGCCTTTATGGACGCCCTCACGAATCAGCTCTCCCACCCGAGACGGGCGGCGAATATCAGCCAAGCGAGACTGCTGGGCCACCGAGAGCGTCTGGCGGGCACCGGCCCAATAGGTATCCAGCCGCTTGAAGCGTGGGTGCGCCGGCACGGGCTCTGCGCCCGGTAACGCGGCGGGATAAACCAGCAGCAGGGCGACAGAACGCATGCGGCCAATACCTTCGCGCCAGGGCGCATCAGCGTTCACCGCCAGCAACGCGTTGAGCGGGCCGTCGACCTGCGGCTGGCTGGCCTGGAACAGTTCAACAAACGGTTGCTGCAGCACGGGCCCCGACGCGGGTGGCGTCGCCACCTGCTGGAAAACCTGCGCCGACCGCGGCCGAAAAACCAACCAGGGCCCTGCTTCATCGTTCTGTGCCCCGATCAGGTAGCCCGACTCATCCATCAAGCGCCTGAAAACCATCTGCTCGCCCTGCACAAAGCGATGGGTCGCGTAGGTTCTCACCGCGGCACGCAGGCGCTGATACCCCTCAAGCGTAACGCCCGCCCTCGCCTGAAGGCTGTATTCCAACGCGACCCGACGCAGTTGCAGCGCCATGTCCTGGGTAAAGCAGGCTTCGTGCACACTGTCATCGGCCGGCAGCGCTGCGAGCAGGTGTGGCGCGCAGTATTTCTGGTGGGCACCGGCCATCGCCATCAGCCACTTGCTGTAGGCCAACCGGCCTTCAGGCGAGGCATCTTTGAGCCACAACGGCAATGTCTGGTGCAGCGCCTCTTCTTCAGGGTCCTGCTGGAAGAAATCACGGAACCGAGTCACCCAAGCCAGTTGCCGATCCAACGGCCCTAGGCGCGGTGGGTCATTGAGGTCAATCGCGTCGATACGTTGCAGCATCACTTCCAGCGCACACAACGCCCAACCTTCAAAAACGTCATGGTCTAGCCGGTCCGCGTTTTCCAGCACCTCGGGCGGCAGGGTGGGTGCAAACACCTCAAGGCCATTTGCCACGGAGTAGATCAGGGCGGTGTCGACACCCACGATCGCCAAGGCGAGATCGTTGTGGCGCCGCACGCCATAGGCCTCAATCGTCGGCGCTCGCTCACCGCTATCAGGCAAGGTGAGCACCGCCTGGAGCAGGCGGCGGATAGTCGGGTCTGTCTGTTTACGCAAAATTTTGCGCAACCGCTGCGCAAGTATTTGCGCCAACTGCTCCCAGCGATTGCTCGACGCGGTGTCGGGTCCGCAGAAAAAATCGATCAACTGCTCGGCGTAATACTCCAGCACGGACTCAGGGTCCTCATCGAGCTGGGCTTGTGTCACGCCGAGTGTGCCGAGGGTCGGGCGCAAGGCGAACAGTTGGCTGATGCGCAGTTGCAGCAAATCGACCGAGGGTGATGGGGAAAGTGGGTCGGGCATGATCGTCTACCTTGGGCAATACATAGGAAACCCTCACGGTATGGGTCTCGTTACCCGACAGGACGGTAGTTAATTACCCAGCCTGCCAACCCTCACGCAGACGCTTCAACGCATGCGCAATGTCCACCTCCGGTACGGCAGCAAACCCCATCACCAGGCCCGCGCGCTGGTCAGGGGGGGTGCAGGACTGTGGCAACCAGTAACTGCTCAAGCCGTTGACCTCGACACCCACCTCGCAGGCCTGGGCAAGCAGTTGCTGTTCACGCGCCAGGCTGTCCACCCGCACGGTCAAGTGCAGCCCCGCCGCCACGCTGGGCAGTTCGCCGACACCCGCCAACCCACTTGGCCAGCCTGCCAGCAACGTGTTGCGCCGGCTCAGGGCCGCACGGCGCATGCGCCGGATATGCCGCTGGAAGTGCCCGGCCGCCATGAACTCGGCCATCACGGCCTGGGTGCTGACCTCGGAGTGACGCATGTCCACGGCACGGCGCCGGGAGAACGCATCGACCAACCCCTGGGGCAACACCAGGTAGCCCAGGCGCAAGGCCGGAAACGCCACCTTGCCGAAAGTGCCGACGTAGAGCACACGCCCGCTGCGGTCCAGGGCTGCCAGGGGCGATAACGGCGCACCGCTGTAGCGGTACTCGCCATCGTAGTCATCCTCGATGACCCATCCCCCCGTACGCTCGGCCCAAGCCAGTAGCTCCAGGCGCCGCGCCAGGCTCATCACCACACCCAGCGGGTACTGATGGGACGGCGTGACATAGGCCACCCGGCAGTCCGCCAGGGTGTTGAGCACCTGGCAGTCGATCCCTTCACTGTCCACCGGTACGCCGTGCAGGCGACCGCCAGCCAGGGCGAACGCATGGCCCGCGGCTCGGTAGCCGGGGTTTTCCACAGCCACACCATCGCCAGGCTCTACCAGCAACTGTGCACAAAGGCTGATGGCCTGCTGCGCGCCGCTGGTGATCACAATTTGTTCAGCGGTGCACTGCATGCCTCGTGAGCTGCGCAGGTAGGCCGCAATCAAGCCACGCAAACGGCTGTCACCTGCCGGGTCGCCATAGCAGAGCTGTTCCAAGTCTGGCTTGCGCCAGAATGCCCCGTTGAGCTTGGCCCAGACGTCGAATGGAAACAGATCGAACGCCGGGACACCGACCCGAAATGCCCGTGGCGGCCCTGCGGGAGGCAGCGACAGGTGGTTGGTTTTTATACGCGCCAAGCCCGGACTGTGGATAACTTCGCTGTCCAGATCTTCGGGCAAATCGGCCCATTTTGTGGATAAGGCTGGGGATAAGCCTGTTGAAAACCCTGTGGACAGTTTTGTGGATAATTTTTTTGTCGTCGGTAATTGAGCTACATAAGTGCCATCACCCACCCGACTTTCGATAAATCCCTCTGCATACAGCTGGTCATACGCGCGTACCACGCTGTTGCGCGAGATCGACAACGCCGCCGCCAAGTCACGGGTCGCCGGCAAACGCGTGCCGCTGACCAACCGCCCGTCCAGCACGCGCTGGCGCAGGGCTTCATATAACTGGCGAGTCAGGCCTTGGCGGCGATCCAGCTCGATACCGGCAGGGTTGAAGGACAGTGGCGGTGTGATCGGCGGCATATTGGACCTATGAAATTGGCCTTAGATGGCTCTTACAACGAACCATTAGCCTGCCTAGGATGCAGGCATTCGCCAAGGAATATTTCCATGTACACACCCCGCGCCTTTGCCCTCGACGACTTGCCCGAACTGCAGCAACTGATCCAGCACGCCCGCCTGGCGCAGTTGGTGACCTTTGGTGAGCAAGGCTTGCAAGCCAGTCATCTGCCGCTGCTGCTCAACCCCGATGAGGGCCCGAACGGCACACTGTACGGCCACCTGGCCAAGGCCAATCCGCAGTGGAAAGACTTGCAGAACGGCAGCGAAGCCCTGGTGATCTTCGCGGGCGCCGAAGCCTACGTCAGCCCAGCGTTCTACCCGGCCAAGGCCGAGCACGGCAAAGTCGTGCCCACCTGGAACTACATTGCCGTGCACGCCTACGGCAAGGCCGAGGTGTTTACCGATGCCGAACGGTTGCTCGCAGTGGTCAGTGCGTTGACCGATCGCCACGAAAATGACCGTGCCCAGCCGTGGAAAGTCAGCGACGCCCCGGCCGACTACATCGACGGCATGCTCAAGGCCATCGTCGGCTTTGCCTTGCCGGTCGAGCGCCTGATCGGCAAGCGCAAACTCAGCCAGAACCGCAGCCCGGCCGACGTTGCCGGCGTACGCGAAGGCCTGGCCGCCAGCAGCGATGTGCGTGACCAGACCCTCGCCCGCTTTATTCCCCAAGGAGTTTCAGAATGAGCCAGATCGACATCCGCCAGGTCACCGCCGCCGACTACGCCGCCTGGCTGCCGCTGTGGCAGGCGTATTTGAAGTTCTACGCGACCGATCTGCCAGACGCTGTCACCCAAAGCACCTGGCAGCGCCTGATCGACGCCCATGAGCCGACCCATTCCGCATTGGCCTGGCAGGACGGCAAGGCCGTGGGCATGGTCAATTTCATCTACCATCGCTCCAATTGGAGCATCGAGAATTCCTGCTACCTGCAGGACCTGTTGGTGGACCCGGCTCAGCGCGGCACCGGTGTGGGCCGCAAGCTGATCGAGTTCGTCTACGCCACCGCCAAGGCCGACGGCTGCTGCAAGGTGCATTGGCTGACCCACGAAACCAATGCCACGGCGATCCAGCTGTACGAACGCATCGCCGAACGCCCGGGCTTCATTCAATTTCGCAAAGGCCTCTAAGGAGCGCAGCATGTCCACTTCCCTCACCGACTGGAAAGGCGTCCCCGCCCCTACCGTGCAACGGCTCGAAGGGCGCTTTATCCGCCTGGAAAAACTCGACCCCGCGCGCCATGGCGATGACTTGTTCCAAGCCCTGCAAGGCCCCGGTGCCGACCCCAAGCTGTGGGATTACCTGCCTTACGGGCCGTTCCCCGAGCGCGCCGCGTTTGATGCCTGGCTCGACAACCATGCCCAGCACGCCGACCCGTATTTCTTCAGCGTGATCGACCGCGCCACCGGCCAGGTGCAGGGCATCCTCAGCCTGATGTCCATCGTGCCGGCCCAGGGCCGCATCGAAATCGGCCACGTCACCTTCGGTGCGCCCATGCAGCGCTCGCCAAAAAGCACCGAAGCGGTGTACCTGCTCGCCAAACATGCGTTCGAGCAGGGCTATCGTCGCCTGGAGTGGAAGTGCAACAACGGCAACGCCCGCTCCAAATATGCAGCCGAACGCCTGGGCTTCAGTTTTGAAGGCGTGTTCCGCCAGCACATGGTGGTCAAGGGCCAGAACCGCGACACGGCGTGGTATTCGATTATCGACTCGGAATGGCCCAAGGTGGGGGCGGGCTTTGAGGAATGGTTGTCGGAGGGGAATCA
This sequence comes from Pseudomonas sp. TE24901, assembly GCF_054058375.1. Classification (NCBI taxonomy): domain Bacteria; kingdom Pseudomonadati; phylum Pseudomonadota; class Gammaproteobacteria; order Pseudomonadales; family Pseudomonadaceae; genus Pseudomonas; species Pseudomonas sp. TE24901. Next base: position 582,736 of record NZ_JBSSAF010000001.1, read on the forward strand.
GAGGGGTGAAGGCCAGCTGAAAACCTTGGCCGAGTGCCGGGCCTAGCGCCTTGTACGGTTCCCACAAAAGTGGGAACCGTTCTGTCACACCTCCCGTCGTACCTTCACCACTCCCATTTTCAGCCCGAACGGCCTGAACACGGCATTCAGCGACTTCAGTGTCTGATTGCCTTCACCATGCTCAATATGCACCAAGGTGCGCACGGAGATTTTGCACATCCTGGCGAACTGGCTTTGGTGTAGCCCGGTGACTTCGGTGCGAAGACGGCGTACGGCCTCACCCAACTCAAGTGTGCCCTGCGCCAAGCCCAGCTCAACGTCTTCAATGACCTGTGCACGCTGGTCAATGGAAATACTCATCTCAACCCCCACTCAGCCAAACGCCGGTCCAGCTCACGCAGCGCGATACGAGGATGATTCAGGGTGACCTCCGGCAGGCCGCTGGCGACGAGGATGTCGGGCAAGGCTCGCAGACGCTGCGCCTCTTCACGAAGGCGTTCATAAACCAAGCCAGGGTCAACCACCGGCGAAAGCACGTTGCAAACGCCTCGCCAATCAATGTCCCCCGCAACTTCCAGTGCCCCCGGCCACTTCGTGGTACGGGTGATGCCTTCATCATCCATGACCATTGGGGCCAGATCGTAGATAGGCGCAAGGCGCAAGCTGTCGGCCCCCCTGATAATGGAGGTATTGCGCCCATGGTTATCGGAGTTACCGAGGATTTTATTCAGCAAATCACGACGCAGGTAATCGACGACAAGATCAGTGATTTGCTCGCTCTGACCGGCGGTTTTCCAAAGACTGGCCAGCAGTTGCACAACCTTTACATGATCCATGGAACTGCCGGGCGCTGTATTGCCCGCCGCCGAATAAATCGACTCCACCGCAAAACGCTCTACGCCCTGGTCACTGACAGCGCGATCAAAGCGGTGCATCCACAAACTGGGCTTGCTGGCCTCTTCCAACGCGAGCCCTTCTGCTGCAACCGTTTCAATGCCCAGCACCTGCAATGCCTTGTAGAAGTGGTACTCGCTCCTGAGGATGTCCTGATCGCGCTGCAAGCCTTGGTTGCGGGCGAACTTGATAAACCAGTGCTGGGTAACGTGTGCATCCTCCAGGACCGCATCGGGGTACAGCAGCCCGTCATGGCTCTGAGCAAGCAGCAATTTTGGGGCTTCGCCACCCGCCCCCGTGGCGCCACCAATGGCAGCGCCCTGCTCATAAGCGTACTCAAGAAAGCGGTTATCGCGTTCAACGACCTCTTTGCGCGCAAAGCCGACGACAGGGCGATGCGCCTCTGCACGCCCAGACTCCTTGATGCGCATATGGCCGATAGGCGCGGGCGTACTGCGCGCCAGCAGGAACAGGTCCGCACTGAGGTTGTCGGGTTTTTCTGCGCCAATACGGTTCAGGAGAAAGCGTTTTGCAGCACCTGCCGGAGCAATGTCGTACAGAAACGCGGGCGCCTGATTGAGCGACTCCCGCCCCCAGGTAGGCGGTACTCGTACGCTGACCGCCGTGGAAAACAACGTCTCAATGTGGTCCAGGTGATTCTCCAGGTAGACGCTCTCGTAGGCGTAGCGACAAGGGCCGGCGAAACCGGCTTGTGGCTCGGTAAACTCCAGAATCATCGCGTCCTGCCAGACATCGGCATCGAACACCTGAAGCGTCAATTTGAATGCGGCGTCGATCTGCAATTTAATGCACCTTAAATCATCTTGAGGGCGGTCAATCTGCAATATAGTGCATAAATTCGAAAACTGCCGAGCAATTAGCGCAATATAATGCATGCGCATACCCTATATGCCACGGACGTAAGCAATAAACTGCAGATTTACAAGCCGTCACCTCCCCGACACATTCCTGTAAACACCCTCCGCTATACAGGTCGACTCGTTTCTTATAACAAGGTCGTCCGTCATGCCCCCGTCGCCCCACCGTCTTGCGTTGGCCATCACTTTATTGGCTGGCAGCGGTTTCGCTGAAGCAGACCCCGCGCCGCCGAAGAACCTGCAAATCACTGCACCCACGACCACCGGGCAAACCCTGGGTGGCAGTGATGCGTTGACCACCTCAGCCACCGGCAGCATCACCACGTCCGGCGTGGCGGTGACCTTGAAGGACGGCACCAACGGTGCGGGCGTGGTGATCACCAACGCAGGCAAGCTGGTGTCCAGCGGCGGTCGGGGTATCGACAGCTCGGGGACGATCACCGGCGCGCGCAACTACAGCATCTACAACCTTGCGGGCGGCGTGATCCAGGGCGCCAATGATGCGCTGCGCATCAACAGCAATTTCGCCAGCGGCACGTTGTTGATCGACAACAGTGGCACCATTCGCTCGGCCACCGGCCAAGGGCTGGACCTGGATGCGATCCGCAGCAACAACGTCGCCACCACCATTATCAACCGCGCAGGCGGGCTGATTCGCGGCGACGCCAGCGACGGCATGAAGACCGGCGCCAACGCCAGCATCACCAACTACGGTGAGATTTCCACGGGCAACACCTTCTCCCGCGATGACAAGTTCGACGGCGTCGATATCGACTCCGCCACCGGTGTGACGGTGACCAACTACGGCCTGATTTCCGGTGGCCGTCACGGCATTACCACCGACCTGGGCGCCACGCTGACCAACTACGGCACGGTGATCGGCCGTAACGGTTCGGGTTTTGGCTCCGACGGCGACGGCACGGTGATCAACCATGGCACCATCACCGGCGCGTTTTCCGGGCTGCAACCGGACGGCGACGGCGATGGCGTGGACATCGACAAGATCGCCCACATCGAAAACTACGGCATCATCCAGGGCGTCGGCGCAGGTGGCGTCGACAAGAACGGTTTTGCCAACGGCAGCGAAGGCATCGCCCTGGGGGGCGGCACGGTGTACAACGCCAAGGGCGCGCTGGTCAGCGGCGCCAACAACGCGATCCTGGTGGACGACGGCAGCGACGGCCCGGGCCTTGCCGCCACCACCCTGGAAAACCATGGCGTCATCCAGGGGCTGAATGGCTTTGGCGTGAAGTTCGTCGGCAACTTTGCCGACACCGTGATCAACGACGGCATCATCCGTGGCAGCAACGGCCTGGCCCTGGACCTGGGCGGTGGCGACGACAAACTGGTGTTGCTGGCGGGCAGCCGGTTTGTCGGCACGGTCGATGGCGGCGCGGGGTATGACCGCGTCACGATGGACGACGCCGCAGGCGGCAGCTTGGGTGACAGCCGCAACTTCGAGTGGCTGGACGTCAAGCAAGGCACCTGGACACTCACCGGCAGCGGTGATTTCAGTGACGGCGGCGAGATTTTCAGCGGCGCCACACTGATCAACCAGGGCGGTATCGCGGGCAACGTGACGGTCGACGCTGGCGGTGTGTATGCCGGCAACGGCTCGGTAGGCGGCCTGACCGTCAACGGTACGCTGCAGGCCAATACCACCCAGGGCCCTATCACCATTACCCGCGACCTGACCCTGGGCAGCCATTCGGTGTTGGCACTCAGTGGTAATTCACCGTGGCAAGGCCATTACACCTTGCTGCAAGCCGGCAACATCAACGGGCAGTTTGCGAAGGTCACCAGCGACTATGCGTTCCTGACCCCAACCCTGGATTACAGCACCACCCAAATCGGCCTGACCTACACCCGCAACGACGTCAGCTTCAACAGTTTCGCCAGCAGCGCCAACGGCAGCAGCGCCGCCAACGGCTTGGCCGGCCTGGGCAAGGATAACGCGCTGTATAACGCCTTGATCACCAGCACGAGCGCTACCGCGGGCGCGGCCATCGAGCAACTGGCCGGCAGCAGCACCGCCAACCTCACCAGCGCTACCCTCGGCGCCAGCGCCCAGGTGGGCGGCAGCATGCTCGCGGCGATGCATCAACTGGGCGGTGGCGCGGGTTTGCTGGTGGGGCTCGATAGCCGTGACACTCCTGTACTCGCGGCCACCGGTGTGCCCGCCGAGGCGCGCAACCTCAACGACCCGAACGCTCGCGGCCGCCTGTGGCTGCAAGGCATCGGCAGCTACGGCAAGCTGGACGGCGAGCACGGCAACAGCGGGCTGACCCAACGTACCAAAGGCAGTGTGCTGGGCGCCGACTGGGCAGTGGATAGCGACTGGCGCCTGGGTGTGCTGGGCGGCTATTCCAAGACTGACCTGGACACCACCGGCGTTGACGGCAGCGTCGACAGCTGGCACGCCGGCGTCTACGCCCTGCGCCAGAGTGGCCCCTTGGCCTTGCGCCTGGGCGCGGCCTACAGCGGGCACCAGGGTGATAGCAAACGCACGGTGGCCTTCAACGGGTTCAGCGACACACCCAAAGGCGATTACGACGCCAACAGCCAACAAGCCTTCGCCGAGCTGGGTTACGCCATGGGCAGCGGCCGTCTGAGCGCCGAACCGTTCGCCAACCTCGGCTACCAGCGTTACCACCGTGACAGCTACAACGAAAAAGGCGGCGCCGCCGCGCTGCATGTCGACGGCCAGACCCAGGACAACGTCAACAGCACCCTGGGCCTGCGCCTGGCGCATCTGAGCCAGTTGGAAAACGGCATCAGCTTCACTCCGAGGGTCAGCGCAGGCTGGAAGCACACCTACGGCGATGTCGACAGCAACACGCGCCAAGCCTTCCTCGCGGGCGGCACCGCGTTCAATGTCGAAGGCAGCGCCCTGGACCGCGACAGCCTGCTGCTGGAAGCCGGCCTGGACGTCGGTTTGTCAGCCCGCCACACCCTGGGCCTGGGCTACAACGGCGAGATTGGCAGCAACAGCCGCAACCACGCGGTGATCGGGCAATGGCAGATGAGTTTTTAATCGCTGCGCACGAAAGACGACTCCTGCAAAACAGGGGTCGATGACCTGACAGTTATCCCCCCGTCACCTCGCTAGATTCCCGACCTCATTCAACAGAGGTCGGGAATTCATGCCCCATATACCCCGTAGATCAGCGTTCATCATCAGCCTTGTGGCTGCTGGCGGTTTTCAACTCGCGCATGCCCGTGGTGATATCGAATACAGACCGTACTCGATTCAACCGTATGACGCGCTTGATGAGTGGTTCTACACGCCTGAAGAACCAGCGGCCCTACTAGACAATTACCTCGCCCGGCAGGCGACTACCCCCAATGGCTTGCAAGTCGCCAAGGTGCTCGACCCTGCGCTGATTCGCCTGCTGGAGTCAGGCCAACTGACCTCCGAACAGCTCAAAGCCCTGCAAAAGTTGGATGATGCGCTCAAAAGACAACCGGGTGGCTATGGCGCGGCCCTGGAGCAACTGGCGGGCAGTCAACATGCCAACCTGGCTGCAGCCACCCAGAACACCACACAACAACTCAGCCACCGCTTGCTCACCACTTTGCGCGAATTGCCGACTGACGAAGACGGCCACTTCTGGGTAAAAAACCTCGGCAATGAGGGCAGCCTCGACGGCCAACGCGGCAGCGCCGGTCTTAACCTGGACACCCAAGGCCTGCTGTTGGGTACGGATTGGGCGCTGGACCACGCCTGGCGGGTCGGCGTGCTGGGCGCAAAATCCACTCATCGCCTGGACGCCAGGCGCTTTGCCGCCGAGCTGGACAGCTGGCACCTGGGCGCCTATGCCGTACGCCAGGACGGCCCCCTGGCCCTGCGCCTGGGAGCGATCTACAGCAACCATGGCGGGAAGAATAAACGCACGATCGATATCCAGGGTTACAAGAACTCACTCAACGGCAACTACGACGCCACAAGCCAGACGGCTTTCGCCGAATTCGGCTATCAGCTGGGCCGTGGGGACTTCAGCCTTGAACCGTTTGCCGGCCTTGGCTACCAGCGCTATCAACGTGACGGCTTCCAGGAGCATGGCGGGCTGACGGCGCTGAATGTCCGCGCGCAAACCCAGCAGAACGTCAACAGCACCCTCGGCCTGCGCCTGGCGAAGTCGTACAGGTTCGATAACCAGATGATCCTCACGCCGCACCTGAGCAGCGGTTGGAAACACCTGTATGGCGATGTGGACAGTCGGGTGCGCCAGTCCTTCCGATATGGCGGCGGCGCCATTGACGACTTCACCATCCAAGGCACATCCCTGGACCGCAACAGCCTCAACCTGCAGGCGGGGTTGGACCTGGCCTTGACGAACAACCATAGCGTCGGCCTGGCCTACGCCAGCGAGTCCGGCACCCACAGCAGCAGCCAAAGCCTGACCGGACAGTGGCGGATTCGGTTCTGACCCTCAAATCCCAGGCAAAAAAAAGGGGGGCACCTGCCCCCCCGAGGATTAAGCGGTAGTGTCGAAGGCTGGATCAGCCTTCGATTTCAATCAGGATTTCACCCGGGTTGACCCGGTCGCCCTTGGCCACATGAACGGCGGTGACCTTACCGGCGATGGCCGCCTGCACTTCAGTCTCCATCTTCATGGCTTCGGTGATCAGCACGGCCTGGCCGGCCTTGACCACATCGCCTTCCTTGACCAGCACGTCGACGATATTGCCCGGCATCGCCGTGCTGACGTGACCCGGCGCCGTGGCGTGCTTGCGCTTGCTGCCGCCACTGCTGACGAACTCGTTGAGCGGTTCGAACACCACTTCTTCGGGCATGCCGTCGATGGACAGGTAGAAGTGACGCTTGCCTTCGGCCTTAACGCCGACACCGGTGATGTCCACGCGGTAGCTTTCACCGTGCACGTCGATGACGAACTCGGTCGGTACGCCCTCGCCACCCGGGCGAGCCACGCCACCGGCTTCAGGGATCGGCAACAGCACTTCTGGCGCCAGGGTGCCCGCGTCGCGTTCTTCGAGGAACTTACGGCCGATGTCCGGGAACATGGCGTAGGTCAGCACGTCTTCTTCGGACTTGGCCAACGCGCCGATTTCGCCGCGCAGCTTGGTCATTTCCGGCTTGAGCAAATCAGCCGGGCGCACGTCGATCACTTCTTCGCTGCCGATCGCCTGGCGCCGCAGTTTCTCGTTCACGGTGCCCGGCGCCTTGCCGTAGCCGCCTTGCAGGTACAGCTTCACTTCATTAGTGATGGTCTTGTAGCGCTCGCCGGCCAGCACGTTGAAGAACGCCTGGGTGCCGACGATCTGCGAGGTCGGGGTCACCAGCGGCGGGAAGCCGAGGTCTTCACGCACACGCGGGATCTCGGCCAGCACTTCGCTCATGCGGTTCAGTGCGCCCTGCTCTTTGAGCTGGTTGGCCAGGTTGGAGATCATGCCGCCCGGCACCTGGTTGACTTGCACACGGGTGTCGACCGCGGTGAATTCGCTTTCGAACTGGTGGTACTTCTTGCGCACGGCGTAGAAGTACAAACCGATTTCCTGCAGCAGCTCCAGGTCGAGGCCGGTGTCGAATTCGCTGCCTTTGAGGGCGGCGACCATCGACTCGGTGCCCGGGTGGCTGGTGCCCCAGGCGAAGCTGGAGATGGCGGTGTCGATGTGGTCGGCACCGTTTTCAATAGCCTTGAGCTGGCACATCGCGGCCAGGCCGGCGGTGTCGTGGGAGTGGATGAAGATCGGCAGGGTCTGCTCGGCTTTCAGCGCCTTGACCAGCTCACCTGTGGCGTACGGGGTCAGCAGGCCGGCCATGTCCTTGATCGCGATGGAGTCGCAACCCATGGACTCCAGTTGCTTGGCCTGGGCCACGAAGGCTTCGACGGTATGCACTGGGCTGGTGGTGTAGGCGATGGTGCCCTGGGCATGTTTGCCGGCCGCTTTCACGGCTTCGATGGCCACGCGCAGGTTACGCACATCGTTCATGGCGTCGAAGATGCGGAACACGTCGATGCCATTCACGGCAGCCTTGGCGACGAAGGCCTTGACCACGTCGTCGCTGTAGTGGCGGTAGCCCAGCAGGTTCTGCCCACGCAGCAGCATTTGCAGGCGGGTGTTGGGCAACGCCGCGCGCAGTTTGCGCAGGCGTTCCCACGGGTCTTCTTTCAAGAAGCGCACACAGGCGTCGAAGGTCGCGCCGCCCCAGACTTCCAGGGACCAGTAGCCGACTTTGTCGAGCTTGTCGCAGATCGGCAGCATGTCGTCGGTGCGCATGCGGGTCGCGAGCAACGATTGGTGGGCGTCGCGCAGGATGGTGTCGGTTACGAAGATTTTCTTGCTCATTATTCTTTTCCTCACAGGCCTGCGTGGGCGGCGATGGCGGCGGCGATGGCCAGGGCCAGCTCTTCGGGTTTGCGCTTGATCGAGTAGTTGGTCAGCTCAGGATGGCTTTCCACAAAGCTTGTATTGAACTGGCCGCTGCGGAATTCCGGGTTGCGCAGGATTTCCTGGTAGTAGGCGGCGGTGGTCTTCACACCTTGCAGGCGCATGTCGTCCAGGGCGCGCAGGCCACGGTCCATGGCTTCTTCCCAGGTCAACGCCCACACCACCAGTTTCAGGCACATGGAGTCGTAGAACGGCGGGATGGTGTAGCCGGTGTAAATCGCTGTGTCGGTCCGCACGCCAGGACCGCCTGGGGCGTAATAGCGGGTGATCTTGCCGAAGCTCGGCAGGAAGTTGTTCTTCGGGTCTTCGGCGTTGATACGGAACTGCAACGCGAACCCCCGGTGCTGGATGTCTTCCTGCTTGACCGACAGCGGCAGCCCCGATGCAATGCGAATCTGCTCACGCACGATGTCGATGCCGGTGATTTCCTCGGTGATGGTGTGTTCCACCTGCACCCGGGTGTTCATCTCCATGAAGTACACCTCGCCCTCGGCGAGCAGGAACTCCACGGTGCCGGCATTCTCGTAGCCCACGGCCTTCGCCGCGCGCACCGACAGGTCGCCGATGTAGGCGCGCTGCTCAGGGGTCAGCTGGGGGCTTGGGGCGATTTCGATAAGCTTCTGGTTACGACGCTGGATCGAGCAATCGCGCTCGAACAGGTGCACCACGTTGCCAAAGCTGTCACCAAGGATCTGCGCCTCGATGTGCTTGGGGTTGACGATGCATTTTTCCAGGAACACTTCCGCCGAACCGAAGGCCTTGGTGGCTTCGGAAATCACGCGGGGGAAGGCTTGTTCGAGTTCTTCGCGGCTGTTGCAACGACGGATACCGCGCCCGCCGCCACCGGAGGTAGCCTTGAGCATCACCGGGTAACCAATGCGGTCGCCTTCGGTCAGGGCTTCATGGATATCGGCGACGTTGCCTTCGGTGCCGGGGGTGACCGGCACGCCGGCCTTGATCATGCTGCGGCGCGCTTCAGTCTTGTCGCCCATGCGGCGGATGACTTCGGCGGACGGACCAATGAACTTGATCCCACGTTCGGCACAGATGTCTGCCAGTTCGGCGTTTTCCGACAGAAAACCATAGCCCGGGTGCAACGCGTCACAGCCGGTTTCCACGGCCAGGTTCACCAGCTTGCGCGGGTTCAGGTAGCCGGCCAGGGGCTCGGCACCAATGCTGTGGGCTTCGTCGGCACGTTTGACGTGCAACGCATGGCGGTCGGCGTCGGAAAAGACCGCGACCGAGCGAATGCCCATCTCGGCGCAGGCACGCACGATTCGTACGGCAATTTCACCACGGTTGGCGATCAGGATCTTTTTTATCACTTGGAAATTCCCTTGAGCCGATTGCTGCGTTCTTCAACCCGCTAGACCCGGGTCGGCGCGTGACTAAATGTTTCATGACAGTCGCGAGACACACACTAAGCCGCGCAAGGGATTAACAAAAATCAATAATTATTGGGTCGTGCATAAGTAAAGACTTATAGTTATCCGGACGGCTCAGGGCGAAAGGACAAAAATAATGCGTAAGTCATTGATGCGTATGACATTGCGTCAACTGCAGATCTTTAACGAAGTGTGCGATTTGCGCTCCTACAGCCGTGCCGCCGAGGAAATGTCCCTCACACAACCGGCCGTCAGCCTACAAATTCGCCAGCTGGAAGAGCTGATCGGCCAGCCGTTGTTCGACTACGTTGGCAAAAAGCTCTACATGACCGAAGCCGCCGAAGCGCTGCAGCGGGCCAGCCGCGATATCTTCGGGCGCCTGGAAAACCTCGATATGCAGCTCTCGGACATGCAGGGATCGCTGCAAGGCCAGTTGAAGCTGGCGATTGAGTCCAGTGCCAAGTACTTCGTGCCGCACTTGTTCGCCGCCTTCAAGCGCCAGCACCCGGAGGTGCAATTGCACCTGACCGTGGTCAACCGCGCACAGGTGATTCGCAGGCTGTCGGACAACCGTGACGACCTGGTGATCATGTCGATGGTGCCCCAGGACATGGGCCTGGAATTCCTGCCCTTCCTCAACAACCCGATTGTCGCCGTGGCGCCACCGGACCATCCCTTGAGCCTGCAAGGTCCGTTGCGCCTGCAGGACCTGGAACCCTACACGCTGCTGCTGCGCGAGCCGGGCTCCGGTACGCGACTGGCGTGCGAGGAGTACTTCAAGGAGAAACGCGTGCACTTCACCCAGACAGTGGAAGTGGCCTCGGCCGAGGCGCAGCGCGAATGTGTCTGTGCGGGCTTGGGTGTAGCCCTGCTGACGCGTCATGCGGTCAACATGGAGCTGGCCACCGGCGGGCTCAAGGAGCTGCCGGTGGAAGAACTACCGCTGTACCGCAGCTGGTGCCTGGTGCAAGCCAAGGCCAAGCGCTTGTCACCGGTGGCCCATGCGTTCCTGGGCTTTATCCGCAGCGAACGGGCGCAGATCAGCGTGCTGGCTGAGCGTTTCGCTGGGCAGCCACGGGTGCCTGCCAATGGAGTTCCGGGTAGTCAGTGATGCTCTGGAGCAGTTGGCGCTCTTCACAACGGTCTTCGATTGCCCGACGGAACGCCATGCGGCGCTGGTCTTCCTGCTGACGACGGGTCTTTACGGCGCTGTTGCTGTCTTCGTAGGGACGTGCCATTTGGAATCTCCCAATGCGAGTACGGGGAGTTCAGGATGGGCTTGGGGAGTTACGGTTTAGCGGCGCGGGGATGACAGGACGATGAATCTTCTGGAAATACAGGCGATCAAAATGTGGGAGCGGGCTTGCTCGCGAATGCGGTGGTTCAGTTACAACATCCTTGACTGGCACGCCGCCTTCGCGAGCAAGCCCGCTCCCACACAAGCCCTACCCCACATTGCTGTGCGTGCGACCTATCAGTCGTCGAGGGCTTTGACGGACTTGGGCGACAACCGCAGGCTGCGCAAGCTGCGTTTCACGCTCTTGAGGTGGTTGACCAGGCTCGGCCCGCGCGCCATGGCCACGCCCATGGCCAGCACGTCGATCACCACCAGGTGGGCGATGCGCGAGGTCAGCGGCGTGTAGATTTCGGTGTCTTCGTGCACGTCGATCGCCAGGTTGACCGTGGACAGCTCCGCCAACGGCGTCTGGCTCGGGCACAGGGTGATCAGCGAAGCGCCGCTCTCACGCACCAGGTTGGCGGTGATCAGCAAATCCTTGGAACGACCGGACTGCGAAATGCAGATCGCCACGTCGGTGGGCTTCAAGGTCACCGCCGACATCGCCTGCATGTGCGGGTCGCTGTAGGCCGCTGCGGTGAGCAGCAAGCGGAAGAACTTGTGCTGGGCGTCGGCCGCCACGGCGCCGGAAGCGCCGAAGCCATAGAACTCGACCCGCTGGGCCTGGGACATGGCGGTCACGGCCTTTTGCAGCTCCACCGGGTCGAGCTTCTCGCGCACTTCCATGAGGGTGTGCAACGTGGTGTCGAAGATCTTCAGGCTGTAGTCGGCGACGGAGTCGTCTTCATGGATCGCAAACTGCCCGAAGCTCGCGCCGGCAGCCAGGCTCTGGGCCAGCTTGAGTTTCAGGTCCTGGAACCCGGAGCAGCCGATGGCGCGACAGAAGCGCACGATGGTCGGCTCACTGATGCCCACGCTATGGGCCAGGTCGGCCATGGAACTGTGCATCACGGCCGCAGGGTCAAGCAGCACGTGATCGGCAACCTTGAGTTCCGATTTGCGTAACAGGTGGCGCGACTGGGCGATATGTTGCAACAGGTTCAAAGGGCAGGACTCTTGTTATTGGCAGACGCCAGGGATGTAGCAAGCTTGTAGTTATACTACAAGAATTGCCGTTTTGCCCGCCCGATGCATCACTAAATCGCCCTGCTGCCCTCTGATTCAAAGGGCACAGGCTTTGTAGCCACAGGGGCGCGCCCCGCGACTCTAAGGAAAATCTGCATTTTTACGTAACAAATCTGCCAACCCTTGCGCCTGCATCGGCCGGCTGATCAGGTAGCCCTGCACTTCATCGCAGCGCTCTGCGCGAAGGAAATCCAGTTGCTGCTGATCTTCCACACCTTCGGCCACCACCTTGAGCGCCAGCCCATGGGCCATGGCGATGATTGCCCGGGTGATCGCGGCGTCTTCGCGGCCCTGGCCGAGCCCACGTATAAAGGTCTGGTCGATCTTCACGTAGTCCACCGGGATGCGCTTGAGGTAACTGAGGGACGAATAGCCCGTGCCGAAGTCATCGATCGCCAGCTTCACGCCCAGGTCGCGCAGTTGCTGGAAGGTGGCGATGATGTGCTCAACGCTGTCGAGCAACTGGCTTTCGGTCAGTTCCAGCTCCAGGTATTGCGGATCAAGGCCGGTTTCTTCGAGCACCTGGCGTACCAGGCTCACCAGCTTGCCCTGGCGCAATTGATGCACCGACAGGTTCACCGACACCCGGATCGGCGCCAGCCCCTGGCGTTGCCACTCGCACGCCTGCCAGCAGGCCTGGCGCAACACGAACTCGCCCAGCGGCACGATCAGGCCGGTCTCTTCGGCCAGGCCGATGAAATCGCCCGGCGGCACCATGCCCCACTGCGGGTGCTCCCAGCGAATCAGCGCTTCGGCGGCATTCAGCTTGCCAGTGGCCAGGCACAGCTTGGGTTGGTAGAACACCGTGAGCTGGCGTTCGTCGATGGCCTTGCGCAAGTGGTTTTCCAGTTGCAGACGCTCCAGGGTGCTGGCTTGCAGGCTGTCGGTGTAGAACTGGAAGTTATTGCCGCCCAAGTGCTTGGCATGCTGCATGGCCATGTTCGATTGGCTGACCAACGCAGAAATTTCCCGCGCGTTATCCGGCAGCAAGCTAACGCCCATGGACGCACTGACCACCAGCTCATGCCCTTCCACCGTCACCGGCACCCGCAGCTTGGCCAGCAGCCGTGTGGCCACCCGCGCCAGGCTCGACAGGTTGCCATAGGCGTCAAACAACACCGCGAATTCATCCCCGGACAGGCGCGCAATGGTGTCGGCTTCCGGCAAGGCATTGATCAGGCGACGGGACATCTTCTGCAGTAATTGGTCGGCCACTTCATGGCCAAGGCTGTCGTTGAGCAGCTTGAAGCGGTCCAGGTTGATGTGCAGCAACGCCAGGCTGCGCCCGCCCTGACGCACCCGCGCATGGGCTTCGCGCAAGCGCTCGCGAAACAGCGAGCGGTTGGCCAGGCCGGTCAGTTCGTCATAGTGGGTGAGGTAGCGCATGCGCTCTTCAGATTCACGACGGGCCGACAGATCGGCGAAGAAGCCCACGATATGACTGACTTTTCCGCGAACATCGCGCACGACATTCAACTGCAGCCACTGCGGGTACAACTCGCCGTTCTTGCGCGTTTCCACCAACTCCCCTTGCCAGGAGCCATGGCTGAGCAATGCCTGGCGGATCACCGGGAAATGGCGGCGCGCATCACGACTGCTGGGCAGTTCCACCACGTTGCGACCGATCATGTCGTCGGTATCAAAGCCGGTGACGCGGCTGAAGGCCTGGTTCACGGCGATCAGCACGTAATTCGGGTCGAGGATCACGATGCCTTCGCTGGCGGCCTCGAACACCGTCGAGGCCAGGCGCTGCTGTTCTTCCAGGGCCTTGTCGGCGCTGATATCGCGGCGCGTGCCCAGCATGCGCGTGACTCGTCCGCTGGGCGCACGCTCCACGGCGCGGCCACGGTCTTCGATCCATACCCAATGGCCATCACCGTGGCGCACGCGGTATTCGACCTGGTAGTCCTCGCTGCGCCCCTTGAGGTGCTCCACCAGCGCACGCTTGAGCAGTGGCAAGTCTTCGGGGTGCAGGCGCGGCTTGAGGTGACTGAGCATCGCCGTGACGTACTCGGGCTCCAGGCCAAACAGCTCCTTGAGCTGGGTGTGATGGACTTCGTCGGTTTGCAGGTTCCAGTCCCACAGGCCCAGCTCGCTGGCTTGCAGCGCCATGGCCAGGCGCGCCTCACTCTTGTTCAGGGCCAGGCTGGCGGCGTCCAGTTCCTGGCTGCGTTGCGCCACGCGGTCTTGCAGGCCGATTTGTGCTTCACGCAGTTCCTGCTCGACCTGGCGACGCTGCTCGACTTCGCGTACCAGTTCCTGGTTCAACTGCTCGCTGCGTTGCTGCGCCTGCTGCAGGTGCTCGATCAGCGCCTGGTTCTGGAAGCGGCGCAACAACCCGCGCTGGATCAGGCGATTGACCTGCCACGCCACCACACTCAAGGAGGCCAGCAGGATCAGGCCGAGCACGCCCCAACCTTGCTGCTGCGGGGCGCCGTTCCAGAACAGGTAAAGGATGGCCGGCACCAGGCACGGCACGGCAAAGGACAGGAATGCGGGCAGGCTCACGGCGTAGGCCACGCTGGCCGAGAGCGTCGCGGCACCGATCAGGCCGAACACCCAGGCCTGTTGCATGAAGCTGTCCACCGGCACCAACGCGATGGCTGCCGTGGCCAGGGTCAGGCCGCTGACCGCCGAACCGAGCATGAACATGCGCCGCCATATGGGCTGGGCCTGGCGGCTGGGCATGGCCGAGTCAAAGGCCGCCACCTGGATCACGCGCATGGCCACCAGGGCGAGCAGCCACACCAGCCAGATGCTGTCGAGCAGGTATTGCTTGGGGTTCCACAATAACCAGGCGCAGACCAGGCCGTTGACCAGCATCAACAAGGTCGGCAGCAGCGAACCCTGATACAGCAGGCGCGTGCGTTCGACCGCCATCTCTGTGGCGTAGTGTTTGCGGATGACCTGCGCGGGCGCCGCCGAGGGGCCGAACAGGTCGGTGCTGAGGGTCATAGGCAGTGTTCTTATAATGGTGAGCCCGAAACGTCGACGGAGCATACACAAGCACGCGCTTGGGCCAAACTGCTCCAAGTCATAAAAACCGCACGATAAACCGTCGCAAACCTTGGGGCCAGACAGCTTGAGCGAGACACTGCGCGGGCTGTGGCCCATGACCGACCGGTCATCACCCCCGATAGAATGTTTCAGCCGCCCCGTTCGCCCTTGAAGTTTTCCATCGACCACCCGGCATTGGGATTTGCCCCACTCCCCCCGGGGCCATAGAATGCGCCGATGCGCGATGATCTCTCCCTTTTGCTGAACTCCCTCAACGATGCCCAACGCCAGGCCGTAGCAGCCCCCGTTGGCCGTCAGTTGGTCCTGGCCGGTGCTGGCTCCGGTAAAACCCGCGTGCTAGTGCACCGTATCGCCTGGTTGATCCAGGTCGAAAACGCGTCCCCGCACTCCATCCTGTCGGTGACCTTCACCAACAAGGCCGCTGCCGAGATGCGCCACCGCATCGAGCAGTTGATGGGCATCAGCCCGGCCGGCATGTGGGTGGGCACCTTCCACGGCCTGGCGCATCGCCTGCTGCGGGCGCACTGGCAGGAAGCGGGCCTGGCCCAGACCTTCCAGATTCTCGACAGCGACGACCAGCAACGCCTGGTCAAGCGCGTGATCCGTGAGCTGGGCCTGGACGAACAGCGCTGGCCAGCGCGCCAGGCGCAATGGTTCATCAACGGCCAGAAAGACGAAGGCCTGCGCCCGCAACATATCCAGGCCAGCGGCGATCTGTTCCTGGCGACCATGCGCAGCATTTATGAGGCGTACGAAGCTGCCTGCGTGCGCGCCGGTGTGATCGACTTCTCCGAGCTGCTGCTGCGCGCCCTCGACCTGTGGCGTGACAACCCGGGTTTGCTGGCGCACTACCAGAAACGCTTCCGCCACATTCTGGTGGACGAGTTCCAGGACACCAACGCCGTGCAGTACGCCTGGTTGCGCCTGCTGGCCAAGGGCGGCGACAGCCTGATGGTGGTGGGCGACGACGACCAGTCGATCTACGGCTGGCGTGGCGCGAAAATCGAGAACATCTACCAATATTCCGAAGATTTCCCGGACGCCGAGACCATTCGCCTGGAGCAGAACTACCGCTCCACCGCCGGCATCCTCAAGGCTGCCAACGCCTTGATCGCCAACAACACCGGGCGCCTGGGCAAGGAGCTGTGGACCGACGGCGGCGAAGGCGAGGCGATCAACCTGTACGCTGCCTTCAACGAGCACGATGAAGCGCGCTATGTGGTGGAAACCATCGAGAGCGCCCTGAAAACCGGCCTGGCACGCAGCGACATCGCAATCCTGTACCGCTCCAACGCCCAGTCGCGGGTGCTGGAAGAAGCCCTGCTGCGTGAGCGCATTCCGTACCGCATCTATGGCGGCCAGCGCTTCTTCGAACGCGCTGAAATCAAGAACGCCATGGCCTACCTGCGGTTGCTGGAAGGCCGTGGCAACGATGCGGCGCTGGAACGGGTGATCAACATCCCGGCGCGCGGCATCGGTGAAAAGACCGTTGAAGCGATCCGCGACCACGCACGCCATGCCGATGTATCGATGTGGGAATCCATGCGTTTGCTCATCGCCAATAAAGGCCTGACCGGCCGTGCAGCGGGTGCGTTGGGTGTATTTGTCGAGTTGATCGAGAACCTGGCGGCCAAGTGCGCGGAAATGCCCCTGCACCTGATGACCCAGACGGTGATCGAACAGTCCGGCCTGATCGCCTATCACGAAGCGGAAAAAGGCGAGAAAGGCCAGGCTCGGGTAGAAAACCTTGAGGAACTGGTCAGCGCCGCCCGCGCGTTCGAGAACACCGAGGAAGACGAAGAGCTGACGCCGCTCGCCGCGTTCCTCGGCCATGCATCGCTGGAGGCCGGTGATACCCAGGCCGACGAGCATGAAGACAGCATCCAGCTGATGACCTTGCACAGTGCCAAGGGCCTGGAATTCCCCTACGTGTTCCTGGTGGGCATGGAAGAAGGCCTGTTCCCCCACAAGATGAGCCTGGAAGAGCCCGGCCGCCTTGAGGAAGAACGCCGCCTGGCCTATGTGGGCATCACCCGCGCCATGCAGAACCTGGTGATGACCTACGCCGAGACCCGACGCCTGTACGGCAGCGAGACCTACAACAAGGTGTCGCGCTTCGTACGTGAAGTGCCGAAGGGGCTGATCCAGGAAGTGCGTTTGTCCAACAGCGTCAGCCGTCCGTTCGGCGGTGGCCAGCAGCAGAGCGCCAGTACTCTGTTCGCCGGTTCCGAGATTCCGGAGACCCAGTTCAGCCTCGGCCAGCAGGTCAAGCATGCGATCTTCGGCGAAGGGGTCATCCTCAACTTCGAAGGCGCCGGCGCCCAGGCGCGGGTGCAGGTGAATTTCGCCGAAGGCAGCAAGTGGCTGATGATGGGTTACGCGAAGCTCGAAGCCATTTGACCCCCCCGTTTTAGGAGCCCGGCGATTCGACAAGCCGGGCTCCTACAATGTGAAGAATTGTGAGCCTCCCTTGTTTTCCGGCGTTGCGGGCCAATATCTGTAACTAGTCCTACAGACCCTTCGGAATCGGTCTTACGCAAAAGCCCGAAACACTATGCCGCTAGCCACTGTCACTGCACCTGTGCAACATGGCGCGCGTGCAATCCACAAATGGGAATTCCCTTTATGAAACGTTTTCTTAGCATCGCCATGGCGTTGTGCATCGGCCTGACGATGAGCCTCGACGCCAACGCCAAACGCTTCGGTGGCGGCAAAAGCATGGGCTCGGCGCCGACTCACCAGACCAGCCAAATGGCTCCATCCGCCGGTGGCATGGGCGGTGCAGCCGCAACCGCAGGCGCAGCCGGTGCTGCTGGCGCCGCTGCCAAGGCCGGCGGTGCTTCGCGCTGGTTGGGCCCTCTGGCCGGTATCGCGGCCGGTGGCCTGCTCGCTTCCATGTTCATGGGCGGCGGCTTCCAGGGCATGCAGATCTTCGACATCCTGATCATGGCGGTCATCGCCTTTGTGATCTTCCGCTTTATCGCCGCCCGTCGCCGCAAGCAGCAGGAGCATCTGGCTCCAGCCGGCGCGCCGATGCAGCGTGAAGTGTTCGAGCAAAAGCCTGCCATGGGCTCGATCTTCGGTGGTTCTGCAGCGCCTGCTGCAGCCCGCCCGGTGATCAACGCTCCGGCCTGGTTCAACGAAGAACGTTTCGTCGAAGCGGCCCGCAACCACTTCCAGTCCCTGCAACAGCACTGGGACGCCAACGAAATGGACAAGATCGCCGAGTTCGTGACCCCGCAACTGCTGGAGTTCCTCAAGCGCGAACGCGCCGACCTGGGCGACGGCTTCCAGTCGACCTACATCGACGACCTGCGCGTACAGCTCGAAGGTGTGGATGATCGCGCCGACAAGACCATCGCCACCCTGACCTTCAGCGGTGTGTCGAAGACCTCGCGTTTCGACCAAGGCGAAGTGTTCAGCGAAAGCTGGAACATGGAGCGCGCCCAAGGCGACAACCAGCCTTGGCTGGTCGCCGGTATCCGCCAGAACGGCTGATACCCGCACGCTTGAGCAAGCGGTAATAAAAACCCCGGACATGTTCCGGGGTTTTCTATTTCACGGTTGCACTTATAGCGAGCTACTGTATAAAACGCCCCTATGAACCGCGCCATCTAGCAAGAGGATCCCGGCCGTGGAAGAAATCATCGAACAATTGCGTGAAGCCAACGAACCGGTCCCGGTTCCTCTGGAACTGCCTGACGAAGACCTGCTGGTGGAAATCGAGGAACAACTGTTCATCGACATCCCCTTTGTCTTCCGTGAATTCCTGCTGACCGTCAGCGACGTGGTGTACGGCAGCCTGGAGCCGGTGACCGTCACCGACCCGCAATCCCACACCTACCTGCCGGACGTTGCCGCCAACGCCTGGGACGCCGGTGTCGACCGCAGCCTGATCCCGATCTGCCAGGATGGCGATGACTACTACTGCGTCGAAGAAGACGGCACCGTGGTGCTGTGGTCTGGCGAAGAAGAAATCGTCACCGAGGAAACCTGGGAATCGGTGTGGCACTGGGCGCGGGACGTCTGGCTGGAAAGCTGAGCCAAACACTAGCGCCAACCCCTGTGGCGAGGGAGCTTGCTCCCGCTGGGCTGCGAAGCAGCCCCAATCCAAACGACGCGTTCTTTCAGATGCAGTGATGCGAAGGTTTTGGGGCTGCTGTGCAGCCCAACGCGAGCAAGCTCGCTCGCCACAAAAAGCTCACTTGCCACCCCGTAAAAGCGATCAATGTTCTGGGGTGTCCTTATGGTTATCCAGCGTCTCCAGCAAGGCGACCTGCATCCGCGTATGCACCCGGATGAACCAGCGCCAGAGCACCGCCGCCACCGCCGCCGTGACCACGGCAATCAGCACCAGCAGCTTGTTGGTCGGCAGGATACTGGCCGACAACGCAGCCAATAGCAGGAAAATCACCAGCAGCGACAGGAGGGGGATCAGTTCCGCGATCACCCGCCGCACACGCTGGGTATGCCGCCCGGCCATTTCCGGCTTCACGCTCATCTCCGCCAGCAGCATCGATAGCGCCTTGAGCTTGCGGTACGCGGCAATCAGGAACGGCAGCGACAACAGCAACGCACCGCCCCAGATCAGCGCCTTCTGCCAGCTCGGATCGCTGATCCAGCCCTCCAGATACCCACCAATACGCGTCGCGAAAAAGCTGCCGGCGAAGAAGATCGCCACCACCAACGCCAGGTTCACCCCCACTTGCAGGATGATCTTGCGGATCATCGAGGCCAGCATCGCGCCCTCGCCTTGGGGCTGAATACTGCGTAGCCATTCGCCATACAGGCCGAATACCCGGCTCATGCGCTTGGGCATCACCGCCGCGATCTTCAATGACAAGGGGTCTGCACCGCGAATCAGGTACGGCGTCAGCAGTGTGGTAATCGCCGAAACCGCCACGGCGACCGGGTAAAGAAAATCACTGGTCACCTGAAGCGTCATGCCGAGCGCGGCGATGATGAAGGAAAACTCGCCAATCTGTGACAGCCCCATACCCACTCGCAGTGAGGTACGGCCGTCGTTGCCAGCGATAAACGCCCCCAACCCGCAGGACAACATCTTGCCGAGCACCACCGCCACCGTGATCACCGCAATCGGCCAGGCGTATTGCAGCAGGATCTGTGGGTCGATCATCAAGCCAATGGCGACAAAGAAGATGGCACTGAACATGTCGCGAACCGGCTCGATCAAGCGCTCGATCTTAATCAACTGACGGGATTCGGCCATGATCGCACCGATCAGGAACGCGCCCAGCACCATGCTGTATTCCAGCTTCACCACCAACAGGCAGAAGCCGAAACACAGGCCCAGCACGGTGATCAGTAACATCTCATTGCTTTCGAACTTGGCCACGTAAGCCAAGAGGCGCGGCACCAGCAGAATGCCGATGACCAGGGCGACGATCATGAACAGCGAGAGCTTGCCGACCGTGGAGAACACCTCGCCGGAGCTGACCGTGCCACTGACGGCAATGCTCGACAGCAAGGCGATGATGCCGATGCCGAGGATATCTTCCACAATCAGCACGCCGAAAATCAGCTGGGCGAAGCGCTGGTTCTTCATCTTCAGGTCGTTGAGCGCCTTGACGATGATGGTGGTGGAGGAGATCGCCAGGATCGCGCCGAGGAACAGTGAATCCATGGTGTTCCAGTCGAACCAGCGGCCGATCTCGTAGCCGATCCAGATCATCAGGATGATTTCCAGGAACGCCGCGATAAACGCCGTGGCGCCTACCTTGAACAGCTTGCGCAGACTGAACTCCAGGCCCAGGCAGAACATCAGGAAAATCACGCCCAGTTCGGCCAGGGTCTTGATGGTGTCTTCGTCATGGATCAGGCCGAACGGCGGGGTGTGGGGACCGATGATGAAGCCGGCGACGATGTAGCCCAGCACCACCGGCTGCTTGAGGCGGTGGAACAGGATGGTGACCACCCCTGCCACCAGCATGATCACGGCCAAGTCCTGGATAAAGCTGATGGCGTGCATGGCGAGGGGCTCCTTGAGGGTACTGGCGCTTTTCCCACTTCCGCGCGCGCCTCTGAACGGTCGCAGTGCGCGGAAGGAAAAGTCGGCCTAAATCGTAAGAAATGCCCTGAGACGGGCTTTTGAAGGTTAACACCGCGACTTCCGGCAGAAAGCCGGTGCAATATATGGAAACAGAACGGTGCAGGCGTGACGGCGAGCCGCCCGCCGGCGTCCGGTTATGGATGGCTCTGCAAAGATTCCAGCACCCGCAGAGGTGCCCCCCAACCAATGCCTACAACCCGTGAGTGTGCTATGGAACCCGGAAACGCCCAGCTGTCGATGACGGTACTGATGACCCCTGATATGGCCAACTTCTCAGGCAATGTCCACGGCGGCACCTTGCTTAAGTACCTCGACGAAGTGGCCTACGCCTGCGCCAGCCGTTATGCCGGTCGCTATGTGGTGACGCTGTCGGTAGATCAGGTGATTTTTCGCGAGCCGATCCATGTCGGCGAACTGGTGACCTTCCTGGCGTCAGTCAACTACACCGGCAACACCTCGATGGAGGTGGGCATCAAGGTGGTGACCGAGAACATCCGCGAACGCTCGGTGCGCCACACCAACAGCTGCTTCTTCACCATGGTGGCCGTGGACGACCAGCGCAAACCTGCCGCCGTCCCGCCCCTGCAACCGCAGAACAGCGAAGACAAGCGCCGTTTCGTACAGGCCCAGCAGCGTCGGCAGATTCGCCAGGAATTGGAGAAGCGTTACCAGGAAATAAAGGACGACGCGCCGTAAGCCTGTGCGCAGGGGCCCGCCCCTGCGCCCGCCCTCAATAGCGCCAGCACTTGTCGTAGTGTGCGCACACGTCGAAGCGCTGGTCCAATTGGGCCATGCGCTCCATGTGAAGGTTGAGGGTCTCGACCATCATCGACTTGTCGGTGTCCTGGTAGTAGCGCTCCATGAATTTGTCGTTCGCTTTGACGCGCTCGCTGACAGCGCGGTCCGTGGGGCTCATCCACTGTTCCAGCACAGCGTCTTCGGTGCCACTCAGGCGAAGCCGGTACACCTGCTCGTAAAGCGCCAGCGTGCGCGCCTTGCGGCCGGCCATTTCCTGACTGAACAGGACATAGTTCTGACGGTATTGCGTCCAATAGGCTTCAGGCGGGGTAAAGGTGCCCAGCTGCGCCTTGCGCTTGGCGATCACACCGTCGATCTCATCCAGGGATGATTGCAGGCGCCCCTGAGTGTCGGGCTCCATCAGGGTGATCAGTTGCAGGTTGGTGGACGTGATCGTGTTGATCAGTGCCGCGCGCTTGGGGGTTTCTGGGATCGACTTGCCGAATATCGGGCTTTGGCCCGTGCACGCGCTCATCCCTTTATCAAAAATAGGCAGCGGAATGCGCTGGTCCTTGCCGTCAAAACGGGTCAGGCGCTGCAGCAGCGTGGTGCAACTGCCGCCTCGCATATCGAAGGTCACTTCATACTCTTGCCCCGCCTTGGGCGTAAAGCTCACGGCCTTGCCGCAGACGTAACTGCCGCCATTGGTGTTGATCATCAACATAACGTCCTTGCCCGGCTCCAGCTTGACCTCCAACAGGCCCCTGGCCTTGGCGGGCGGCGGGACGATCATGTCGACACGCCGCTTGGTATCGACCAGCAGGAAGTTGTTGAGCATGCCAGTGTTGCGGCCCTGGCAGTGCTGGGCGTCGTAAATATCGAGAGTGCTGTTCGAGGTGTTGGAGACAAAGCGCAACTTGGCGGCATCGGGTGCCGTCGAGTCGGTGTAGGCACCGTTGACGCTGCAACCGGTGAGCAATGACGTCAGGGCCAGGGCGGTGAGAGCCCGTGGCGATGGGAATACAGCTGGCATCGGTCTTCCTTGATTAGCACTGGGGACAAAGAGGCGGCCGATACTACCGGACGCCCTTTGCCTGGCTCAATCAGGAATACTCCTACAGCTCGATGGGCGTTGCTTCAAAGCGTACGCGGGGGTGGGCAATACGGTCCTGGGCGCGTACCAGCTCCAGTTCGTAACTGGCGCACGCCTGGGTTTCCAGTAGCACTTCATGCACGGCGGCTGCGGTGAACTCGAAGGCGGCCAACAGGCTGTCGCCCAGCAGCACCCGCGCCAGGAACAGCCCCGAGGTCAGGTCGCCCACGCCCACCGGTTGGCGCGGGAACGCCAACAGCGGCCGACGCAAATGCCAACTGCCTTCGGCGGTCACCAGCAACATCTCAAAACCTTCGGGCAACTTGCCTGGGTAATCCAGGTGCTTGACCAGCACCGCTTTGGGCCCGCGTGCCAGCAACGCCTTGGCCATGGCCAGGCAATCGAACAGCGATTGCGGCTTGCGACCGGCAAAGCTGTCGAGTTCCAGCTGGTTGGGGCACAGGAAGTCAGCCATGGCCGCCGCTTCGTCCAGCAGGAAATCGCTGACTTCCTGAGGCACGATGCAGCCTTTTTCCGGATGGCCCATCACCGGGTCGCACAGGTACAGCGCCTTGGGGTTGATCGCCTTGATGCGCGCCACGCCACTGAGGATCGCCCGCCCCTGGTCCGCACTGCCCAGGTAGCCGGACAGTACGGCGTCGCAGTTGCCCAGCTCGCCGATGGCTGCAATGCCTTCGACCAGCGCCGGAATTTGCTGCGGCGCCAGCACTTCGCCCGCCCACTGGCCATACTGGGTGTGGTTGGAGAATTGCACCGTATTCAGTGGCCAGACGTTCACCCCGACCCGTTGCATAGGGAATACGGCAGCGCTGTTTCCGGCGTGGCCAAAGACCACATGAGACTGGATCGCAAGCAGATGAGGTGTGCGTTTCATGCGGGAGATTTCCGTAAAGCCATTGAAATTCTGGCCGCGCAGTATGCGACTAAACGCAGCCTGTACGACAGACCGGCGACACAGTTAAGCTGCTCTCACTTTGTTGGAGTTTTTCGCATGCTGACCCTGGGAAACATCTTCGTGTTGATGCTGCTGGCGACCGGCGCCGCCTGGGTATGGCACAACCACGGCCTGCGTGAGCGGGCGTTGGAGCGGGTCAAGCAGCATTGCGCCAAGCTCGACATCGAGCTGCTGGACGGTGCCGTGGCGCTCAAGCGCATCGGTTTTGTAAAGGATGCCAACGGTCGGCGGCGCCTGGCACGCGTCTACAATTTCGAGTTCACCGTGACCGGCGAAACCCGCCATCCCGGGACCATCACACAATTCGGCGCCCACAGTGCGCAAATCGAACTGGCGCCCTACCCGTTTGAAATCAAGACACCGTTGCCCAGCGCCGAAGTCATCGAGCTGAGCCAGTGGCGCCAGGACCACGCCACCAAGAACCGTCACTGACGGCAGGCGGCCAGCGCGGCCTGTAGCGCCGCCACGTCCTGTGGTGCGCTGAAGATCAATTCGATACGTGAATCACGCCGCCACTCGCTGGGCTGCCAGGCGATCGGGCTGTTATCCACAGCGTTGGCGCTGAGCCAGCCCTCCACGCTGTGGATAACAAGTTTGGCGCGGCGCCACTCAAGGCTGACAAGCCAGTCGTTCACCTGCTGGCTATCGAACTGCTGGCTCGGGTGCCAACGCCAGCCGATGCTCCAGCCGCCTTCTTGGGCCTGGCTCAGGCAGATGGGCTGGGCAGGGTCGCTCCAGATGGCCGGCATTTGGGCCAAGCCTTGAGGTGCATCGAAGTTATCCACAGCCGCGCTGGCCTTGGTATGCAGGCCGGGCAAGTGCTCCAGCGGCAATTGCGCCTGGCGGGTCCAATACAGTGGTTTGTCGGGTAGTTGCCGTTCGATGGCCAGGCGTTGGTCGCCATCCAGCGATTCATCCTTGTTCAACACCAGCAGGCCAGCACTGGCCAGCGCTTCACGCTGCGACGCCGGCAAGGGCTTGCCCGCCGCCAGCGCCTGGGCATCCAGCACCAGCACGCAGGGCTGAACCGCCAGCACGTTTTGCCACGGTGCTTCGCGCAGTTGCTTGAGCAGCTGTGCCGGATGGCCCAGGCCCGAGGGCTCGATAAACAGTCGGTCCGGCTTGGCCTTACGTAAGAGGCGTCCCAGGCCTACCTGGAACGGCGCACCATTCACACAGCACAGGCAGCCACCTGCCACTTCGCCCAAGGCGATGCCATCGTCATCCTGGGTAAGCAAGGCCGCATCCAGGCCGATCTGCCCGAACTCGTTGATCAACACCGCCCAGCGCTCGTTGGCCGGGCGTTGGGCGAGCAGGTGCTTGATCAGGCTGGTCTTGCCGGCGCCCAAAGGCCCGGCAATCACGTGGGTGGGAATGTTCTGCAACATGGAAGGTGTCATTCAGGCCGTGTAGAGCGTTTGATCCTACGCGGTTATGCCAGCCAATCCAGTGTCAGGATCAAGCGACGCTCATCGGCCTTCAGCGCCGGCGAGCGATGGATCAAGCCATGGCCTTCGTTGCCATGCCATTTGGTGCCCTTGAGCAAGGCCACTTCGCCGCAGTGGATCTGTTCGATACGGTCAGTGGGCTCAGCGTCGGGCTGGCTGAGCTGGCGACGGTCCATCACCCCTTCGCGCAACCACTGGCTGCCGATGCCGGCATAGGTGGTGATCAGCCGCACCGGCACATGGTCAACGTGAAAACGCGGGCACATGGCCTTGTCCAGCAACCGCAGGCGCACGCCAATGCGCTTGGCGCCGAGCAAACAGGCGAAGGCACTGACCAACCAGGAGACATCGGCGATGAAGCCTTCGTAGCCTTCAAGATCGCGGCAACTGGACGCCAGACCTTGCAGGTTCGGCACCGCGTCCTCGTTGTTGAGCTCAATCACCAGGGACTCGGCCAAAGGCTCGTTCAACGCCACCAGCAACGCCCCGAATTCGGCGATATGCAGGGGCAACTGGCGCTGCCACACAGCCAGGTTGACGCCGTCTTCCAGAATATCGGAAAGGGCCAGCGGCGTTTCGCCGTGGCTCTGGCGGATCACGGGGCGCAGGGGAATAACCGGGGCAAGCATCAGGCGGCGGCCTCTTCATACCAAGGGCCAAAAGGGTCCGCCAGCAAGCGCCAGCCTTCGACGCCCAGCGCCATTTCTTCATCGTTGAGCAGGCAGGCATCCAGCTCTGCGCGCATCTGGTCGAAGTCGATGTTCTGCCCGATGAATACCAGTTCCTGGCGGCAGTCACCGGTGCTCAGCTGCCAGTTGCCCATGATGGCCGCGATGCTTTCTTCGTCCTGGGGCCACTGGCTTTTCGGCACAAAACGCCACCAACGCCCGGCAAAACCATGGCGCATCAAGCCCCCGGCCTGGGACCAACTGCCCGCGTCCTGATGCTTGCTGGCCAACCAGAAAAAGCCCTTGGAGCGCAGCAATTTGCCGTTCACCCACGGGCGGTCGATGAAGTCGAAGAAGCGCTGCGGATGGAACGGGCGGCGCGCGCGGTAGGCGGTGGACGCGATGCCATACTCTTCGGTTTCCGGCACGTGCTCACCGCGCAACTCCTGAAGCCAGCCTGGGGCCTGGGCGGCGCGCTCGAAGTCGAACCGGCCGGTGTTGAGGATCTTGTTCAGCGGCACTTCGCCCATGACCATCGGGATGATTTCCGCTTGGGCATTCAGGCGTTCAAGGATCGCCATCAGCTCTTCACGTTCGCGGCTGCTGATGAGGTCGATCTTGCTGATCAGGATGACGTCGGCGAATTCGATCTGCTCGATCAGCAGGTCGGTGATGGAGCGCTCGTCGTCTTCACCGAGGGTTTCACCCCGTGAGGCCAGGCTTTCGGCAGCCTGGTAGTCGAGCAGGAAGTTCATGCCGTCGACCACGGTGACCATGGTGTCCAAGCGCGCGATGTCGGCCAGGCTCTGCTCGTTTTCGTCGCGAAAGGTGAATGTCTCGGCCACGGGCAAAGGCTCGGAGATGCCGGTGGATTCGATCAACAGGTAATCGAACCGACCTTCCTTGGCGAGTTTTCCGACTTCTTCCAGCAAGTCTTCGCGCAAGGTGCAGCAGATGCAGCCGTTGCTCATCTCCACCAGCTTTTCTTCGGCGCGGTTGAGGGTGACGTCGCGCTGTACTTCGCTGCCGTCGATGTTGATTTCGCTCATGTCGTTGACGATCACCGCCACCCGCAGGCTCTCGCGGTTGCGCAGGACATAGTTGAGCAGCGTGCTTTTGCCGGCGCCGAGAAAGCCGGATAACACAGTAACGGGAAGGCGGTTGGTCATCAGGTGGTCCTCATCAGGGGTGGCCGGTCAAATCGCCCGTTTGTGGCGTTCGCGCAGCTCTTCACGTTCTTTGGCTTCGATACACAGGGTGGCGGTAGGACGCAGCAGCAAGCGTTGCAGGCCGATGGGCTCGCCGGTTTCACGGCACCAGCCATATTCGCCGCGGGCCAGCAGTTCGAGGGCGTCGTCGATCTTGTCCAGCAGCTTCTTTTCCCGCTCAAGCAGGCGCAGTTGCCACTGGCGCTGTTCTTCGGCGCTGCCTACGTCAGCCGGGTCGCTGTTGGTTTCTTGCTCACGCAGGACGAGGAACTCGGCGTCGATACGCACTTGCAGCTCATTGCGCTGGGCCAACAGCAGCTCTCGGAAGAAGCCTTGCTGGGCTTCATTCATGTAGTCGGCGGCGGGTTGGGCCAGGAGGTCTTGTTCAGTCATGGGGAGCGGTTCACGGGTCAGGCTGTCTTTTAATGTTATAGTATAACAATACAAATAAGCCAATCCCCCTTGCTCGTCTCGACGAAGGGCGCAATGCTTGACCACCCTCTGTCCCTGAGAACCCCTATGAAATACCTGGTGTGCGCCCTGTTACTGGCAGCGGCAGGATCGGCCTGCGCCCAGCCACCGAGCCTGTTGGCCAACTGCACGCGCAGCGCCAACCTGCTGGCGTGTGTGGACCCATTGGGGAATGCCTACAGCGTGGCGACGGCGGGCAGCACCACGTACTTGCGGGGGTTTGAGGTGATCGGCAAACGCTATTGGGCACAGACCAACAGCCGCTATGGGCAGTTGACGTTCTTTACCGGGCTGGCCTCCGATGGTGAGGCGTGGGTGGGCTACACGCGCCGCGTGGGATGGACCACCCTCAACCGGTTCTCCAGTTCAGGGGGCGCCAGCGCCAAGTTCACGTGCAGCCGTATCACCGGCTGTTAGACCTCGCCGTTCTTCTGCTCCTGAACCCAGGCCATGTAGCTGTTCATCGGCGGGTTCTTCTGGAAGTAACTTTTCAGACCTTCGAACAGGCCATCGGCTACAGCTTGCTGATGACGCGCCGTCACCAGGCGCTGGGCGTCCTGGGTATTGGAGATAAACCCGGTTTCCACCAGGATCGACGGCACATCCGGTGACTTGAGCACCGCAAAACCAGCCTGTTCCACGCGCTTCTGGTGCAGCGTGGTGATGTTTTGCAGGCTACCCAGTACCGAACTGCCCAATTGCAGGCTGGAGGCGATGGTAGCGTTCATCGACATGTCGAGAATCACGCCGGCCAACATCGGGTCCTTGTCTTTCAAGTTGAGCAAGGTGGTGGCACCCAGCAAGTCCGCGCCGTTTTCGCGCTGCGCCATGAACCGCGCGGTAGCAGACGTCGCGCCGCCTTCTGACAGCGCATACACCGAGGCGCCCGACGCTGTGAGCCGTGGTGCGGCATCGGCGTGTACCGAAATGAACATATCCGCCTTGTGCTGACGCGCGATGTCCACGCGCTTGCGCAGCGGCACGAAGAAGTCGTCGTTGCGCACCAGCTTCACGTCAAAGCCCTTCTCGCGCTTCAAACGCTTGGCCAGCAACTGGGCGATCGACAACACCACATCTTTTTCGCGCTGGCCTTTGGAGCCGATGGCGCCGGGGTCTTTGCCGCCGTGGCCAGGGTCAACCACCACGATGATGTCGCGCTTGGGATGGGCTTTATCGACGGGAGCGGCCAACGGCGCCGGTTCAGCAGCGATCTGGCGCGGGGCGTGGGTGGCACTGGTCAGGTCCAGCACCAGGCGGTGGCCTTGGCCGTCCTGAGGCGGCAACAAGAAGCTGTTGAGCTGCATCGGCGCGGCCAGGTCCAGCACGATCCGCGTGTCACCCTTTCCGAAATGACCTGAGCGGATCGAGGTGATCCCACTGTTCTTCAACGCCAGCTGAGAAAAATCACCGGTGAGCCCGGCGCCGCTCAAATCGATGATCAAGCGTTCAGGCGATGTCAGGGAAAAAGTCTTGTATTGCACCGGGCCGCTGAGGTCGAACACCAGCCGAAGCTTGTCGTCCGAACGCCACAGGCGTGCATTACGGATCTGCGTGGCGTAGGCCCCCAACGGCAACGTGAACAGGGGACTGACCAGCAGCAGGTTAAGAAGCTGACGTCTGTGCATGACATATACCGCAAATAAAGGAGCGTCCCTGCTCGATATGACTGAAGAAAGGCTGGAGCAGAAAAATCATCGTCGACTCAATAGTTATAATATAACATGTCTTTTTATTTCCAACGATGGACCTGCTCATGAACGCGCTGACTCTGCCGGATATCGCCGCGCAGGCTTCACGCCAAGCCTTGCCACTCGATTGGGTGGGCATGTGCGGCATTGCCCTGCCGATCCTCATCGACGGCCAACGTCTGACGGCCACTGCCGATGCCGGCGTAAGTCTGGACGACGGCGAGGCCCGTGGCATTCATATGTCACGCCTGTACCTGGCCCTGGAAATGCTCGACCAACAACCCCTTACGCCTGCGCTTCTGCATACTCTACTTGAGCGCTTTCTTGAGAGTCATGAAGGTTTATCTAAGAACGCCTACCTGCGTATCCACACCGATTTGCTGCTCAAACGGCCTGCGCTGGTCAGCCCGCTGGCCGGCTGGAAAGGCTACCCGGTGAGCATCGAGGCGCGCCTGGAAAACCAGATGTTCCACGTGGAACTAAAAATTGACGTTACTTACTCGTCAACCTGCCCTTGCTCCGCTGCGCTCGCCAGGCAGTTGATTCAGCAGCAATTTCTCGAAGACTTTGCCAACACGCCGCTGCAATACGAGGACGTACTGACCTGGCTCGGCAGCGCCAACGGCATCGTCGCCACCCCTCACAGCCAGCGCAGCAGCGCGCAGCTTTCCATCCAGCTGGACGAAACCCTGCCGGGCCTGCCCCTGACCGACCTGATCGACAACGTCGAGGCCGCCCTCGGCACCGCCGTGCAAACCGCAGTAAAACGTGCGGACGAACAAGCCTTCGCCCTGGCCAACGGGCAGAACTTGATGTTCTGCGAAGACGCCGCCCGCCGCCTGAACCTCGCCTTGAAACGCTCGGATGCCGTCAAAGCCTTCCACCTGAAAGTGATCCACGCCGAAAGCCTGCACGCGCACGATGCCGTGGCTGAAAGCCGCTGGACGAGACACTCTGCATGATCACCTGCACCGCTTTGCGCTGGGGCGCTCCTGGCCAACCGCTGACACCCGCCATTGATCTCACTCTGGAAAAAGGCAGCCTCACCGGCGTGATCGGCGCCAACGGCACTGGCAAAAGCAGCCTGCTCAAAGTCATCGCTGGCTTGCAAAAGCCACTGGCGGGGAAAGTCACCGTGGATGTTCCACGCCGTGGTGGCTTGTCGTTCCTGCCCCAGCAACAACACCTTGACCGCCAGTTCCCTATCAGCCTGCAAGAGCTGGTGGCCGCTGGCTTCTGGGGTACCAGGCTGACCCCGGAGCAGCGCAGCCAACGCCTGCACGCGGTGCTGGAAGACTGGTGCCTCAGCGGCCTCGAGCACCGCCCATTAATGGCGTTATCGGGTGGCGAACTGCAACGCGCCCTGCTCGCCCGCATGAGCCTGGCCGACGCGCCGGTGTTGCTGCTGGATGAGCCCCACGCCGCTCTCGATGAAGAAGGCCAGGCCCTGTGCTGGAAACACGTACACGCCTGGCACGACCAAGGCCGCACTGTGGTTATCGTGTGCCACGACCTGGCGTCCGTACGCCATCACACCCAGCAAGTGGTGCAAATCAAAAGCACCGGCTGCGTGTTCGGGCCGAGTAAAGAACTGATCCGCCCGCAACCACACATGCAGGTGGCCTGATGCACTTCGCCGCCCACCTGTGGATGCCATTCTTCGATTTCGTCTTTATGCGCCGCGCCCTGATCGGCGGCCTGGTGCTGGCCTGCAGCACCGCGCCGCTGGGTGTGTTCCTGATCCTGCGCCGCATGAGCCTGATCGGTGACGCCGTGGCCCACGGCATCCTGCCCGGTGCCGCGCTGGGCTTCTGGTTCGCCGGGCTCAGCTTGCCTGCCCTGACCATCGGCGGCCTCGGTGCCGGCCTGGGCATGGCCGGGCTCTCGGCGTGGATCACCCGCCGCACCGGCCTGCGTGAAGACGCCAGCCTCGCCGCCATCTACCCCATTTCCCTGGCGGCCGGCGTGCTCATCCTTGGCATCGCCGGCAAACGCCTGGACCTGCTTCACCTGCTGTTCGGCTCCGCCCTGGCCGTGGACGAAACCACCCTCACCGGCATGTTGTGGGTCTCCGGGTTCAGCCTGATCGCCATGGCGGTGATCTACAAACCGCTGCTGCTGGACACCCTCGACCCGCTGTTCCTGCAAACCGTCAGCCGTCTGGGCCCGCTGGCCCACGGGTTGTTCCTCACCCTGGTGGTGCTGAACCTGGTGATCGGTTTCCAGGCCATCGGCGCCTTGATGGTGGTGGGCTTGATGATGTTGCCGGCCATTGCTTCACGCTTCTGGAGCCGGCGCCTGCCGGTGTTGATCGCGGTATCGGCGGTGCTGGGATGCCTGTCGGTGTGCTTCGGTTTGTTGCTGTCGTTCTACTACTCACTGCCCAGCGGCCCGGCCATCGTGCTGGTGGCTGGCATTGGGTACCTGCTGTCTGTGGTTTTCGGTCCGGTGCACGGCTTGCTGCGCCGCCCGCCCTCTCTTACATCCCAATGAGGTGTTTCCCGATGCGCGCTTTACTCGTGCTGTTCAGTCTGCTGCTGCCACTGTCGATGGCCCAGGCCGCCGACAAACTCCAGGTGGTTACCAGCTTCAGTATTCTCGATGACATCACTCACCAGATCGGTGGCGATCACATCCAGATCAGCAATATGGTCGGCCCGGACTCCGACGCCCACACCTACGAACCGACCCCGGACGATGCCAAGGCGCTGCTCAAGGCCAAGGTCATCATCAAGAACGGCCTGGGCTTTGAGCCCTGGCTGGATCGTCTGGTGACCAGCACCGAGACCAAGGCCACAGTCGTCACCGCCAGCAAGGGCGTGATCTCCCACACCATGGAAGAAGACGGCGAGACCATTCCGGACCCGCACGCCTGGCACAACCTGGCCAACGCCGAAATTTACGTAAACAACATCACCAAGGCCTTGGTGGCCGCCGACCCGGCCAACAAAGCTGACTACCTGCGCAACAGCCAAGCCTACCTGAAAGAAATCTACCGCCTGCTGGCCGAAGCCAAAACCAAGTTCGGCGCACTGCCACCGGGCAACCGTCGCATCGTCACTTCCCATGACGCGTTCGGCTACCTAGGCCAGGCCTACGGCATTCAGTTCCTCGCGCCACAGGGCTTGTCCACCGAGCGTGAACCGTCGGCCGCCGAAGTCGCTGCGCTGATCACCCAGATCCGCAAAGACAAGGTCAAGGCCGTGTTCATGGAAAACATCAAGGACGCGCGCCTGCTCAAGCAGATCGCTGACGAAAGCGGCGCGCAGATCGGCGGCACGCTGTACTCCGACGCCCTCGCCGCCGAAGGCCCGGCCAGCACCTTCACAGGGTTGTTCGAATACAACCTCAATACCCTGTGCGCGGCCCTGAGCAAGCCATGACCTTGAGCATGCTCGACCTGGAAGAGGCTGCCCTGGGCAGCCGCTTTCCACTCGAACCGGTGCTCGACGCCCTGCCGTGGAACAGCGATGGCCTGATTGCCGCCATCGCCCAGCAACACGGCAGCGGTGAGGTGTTGATGCTGGCCTGGATGAACCGTCAGGCCCTCACCGAAACCCTGGCTACCGGTCAGGTCTGCTATTGGTCCCGTTCACGCCAGCATTTGTGGCGCAAAGGCGAGAGCTCCGGCCATTGGCAACAGTTGGTCGAAGCGCGGCTTGATTGCGACGGCGACGCGGTGTTGCTGATCGTCAACCAACTCGGCCCGGCCTGTCAC
The DNA here is from genome assembly GCF_054058375.1 of Pseudomonas sp. TE24901. Classification (NCBI taxonomy): domain Bacteria; kingdom Pseudomonadati; phylum Pseudomonadota; class Gammaproteobacteria; order Pseudomonadales; family Pseudomonadaceae; genus Pseudomonas; species Pseudomonas sp. TE24901. Next base: position 615,825 of record NZ_JBSSAF010000001.1, read on the forward strand.
ACGGGCCGCCCGACCTGCTTCTACAACGCCATCGACGGCGACCACGTTCACATCATCACGGAGCCTGTTGCATGATCCGCAAGAACCCTTCCGGCGACCTGCCGGTGATTGCCGAGTCGGCCTACGTCGACAAAACCGCGATCATCTGCGGCAAGGTCATCATCGGCGAGAATGTCTTCGTCGGCCCCTACGCCGTCATCCGCGCCGACGAAGTCGACGCCAGCGGCGCCATGGACCCGATCACCATCGGCGCCAACTCCAACATCCAGGACGGCGTGGTCATCCACTCCAAATCCGGCGCGGCGGTGACCATCGGCGAATTCACCTCTATCGCGCACCGCTCCATCGTCCATGGCCCCTGCACGGTCGGTGATCGTGTCTTCATCGGGTTCAACAGCGTGCTGTTCAATTGCGCCGTGGGCGATGGCTGCGTGGTGCGCCACAACTCGGTGGTCGACGGCCGCGACTTGCCTGCCGCCTTCTACGTACCGTCCACCACCCGCATTGGGCCCAACACTGACCTGTCGCAGTTCCCGCCGGTGAGTGTCAGCGCCTCGGAGTTTTCCGAAGACGTGGCACGCACCAACGTCGATTTGGTACGCGGCTACAAAGCCCTGCAAAACGAGTTCTGACCATGAGCCGCCTGCTGATCCGCAACGCCCGCCTGGTGAACGAAGGCGAGGAATTCGACGCCGATGTGCTGGTTGCCAATGGCCGAATCGAGAAGATTGCCAGCAGCCTCGAAGGCTACAACGAGCCGGTGGAAATCGACGCCCAGGGCCAGTGGCTGTTGCCGGGCATGATCGATGACCAGGTGCACTTTCGTGAGCCTGGCGCGCCGGACAAAGGCAGCTTCTACAGCGAATCCCGCGCGGCCGTGGCCGGTGGCATCACCAGCTTCATGGACATGCCCAACACCAACCCGGCCACCCTGAACCTGGAAGCGCTGGCCGATAAGAAGCGCCGCGCCGCCCTGCATTCGGTGGCCAACTACGGCTTCCACTTCGGGGTGAGCAACGACAACCTCGACACCGTCGCCGCCCTCGACCCACGGGAAGTGGCCGGCGTCAAAGTGTTCATGGGCGCGTCCACCGGCAACATGCTGGTGGACGATCCACGAATTCTGGAGCGCCTGTTTGCCGAAGTGCCGACCATTTTGTTGGCCCACTGTGAGCACACGCCGAGCATCCTGGCCAACGAGCAACGCCTGCGCGAACGCTTTGGCGATCACATCCCCGCCGTCGCCCACCCGCTGATCCGCGATGCCCAAGCCTGTTATCGCTCGTCATCCTTTGCCGTGGAATTGGCCCAGCGCCACGGCACGCGCCTGCACGTGTTGCACCTGACCACTGCCCGCGAGCTGGCGCTGTTCGAGGACAAACCGCTGGCCGAGAAACGCATCACCGCCGAGGTGTGCCTGCACCATCTGCTGTTCGACGACCACGACTATCACCGCCTCGGCCATCAGATCAAATGCAATCCGGCGATCAAGACCCGTGCCGACCGCGACGCCCTGCGCCAGGCCTTGTTGAGTGATCGCCTGGATGTGATCGGCAGTGACCACGCGCCGCATACCTGGGCGCAGAAACAGTTGGGTTATCGCGAAGCGCCGTCCGGGCTGCCACTGGTGCAGCACGCGTTGCCGGCGTTGTTGGAACTGGTGGCCGACGGGCACCTGCCACTGACCACGCTGGTGGCGAAGACCAGCCATCGCGTGGCTGATCTGTTCGCCATTCCTGACCGTGGTTATTTGCGTGAAGGGTATTGGGCCGACCTGGTGCTGATCCAGCCCGAGCCCCAAGGCAAACCCGTCAGCAGCCAGCCGATCCTGGCGCGCTGCGGCTGGACGCCTTTTGCCGAGCGCAGCTTCCGGCACAGCGTCAGCACCACGCTGGTGTCAGGCCACCTGGCGTGGCACAACGGCCAGGTGGTCGACAGTTGCCAGGGCTTGCCCCTGCATTTTCTGCGTTAAGCGCGGGGCTTGACCGTACCGCAATCGTTGCCCAGCCACTGGGCATGACTGTCGAGGCTGCCTTTCTGCTGGATGCCGGTGGCATTGAAGGTGCCGTTGACGGTGGTGGTGAATTCTTTCTGACTCTGGAAAGTCGCGACGCCAGTACCCTGTGCTTTCGGGCAACTGAAGCGGAATTTCCACTGGTTGCCGGTCTTGTCGGTCACTTCCTGTTTGCAGCCCGATTGCGGGTCGGTCAGGGGGATCGAGTCCGAGGCGACCTGAGCTGGCGTGAGGCACACCTGCACGCCTTTACCGGCCATGGTGATGCCCTGTTTTTCCAGCATGGCGCGCTGTTCAGGAGTCATCTGTTGCTTGAGCTGGCCGAGGATCAGGGAAAGATCCGGCAGGTCCTGGTTGTCCACTTTCATGTTGCTGGTAGTCAATTCCCACAAGCCCGGCGCCAGCATCTGCGCCTGCGCCGCCACAGGCAGCGACAAACAGGTAACCATGGCTAAACAGAGCAAACGAGCATTCATCGGGTAACTCCTGGGTAATGTTGGGCGTTAGACGCCGCAAAGCGGCCAGTGTTGCACGGCAAATAAAATAGCGACATTCACAGCCGTTCATGGTCTGTTAGGCACTGGACTGTCAGGAGTCATGTCGTTCATGGATTTTTTTGGCCCGCACCTGCTCGCCTACTTCATCGCCACGCTGCACTTTCTCGGGACCCTTGCCGCGATCCACGCGGTGTTGACCGTCAGGACCGCCCAAGGCTCGATCGCCTGGGCCTTGTCGCTGATGTTCATGCCCTACCTGACGCTGATCCCCTACCTGATCTTCGGCCGCAGCACCTTCGACGCCTACATCCAGGCCCGCCGCCAGGCCAACCAGGAAATGCACACCGCCATCACCGAATTGAACTGGCGCCCCTGGGTCGAAGAAGCCCTCGCTGCGCGCAACTCCAGCGCCTACGCGTCCCTGCGCGCCATGCCCAAGCTGGGGCGCATGCCGTGCCTGGCTAACAATGAAGTGCGCTTACTGATCAATGGCGAGGCCACCTTCAGCGCAATCTTCGAGGCGATCCGCAACGCTAAGACCGCCGTGCTGTTTCAGTTCTTCATCATTCACGACGACGAGCTCGGCCGCCAACTGCACGCGCTGCTCAAGGCAAAAGCCGCCGAAGGCGTCGCCATTTACGTGCTTTACGACCGTATCGGCAGCCATGCCCTGCCCCATCGTTACGTGCAGTCACTGCGCGACGCCGGCGTGCAGGTCAAGGCATTCGCTACCCGCAGCGGCTGGCTCAATCGGTTTCAGGTCAATTTCCGCAACCACCGCAAGATCGTGGTGGTGGACGGCATCACCGGATTTGTCGGCGGGCATAACGTGGGTGACGAGTACCTGGGTAAAAAACCGCCACTGGCGCCCTGGCGCGATACCCACGTGCAGGTGACCGGCCCGGTGGTCGCGTGTTTGCAGGAGTCGTTTGCCGAAGACTGGTTCTGGGCCGCGCGGGAGCTGCCGCCGCTTATCCTGCCGGACGCCTACCCCGAAGACGGCGTGCTCTGCCAACTGCTCGCCAGCGGCCCGGCCGACCCGTATGAAACCTGCTCGCTGTTTTTTGTCGAGGCCATTCATGCGGCAACTGAACGGGTGTGGATCACCAGCCCGTATTTCATTCCCGATGAAGCGGTCTTCTCCGCCCTGCGCCTGGCGGTATTGCGCGGCGTTGACGTGCGCCTGCTGCTGCCGTCGCGGCCCGACCACCGCATCGTCTACGCCGCCTCCAGCCTCTACGCGATCGAAGCCGTGCGCGCCGGGGTGCGGGTGTTCCGCTACACGCCAGGGTTTCTGCATCAGAAAGTGGTACTGGTCGACAGCGAAATCAGCGCCATCGGCAGTGCGAACATGGACAACCGTTCATTCCGGCTGAATTTCGAAGTGATGTTGCTGACGGTGGACGAAGCCTTCGCCAGCCAAGTGGAACAGATGCTGTTGGATGACTTCGCCCTGGCCCATGAAGTCAGCCAGGAAGAAAGCCGTCAGACACGTCGCCTGCAACAGCTGGGCATGCGGGTGGCCCGCTTGATCTCACCCATTCTCTAGCTGGCAACACCAAATCAATGTGGGAGCTGGCTTGCCTGCGATGGCGGTGTATCAGTCGACTTATCCGGTCCTGATACACCGCCATCGCAGGCAAGCCAGCTCCCACAGTTTTTGGATCTCCGGTGTTGCAGTCAATCAGCGATAAATATCTTCCCGCGTCCACGGCAAATCATGGCTGCCATCGGCGTGAGGCTTCACCGCCAATATCTGGTGCAGGTTGATCCAGCCCCGGGCAAACGCATAGGCGCAACCGGCCAGGTACAGCCGCCAGATGCGCAACGCCTGCTCCGGCACCATCTTGGCTGCCGCTTCCAGGTTATCTTCCAGGCGCTCGCTCCAATGGTCCAGCGTGCGCGCGTAGTGCAGGCGCAGGCTTTCAACGTCCACCACTTCCAGCCCGACTTCGCTGATTTCCGCGGTCATCATCGCCAGGTGCGGCAGCTCGCCATTGGGGAACACGTAACGCTCAATAAACTCACCGGCGCCCCGCCCTACCGGGCGGCCATCGGTGTGCTTGGCGGTAATGCCATGGTTCATCACCAGGCCACCTTCACGTACCGCGCCGAACAGCACCTTGCAGTACTCCGCCAGATTGGCGTGGCCCACGTGTTCGAACATGCCCACGCTGACCACTTTGTCGAAACGTCCGTCTTGCGGCAGGTCGCGATAGTCGAGCAGTTGCAGGTCGACCTGGTCTTCCAGGCCTTCGGCTTTCACTCGCTCACGGGCCAACGCCAACTGCTCTTTACTCAAGGTGATACCAAACACCTTGACCCCGAACTCCCGCGCCGCAAACCGCGCCAGCCCGCCCCAACCACAGCCGACGTCGAGCAGATACTCGCCCGGCTGCAAGCGCAACTTGCGGCACAGGTGGCGGAATTTGTCTTGTTGGGCCTGGTCGATGGATTCGCTGCCGGTTTCGAAATAACCGCAGGAGTACGCCATGTCCTGATCCAGCCACAGCTGGTAGAACTCGTTGGACAGGTCGTAATGGTAGGAAATAGCCGCTGCGTCAGTGGCCTTGTCGTGGATCGAGCGCACCGGACGACTCCCCTCGTCGTCTTCGATCAGGGCGTGACTCAATTCGTCACACACCCGGATGACCTCGGCGATGGAGCCTTCCAGCTCCAGTTTGCCCTCGACGAAGGCTTCGCCCAATGAATCGAGCGTGGGATGGGTCAGCTTGGTCACGACCGTGGGGTCCTTCACCACGATAGTCACACTGGGCTCGGGGCCCAAGTTGAATTCATGGCCGTCCCAGAGTCGAAGACGCAGCGGTAGCTGAAGATTCTGTAAGGCCGGTGGAAGTTGCGCGAGCATGAGTAGTCCCCCCTTGTTTCAGACGTCTGGAGTGAGGGTAGACCATCCGAAGACAAAGTAGGAGGCTATCGATTTGATAGCGTTCCTCTATGGGGCTCGGCGCTCGAGCAAACCGTCCTGGATCCACTGTTTCAGCCACGTCACCGCTTGCAGTGGCGCACCCTCTGCATAAGTGACTAGCAACTGCTCGCACAGTTCTGAAAAATTCCAGCCAGTGGTCACCATCCCGGCCAGCGCACAGGCCTCGGCGGGTTCCAGGCTACGGTAATGGCACACATTCTGGTGACGCCACACCAGGCAAATCTGCGCCAGTTCCAGGGCCTGACTGTTGGGGAAGTCCGACTCATCCTTGCTGGCACGCCAGATCGCCACACTATTGAAATGACACAGCATCTGCTGCACCGATGGCGCCAAGGTCACTTGCAGGCCTGGCCACTCCTCAGGCGCCAGTTGCGCCATGTCATTGAGGGTCAGCGGCTCGCCCTGGGGTGCATCGAACGCCAGGGTGAAGGCCCATTCCAATCGCGCCAGCTCAGCCAATGGCGCGCTTTGTTCGGCCACCAGGTGCTCCACGATAAACGCCGGGAAACGCTCGCCCAGCCAGCGCAGGCTGTAATGGGCAGACGGATAACGACGCACATAAGCGTGGGTCAACAGCGCAAACTCGTCATCCCCCAGCCAATACCAGATGGCGCCGAAGTCATGCCGCAACACTTCCTGCAACCGCGACACGTAGGCGTTGTGATAAATCGCCAGGCCCGTGTCCACATCCAGTGTCGGCCCACCCAACAACGTGGCGGCAAACCCGCTGTTGGCGACGCAAGTCTCGGATAACAGATGCTGTTCGAAAGCCAGCTGCCAATCGGTCAGGCGCATAACGACCTCCTGGCCAACGCCGAAGCGCCCAGCTCACGGGCCTTGCTCAGCTCGGTGAGCAGCTCTTCGAACGGTGGGAAATGGTCGTCGCGCTCCAACAAGGTCGAGACCGGCCCCAGGTGCTCCAACGTCTGCTGGTACAACGCCCACACCGGATCGCACACCGGGTGGTCATGGGTATCGACGACATAGTCGCCATAGTCCATATGCCCAGCCAGGTGCAGTTGGCGGATCCTGTCAGGCGGCAAGTTGCGGATGAACGTCCAGGCATCGAACCCATGGTTGCGCGAGCTGACGTACACGTTGTTGACGTCCAGCAGCAGCTGGCAGCCCGTCAGGTGAGCCAGGGCGTTGAGGAATTCCCACTCGGTGAATTCATCGGCCTTGGAGCGCACGTAGCTGGAGACATTTTCCAGTACCAACGGGCGCTGCAACACGTCTTGCACTTGGCGCACGCGGCCAGCCACGTGGTACAGGCTTTCTTCGGTATAAGGCAGGGGCAGCAGGTCATGCAATTGATGGGCGCTGCCGCGGCTCCAGCACAGGTGATCGGACACCCACGCCGGTTGGATGCGCTCGGCGAGCTGTTTGAGCTGTTTCAGGTAATCAGTATCAAGGGCATGGGGTCCGCCGATAGACAGGGACACGCCATGCATCACCAGGGGATAGCGCTCGGCTATCGCGTCCAGGTAGTACAAGGCCTTGCCGCCCTGCACCAGATAATTCTCGGAGATCACTTCGAACCAATCCACGGCCGGCGACTGTTCAAGGATCTGCTGGTAGTACTCACTGCGTAGACCCAGGCCATAACCCAGGCTCGGAAGAGAAGCGGACATCATTCACTCCTGGGCAAAGTGTCCGCAGCGGTGGGGGGCATCCGCTGCGGGAGCACTCGGTTGCCGGTTATTCGCCGACGGTACCGCCAGCCTTGGTGCAAGCATCAGCGCTGGCTTGAACTTTGAAGCCCTGGCCTTTGCAAGAACCCTGGCCTTTGCAAGCGTGGTCCTTGGTTTTGCAGTCGTTCTGGCCTTTGCAGGCGTTGATGCCGTAGCAGTGCACAGACATGTCAGCGGCTTGAGCCTGGGTGACAACACCAGCAAACATGGTAGCGGCGGCCATTGCGAGGGCGGCACCAGCAGCAGCGGATTTGAAGTTCATTTTTGTATCCTCATGATCGGTAGGGGTGTCGGTCTGAACGGATTGTTCAGTCTCGACATACCACTAGAGTGAGGTCCCTCATCGGCGTTACAGCCGTGTGCAAATATTTCTGAAATTATTCGTCGAGCTTCAAAAGCGGTTCCTGGAAGCGTAGCAAACGCCCGGCGTTGCCCAGTACCAGCAGGGTACTGAGGTTGTGCAGCACCGCTGCGATCATGGCGCCGGCCGCCCCCAACCAGCCAAATGCAGCAAATACCACGATGGCCAGCGTCCAGCCCAGGCCGATGATCACGTTGACCTGCAGCGTCTGCCGGCACTGACGACTCAAGCGCACGCAGGTGCCCAGGCGACGCAAGTCACTGCCGATCAGCACCACGTCTGCCGACGCCAGGGCGATATCCGCCCCGCCCGCCCCCATCGCCACACCCACCACCCCGGCTTTGAGCGCCAGGGAATCGTTGATCCCATCGCCCACCACCATCGGGCGGAAGCCGTTGCCGATCTCACCCAGCACCCGGTTGAGCTTGTCTTCCGGCAACGCCTGCGCCTCGACGTCGCTGATGCCCACGTCCAGCGCCAGATTGTCGGCCACGCTCTGGCGGTCGCCCGTCAGCAGCAATTGCCGGCCCAGGCCCAACTCCCGCAATTCTTGCAGGGCTTGGCGGGCTTCCGGCTTGACGCTGTCCGCGAGCAGCAACCAGGCGAGGAACTGCCCGTCCAGCGCCAGCCCGGCAATCGGGCCATCGTGATTCGGCACCCCAGTGGTGACGATGCCCAACTGCTCAAACAACTCCGGGCGCCCCAACGCCGCTTCGCCTTGCTCGGTCTGTGCCACCACGCCGAGGCCCTGGCGTTCGCGAATATCCGTGAGCACCAACAACTGCTCCTGGGTCGCCAGCCCTGCCAACGCCCGGCTGACCGGGTGACTGCTGGCCGAACCCAGGCTCGCAGCCAGATTCAGCAGCACCTGGCGATCCGGTGCGCGCGTCTCGATCGATTGCAGGCGCAGGGTGCCGTAAGTCAGGGTGCCGGTCTTGTCGACCACCAGGGAGGTCAGGTCGGCCAGTTCTTCGAGGAACGCCGAGCTGCGGATCAGAATCCCATGACGCGCCGCCACCGCAATCCCGGCAATCGCCGTGGCCGGCGCGGACAGCACCAACGCACACGGGCACGCAGCGACCAACACCGCCAACATTGCCTGCGCGTCGTTGGTCACAAACCAGGTCACCGCCGCCAGCAGCAACACCAGCACCATGTAGCTGCCGGCATAACGCTCCAGCAGCCGCGTGATCGGCGGCTTGGAACGCTCGGCGTTCTGCATCAGTGCGATGACTTTGCCCAGGGTCGACTCATTGCCGGTGCGGGTCACCTGCAGGCGCAGCAAGCCATCCAGGTTGATCGCCCCGCCAAACACCTGCACGCCGACGCTGGCTTCCAGCGGCACCGACTCGCCGGTGATCGGCGCCGTGTCCAGGCTCGCCTGGCCGGACAGCACCACACCGTCGGCAGGCACGCGGTCGCCGGCACGCACTTCGACGATATCGCCGGTGTTCAGCGTGCCGTTATCCACCTCGACAATGCTGCCGTCGGCCTGCACCAACCGCGCATGGCTGCGGGTCAGCTTGCCCAATGCGTGGATCGCTTCCTGGGACCCGATCACGCTGCGTTCTTCCAGCACATGGCCGAAGATCATGATGATTGGCAGCAATGCGGCGGTGAGCAGGTCGCCAGTGGCCCACGCGCCCATCATCGCCAAGGCGATCAACTGGTCGGTGATGCCATGCAGGCTCGGGTAACGCAGGCTGTACCAGGCCGAACGCATCACCGGCACGGCCACCAGCAACGAGGCCACGCCCAGTAGCAATTGGCTGACGCCCGTCTGGTCCGGTGCCAGCCAGCGCCACACCAGCCCGAGCACCAGCAAACCCAGGGCCAGCATGGCCAAGGTCAATTGCCGGGCAGCACTGCGCTGCTCGGCGGAAGTCAGCATGGGTGCGCTCATTGTTCGGCTCCCTGAATGATCAAGCGGGAGTCGTCTTTAGGATCGACCGTGGTCACCGAGCCGGCCTGGCCGAGAATCTTCGGCAAGCGCTCGCGGTACAGGCGCAACAGCAAGCCCGGGTCTTTGACCTGGGCAAGGCTGGCGACCGTGGCAGTTTGCGCCTGAGCATTGGCCAGGCGCTCGCTGGCCTGGGCATGGGCCACCTGCACCAGGCGGTCGGCTTGCTGGTTGGCGGTCTGGGTGAGTTTTTCGGCGTCGGTGCGTGCATTGGCCACGGCTTTGTCAGCTTGTTGACTGGCGGTCAGCACCGCGTTGAAGGCATTCACCGCCGGGCCCGGCAGGCTCGATTGCACGTCGACGCGGGTCACCTCGATGCCGAGCCCAAGCCCCGTCGAGGCCAATTCAGCCAAGCGCTTATTGATGCCTTGTACCAAGTCACCGCGCAGCCGCTCACGGCGCTCGGCGGCGCCATTGTCGGTGCCGATCAGTTCGGGGCGCGCCACCAGAATAGTGTCCAGGTCACGGGCCGCCGTCAGGGCCACGGCGCTGCGGGTCACCAGGCGATCCAGCGCTGGCAACACATGCTCGCCCTGCAGCACAAACGCGTAGGGCTCGGTGACTTTGTAGAACACCCGCACATCCAGCTGCACCACACCGGCGTCACCGGTCAGCAGGTAACCGGAGCCGGCCAGGGCGTCGCTCAACGGCGTGGCAAAACTCGCCACGCGGTCGGCCTGGATCGCCGTGTCGGAACGCAGCAGGTTTTCGACCCGGCGCTCAATCACTCGGTCGGCGGCCGGCAGCAACACAACCTGCTCGAACGGTTGCGGCCAGGCCAGTAACAGGCCGGCATTCTGAATCCGGTCCAGGGCGCCGAAGTGCAGCACCACGGCGCGGTTCTGCGGGTCGATCTGGCGCACATTGGAAAATGCCCAGGCCAACGCCGCCAACACGGTCACCGCGTACAGCGCCAGGAAGGTCAGGCGCCCGGCCTGGATCCACGGGCTGTCCGGGCTGTCACGCTCGGTCATGGCTGGACGTCCTTCGGCCCGTCCACCAAGGCGCGGAACGGCGCGGCATCGGTGCGCAGGATGATCTTGGTGCCCGGCGTCACCACCGTGCCCAACGTATCCAGGGAGCGCAGCAGGTTGTACAGCTGCGGGTTACCGGCGTAGGCACGCCCATAAATTTGCGCCGCTTCGACCCGCGATTGCGCCTCGATATCGGCGGCTTTCACCGTGGCATCGGCTTGCACAATGCGCGCATCACGCTCGGCAGCCGAACGGATCTGCGCCGCTTCACGCTTGCCCACGGCGGTGCGCTCGGTGGCGATGGTTTCACGCTCGGCGCGCATGCGGTCGACGGTGGCGGTGAGCGTCACCGACGGCAAGGTCAGCCGCTCGATGCCCACTTGCGCCACACGCACGCCATAGGTGGTGAGCAATTGTTGATCAATCTGCTGACGCAATTGCGCTTCGAAATCAGCGATGCGCACTTGGCTGGCGTCGGTGTTGATCAGGCTGGACAGGTCAAAGCTGGCGGCGGTGGTTTCCAGCGCCGAGCCGACGAAGGTGCGAATCTGCCGCGCCGCTTCATCCGGCTGGTTCTGCACCGCGCGCATGAAGCGCTGCACGTTGTCGGCGTCGCCCTGCACCTGCCACGCCACGTAAGCCTGCACGATGATACGCAGGCCATCGCGGGTGCCCACGTCCTGCAAACCGCTGGAGGTGGTGCGCAGGCGCAGGTCCACCGGGATCGCCGCCTCGAACGGCGCCGGCCAACGCCAGCCGAGGCCCGGCTCCAGCAACACACGGGACGGGTTGCCGAAGCGAGTGATCACCGTGGCCTCGCCGGAACGCACTTGCACCAGGCTGGCCGCTGCCACGGCAAACAGCACCAGCAACACCGCCCACGCCATGCGTCGCCAAGGGAACGGGCCGCCCGCCTGTTCGTCACCATGATGATGGTGGTGGTGATGGCCATGATGGTGATGATGACCGTGATCGTGAGAATGAGCGCTCAACAGACAGACTCCTTATTGAACGGCTTTACGCGGCACCGAAGGGTCGGCCGGCAAAGTAAAAGAACGCAGATCGATCGTCGGCGCGCCGTCGGCACCCAGGCGATGATCCAGAATGAGCAGCTTGGCGTGGGCCAGGCCTTGGCTGAGCTGGCCGAGGTATTGCTCCAGCACGAACGCCTGGCCCGCCGTCGCGTAGGCCTTTTGTTCGGCGGCAAAACGCAGGTCCGCCGCTCTGGCGCCGGCGCTCACTTCGCGCGCGGTGGCCTGGGCCTCATCGCGTACGGTGCTGGCTTGCAGCAGGGCCTGGTTGGTCTGCTCGCTGGCCGCGCCACGTTCGCGGGAAATCAGCGCCTGGGCGCCGATCTGCGCCGCTTGCACCCCGTGATAGGCATTGGCGGCACCCGCCGGCGGGTGAATCGCTTCCACTACCGTGGCGAGAATTTCGACACCACTGTCGAGTTTCTGCAGGTCGGCCTGCACGGCGCGGCCTATTTCATCAGCAAGGCTGGTGCGCTGTTCACCGAGCAATTCATCGAGGGTGCGTGAGGCAAAATCGTGGACGAGGATGCGGCTGGCGGTGCTGCGGATCAGGGTCGGCACATCCGCGCTGTTGTAGGTGGCGGCGAGTGCAGCCCGGTCAGTCAGGCCGATGCGGTAGACGAACCGCACGTCCATGTTGACGATCTGGAAGCCTTGTTTGTCGCCGCTGCTGCTGGCGATGACCTGGGATTTGTCATTCACATGACTGGCGTCCCACAAACGGTTGGCGATCAGCGGAGCCGGGCCTTCGGCGGGTGCCAGTTCCGGGGTGGAGGCTTCGCTGACGCTGGTCGCCAGCTCATGCACCACGCCGTTTTCCACAGCCAATACGCGGCCCAACGGCCACGGCAACCCGGCGTGCAGGCCGGGGCCGAACACTTCCACGGGTTTGCCAAAGCGCTCATAGATCCCACGGCCTTGCAGGGGCACTTCATGCACGCCGGTCAACGCCCAGCCCACCGCCAGCACCACCAGCAGCACCGGCAGAAACGCCCGGCGCATGTAGGTAAACGCCCAAATCTGGCGCAGATCGATACCAAAGCGGTTGTGCAGTTCGTGCTGCAAGGCCAGCAAGGGCTGCGGCGGCCAGCGCAGCAGCCCGGCGATAAAACTCTGCGCCATCAGGCGCGGTTCAAGGCGTGGCTGGCGTGGGCTGAACAGCGACAGCACGGCCCGCAGCAAAAACTCCACGGCCACCAGCCCCGGCAGCAGGCCGACCAGCACGGCCAGGCGCAGCGGCCACACAGACGCCGCACCGGCAAACAGCAAACACAGCGCACTGACCACCAGGCAAACAATCGCTACCCGGCTCAATTGCGCCAGTGGCGAAGCTTCCGGCCATTGGGCCACGGATTCCTGAGCCAGGCGGCGCTCGAACACCAGCAGGCCAAACGCCAAGGCCAACGCCAGCGAGGCACCGATGCTCGCCGATTGGCCGACGGGCGCAGCGGGCAAGGTCAGGTTCCAGAACTCGATAAGGCTGACCAGCGCCAGCAACGACCAACCCGCCAGCCACAGCACCGGCGCACCAATCTGGGCCAGCAGGCCATTGCGCAAACGCCCGACAAGGCGCGAATACCCCGCCACGTCATCGACGGGCGGCTCAATCAGTGATTCGGCGGGTTCCTCCAGCACCTGGGCACGCCAATCGGCCACCCACCACGCCGATTGCAACCCGGCCACCAGCACCAGCAGCGCCGACGAACAGGTGATCAGCACCACCGGCCAGATCGACAGCGGGGCAAACAGGGCGACAAACAGCGCCAGTATCCAACCGGCCACGGCCAGGGTTGTCAGGCTGATGCCGGCTTGGCGCAATCGACGGGCGTGAAACACCCCCTGTTGAAAACGCGGAAGGCCTTCCACCGAAGCGCCGTCAGCTTCCAGATCCACTTGCATCCACTCAACGCCCGTTAACACACAATTAGTTACGATATAACACGGAGCGTGAAATTTTTGTCCTATGAATGCAGGTTTTGAACCCACCGCAGTTCCCCTGTGAGAGCGGGCTTGCTCGCGAATGCGGTGGGTCAGCCACCCCTGTTGTGACTGTCCCACCGCATTCGCGAGCAAGCCCGCTCCCACATTTGTTCCCCAGCGTCTGCAAGACCGTGACTAAACCCCCATAAACACGAGCCATCACTGGTGCAGGCCGTGATTAATCGGCACACTCCGAAACAGTTTTTCGCGGGTCCACGGACAAGGAAGCGTCACCCCCCATGATTTCGATCTATCAACTCAAGCCGCGTTTTCAAAACCTGCTGCGCCCGCTTGTGCAGCGTCTCTACGACAATGGCACCACGGCCAACCAGATCACCGTGCTGGCCGGCGTGGTTTCCTTGTTGGTCGGCGCACTGATCGCCGCGTTTGCCCAACACCTCTGGCTGTTTGCGCTGATTCCGCTGTGGATGATCCTGCGCATGGCCCTCAATGCCATCGACGGCATGCTCGCCCGGGAATTCGGCCAGCAGTCGCGACTGGGTGCCTACCTCAATGAGCTGTGTGACGTGATCGCCGACAGCGCGCTGATCCTGCCATTTGCGCTGATCCCCGGTGTCAGCCTCATTCCCGTGCTGCTGGTGGCGCTGCTGGCGGTGTTCAGCGAATACGCCGGTGTACTCGGGCCGATGGTCGGCGCGTCACGCCGTTACGACGGGCCCATGGGCAAGAGCGACCGGGCGTTCGTACTCGGCGTGCTGGCCACCGGCGTCGCCCTGGGCTGGCTGGGTGCCGGCTGGGTCAACACGGTGATGTGGCTGGTCGCCGCCCTGCTCGCCTACACCTTGGTCAACCGTGTGCGCCAAGGCCTCAAAGAAGAACACACCTCTCCGATTGCATAAGGATTTTTGCGATGCGCGAACAGCAAGAGCACACCTTCAGTACCCATGATGGCGTCGAGCTTTTCTACCGCCACTGGCCGGCCACGGACGTTACCGGGCCACGCCAGGCGATCCTGCTGTTCCATCGCGGCCACGAGCACTCGGGGCGCATTGCGCACTTGGTGGACGAGCTGAACCTGCCGCAATTCGACTTCTATGCCTGGGACGCCCGTGGTCACGGCCAATCGCCCGGGGAGCGCGGCGACAGCCCAAGCTTCGCCACCAGCGCTCGCGACGTGCAGACCTTCTGTGACCACATCGGCACCACCTACGGCATCGAGGCAGAAAACCTCGCGGTCATCGCCCAGAGTGTCGGCGCCGTGATCGCAGCCACCTGGGTGCACGATTACGCGCCGAAGATCCGTGCGCTGGTGCTCGCCTCCCCGGCCTTCAAGGTCAAGCTGTACGTGCCCTTCGCCCGCCCGGGCCTGGCGCTGATGCGCAAGTTTCGCGGCAATTTCTTCGTCAATAGCTACGTCAAGGCCAAGTTCCTCAGCCATGACCCGGAGCGTGTAGCCTCCTACGACAGCGACCCGCTGATCACCAAGGCCATCTCGGTGAATGTGCTGCTGGGCCTGTATGAAGCGGCCGACCGTGTTGTAGCCGATGCCCAGGCGATCCAGGTGCCGACCCAAGTGCTGGTGTCTGGCTCCGACTTCGTGGTGCACCGCAAACCCCAGCAGCAGTTTTTCGACCGCCTCGGCAGCCTGAAAAAAGAGCTGCACATTCTCCCGGGCTTCTTCCACGACACCCTCGGCGAACGCGACCGGGCCACCGCCGTGAGCAGCGCCAGGCGCTTTATCCTGCAGAACTTCAGCTACTCGCTGGACCGCGCGTCCTTGCTGGATGCCGACAAGCTAGGCGCCACCTGCGCCGAATCCGAAGCCCTCGCCGCGCCACTGCCGCGCAATTCCCTGCGCGACCTGTACTGGCGCCTCACCCGCGCCAGCATGGGCCTGGGCAAAAGCCTGTCGGACGGCGTGAAGCTGGGCTTCGATACCGGTTTCGACTCGGGCAGCACCCTGGATTACGTGTACCGCAACACCCCCACCGGCAAGGGCGGGCTGGGGCGGATGATCGACACCAACTACCTCAACTCCATCGGCTGGCGTGGCATTCGCCAGCGCAAGTTGAACGTCGAGGAGCTGCTGCGCCTGGCCATGGCCAAGTTGCGTGATGAAAGCCGTGAAGTGCGCATCGTCGATATCGCCGCCGGCCATGGGCGTTACATCCTCGAAGCCTTGCAGGGCGTTTCGCCGCTGCCGGAATCGATCCTGCTGCGCGACTACAGCGACATCAACGTGCGTGACGGTAGCGCGCTGATCCGCGAAAAAGGCCTGGGGGATATCGCGCAGTTCGTCAAAGGTGACGCCTTTGATCGCGCCGACCTCGCGGCACTGGACCCCAAGCCGACGCTGGCGGTGGTGTCCGGGCTGTATGAATTGTTCGCCGATAACGGCATGGTCGGCGGCTCCCTGGCTGGCCTGGCTGAGGCCGTGGAGCCGGGTGGCTATCTGGTCTACACCGGCCAGCCCTGGCACCCGCAACTGGAACTGATCGCCCGCGCCTTGACCAGCCACCGCCAGGGCCAGGCCTGGGTGATGCGCCGTCGCAGCCAGGCGGAAATGGACCAACTGGTGGAAGCTGCCGGCTTCCGCAAGATCACCCAACGCGTGGATGAGTGGGGCATTTTCACCGTGTCCCTGGCGCAGAAGATCTGAGCATGCGCGAACCCGGCCTGTTGAAGCCCGCCGTCCTGTGGCTGCTGGTGTTGGCACCGCTGTTTTTCAGCACCTACGGCTTTGCCACGTGGGTCACCAGCCAGCGCAGCGACGTCGGCACCCTGGTGTTCGACTGGGAAACCCACATGCCCTTCTGGGCATGGACCATCGTGCCCTACTGGTCCATCGACCTGCTCTACGGCTTTTCCCTGCTGCTGCCCAACACCCGCCATGAACTCAAGCAACATGCGCTGCGCCTGCTGACTGCCCAGGTGATCGCCGTCAGTTGCTTCCTGATCTGGCCGCTGCGTTTCACCTTCGAGCGGCCAGAGCTGGACGGTGTGTTCGGCTGGCTGTTTGCGGTGCTGGCAGGGTTCGATAAGCCGTTCAACCAGGCGCCGTCGCTGCATATCGCACTGCTGGTGATCCTGTGGGTGATGTACCAGCGCCATACCCGAGGGTTTTGGCGCTGGCTGGTGCATGGCTGGTTCGCCTTGATCGGGATCTCGGTGCTGACCACTTATCAACATCACTTTATCGACTTACCCACAGGTGCCCTCGCCGGCTGGCTGTGCGTGTGGTTATGGCCGGTGGAGCATCCCAGCCCATTGTTGAATGTGCGACTGACACGGGACGTACAACGCTGGAAAATCGGTGCGCGCTACGGCCTGGGGGCGGTGCTCTTGGTGATGTTGGCCTGGGTGCTGCGCGGCGCCTGGCTGTGGATACTGTGGCCGGTGGTTTCCCTGGCGTTGATCAAGGCCAATTACTTCGTGCTCGGTGCTTCAGGCTTCCAGAAGCGCGCCGATGGCCGACTCACGCCCGCCGCACGTTGGCTGTACGCGCCCTACCTGGCGGCGGCGTGGATCAATTCACGTGTGTGGACGCGCAAGCACCCACAGCCGGACCTGATTGTGGATAACGTTTGGCTCGGGCGCATTCCGACAACGAATGAGCAAGAGCCTTTCAAGGCGATCGTCGACCTGTGCGCCGAATTACCGATTCATCCACAGGGCCGCGCCTATCAATCCATTCCCGTACTGGACCTGGTGGCGCCTACGCCCGCCGAATGCCTGCAGGCCGCGCAAGCCATCGAATGCCTGCGCTCGCACGGCCCGCTCCTGGTGTGCTGTGCCCTCGGCTATTCGCGCAGCGCCACTGCCGTGGCCGCCTGGCTGATGCACACCGGTCGCACCAGCACGGTGGACGAGGCACTGGCTATTATTCGTACAGCGCGGACCCACGTAGTCCTGCACCCCGCTCACCGCGAAGCTTTGGAGGGTTTGCCCCATGCCCGCTGATATGGAACTCCAGGTGGTCGCCAGCCTGTTGCGCCGTGGCCGCTCCCTGGATCAGTTATCCACAGGCCTGACGCTGCTCGGCTTTCTGTTTGGTCTTGCGCAACTGTTGCTGGCAAGTATCTCGACCCTCTGCCTGCTGCTCGCCCTGTGGATGATCATCCTGGGGCTGCTGCAAAAGTACTGGGCGCTGCGCGTGGCCTTCGACGCCGACCTGTTCGCCCTGCTGGCCCGCGACACCGCACGCACCCCGGACCTCGACCAGGCGCTGGTGGACCTTGGCCTGCAATCGGCCAAGCGCGTCGGCCGGCCCTGGAGCGAACGCCGTCGCGGCGCCCTCAAACTGTTGCGCAAACAAGCCTGGCTGCTCGGTGCGCAAGCGCTGCTGACCCTGGGCGTGGTCCTCGCCAGCCCTTGGCTGCCTTTCGCCGGATAAGGAATCCCCATGTTCGAACCCGTGGTCGCCACGCTGATTACTTCCATGGCCCGCACCGTCACGGGCGCCCGCAGCCTGTGGCTTGGTTGCGCGCCGGTGCCGGTGCAACGCATCTACTTCGCCAACCACAGCAGCCATGGCGACTTTGTGCTGTTGTGGGCCTCGCTGCCGCAGAACCTGCGCAAATTCACGCGCCCGGTGGCCGGCAGCGATTACTGGAACAAAAGTGCCCTGCGCCGCTACATCATCAACCGCGTGTTCAATGGCGTACTGATCGACCGTGAACGCAAGGACCCTGTGGATAACCCATTGCAGCCCATGCTCAGTGCCCTGGAGGCTGGCGATTCGCTGATCATCTTTCCCGAGGGCACACGCAACCTGGAAGACGGTTTGCTGCCGTTCAAGAGCGGGCTTTATCACCTGGCAAAAAGTTACCCACAGGCCGAATTGATCCCGGTGTGGATTGCCAACCTCAACCGCGTCATGCCCAAGGGTCGCGTGTTGCCGCTGCCCCTGCTGTGCACCACCAGCTTCGGCAAGCCGCTGCAATTGGAAGAAGACGAAGACAAAGCCGCCTTTCTCGCCCGCACCCGCGACGCGCTGCTCGCCCTTGCCCCGGAGCACGTCTGACATGCCTAGCCAAACCCTGATGTTGTTCGGCGGTATCGGCGCGATCCTGGTGCTCGCCTCGCTGATCGGCCTGATCCTCAAGCTGCGTACCCGTGGCACACCGAATGCGGTGATCGACAACCTCAACGCCCGCATCAATGCCTGGTGGGTGATGGTGGTGGTGATCGGCATCGCCTTCTGGCTCGGCACCGGCGCAGTGATCCTGCTGTTCTACGCCGTGTCGTTCTACGCCCTGCGTGAATTCCTCACGCTCACCCCCACGCGCCGCAGCGATTATCCGGCGCTGGTGGCCGCGTTCTACCTGGCCCTGCCGCTGCAATACCTGCTGATCTATTCGGATTGGTACGGGCTGTTCTCAATCTTCATCCCGGTGTACGTGTTCCTGCTGCTGCCGATCCTCGCGTCACTGGGTGGCGACAGCACGCACTTCCTGGAGCGCGCCTCGAAAGTGCAGTGGGGACTGATGATCGCGGTGTTCTGCGTGTCGTTCGTACCGGCTCTGCTGACCCTCGACATCCCGGGCTACGAAGGCCGCAACCTGTTGCTGATCGCTTACCTGGTGATCGTGGTACAGCTCTCGGACGTGCTGCAGTACGTGTGCGGCAAGCTGTTCGGCAAGCACAAGATTGCGCCCAACCTGTCGCCGTCCAAGACCGTGGAAGGTTTTGTCGGCGGCATCCTGCTCTCCTCGTTGATTGGTGCCGCGCTGTGGTGGACCACACCCTTCAACCCGTGGCAGTCGTTTTTGATCGCGCTGTTGATCAACCTGCTGGGCTTTGCCGGCGGCATCGTCATGTCGGCAATCAAGCGCGATCGCGGCGTGAAAGATTGGGGGCATATGATCGAAGGGCACGGCGGCATGCTGGATCGGTTGGACTCCGTGTGCTTCGCGGCGCCCATCTTCTTCCACCTCGTGCGCTATTGGTGGACGTGACCCCAACCTCAAGAACAGTGAAGATCAAACTGTGGGAGCGGGCTTGCTCGCGAAGGCGGTGGGTCAGCTGGCAAATTCAGCGGCTGACACGCCGCCTTCGCGAGCAAGCCCGCTCCCACAATGGGTTTGTGGTGGGCCGTTAGGTTGGTAGATGGCCCAACGGCAACGCTCCCGGAGTCTTTACGGTCTGGATCGCGAAGTTGCTGCGGATATCCCTCACCCCCGGCAGCTTCAACAGGCTGCCGGTGACAAACCGTTCATAACCGCGCAAATCCGGCACCACCACCTGCAACAGAAAGTCCGACTCCCCCGACACCAGGAACGCCGAGATCACCTCGGGCAGTGCCGTCACCGCCTCACGAAAGGCATTGGCCTCGGTGTCGTTATGCCGCTCTACCTTCACGCCCACAAACACCATCATGCCCAGGCCCACTTCATCGCGATCCAGCGTGGCCTGGTAGCCGCGAATGACCCCGGCTTCTTCGAGCAGGCGCACGCGGCGCAGGCAAGGTGATGCAGACAGGCCAATCTCGTCGGCCAGTTGCACGTTGCTCAAGCGACCATCCCGTTGCAGGGCTTCGAGTATCTTGCGGTCAAAAGCATCGAGTTTCAGATTTGGCATAAGTGAATGGTCTTTGTAGTTGTTAGTGGTGGATAGTGCCAAGACTAGCCGATTTATCAGCTGACTACGCAACCACCTGCCCCGCCCTTCGGCCCTAGAATTTGCCAACATTCAAGGGGGTGAAACATGGCGGAGCTCTGGTTGTTTTTGGTGGCCCTTTCGGTGGCGTATCTGCTGCCGGGGCCGGACATGATCCTGCTGCTGCAAACCGGCGCCCGCCAGGGCAAGACCTTGGCGCTGACCACGGCGATTGGCCTGGGGGTTGCCCGGGCGTGCCACGTGGCGTTGGCCGGCATGGGCTTGGCGACCCTGTTCAAGGTGGCACCGTGGACGTTTGACGTGGTGCGCCTGGGCGGCGCGGCCTACCTGTTGTGGTTGGGTGTGCAATGCCTGCGCGCGAATATGTTGCCCAGCCTCGACCCGACACATGCCATCACACAGGCCCACGCCTGGCGCGAAGCCTTCCAGCGCGGCCTGCTGACCAACCTGCTCAACCCCAAGGCGCTGCTGTTCTGTTCGGTGCTGCTGCCGCAGTTCATCAACCCGCAGGCCGGCCCGGTGGCGGCGCAGTTCGCGTTGCTGGGTGTGATCCTGGTGGCGGTCGGTTTCGCCTTCGACTGCTGCTACGCCCTGGCCGGTGCGCGCATCGGCCGATGGCTGGCGCGCAATCGTTCGGCGCAGCGGGTGCAGCAATGGTTGTTCGGCAGTCTTTTGATCGGTTTTGCGGTACGCCTCACCTTTGTGCAACACGCCTGAGCGGTCCGGCGTATCCACGTCATCTTTTGTATCAAAGACGCGTGTAAGATACGCCGCACTTAGCCAGGGATGCTCACCATGTTCGATTCGTTGAAAGCGATCAGCCGCCGTATAACCAGTGCGTTACTGACTGTGGTGGGGGCCGTCTTCGGCGAATGGCATCCGCCGTTCTGGCTGCGCGCTATCGGCCGGGGCCTGGCGAACCTGGGCCACAAGGCCCGCGCCTATCCGCGCCAAGCCGGTGCTGGTGTGCTGGGCCTGGCGTTGCTGGCCGGCGCCGGGTTCTATGGCTGGCAGTGGTATTCCCACCTGCCGCAGCCCCACACCGTGGGTTACTCGCTGCACAAGCCGAACCTGACCGACTACACCCAGCAGCCACCGGTTGTGGATAACTTGCAGGTGCGCTTTGCCGAATCCGTGGCCCCGCTGGCCGCCATTGGCAAGCCGGTCACAGAAGGCATCACCCTCAAACCACCCGTGGCGGGCGCCTGGCGCTGGTCCGATGACCGTACCCTGCAATTCGTGCCGGAAAAAGACTGGCCGGTAGACGCCCATTACACCCTGGACCTGGCCAAGAAAAAGCTGCTGGCCGACGGTGTATTGCTCAGCCAGTACAGCAGCCAGTTTTCCACCCAACCGTTCCGCGCCACCCTGGCGCAAAACGAGCTGTACCAGGATCCGTCCAACCCGACACTGAAACAACTGGTGGCGACCTTCCATTTTTCCCACCCGGTGGATGAAGACAACCTGCGCAAACGCGTGTCGGTGACCCTCGGCAAAGGCCTGGCCTACCGCGACGCCCAGTTGCCCAACCGTCCGGAAGTCACCTTCGACGACACCAGGCTCAACGCCTACGTCCGCTCCGCCGCCCTGGCGACGCCGCTGGAAAGCACGCCGGTGAGCGCCAAGCTCGATGAAGGCATCAAGGCCCGTGACGGCGGCAACGCCAGCACCGCGCCGCTGGTCTCGGAAGTCACCGTGCCCGGCCGCTATCGCCTGACCTTCACCGGCGCCGAAGTGAGTTTTGTCGACAACGAACGTGGTGAGCCGGAACCGGTGCTGATGTTCAGCAGCTCCAGCGCCGTCGCCGACGAAACCATTGCCGGTAAGGTGCAGGCCTGGCTGCTGCCGGAAAAAGCCCAGGACGACACGCGCCCCTATAACAGCAACGACATCGACGACGCCCTGCTGGCCCGCAGCACCAAGGTCACCCTGACCCACGTGCCCAGCGTCGAACCGCTGAACACCCTGCACGCCTTCAAGTTCAAGGCCCCGGCCGGTCGCGCCATTTACGTGCGCGTGCCTGCCAACCTGGAAGCCATCGGCGGCTACCTGGCGAAAAACCCTACGGCGTCGCTGATCAGCATGCCGGCGTACCCACGCACCCTGCAGTTCCTGTCTGACGGCGCGTTGCTCAGCCTCAACGGCGAAAAACGTCTGGGCTTCATGGCCCGTGGCGTGCCCGGCGCCCACGTGGAAATCGCCCGCCTGCTGCCCAACCAGTTGCAGCACCTGGTGGACCAGAGCAGCGGCAGCTTTGCCCGGCCGAACTTTGGCAACGAATACTTCGACCGCATGGTTGAGCGTCAGTCGCTGGACATTCCCCTGTCGTCCAACGACCCGGCAAAAACCGTCTACGACAATGTGGACCTCAGCCATTACCTCACCGCCAACGGCGGGCGGCGCGGCATTTTTGTGCTCAAGCTCAGCCCTCAGGATGACCCAGCCACCCGTACCTTCGAGTACGACCGCAGCAGCACCAGCGACCTGCGCTTCATCGTGGTGACGGACCTCGGCATCATCGCCAAGCGCTCCAGTGACGGCAGCCATGACGTGTATGTGCAATCGATCGGCAACGGTTCGCCGGTGTCTGACGCCCAAGTCGACATCATTGGCCGCAACGGCTTGCCCGTGAGCAGCGGCCGCACCGACTCCGAAGGCCACGCGCATTTCGCCAAGCTGGATGAACTGCGCCGTGAGAAAACGCCGCTGATGTATGTGGTCACACGGGGCAATGACCAGTCGTTCCTGCCGATTGCCCGCCAGTCCCAACAGTTGGATTTGTCGCGCTTCGACGTAGGCGGTCTGGAAGAGGACGGTGCGATTGATCGCCTCAGCGCCTACCTGTTCACCGACCGTGGCCTGTATCGGCCGGGCGAGACCGCGCACCTGGGCATGATCGTGCGCAGCGGCAACTGGAAAGGCGCCCTGCAAGGCCTGCCAGTCGAGCTGCAAATCACCGACCCACGGGGCCTGGAAGTGATTCGCCAGCCCCTGAAACTGTCGGCCAGCGGCTTTGAAACCTTTGATTTCCCCAGCAGTGAAGTCGCCCCGGCCGGTGAATACACCGCGACCTTGCAGTTGATTGGCCAGAAGCAGACCCGCACCGACCTGGGCAGTGTCAGCTTCAAGGTGCGTGACTTCGAGCCGGACCGCATGAAGGTCAGCCTGAGCCTGCACGACACGCCGGTACTGGGCTGGATTCCACCGGACCAGGTGGTGGCCAAGGTCACCGCCATGCACCTGTTCGGCGCCCCGGCATCCGGCCGGCGTGTCACCGCCAAGATGTCCCTGAGCCCAACGCTCGCGGCGTTCGACCGCTACCCGGATTACCGCTTCCGCCTGAACAACGCCCTGGAGGACGCCAGCACCGAAGACCTGGCCGAAACCACCGTGGATGACAACGGCCAGGCCACGCTCGACCTCAACCTGCAACGCTTCGCCAACAGCACCTATCGCCTGCAGGTGATGACCCAGGTGTTCGAAGCCGAAGGCGGTCGTAACGTGGCGGCGCAAAACGCCTTGCTGGTGTCGTCCGCGCCTTACCTGGTCGGTGTGAAAAGCCAGGATTCGCTGTCGTACGTCGCCAAGGATGCGCCGCGCCAGGTGCAATGGCTGGCGGTCGCGCCAGACCTTACACCGGTAGCGGTAGACGGCCTGACCACTGAAGTGGTGGAGCACCGTTACGTGTCGGTGCTGGTGAAGCAGTCCAACGGCACCTACAAATACGAGTCGCGCATCAAGAACATCAGCCAACCGGCCTCACCGCTGGTGATGACCAAAGACGGCGCCAAGCAGGCCCTGAACACCGGTACGCCGGGGGATTTCACCCTGCAACTCAAGGACGCCAACGGCAACCTGCTTAACCAGATCGACTACAGCGTGGCCGGGCGCGGCAACACTTCGCGCTCCCTGGAGCGCAACGCTGAACTGCAACTGCGCCTGGATAAACGCAGCTATGCCACCGGTGATGAGATCGCCATCAGCATCCGCGCGCCGTACACCGGCGCGGGCTTGATCACCATCGAGCGCGACAAGGTCTACACCCAGCAGTGGTTCAAGGCTGACAGCACCAACAGCGTGCAGCACATCCGCGTGCCTGCGGGGCTTGAGGGCAATGCCTACGTCAACGTGCAGTTTGTGCGGGACATGGGCTCGGCCGAGGTGTACATGAGCCCGCTGTCCTATGGCGTGGTGCCGTTCAGCATCAACCTGGATGCGCGGCGCATGGCGCTGAAGGTCGAAGGCCCGGCGAAGATCGAACCGGGGCAGGCCCTGGACATCAAGGTCACCGCCGACCGCCCGGGCCGTGCCGTGGTGTACGCGGTGGACGAAGGCATCCTGCAAGTGGCGCGCTACCAGACGCCGGACCCGCTGGGCTTCTTCTTCCAGAAACGTGCGTTGGAGGTCGGCACCAGTCAGATCCTTGACCTGATCCTGCCGGAATTCAGCCGACTGCTCAGTGGGTCGGCGCCTGGTGGTGATACAGAAGGCGCCCTGGCCAACCACCTCAACCCGTTCAAGCGTAAACACCAGCCGCCTGTGGCGTGGTGGTCCGGTTTGGTGGACCTGCCGGCCGGTGAAACCGTGCTGCACTACCAGGTGCCGGATAGCTTCAACGGCAAGCTGCACCTGTTTGCAGTGGCGGTAGATAACGACAGCGTCGGCGTCAGCGACGCCAACACCGAGGTACGCGGACCGATCGTGATCACCCCGAACGTGCCAGCCTTCGTGGCGCCGGGCGATGTGTTCAACGTAAGCGCCGGGGTGTTCAGCAACCTCGACGCCGCGGCGGATGTGAAGTTTGAACTGCAGACCAGCGACGGCCTGAACGTGCAAGGCGACAAGGGCAGCACGCTGTCGCTGCAACCGCGCAAGGAAGGCACGGCCGAATTCAAGATCAAGGTCGGCGAAACCCTGGGTTCGGCGGACCTGCGCTTTGTCGCCGTGCTGCCGGATGGCAAGCGAATCCAGGTGGCGGAAACCACCTCGATCCGCCCACTGAGCGAGCACCGCGTGGCCTTGAGCCTGGGCCGTTTCGACAGCGCCAGCAAAGAGCTCAAGCCCACCCGCGAGCTGTTCAGCCAACTGCGCGACGTGCAAGTGGGCGTGGCCGCGTCGCCGCTGGTATGGGCCAACGGCCTCAAGCATTACCTGGACGACTACGGCTATGCCTGCACCGAGCAATTGGTGTCCAAGGCCATGCCGGCGCTGATCTGGGGCGGCAACGCGCCGGAAGCCGAGCAGGCGTTCACAGGCGCGGTGCGCATGTTGCGCCAGCGTCAGAACGGCGCCGGTGGTTTCGGTCTGTGGGCGGCCAACCCGGATGTAGCGCCTTACGCCAGCCTGTACGCGACTGACTTCCTGATCGAAGCCAAGGAACGTGGGCTGCCGGTGCCAGAAGATCTGCTGGTGCGTTCCAATGCGTACCTGACCGACCTGGCCAATGGCCCGAGCGAAGGCCTGTCGGAATTGCGCAACCGCGCTTACGCCAGTTACCTGCTGAGTCGTCAGGGGATTCTGGTGAGCGGTGCGTTGAGTGATATCCGCGAGCGTTACGAGAGCTACTTCAAGGACACCTGGCAGAACGACTTGGGCGCCGCGTACCTGGCCGCCAGCTACAAGCTGCTCAAGCAGGATCGCCAGGCCGATACGCTGTTCCGCAAAATCCCGTGGCGCTCCCTTGTGGATAAGTGGGACAGCGACGGTCTGTACTACGACCCGTTGGTGCACGACGCAGAACACCTGCACCTGCTGGCACGTCACTTCCCGGAGATGATCGACGACGTGCCGACGGCGCTGCTGGACAAGCTCGGCAAACGCCTCAACGAACAGCGTTACAACTCGCTGTCGGCTGCGCTGTTGCTGCGTGCCCTGGACAACTACGGCCAACGTGCGCAAAGCGACATGACCCTCAAGGCCACCGCGTGGCTGAGTGACAAACAACAGCAATTGCTGGAAATGGCTGGCCAGCCACCCCGCGCTGCCGTGCCGAGCGCCACGCAGAAACTGGTGATGGAGAAAACCGACGGCCCGGCCGCGTTCTACATGCTCAGCGAAGCCGGCTTCGACAAGGGTGCCAAGCTCAAGTCGATCACCAATGGCCTGGAAATCATCCACGAATACCTCGACCTCAAGGGCGACCCGGTGAGCAAAGTCGCCGTCGGCGATGAGTTCCTGGTGCGCCTGCGCCTGCGGGCCACCGACCGCGACCAAGTGCAGCAAGTGGCCGTGGTCGACCTGCTGCCGGGCGGGGTCGAGCCTGTGTATAACCTGCCACCGGAGCCGGAAGCCGCGAGCACCGAGGAAAGTGAAGGCGACGATGCCGAGTACGTGGAAACCGGCGAAGACAGCCAAGAGGCGGATGCCTGGCAAGCGCCGATCGGCGAAACCGAGCTGAGCAACTGGCAACCGGACTACGTCGACGTGCGTGATGACCGCGTGGTGTTGTACGGCACCGCGCTGCGTGATGTAGGTACTTTCGTGTATCGCGTGCGCGCCACCAACGCCGGGACCTTCAATACGCCACCGGCTTATGCCGAAGGCATGTACGAAACCACCCTGCAAGGGCGCGGCAAAGTAGGCCAGCTTGAAATTACCAAGCCTTAAACGCCTGGCGCCGCTGTGTACGGCGGTGGTGGTGCTGGCGGGGTTGCGGCTATGGCCGCATGCCCCGCTGGAGCAGGCCGTGACCTCATCACGGGTGGTGCTGGCCGACGACGGTTCACTGCTGCGCATGACACTGGCGGACGACGGGCAATACCGCTTGTGGCTACCTCTGGAGCGGATGTCACCTTCATTGGTCGAAGCCTTGTTGCTCAAGGAAGACCGTAATTTCTACTGGCACCCGGGGGTCAACCCTCCGGCATTGCTGCGGGCGGCCATGGCCACTTACAGCGGTGGCCAGCGCCAGGGCGGCTCGACCTTGAGCATGCAATTGGCACGACGCCTGTGGGACCTCAACACCCGCCAGGTACCGGGCAAGCTGCAGCAGATGGCCCTGGCGCTGTGGCTGGAAGCGCGCTACAGCAAGCACGACATCCTTGAGGCCTACCTGAACCTGGCGCCCATGGGCGGCAATATCGAAGGCGCCGAGGCCGCCAGCCGCATCTATTTTGGCAAGTCGGCGGCGCAGCTTTCGTTGTCCGAGGCGCTCGCGCTGGCGGTGATTCCCCAACAACCCGGACGGCGTGCGCGCTTCGGGCCATCGCTGCAAAACGCCAGGCTGCGCTTGATGGCAGACTGGCGCGCCACTTATCCACAGGACCCGCGCAACGACAGCTTGCTGGACTTGCCCCTGGAAGCGCGCAACCGTCAGCAGATCCCGTTCCTGGCGCCGCACCTGAGTGAACAACTGCTGGCGTCCCAGCCGGGCAACGAACTCAACAGCACGCTCAACTTGCCACTGCAGCAATTGCTGGAACGCCTGATTACAGGCTTTATCGCCGAGCGGCGCAGCACCGGTGTGGAAAACGCCACAGCCATCCTGATCGACAGCCGCGACCAAAGCGTCAAGGCACTGGTGGGCTCGGCGGACTACTTATCCACAGGCATCCACGGCCAGGTCAACGGTGTACTGTCGCGGCGCTCGCCCGGGTCGACGCTCAAGCCGTTCCTGTACGGGCTGGCGCTGGATCAGGGGGTGATTCACCCCATGAGCATCCTCAAGGACCTGCCGAGTAACTTCGGCTACTTCCAACCGGAAAATTTCGACGGCAGTTTTGTCGGCCCACTGACGGCGCGGGATGCGTTGATCCGCAGCCGCAATATCCCGGCCGTGTGGCTGGCCAGCCAGGTGAAATCACCTTCGCTGTACGGGCTGTTGCAACGCGCCGGCATCAAGGGCCTGCGCGACGAAAGCCATTACGGCCTGGCCCTGGCGCTCGGCGGCGGCGAGATGACCCCGGAAGAGCTGGCCCGTCTGTACGTGATGCTGGCCGGCGACGGGCATTTACGCCCGTTGCGCTATTTGCAGGAACAACCTCAATCCACCGGCCCGCAACTGCTCACGCCCCAAGCGGCATTCATGGTGCGTGACATGTTGCGCCGCAACCCACGCCCCGACGGGTTGCCGAGCCGCCATTGGCGCACCGCCTGGAAAACCGGCACCTCCTGGGGTTTTCACGATGCGTGGAGTGCCGGCCTGGTCGGCCCTTACGTGCTGGTGGTGTGGGTGGGCAACTTCGATGGCCGGCCGAACCCGGCATTTATCGGGGCCAAGACCGCCGCGCCGTTGTTCTTCCGCATCGCCGACGCGTTGCCCCTGGCGTTGCCCAACGTGGTGATCAAACCCGACAAGCCGCCCGTGGGGCTGGTGCGCATCGACGTCTGCGCCGCATCCGGCGAGCTGCCCAACCGCTGGTGCCCGCAAACCCGCAAGACCTGGTACATCCCCGGTGTGTCGCCGATTCGTGTATCCAACCTGCATCGCCCGGTGCTGATCGACACCCGCACCGGCAAGGCGGCGTGCCCGCCCTTTGATGCGCAATACACCCGAGAAGAAGTCTTCGAATTCTGGCCCAGCGACGTGCAACGCCTGTACCGCGCAGCCGGCCTGCCTCGACGCACACCACCCACCGTGATGAAAAACTGCCAGCCCAATCGCATCAGTGACACGAGCGAAGCGCCGCAGATCCGCTCGCCACTGACCCAGGTGAGCTACCAGTTACGCCTGTCCCAACCCCAGGAAAGCATCCCGCTGAACGCCAACGCCGCCAGCGATGCCACCACGCTGTACTGGTTCGCCGACCAGACCCTGATCGCCCAAGGCCCGCCGCAAGCTCTGTTGAACTGGCGGCCGGGCAAGTCGGGGGAGTATCGGTTGCGGGTCACCGATGATCAGGGGCGCAGCACCAACCGGGGGCTGAAAGTGGAGTTTGTGCCCTGATCAGGCGTCTTCGTCGCTGAAACTGCCTTTGCTCACGCGTTTGGCAAAATGTTGATACGCCACGCCCATCTTACGTTGCTCAAACAGCGAGAACGCCAGGGTGCCGAGCAAGATCAGCATCCAGATCAAAAATTGCTTCAACGCATCCACATGGGCGACAAACAGCAGCAAGGCCACCACTCCGCCGATGACCGCTCCCAACCCTGCCCACGCGCCGAGTACACGTCCCACGGCCAGGCGTATCCCTTTGGGCAGCAACAACCGGGTCCAGATCAACACCATGAAAATCGTCAGCATGAAGCCGAACGCCGCCATGAACGGAATCGGAAAACCACCTTCGCGGTACAGCCAGGCGAGCAACTGATACACCGGACCCTGTCCGGCCATCTGTGGATAAGTGTCGGGCCCCGGTAAATGCAGTTGCGCAAAATGGGCCGGGGTCAGGGCCATCACGCCGACGCCGAGCAACCCGACTATCGCACCATAGAAGCCACCGGCGCGCCATAACGGCGCCAGCACGCGGCGGTTTTCCACATCGACGGTCAACGCCACACCAAACACGGCTTTCGGTTCTTTGCCCTGTGCGATCACTGTATGGCCATCGCGCTCACAGGCGTCGCCGATCAGCATCACGTCCAGATCCTGCACCAGCAGAAGTTCGCCCTGGCGACGGGAACTGCCCAGCAACGCGTATTCGTCAGGCGATTTATTGCCAAACAGGTCAATGCCCTCGGCAATCACCGCCACCTCACCGCTGGCGTCCTTCAGGCGGAAATCATTGCAGCGCGCCTCGCCAGACACTCGGCTCCAGCTCCAATCGCCGTCTTTGTCTTGGGTGCCTTCTTCGACAATCCATACATACCCCACGCACGGTTTGCCATTGACCGGCGACAGCTGGGTCTTGTCCGCAATGACCTTGCCGCGCACCTCCACCAGGCCCATGGCCAGCGAGCGTATCTGGCTGGTGGCCAGGCGCTGTTCGGTTTTGTAGAAGTTGGGGCCAAAGCTGACCAGCAGGCCGATCAGGATGAGCATCGGAAAAAACAGCGCGATCAGGATATTCGGCGCGAACACCATCAAGGCGATAAAACCGGCGAGGAACACCAGGCCCAGCGCGGTTTTCCACTTCGGCTTTTTCACCACAACGCCCGCCTGAGTGGTTTTCATGCCCCCGGCACCTCAAGCTTCACGCCTTCGTAACGGGTTTCTTCAGCGCTGATGGCCAGCAGCGGGATGCGCTGATAGCTGAGCATCCGCGCAAAGAACAGGTCGGGGAACACGGCAATGGCGATGTTGTAGAGGTTGACCGACTCATTGAAAAACTCGCGGCGGTCGGCAATGCGCTCCTCCACGGCCGAGATGGCTTGCTGCAACTCGACCATGTTGGGACCGGAGATCAACGTCGGGTAACCCTCCGCCACCGCAATCACCGACTTGAGCGCCGCATTCAACTGGTTGGACGCATCGACCTTGTCGTTGAGGCTGCTGGCATTCAGGTACTGCTGGCGCGCATCGCTGAGCCGGGTGAACAGCGCGTGCTCGTGATTCATGGCGGTCTGCACCACACGCATCAGGTCCGGGATCTGATCGGCTCGCTGCTTGAGCAGCACATCGATGTTGGCGAACGCTTTATCCACATCGTTACGCCGCATCACCAGGCCGTTGTAGACCCCCACCATCCAGCCCACCAGGCCGACGACAATGATCAGCACAACGATGCCGGCAATTAGCAGTTCGATATTCATGGTGAGCGCGTCCCTGGGTGAGTTATCCACAGGGGGCATTCTAGGGTTAAAGCCGGACCGTGCGCTCGGCAGTAGCCCACAGATTCGACAAGAGGTCGTTAATTGGATTGGGCCATTCGCACCACCTCATTTCGGTCCACCTTGCCCAGCGCATTACGCGGGATGGTCTGGCTCAACACGATGCGCTGGGGCAACTTGAACGGCGCCAGACGCGTGCGCAGCCAGGCGAGAATCTCATCCGCCGTGGTGTCGGCAGCATCCTGTTCCAGCTTGACCAGCACCACCACGCGCTGCCCGGCGTTGCAATCCGGCGCGCCGGCAACGGCGGCGTCGGCGATTGCCGGGTGCAGGATCAGTTGGTTTTCCACTTCCACCGGGGAGATCTTGTCGGTGAAGCAGACGATCTGGTCTTTGCAGCGCCCCACAAAACGAAATTCGCCGTTGGGTTCTTGCTGCATCAAATCGCCGGATGAAAACCAGCCATCACGGCTGTGGCTGATGATGTCGCCGGGGCCGGTCCAGTAGCCGAGGCTCAGATTGGGGCCGCACATCTGCAATTCGCCCACCTCGCCCGGGGCCACGGCCACGCCGTTGGCGTCCACCAGGCGGGCGCGCCCGGGCACGGCGGTGAGGGTGTCCCAGGCCGAACCGAAGGCCATGCTGCCCAGGCATTCCGTCAGGCCATAGGTGTTGTTCAGTCGCAGGTCAAAGGTGTCCTGGAAGGTCTCGGCCACCCTCGGCCGGCAGGCGTCGCCGCCAATCCCGCAGACCTTCAACGCGCTGAGATTCCGTGGGCGCCTGCGCTGGGCGTCCACCAGCGGCGGGCAGATAAACGGCGCGACAAACAGCATCGAGCCGCCCTCTTGCTCGATGGCGTCGAGCAGTTTGTCGGCATCGAAGCGGCTGAACATGACTTCCTGGCAGCCCTTGATGATCGTCGCCAGCAACACGAACGAGCCAGACACATGGGCCACCGGGGTGCTGCCGAGGGTGCACGAATCCAGATCCAGCTGCCACGCGCCCAAGGCGCCGACCACGTGGGCAATCGCGCGCTGGTTGTAGGCCACCAACTTGGGCATGCCGGTGGTGCCGGAGGTTG
Organism: Pseudomonas sp. TE24901; assembly: GCF_054058375.1. Classification (NCBI taxonomy): domain Bacteria; kingdom Pseudomonadati; phylum Pseudomonadota; class Gammaproteobacteria; order Pseudomonadales; family Pseudomonadaceae; genus Pseudomonas; species Pseudomonas sp. TE24901. Next base: position 647,590 of record NZ_JBSSAF010000001.1, read on the forward strand.
CCAACAGCAAGCAGGTTGAGTCGATATCAACGGGCACTGCCGCCGTTTGCGGACTGCCTTCGCCCAGCAGCGCGTGCCAGTTCGTGCTGCTGAAGGTGCGCGTGCGTTCGATAGCCGCGTCGTCTATCTGGGCGATGACGGGTTGCAAATCCGCTTCGTGGATAAACAGCCGAGGCCGCAGCCAGCCCAGAAACTCCTCCAGCTCCCGCGCGGTGAATTCGGTCTTGAGCGGCACCATGATTGCGCCGCTCATCATCGCGGCAAACAGGAACACCGCATACAGCGGCGAAGTGCGCACCAGCATGACGATCCGTTCGCCCGGCTCGACGCCCTCACGCTTGAACCCATTGCTCAGGCGCACCACCTCACCGGCCAGGCGGTGATAGGACCACACGTCACCGTCGGCAATCAGGGCAATGGCATTGGGCCGTTCGGCCGCGTGCTGGAACAGGGCCTGCAACGGGGCTTGCGAGGCGGACAGGGCTTCAAGGGGTTCGAAACAGGTCAGCATGATGGTCTTCCAGGGGTGGCTTGGCGCGTTCTCCCCAAGGGAACACCTGGAAGGGCCGGTTTATTTCGTGAAGGTTCGTTTACGCATAATCGAACACTCACATCCTTGTGGCGAGGGAGCTTGCTCCCGCTGGGGCGCGAAGCGGCCCCCGCTCTTTTGGGGACTGTTACGCAGTCCAGCGGGAGCAAGCGCCTTCGCCACAAAGACAGCGTCAGGCGACGACTTCGCCGAGGAAGCTGTAATCGATGTAACCCTCACCACGGCCGCCGTAGAAGGTGTTGCGGTCGTAATCATTAAGAGGCGCGCCGCTGCGCAGGCGCTCCGGCAGGTCGGGGTTGGAGATGAAGAGCCGGCCGAACGCGACCAGGTCGGCATCGCCCGCCGCGAGGATTTCCTCGGCGGTGTCCCGGGAAAATCCGCCAGCCGCCAGGATCGGCCCCTTGAAGATACCGCGCAGGCTTTTGGAGGCCACGGCAGGGACGTTCAACTCGATGTCTTCGTAACCGCGAATGCGCGGCTCAATGACGTGCAGATAGGCCAGGCCGAAGCGGTTGAGTGCCTCGGCCAGGTAGCCGAAGGTCGCGGCCGGGTTGCTGTCGGACATGGTGCCGAACTGACCGCTCGGAGAAATGCGCACCGCCACGCGGTTACCACCCCACACCGAGATCAGAGCCTCGACGACTTCGAGCATGAACCGCGCGCGGTTCTCGATCGGGCCGCCGTAAGCGTCGTCGCGGTGGTTGGAGCCGTCCTGCAGGAACTGGTCCGGCAGGTAACCGTTGGCGCCATGCAGTTCTACACCGTCAAAGCCTGCAGCCTTGGCGCGTTCTGCCCCACGGCGGAATTCTTCGATGACGCCTGGGATCTCTTCGAGACGGAGCGCACGGGGCACCACCTGATCCACCTCGGCGATGCTGTCACCGTCGCGGATCACCGATTTTTCTTCACCGCGAATTGCCGAAGGGGCGACGGGTTGCGCACCGTCCAGGTTACCCGGGTGCGCCTGGCGGCCGCCGTGCCAGATTTGCAGGTAGATGCTGGCGCCTTTGGCGTGCACGGCGTCGGTCACACGCTTCCAGCCGGCCACTTGCGCATCGGTGTAGATGCCAGGCGCCAGTGCATAGGCGATGCCCATGGGCGACACGCTGGTGGCTTCGGCGATCAGCAACCCGCCTTGGGTGGCGCGCTGGGTGTAGTACTCGACCATCAAGTCGCCGGGTACATCACCGGCTTCGGTGCGCAGGCGGGTAAGCGGTGCAAGCACGACGCGGTGAGCCAGGTTGAGGGTGCCGACTTGGGTAGCGCTGAATAGCTTGGTCATGATGAGTTCCGTGTTTTTGAGTGGATGCGGTGACTAGACCTGGGCGATGCCGCCATCGACAAACAGGTCGATACCGGCCACGAAGCTGCTGTCTTCAGAGGCGAGAAAGAGGGCAACCGACGCCACCTCTTCAGGCCGGCCAAGGCGACCGAGCGGAGTGGCGTGTGCGAATTGAACGCGCAGGGCGACAGCCTCTTCGGGCGTGGACACCTGGCTGTCCATGATCGGTGTATCGATGGCGCCCGGGCTGAGGGTGTTGACTCGGATGCCGCGGTCTTTCAGCTCCATCGTCCAGGTGCGTGCGAACGAACGGACCGCCGCCTTGCTGGCGCTGTAGGTGCCGTAGGTGGGATAGCCTTTGACCCCGGCAATCGAGCCGGTGAGGATGACGCTGGCGCCATCGCGCAGCAGCGGCAACGCTTTCTGCACGGTGAGCGCGAGGCCGCGCACGTTGACGTCGAAGGTCTTGTCGTAGTGTTCGGTGGAAAACGCCTCCAGGGGGCGAAGCTCCACCACACCCGCGTTGGCAAACAGTACATCCAGCTTGCCCTTCGCCTGCTCGACCGTCGCGTAGAGCCGGTCGAGGTCGCGGGGTTCGGACGCGTCGCCCTGTACCGCCGTGATGTCGCCACCAATCAGGGTGACGGCGTTGTCCAGTTCGGCTTGCCGGCGGCCGAAGATGAAAACGCTGGCGCCTTCATCGACGAAACGCTTGGCTGTCGCCAGCCCGATACCGCTGTTACCGCCCGTGATGACGGCGACCTTGCCTTGTAGCCTGGCCATGCAGTGCTCCACCTGTTGAGTGCCCGTGGGTTACGGACCAAGGACTCAACGGTACTGACGGAGGTGCATGCCTTGTAGAGGGTGACCAAGCATGAAGGTTATTCCAGATCAGAATAGCTTGGCCTTGAGCAAGAGGATCAGGTCGGCGGGGATGCCGTTGCCATCCGCGATTCCACGAACGCAACAAAAGCCCGCGCCTTGGCGCTGGCCTGACGACCCGTGGGAAACACGGCCCACAGGTCGATCGAGGGCAGTGTCCAGTCTTGCAGCACGGGTTTCACGGTTCCGGCCTGTAGCTCGGGTGCGAACATCCATTCGGAGGAGATAGTGAGGCCCAGCCCCGCCAGCACCGCTTCACGAATACCTTCAGCCGCACTGATGCGCAGCCGCCCGCGAACGGTCACAGTGGTTTTTTCCGAACCTTGCTGAAACGCCCACACCGCGCCACCGCCCCGTTGGTCGTAGACGACGGCTTGATGGGACGCCACATCCGCAGGTACCTGCGGCTCGCCAGCGCTTTCGAAATAGGCCGGTGTGCCGAGCACCAGGCGGCGAGACTGGGCGATTTTCCTGGCGGTCAAACCGGAGTCGACCAGGTCGCCCATTCTCAGCGCCACGTCGATGCCGGCTTCGATGAGATCGACGTTGCGATCATCCAGCACCACCTCGACCTCCAGCGACGGGTGCTCCGCGAGGAACAGCCCCAGGTGCGGCACGATGTGCAGCCGTGCAAAGGTCACGGCGGCGCAAATCCGCAAACGGCCGGTGAGCGCCATCGCGGCTCCCCGCGCGGCCATGTCCGCCTCGTCAGCCTCTTCGATCGAACGCTTGGCGTGTTCGTAGAAGTTTTGTCCGGCTTCGGTGGGCGTCAGGCCGTGGGTAGAACGCAGCAGCAGGCGCACGCCCAGCCGCTCTTCCAGCAGGGCGATGGCTTTTGAAATCGCTGGCTGCCCCACGTGAAGCTGGCGTGCCGCACCGGAAAACGAACCGGTTTCAATGACGCGTACCAAGGCTTCCATGGCAGCCAGTCGATTCATGACGGTTTACTCCACGGTCACCGACTTCGCCAGGTTGCGCGGCTGGTCGACGTCGGTGCCCTTGAGCACGGCAACGTAGTACGACAGCAACTGCAGCGGGATGGTATAGAGGATCGGCGACAGGGTGTCGTGGATGTGCGGCATGTTGATGACGTGGGTGCCTTCACCGTTGGTCATGCCGGCTTTTTCGTCAGCGAAGACGATCAATTGGCCGCCACGGGCGCGCACTTCCTGCAGGTTCGACTTTAGCTTCTCCAGCAGTTCGTTGTTGGGCGCAACAGTCACCACCGGCATGTCGTCATCCACCAGGGCCAGCGGGCCGTGTTTCAGCTCGCCGGCCGGGTAGGCTTCGGCGTGGATGTACGAAATTTCCTTGAGCTTGAGCGACCCCTCCATCGCCACCGGGTATTGCGCACCACGGCCGAGGAACAGGGTGTGGTTCTTGTCGGCGAACAGCTCGGCGACTTTTTCCACGGTGCTGTCCATGGCCAAGGCTTCGCCCAGGCGGGTGGGCAGGCGGCGCAGTTCTTCTACCAGCGTGGCTTCGACGCCCTCGGCGAGGGTGCCGCGCACTTGGCCCAGGGACAAGGTCAGCAACAGCAGGCCGACCAACTGGGTGGTGAAGGCCTTGGTGGACGCTACGCCGATTTCGCGACCGGCCTGGGTGAGCAGGGTCAGGTCGGATTCACGCACCAGGGAGCTGATGCTGACGTTGCAGATCGCCAGGCTGCCGAGGAAACCCAGCTCCTTGGCATTACGCAGTGCAGCCAGGGTGTCGGCGGTTTCGCCGGACTGGGAGATGGTCACGAACAGGGTATCGGGTTGCACCACCACCTTGCGATAGCGGAACTCACTGGCGACTTCGACCTGGCACGGGATACCGGCCAGTTCTTCCAGCCAGTAACGGGCAACCATACCGGCGTGGTAGCTGGTGCCGCAGGCGACGATCTGCACATTGCGCACTTTGGCGAACAGCTCGGCGGCTTGCGGGCCGAAGGCGTTGACCAGTACTTGATTCTGGCTCAGGCGACCTTCAAGGGTGCGTTGCACCACGGACGGTTGCTCGTGGATTTCCTTGAGCATGAAGTGGCGGAACTCGCCTTTATCGGCAGCCTCGGCACCGTCGCGGTATTGCACCGCTTCGCGCTCGACGGAATTGCCGTTGACGTCCCAGATCTGCACGCTTTCACGGCGGATGTCGGCAATATCGCCCTCTTCCAGGTACATGAAGCGGTCAGTGACCTGGCGCAGGGCCAGTTGATCGGAGGCGAGGAAGTTTTCTCCCAGGCCCAGGCCGATCACCAGCGGGCTGCCACTGCGGGCGGCAACCACGCGGTCGGGTTGGCTGGCGGACACGACGGCCAAGCCGTAGGCACCGTGCAGTTCCTTCACGGTGGCTTTCAGGGCCACGGTCAGGTCGCCCAGGGTCTTGAGCTTGTGGTTCAGCAGGTGCGCGATGACTTCGGTGTCGGTGTCCGAGGTGAACGCGTAGCCCAGGCCCTTGAGTTGTTCACGCAGCACTTCGTGGTTTTCGATGATGCCGTTGTGCACCACGGCCAGGTCGCCGGAGAAATGCGGGTGGGCGTTACGCTCGCAGGGCGCACCGTGGGTGGCCCAACGGGTGTGGGCGATGCCCAAACGACCTACCAGCGGCTCGCCGGCCAGGGCCTGCTCCAACTCGCTGACCTTGCCCGGGCGACGCATGCGCTCAAGCTTGCCGGCGTTGGTGAAGACCGCCACGCCGGCGCTGTCATAGCCGCGGTATTCCAGGCGCTTGAGGCCTTCGAGCAAGATGGCGGTGACGTTGCGTTCAGCGACTGCGCCTACAATTCCACACATGGTGTTTCTCCTAGATGATTGCCGCGCATATCAGCGTAATGCCGCGGGCTTGGATCTGGTCGCGGGCCTCAAGCGGCAGGCGATCATCGGTGATAAGGGTATGGACGCTGCTCCAGGGCAGTTCCAGGTTGGGAATCTTGCGGCCGATCTTGTCGGATTCGACCATCACCACCACTTCACGGGCGACCTCGGCCATCACACGGCTCAGGCCCAACAGTTCGTTGAAGGTGGTGGTACCGCGCTGCAGATCGATGCCGTCGGCGCCGATGAACAGTTGATCAAAGTCGTAGGAACGCAGTACCTGCTCGGCAACCTGACCCTGGAACGAGTCCGAATGCGGGTCCCAGGTGCCACCGGTCATCAACAGCACCGGTTCGTGTTCCAGCTCACTCAAGGCGCTGGCCACATGCAGGGAGTTGGTCATCACCACCAGGCCGGGCTGGTGGCCCAGCTCCGGGATCATGGCGGCGGTGGTGCTGCCGCTGTCGATGATGATGCGGGCGTGCTCGCGCAGGCGCATCACGGCGGCACGCGCGATGGCGCGCTTATACACCGAGATGGGCTGGGCGGCGTCACCCACCAGTTCCTGGGGCATGGTGATGGCACCGCCGTAGCGGCGCAGCAACAGGCCATTGCTTTCGAGGGCGGCCAGGTCCTTGCGGATGGTGACTTCCGAGGTTTCGAAACGCTTGGCCAATTCGTCCACGCTGACTTCGCCCTGTTCATTGAGCAAAGTCAGAATGTTGTGGCGCCGTTGGGGTGTATTTCGTTTCGACATGGTGATGATAAGTTTCGTTTCGAAAGATAACGAAGGCAATAAAAACCTATTGGCGAAAGATCGTCAAGCGGGGGCGTTGAAAATTTTTGGGAAATCACAAACCAAATGTGGGAGCTGGCTTGCCTGCGATAGCGGAGTGTCAGGCGACACCCGTCTTGGATGTCAGACCGCTATCGCAGGCAAGCCAGCTCCCACAGGGGAACCTCACTAGGCCATAGAGCTGTGGATAACTCAGCTCTTCTTGATTTTGACCGGGCGTTTCCAGCCGTCGATATTGCGCTGGCGGGCACGGGCGACAGCCAGCTGAGACTTATCCACATCCTGATTGATCGTCGAACCCGCTGCGGTATTCGAGCCATCACCAATGGTGACAGGTGCAATCAGGGAGTTGTTGGAACCGATGAATACGTCTTCACCGATAGTTGTCTGGTATTTGTTGGCGCCATCGTAGTTGCAGGTAATTGCACCCGCACCAATGTTGCTGCGAGCGCCGATGACTGCGTCACCGAGGTAGGCTAGGTGGCCAGCCTTTGCGTCGTCGCCCATACGCGCGTTTTTCAATTCAACGAAGTTACCCACATGTGCCCTGGCCCCCATCACTGTGCCAGGACGTAGACGCGCAAACGGGCCGGCATCGCTGCCCTCGCCCATGATCGCGCCGTCAAGGTGGCTGTTGGCTTTGACCACCACGCCTTTGCGCAGGGTGCTGTCCTTGATCACGCAGTTAGGCCCGATCACCACGTCGTCTTCGATGATCACGCGGCCCTCTAGGATCACGTTGATATCGATCAGCACGTCACGGCCGACGGTGACTTCGCCGCGTACATCAAAGCGAGCCGGGTCGCGCAGGGTTACGCCCTGGGCCATCAGGCGGCGGCCTTCACGGAGCTGGTAGTGACGCTCAAGCTCTGCCAGCTGCTTGCGGTCGTTGGCGCCCTGCACTTCCATCGGGTCGTGGGGCTGTTCCGTGGCAACCAGCAGGCCATCGCTCACGGCCATCTCGATGACGTCAGTGAGGTAGTACTCGCCCTGGGCGTTGTTGTTGGACAGGCGGCTCATCCAGTCGGCGAGCTTGTTGGCAGGCACCGCCATAATGCCGGTGTTGCCTTCGGTGATGGCGCGCTGGGCTTCGCTGGCATCTTTGTGCTCGACGATTGCAGCAACCTTTCCGCTTGCGTCACGCACAATGCGACCGTAGCCGGTGGGGTCATCCAGCTCTACGGTGAGCAGGCCCATTTGGCCAGGCACCACGTGCTTGAGCAGGCGCTGCAGGGTGTCGACTTCGATCAGCGGCACGTCGCCGTAGAGGATCAGCACGGTGTCGGCGGTGATAAATGGCACGGCTTGCGCGGTGGCGTGGCCGGTGCCGAGTTGCTGGTCTTGCAATACGAAATTCAGGTCATCGGCCGCCAGGCGTTCACGCACCACATCGGCGCCGTGGCCGATCACCACGTGGATGCGTTGTGGATCAAGTTGCCGGGCGCTGTGGATAACATGACCCAGCATGGAATTGCCGGCAACCGGGTGCAGCACCTTGGGCAGGGCCGAACGCATGCGGGTGCCCTGGCCTGCGGCGAGAATGACGATTTCAAGAGACATGAATGGCTACCAATCCTGGGCGGTCCGGCTTCAGACCAGAGAAGTGTTTTGCTGAAAAAGAAAAAGGGTAGCCGAGGCTACCCTTTTTAATCAATCGCGCTTGAAGCATGACGGCGTGGCCGCTTACTTCTTGCGGATCTGCTGGAGCGTGCGCAGCTGGGCTGCAGCCTCGGCCAGACGTACAGCAGCAGCGCTGTAGTCGAAGTCCGCACCCTTTTCGTTCAGGGCCTTCTCAGCAGCCTTGACGGCTTCCTGAGCGGAGGCTTCATCCAGGTCGCCAGCACGTTGCACGGTGTCGGCAAGTACCTTGACCATGTTCGGCTGAACCTCGAGGAAACCACCGGAGATGTAAAACACCTCCTTGTCCCCGCCTTGCTTGGTCAGAGTGATCGGACCTGGCTTCAAGCTGGTGATCAGCGGTGCGTGGCCCATGGCAATACCAAGGTCACCCAATTCGCCGTGTGCAATCACCATCTCTACCAGACCGGAGAAAATTTCCCCTTCCGCGCTGACGATATCGCAATGGACTGTCATAGCCATCTGATTGCCTCAACCTGATGAGCGCCCGTTTCCGGGCGCTTGGATTACAGTTTCTTGGCTTTCTCGATCGCTTCTTCGATGCCGCCGACCATGTAGAACGCTTGTTCTGGCAGGTGGTCGTAGTCACCGTTGAGGATGCCTTTGAAGCCAGCAATGGTGTCTTTCAGGGAAACGTATTTACCCGATGCACCGGTGAAGACTTCAGCCACGAAGAACGGCTGCGACAAGAAACGCTGGATCTTACGAGCACGGTTTACCAACTGCTTGTCGGCTTCCGACAGCTCGTCCATACCCAGGATCGCAATGATGTCCTTCAGTTCTTTGTAACGCTGCAGCACGTACTGAACGCCGCGAGCGGTGTCGTAGTGCTCCTGGCCGATCACGTTCGGGTCCAGCTGGCGCGAAGTCGAGTCGAGTGGATCGACCGCTGGGTAGATACCCAGGGAAGCGATGTCACGGGACAGTACGACGGTGGCGTCCAAGTGGGCGAAGGTGGTCGCAGGCGACGGGTCAGTCAAGTCATCCGCAGGTACGTATACCGCTTGGATCGAGGTGATCGAACCTTCTTTGGTCGAAGTGATACGTTCTTGCAGAACGCCCATCTCTTCGGCCAGGGTCGGCTGGTAACCTACTGCCGAAGGCATACGGCCCAGCAGTGCGGATACTTCAGTACCGGCCAAGGTGTAACGGTAGATGTTGTCGACGAACAGCAGAACGTCGTTACCTTCGTCACGGAACTTCTCGGCCATGGTCAGGCCAGTCAGTGCTACGCGCAGACGGTTTCCCGGCGGCTCGTTCATCTGACCGTAAACCAGTGCCACTTTGTCCAGAACGTTGGAGTCCTTCATCTCGTGGTAGAAGTCGTTACCCTCACGAGTACGCTCACCCACACCGGCGAACACGGAATAACCGCTGTGCTCGATGGCGATGTTACGGATCAGTTCCATCATGTTTACGGTCTTGCCTACACCGGCACCACCGAACAGACCCACTTTACCGCCTTTGGCGAACGGGCAAACCAGGTCGATAACCTTGATGCCGGTTTCCAGCAGGTCGTTGCCGCCAGCTTGCTCGGCGAACGACGGTGCAGCGCGGTGGATGCCCCAACGCTCGTCGGTGGCAATCGGGCCAGCTTCGTCGATCGGGTTGCCCAGTACGTCCATGATCCGGCCCAGGGTCGCTTTACCGACCGGTACGGAGATGGCTGCGCCAGAGTCGACAACGTCCAGACCGCGCTTCAAGCCTTCGGTGGAACCCATCGCAATGGTACGAACTACGCCGTCGCCCAGCTGCTGCTGAACTTCCAGGGTAGTTTCCGCGCCTTGTACTTTCAGCGCGTTGTAGATGCTCGGTACGCTGTCGCGTGGAAATTCCACGTCGATAACGGCGCCGATGATTTGAACGATACGTCCGCTACTCATAGCTGGATCCTCTGAATATTTGAACCGTTAAACCGCGGCAGCGCCGCCGACGATTTCCGAGATCTCTTGGGTGATCGCAGCCTGACGCGCCTTGTTGTAGATCAGCTGCAAATCGCTGATCAGATCACCGGCGTTATCGGTAGCGTTTTTCATCGCGATCATCCGCGCCGCTTGTTCAGCTGCGTTGTTCTCGACCACCGCCTGGTACACCTGCGACTCCACGTAGCGCACCATCAAGCCGTCAAGCAGCTCTTTGGCGTCTGGTTCGTAGAGGTAGTCCCAGTGGTGCTTGAGTTCCTGATCCGGAGTCGCCACCAGTGGAATCAATTGCTCCACGGTTGGCTGCTGGGTCATGGTGTTGATGAACTTGTTGGATACCACGGACAGGCGGTCAATCCGGCCTTCCAGGTACGCATCCAGCATCACCTTCACACTGCCGATCAAATCATTGATCGACGGCTCTTCACCCAGGTGGCTGATAGCTGCAACGACGTTACCGCCGAAGTTACGGAAAAAGGCCGCACCCTTGCTACCAACAACACACAGATCGATCTCGACGCCCTTTTCGCGGTTTACCGCCATGTCCTTGACCAGGGCCTTGAACAGGTTGGTATTCAAACCACCGCACAAACCACGGTCACTGCTCACTACCACATAACCCACACGCTTAACTTCGCGGTCGATCATGAACGGGTGGCGGTATTCCGGGTTGGCGTTGGCCAAATGCCCAATTACCTGGCGGATACGCTCCGCATAAGGACGGCTAGCAGCCATGCGCATTTGTGCCTTGCGCATTTTGCTGACCGCCACTTTTTCCATGGCGCTGGTAATTTTTTGCGTGCTTTTGATGCTCGCAATCTTACTGCGAATCTCTTTTGCGCCTGCCATGTAACACCTATCAGGTTAGCAAGCGGGAGCCTTGCGGCTCCCGCTGCGGCTTACCAGGTTTGGGTGGCCTTGAACTTCTCGATACCGGCTTTCATGCCAGCGTCGATTTCGTCATTGAAGTCACCCTTCACGTTGATCTTGGCCAACAAGTCGGCGTGATCGCGGTTGAAGTAAGCAATCAGCGCTTGTTCGAAGCTGCCGACCTTGGTGATTTCGACGTCAGTCAGGAACCCACGCTCAGCGGCATACAGCGACAACGCCATGTCAGCGATCGACATTGGGGCGTATTGCTTCTGCTTCATCAGCTCGGTAACGCGCTGACCATGCTCAAGTTGCTTACGGGTCGCTTCGTCCAGGTCAGAAGCGAACTGGGCGAATGCCGCCAGTTCACGGTACTGAGCCAGAGCGGTACGGATACCACCGGAGAGCTTCTTGATGATCTTGGTCTGAGCGGCACCGCCCACACGGGATACCGAAACACCGGCGTTCACTGCAGGGCGGATGCCCGAGTTGAACATGGCCGATTCCAGGAAGATCTGACCGTCGGTGATGGAAATCACGTTGGTCGGAACGAACGCGGAAACGTCGCCAGCCTGGGTTTCGATGATCGGCAGTGCGGTCAGGGAACCGGTTTTGCCGGTCACTGCGCCGTTGGTGAACTTCTCTACGTACTCTTCCGAAACGCGGGATGCGCGCTCCAGCAGACGGGAGTGGAGATAGAACACGTCGCCTGGGTAAGCTTCACGGCCTGGTGGACGACGCAGCAGCAGGGAAATCTGGCGGTAAGCCACTGCTTGCTTGGACAGATCGTCATAAACGATCAGCGCGTCTTCACCGCGGTCGCGGAAGTATTCGCCCATGGTGCAACCGGAGTACGGTGCCAGGAATTGCAGCGCAGGAGATTCCGAAGCACTGGCAGCCACGATGATCGTGTTGGCCAGGGCGCCGTTTTCTTCCAGCTTGCGAACCACGTTGGCGATGGTCGATTGTTTCTGACCGATGGCTACGTAGACGCAGAAAATGCCGCTGTCTTTCTGGTTGATGATCGCGTCGATCGCCAGAGCGGTCTTACCGATCTGACGGTCACCGATGATCAGCTCACGCTGGCCACGGCCGACTGGGATCATGGCATCGACAGCCTTGTAGCCAGTCTGTACTGGCTGGTCTACCGACTTACGCCAGATCACGCCTGGAGCAACTTTCTCGACCGCGTCGGTCTCGGTGTTGCCCAGTGGACCTTTACCGTCAACAGGGTTACCCAGTGCGTCGACAACGCGACCCAGCAGTTCCTTACCAACAGGAACTTCCAGGATGCGGCCAGTGCACTTGGCGCTCATGCCTTCAGCCAGACTGGTGTACGCGCCCAATACAACGGCACCTACGGAGTCTTGCTCCAGGTTGAGGGCCATACCGTAGACGCCGCCCGGAAACTCGATCATCTCGCCGTACATGACGTCGGCCAGACCGTGAATCCGCACGATGCCGTCAGATACGCTGACGACAGTGCCTTCGTTACGGGCTTGGGAGGTCACATCGAGCTTGTCGATGCGGCCCTTGATAATTTCACTTATTTCGGAAGGATTGAGTTGCTGCATTGCTCTGCTGCCCCTTCAAACTCAAGATTTCAATGCTTCGGCAAGTTTCGCGATTTTGCCGCGAATCGAGCCATCGATAACCAGGTCGCCGGCACGGATAACAACACCACCGATCAGTGATGCGTCCTCCGAAGCTTGCAGGCGCACTTCCCGATTGAGTCGTGCACTGAGAACCTTGGCGAGTTTGTCTTGCTGTTCTTGGTTCAATGCAAAAGCACTGGTCACTTCAACGTCTACCGACTTCTCTTCTTCGGCCTTGTACAGGTCGAACAGAGCGGCGATCTCCGGCAACAGCGGGAGACGGTCGTTTTCGGCAACGACATTGATGAAGTTCTGTGCCTTCACATCAAACTTGTCGCCGCACACTTCAATAAAAGTGGCGGCCTTGTCTGCGCTCGTCAGGCGCGGGGCCTTGAGCACGCGCTGCATGGTGTCGTCTTGCGACACCGCTGCTGCCAGGCCGAGCATGGCTGACCAAGAGGCCAGCTGCTGGTGGGCCTGGGCGTGCTCGAAGGCTGCCTTGGCGTAAGGTCGGGCCAACGTGGTCAGTTCTGCCATGATCGCCCTCGCTTAAATTTCAGCAGCCAGTTTGTTAACCAGCTCCGCGTGCGCGTTTTGATCGATTGTGGCACCGAGGATCTTCTCAGCACCGCCGACCGCCAGAGCACCCAGTTGGGCACGCAGCGCGTCTTTGACGCCGTTCAGTTCCTGTTCGATCTCGGCATGAGCCGAAGCCTTCACACGGTCAGCTTCGACGCGGGCTTTTTCAACAGCCTCTTCGACGATCTGGTTACCGCGTTTCTTGGCTTGCTCAATGATTTCAGCTGCCTGTGCCTTAGCTTCGCGCAGTTGATGACCCGCTTTCTCTTGGGCCAACTCCAGGTCGCGAGCTGCACGGGTGGCAGCGTCCAAACCGTCCGCGATCTTCTTCTGACGTTCGTGCAAAGCCGCGATGACCGGAGGCCACACGAACTTCATGCAAAACACTACAAAAATGAAGAACGCAACGGATTGGCCAATCAGGGTTGCATTAATGTTCACGCCAACACCTCGCTCATTCGTTGTCCATCACCCCAATCACTCGAAAAGTCGAGTGATTAGCCAGCGAGTTGACCAACGAAGGGGTTCGCGAAGGTGAAGAACAGAGCGATACCAACGCCGATCATGGTCACGGCGTCGAGCAGGCCGGCGACGATGAACATTTTAACTTGCAGCATTGGGACCATCTCTGGCTGACGCGCTGCGCCTTCCAGGAATTTGCCGCCCAGCAGGCCGAAACCAATGGCAGTACCCAGGGCGCCCAGGCCGATCAACAGTGCAACAGCGATAGCGGTTAGACCAACTACAGTTTCCATCTTTCCTCCCGACTTTTACGTCGTATGGTTTAGGTTTTTTAGATTTTAAAGCGGTAAAACAAATCGTTTCATAGCCCTGTTGGGCCACCTTCCCGTTTCACCGGGAAGGACATCAGACTAGTCGAGACTGGTCTTAATGGTTCTCTTCGTGCGCCATCGACAGGTAGACGATGGTCAGCATCATGAAGATGAAGGCCTGCAGGGTGATGATCAGGATGTGGAACACAGCCCACGCCCACTGCAGAACTACGCCCAGGCCGCTAAGCCAGAGCAGGCCGCTGCCGAACATCACAGCGATCAGGATGAACACCAGCTCGCCGGCATACATGTTGCCGAACAGTCGCAGGGCCAGGGAGATCGGCTTGGCGACCAGGGTCACGAACTCCAGCAGGAAGTTCACCGGAATCAGCAGGGCTTGAACGAAGATGTTCTTGCTGCCGAACGGGTGCAGGGTCAGTTCGCCGATGAAGCCGCCGATGCCCTTGACCTTGATGCTGTAGAAAATGATCAACGCGAACACCGACAGGGCCATGCCCAGGGTGGCGTTAGGGTCCGTGGTGGAAACCGCACGGAATGGAATGTGGTGATCGCCGGAGATCAGGATGGCCAGCTGAGGAATCCAGTCGACCGGTACCAGGTCGACGGCGTTCATCAGGAACACCCAGACGAAGATGGTCAGTGCCAGCGGTGCAATCACCGGGCTACGGCCATGGAAGCTGTCTTTCACGCTGCCATCGACGAATTCGACCAATACTTCAACGAAGTTCTGCAAAGCACCTGGCTGACCGGAAGTCGCCTTCTTTGCCGCCATGCGGAAAATCAGGACGAAGATCAGACCCAATGCGACCGACCAGCCCAGAGTATCCAGGTGGAAAGCCCAGAAACCCATTTCTTTGGCTTCTGCTGCGGAGTGGGCAAAGCCCCAGCCGCCATTGGGTAGCTGACCGAAGGTCAGGTTCTGCAAGTGGTGCTGGATATAGCCCGAAGCGGTTGTTTCTGCCATGGTTGCCTCAAACGCCCTAAGGTCTCGAAAGTCTTGTTTTCATTAGCAGGGGAGCGAACCAGCTGACCAGTTGGGTCAACACGAAGACGCCGAATACAGCCAGCGGCGCCAATGGCTTCACACCTGCAAAGGTCAGTGCAAACAGCACTGCCGTCAAAATCAGTTTCCCCGCCTCGCCGGCATAAAAGGACCGGACGATAGCCTGGGCTGCTCGGGCGCCGGAAAACCGAAAGGCCCTGTGAGCAAAATACATATTGGGCAGCAAGGCTATCAGGCCTCCGCAGAGTCCTGAATATCCGGCAACGACTCCATGCCAATACCAAAGCGCCAATGCGGCGATCAGCAAAATGACAAATTGAGCCAATAAAACCGGAAAAACGGCCAAGCGATGGAACGGCAACGTGTTTGGCGTGCGGGTTTCCATCACTCTTGCTCCTCAATGGTCGGCTGCCGGAAATCAATAACTTGGCATAATTTGTGCCGACAAAATGCGCGCAGAGTATAGGGGCGGTTCAGCCCCTATTCAACTGTCGGGTAGTGTTTTCCGATCGCGCGCTACATAAGCAAATGTTTCAGCGGATGTGGGCAAGGACGCCCTGAAGCTCATCGAGTGAGTTATATCCGATCACCAATTGCCCTTTGCCTTTCTTGCCATGGCGAATTTGCACCGCAGAGCCCAGGCGCTCGGCTAGGCGCTGCTCGAGGCGCGCGATATCCGGATCAGGTTTGGCTGTTTCGACCGGTGCAGGTTTGCCGCTGAGCCACTGGCGAACCAGGGCTTCGGTCTGACGAACGGTGAGCCCCCGTGCGACAACGTGTCGCGCCCCTTCAACCTGTTGATTTTCGGGCAAACCGAGCAAAGCACGGGCGTGGCCCATTTCCAGGTCGCCGTGGGACAACATGGTCTTGATGACTTCCGGCAGAGCGATCAGGCGCAGCAGGTTGGACACCGTCACGCGGGATTTACCCACCGCCTCGGCCACTTGCTGCTGAGTCAGCTGGAATTCCTGCTGCAGACGCTGCAACGCAATCGCTTCTTCGATCGGGTTGAGGTCTTCGCGTTGGATGTTCTCGATCAATGCCATAGCGATGGCGGTTTCATCCGGCACGTCGCGCACCATGGCCGGGATGGTTTCCTTGCCGGCCTGCTGGCTGGCGCGCCAGCGGCGTTCACCGGCGATGATCTCGAAGCGCCCACCACCGATTGGGCGTACCACGATTGGCTGCATCACGCCCTGGGCCTTGATCGAATTGGCGAGTTCCTCCAGCGCCTGGGGGTCCATGTCTCGGCGTGGCTGATATTTGCCACGCTGGATCAGGTCCAGGGGCAGGTGCTGCAACTCGCGCTCGTCGGCCTGTACCGCTTGTTCTTCAAGCGACGTGACGGTCGGACCACTCAGCAGTGCATCCAGTCCACGTCCGAGACCTCGTTTCTTGACGGCCATGGGGATTCCTTAAGTTGGCTGGGCAGCAGCGGTGCGTGAGTTGCGGCGTTGGCGACGAACCATCTCGCCGGCAAGGGCCAGGTAGGCCAGTGCGCCACGGGATTGTTTGTCATACGCCAGCGCCGGCATGCCGTAACTGGGCGCTTCGGCCAAACGGATGTTGCGTGGGATCACCGTGTCGTACAACTGGTCGCCAAAGTGTTCCTTGAGCTGCGCCGACACATCGTTCATCAGGCTCAGGCGCGGATCGAACATGGTGCGCAAAAGACCTTCGATCTGCAGGTTCGGGTTGAGCAACTCGGCGATACGCTTGATGTTATCCACAAGGTCGCTCAGACCTTCCAGTGCGTAGTACTCGCACTGCATGGGGATAATCACCCCATCGGCGGCCACCAATGCATTAAGCGTGAGCATCGACAGCGACGGCGGGCAGTCAATCAAAATGTAATCGTAATTCTCGCGGATCGGCGCCAAAGCGCTGCGCAGACGGCTTTCTTTCATCTGCATTTCCAGCAGCACCACTTCCGCCGCGGTCAAGTCGCGGTTGGCCGGCAGCAGTTGATAACCACCGTGTTCGGAGAAGTGCATGGCCTGGGCCAGGTCGCACTCGCCAATCAGCAAGTCGTAGACCGAGTTTTCCAGGCCGTGTTTATCCACACCGCTACCCATGGTGGCGTTGCCCTGTGGATCAAGATCGATCAACAGCACCCGGCGCTTGGTAGCGACCAGGGATGCTGCGAGGTTGATGCAGGTGGTGGTTTTGCCCACGCCACCTTTCTGGTTCGCTATCGCGAATACCTTAGCCATTCTTGCTTGTGTTCCCAATCATGCCGTGCGGCGCAGTATCAGCAGATGGCGTTGGCCTTGGCAACCGGGTACGGCCAAGGCGTGTTCGCTATCGAGGTGGAAGTCTGCCGGCAATGCTAACAGCTCATCGCTTGGATGGACGCCCTTCATTGCCAGCCAGCGGGTGTCGCGGTCGCCCAGGTGGCGAGTCCAGTTGCTGAAGTTCTCCATGCTGCTGAACGCCCGGGAAACAATTCCGTTGAAAGGCTGTTCAGGCGTGAAGGCTTCGACGCGACTGTGGATAACTTGCAGGTTATCCAGCTTGAGTTCGAGTTTGACCTGGGTCAGGAAGCGGGTTTTCTTGCCGTTGCTGTCCAGGCAAGTCACTTGGGACTCGGGAAACAGGATCGCCAGTGGAATACCCGGCATGCCGCCTCCACTGCCCACGTCGAGCCAGCGGCCGTTTTCGATGAATGGCATCACGCTCAAACTGTCGAGCAAGTGGCGGGACACCATTTCGTCCGGATCACGCACGGCAGTCAGGTTGTAAGCCTTGTTCCACTTGATCAACAGGGCCAGGTAACCCAGCAGCAGTTCATGCTGGGCTGCAGTCAGGTCAACGCCCAACTGGCGCGCACCTGTGGATAACTCTTCGGCGTGTTGCGAGGTGACCAACGAACTCAAGCGCTTTGCTCCAACTGACGGCCCGCGCCGCGTTTTTTCAAATGAATCATCAATAGCGAAATGGCTGCCGGGGTGACGCCGGGAATACGTGAAGCCTGGCCCAGTGTCTCTGGACGAGTTATCCCCAGCTTGCTTTGAATCTCTTTCGACAACCCGGAAATCCCGGTGTAGTCGATATCCGCAGGCAGCTTGGTGTCTTCACTGGCGCGCAGACGAGCAATCTCATCCTGTTGGCGATCAATGTAACCGGCGTATTTGGTCTTGATTTCGACCTGTTCCGCGACCTGTGGATCTTGCGCGCCATTGCCTGTCACTTCGACCAGACCAGCGTAGTCGATTTCCGGACGAGACAGCAGGTTCAGCAAGTTGTATTCGTGAGTCAGCGGCGTGCCGAATTTTTCGGCGATCGCATCGCCCTGCTCCGTACCGGGGCGAACCCAGGTGCTTTTCAAGCGTTGTTCTTCCAGCTCGATGCTTTCGCGCTTTTTGCAAAAGGCAGCCCAACGCATGTCGTCGACCAAGCCCAACTCGCGACCTTTTTCGGTCAAACGCAGGTCGGCGTTGTCTTCGCGCAGGATCAGACGGTATTCCGCCCGCGAAGTGAACATCCGATACGGTTCCTGGGTACCCAGAGTAATCAGGTCGTCGACCAACACGCCGATGTACGCTTCATCGCGACGCGGGCACCAGCTGTCTTTGCCCTGGGCGCGCAATGCTGCGTTGGTCCCGGCCAGCAAACCTTGGGCACCGGCTTCTTCGTAACCGGTGGTGCCGTTGATTTGCCCGGCGAAGAACAGGCCGCCGATCACTTTGGTTTCCAGGCTGTACTTCAGGTCACGCGGGTCGAAGTAGTCGTATTCGATGGCATAGCCCGGGCGCACGATGTGGGCATTTTCCATACCGCGAATCGACTGCACGATCTGGATTTGCACGTCAAACGGCAAGGAAGTGGAAATCCCGTTCGGGTACAGCTCGTGGGTGGTCAAGCCTTCGGGCTCGATGAAGACCTGGTGGCTTTGCTTGTCGGCAAAGCGGTGGATCTTGTCTTCAATCGACGGACAATAGCGTGGACCAATACCTTCGATCACCCCGGAATACATCGGCGAACGGTCGAGGTTCGCAGCAATGATTTCGTGGGTGCGGGCGTTGGTGTGGGTAATCCAGCAGCTGACTTGTTTCGGATGCTGCTCTTTGGACCCCATGAACGACATCACGGGGATAGGCGTATCACCGGCTTGCTCGGTCATTACCGAGAAATCCACAGAACGCCCGTCAATACGCGGCGGGGTCCCGGTTTTCAGGCGGCCGACACGCAGCGGCAATTCACGCAGGCGTTTTGCCAGGGCAATCGAGGGCGGATCACCAGCGCGGCCGCCGGAATAGTTCTGCATGCCGATGTGGATAAGTCCGCCGAGGAACGTACCGGTGGTCAATACCACGGATTCCGCGAAGAAACGCAGGCCCATCTGGGTCACAACACCGCGCACCTGATCCTGTTCGACGATCAGGTCATCGGCGGCCTGTTGAAATATCCACAGGTTCGGCTGGTTTTCCAGGGTTTCGCGGACCGCGGCCTTGTACAGGATACGGTCGGCTTGAGCCCGAGTTGCGCGCACGGCCGGGCCTTTGCGGCTGTTCAGCACGCGAAATTGAATACCACCCTTGTCGGTAGCCATGGCCATCACGCCGCCGAGGGCGTCGATTTCTTTGACCAAATGGCTTTTGCCGATCCCACCAATGGCGGGGTTGCAACTCATCGCACCGAGGGTTTCCACGTTATGCGTCAGCAACAGGGTTTTTACGCCCATGCGTGCTGACGCCAGTGCTGCCTCGGTACCGGCATGACCGCCGCCGATGACGATCACTTCAAAACGGGAAGGGAAATCCACCACGCACCTCGTGCCTGCTTATGTAGGTAATCAGGAATTGTTTGTTGAAAGGGTTTTAGAGCTTTGGCGGCAAGTATAGGGACTTAGCCCTTCCTAAAGAACCCTTTGCACAAAATTTAACCAGCTGTGGATGAATCACAGACAATAGAAATTAAAAGAGAGAAATTTATTAAATCTTTGTTTTTATGTTTATTTCTACTGACCTACCTTTCTGTGGATAGATTTACACAGCCCTTTATTTACGTGGTGTACAGCGATTCAAAAGTCTGTGGTCATGTGCCAATGAGGCCCTTGGATAAGTGCTCTAAGCCTGTGGATGAAAGAGGTGGTTATCCACAGTCGGGTTTTTACTCAGGTTTCAGGCCCTGTTATCAACTGGGCACAGAGGCGGTTATTCACAGGGCTTAATCCACAGAAATTCACTTCCTGGGCCAAATGGCGTCCACGCGAATGCCTCCAAAGTCTTGGTGACGGAAGGAAAATTCGGGAGGTGTCGGGCGAAAGGGGGAGAACAGACAGGCACGAATGGCCTGTCTGTGGATAACGAAAGGTTATTTACCGATGCAAAAGCTGGAAAAGATCCGACCGAGCAAGTCATCAGAGCTGAATGCCCCGGTGATTTCCCCCAACAGTTGCTGTGCTTGACGCAGATCCTCGGCCAACAGCTCTCCAGCACCTGCCAGGGTCAGCTGCGCCCGACCGTGCTCCAACGCCGCGCTGGCGTGTCGCAGGGCTTCCAGGTGCCTACGGCGTGCACTGAAGCTGCTCTCCGAGGTCTGTTCGTATCCCATGCAGGCCTTGAGGTGCTCACGGAGCAATTCCAGGCCTTCGCCGGCCGCCTTGGCACTCAAGCTGATGGTGACATGCCCGTCCGCACTGGTTTCCATCGCGATGGCTTCACCGGTCAGGTCCGCCTTGTTGCGGATCAAGGTGACTTTGGCCGGGTCCGGCCTTTGCTCAAGAAATTCCGGCCACAATGCAAAGGGATCTACAGCCTCAGGCGCCGTGGCATCCACCACCAACAGCACGCGATCCGCTTCACCGATTGCCTTGAGCGCACGCTCCACACCAATTTTTTCCACCTGGTCATCGGTATCGCGCAAGCCGGCCGTGTCGACCACGTGCAGTGGCATGCCATCAATGTGGATATGTTCACGCAGGACGTCCCGTGTGGTGCCGGCAATCTCGGTAACGATCGCCGCTTCACGGCCCGCCAACGCGTTCAGCAGGCTGGATTTGCCCGCATTCGGCCTGCCGGCAATTACTACCGTCATGCCGTCACGCAACAGCGCCCCTTGGCCCGCTTCACGCAGGACGGTGGATAACTCGTCGCGAACCTTGTCCAGCATCGCCAGAACGTGACCATCGGCAAGAAAGTCGATTTCTTCTTCAGGGAAATCAATGGCCGCTTCCACATAGATGCGCAGGCTGATCAGTTGCTCGGTCAGGTTATGCACACGCAGGGAAAACGCGCCCTGCAGCGAGCGCAACGCATTGCGCGCTGCCTGTGAAGAACTGGCCTCGATCAAGTCGGCAATTGCTTCGGCCTGGGCCAGATCAAGCTTGTCATTCAGGAACGCCCGCTCGCTGAATTCCCCGGGCCGTGCCAGGCGGCAACCCAATTGCAGGCAGCGCTGCAGCAGCATATCCAGCACCACCGGGCCGCCATGGCCCTGCAGTTCCAGGACATCTTCACCGGTAAACGAGTTCGGCCCCGGGAAATACAGGGCCAGGCCCTCGTCTAATACGCTTTTGTCAGCATCCAGGAAAGGGCCGTAATGGGCATAGCGCGGCTTCAGCTCGCGGCCACTGATGGCCTGGGCCGCCACGCCTGCAAGCGGCCCGGAAATTCGAACGATACCGACACCGCCGCGACCTTGAGCGGTAGCGACAGCAGCGATGGTTTCACGAGGAGCGCTCATCAGCAGGTTCCAGAACAAAAGTGACGGAAAGCAAAACGCCCCACTAGGGGGCGTCTTGAGTGGTTATCCACAGAGTAATTTACGCCGCAGCTTTTTTGGTAGCCGCTTCGATTTTACGTGTGATGTACCACTGTTGAGAGATCGACAACACGTTGTTGACCACCCAGTACAGCACCAGACCAGCAGGGAACCACAGGAAGAAGAAGGTGAAGATGATTGGCATCATTTTCATGACCTTGGCCTGCATCGGATCCGGCGGAGTCGGGTTCAGTCGCTGCTGGATGAACATGGTCGCGCCCATGATGATCGGCAGGATAAAGAACGGGTCTTTGATCGACAGGTCAGTTATCCACAGCATGAACGGAGCCTGGCGCATTTCTACGCTTTCCAGGAGTACCCAGTACAGCGAGAGGAACACCGGCATCTGTACGAGAATCGGCAAGCAACCGCCCAACGGGTTGATCTTCTCTTTCTTGTACAGCTCCATCATGGCCTGGGACATTTTCTGCCGGTCATCACCATGTTGTTCTTTCAGAGCCGCCAGTTTCGGAGCCACGGCACGCATGCGCGCCATCGACTTGTAGCTGGCTGCCGACAGCGGGAAGAAGATCCCTTTGATCAGCATGGTCAGGAAGATGATCGAGAAGCCCCAGTTACCCACAATGCTGTGGATATGTTGCAGCAACCAGAAGATCGGCTGGGCAATGAACCACAGGATGCCGTAGTCCACAGTCAGTTCCAGGCCTGGGGACAACTCCTTGAGTACTGCCTGGCTTTTCGGGCCGGCGTACAGGGTAGCGCTGGTTTCAGCCTTGGCGCCTGGTGCCACGGTCAATGCCGGGCCAGTAAAACCAATGATGTAGTTGCCTTGGCTGTCTTTGCGGGTTTGCACCAGGTTGGCTTCACCCTTGTTCGGGATCCAAGCGGTCACGAAGTAGTGTTGCAACCAGGCAACCCAGCCACCTTGCACGGTTTCTTTCAGCGCGCCCTTGTCGATATCTTTCATCGACACTTTTTTGTACGGCTCGCTACTTGTCCACAGGGCGGCGCCCAAGTAAGTCGCGGTGCCGGTGGCAGTGCTGGAAGAAGGATCGGCGCTGTTGTCACGCTTCAATTGGGCAAACAGGTTGCCGGTCCATGCCTTGTCGCTTTCGTTGTCGATCAGATAAGTGACCTTCAAGTCGTACAAACCACGGGTGAAGCTGAAACGCTTGATGTAATTGACGCCGTCGAGGCTGAATTTCAGGTCGACGTTCAACTGGTTCTGGGCATCAGCCAGTTGGTAAGTCTTCTGTTCGGTCGAATAAACCGGACGACCGGTCGCACGTGCATCCGGACCGTTGGTGCCGGTCAGGCCACTTTGTGCCAGATAAATACGTTCGCCACCGTTATCGAACAGTTGGAACGGAACATCCGGGTGATCCTGACGACGTGGATACAGCGGCAGCTTCAGCTGGGCGATATCACCACCTTGTGGGTCGATTGCCAGGTCGAGCACATCCGTTTTTACGTGGATGAGGTCTTTATTGGTGATAACCGGCGTTTCAACTGGGGTGCTGGTATCGGCATTCGCGCTGGGTACATCGGCACTGGCGGAAGCATTGTTACCCAACGGGGTGTCCGGAATAGCCGGCGCAGCCTGATTGGTAGCAACATTCTGAGTCGGCAGGGCAGCCTGGCCATAGTCCTGGTTCCAATTAAGAACCATGACGTAGGACACGATTGCCAGGGCGACGATCAGGATCGTGCGTTTAATATCCATGATTACTCGGCCATCGAAGAAGAACGGGAGGTAGGGATAGGTGGAACCGGGTCATAACCACCGGGATTCCACGGATGACAGCGACCTAAACGACGAAAGGTCAGCCAGCCACCGCGCAGAAGACCATGATTTTCTATGGCCTCTAACGCGTAGCAAGAACAACTGGGGTAGAAACGACAGTGGTTGGCCATCAGAGGACTAATGGCGTAGCGATAAAACTGGATCGGAACGAGGGCCAGTTTACGCATCAAGGCTGTCTACCCCTACAGTTTCGGTGCTGACTGCTGGTGCTGGCTTGTGGGTACGCGCCAAACGTTTCCAGAGCTTGCCGAAATGCTGAATCAATTCGGGGTTTTCTACATCCCCCAAGCCTTTGCGCGCGACGATAACAATATCCCAACCAACCAGAGTGTCCTGGTGGAGGCGAAACGATTCGCGCATCAGACGCTTGAGGCGATTGCGCTCAACGGAGAGCTTTACGCTCTTCTTGCCAATCACCAACCCGAGACGGGGGTGATCAAGATCGTTGTTACGCGCAAGGAGCAGGAGATTTTTCCCCGGAACCTTGCCGGTGGGGGAGTCAAAGACTGCCTTGAAGTGCCGGGGGTTTAGCAGACGCTTTTCCCGACTGAAGTCCTGACTCACCACCAGTACCGGATTATCAAACTGCCAGACGCGCACGACCTTTGGCGCGGCGACGCGACAGGACTGCACGGCCGTTCTTGGTAGCCAT
Organism: Pseudomonas sp. TE24901; assembly: GCF_054058375.1. Classification (NCBI taxonomy): domain Bacteria; kingdom Pseudomonadati; phylum Pseudomonadota; class Gammaproteobacteria; order Pseudomonadales; family Pseudomonadaceae; genus Pseudomonas; species Pseudomonas sp. TE24901. The sequence continues at coordinate 671,481 of NZ_JBSSAF010000001.1, forward strand.
GCGAGCACGGAAACCGTGGGTACGGGCGCGTTTGATGGTGCTTGGTTGGAAAGTACGTTTCATGGCGTTGTTACCTGGTTCGTCCACAACGGGCCGGAATGGCCCCCGTTTTAAGAGACCGGCGATTCTAGAGAAAGCAAGCCTCTAGGTCAATTTCCAACCAGCTTTTCCTTTAATTAGATCTCTAACGGTCAGGAAGCTCTTTTCTGTGTGCCTGCCTTTCATGTGCTTGGGCATAGATATAAAAATAAAGAAGGAAGTTATTTAAAGCTTTTCTGTAAAGCTTATAAAAGCTAGAGCACAGATCGTCTGTGGATAACTGCATTGAGGCTAGATTCTACGTGCTGTACAGAGAATGACAACTACGGGGGAAAACGGTGCTCTCCCTGTGCTGCGCTGTCGGATAAGCTGTGGGTGAAACAGGTTGTTATCCACAGGCCAGTTACCCACAGACTTTCGACCCCACTTGTACAACGAGCTCAGGCGCGCTTATCCACAGAGCTTATGCACAGACCATTGGTCGTATTTTTTGTGGTTAAGGCATTGATTTTGGGTGTGCTGTGAGCAACCTACATGTGGATAAGTGGGCGTCTCGCCGCTACAATGGCGGCTGTTTTTGCCTCACCGGCTTTCAACTTAGGGGATATCCGTGTCAGTGGAACTTTGGCAGCAGTGCGTGGAGCTTTTGCGCGATGAGCTGCCTGCCCAGCAATTCAACACCTGGATCCGTCCGCTACAGGTCGAAGCCGAAGGCGACGAGTTGCGTGTCTACGCGCCGAATCGTTTTGTTCTCGACTGGGTCAACGAGAAGTACCTGAGCCGCGTTCTCGAATTGCTCGACGAACATGGCAACGGACTCGCGCCTGCGCTTTCCTTATTAATAGGCAGCAAACGTAGTTCCGCACCTCGCGCCGCACCCAATGCACCGCTGGCTGCTGCTGCATCGCAAGCCCAGGTAGCGACCGCTCCGGTTGCCACCCCGCCTGCCCCGGCACCTGCGGCGTCAAAATCTGCTGCGCAGAAGAATGCTCCAGAGCACGAAGAGCCGTCCCGCGACAGCTTTGACCCGATGGCCGGCGCCAGCTCACAACAGGCCCCGGTGCGTGCCGAACAACGCACTGTCCAAGTCGAAGGCGCGCTCAAGCACACCAGCTATCTGAATCGCACCTTTACCTTTGAGAATTTCGTCGAAGGTAAATCCAACCAGTTGGCCCGCGCGGCTGCCTGGCAAGTCGCCGACAACCCCAAGCACGGTTACAACCCGCTCTTCCTTTATGGCGGCGTAGGCTTGGGTAAGACGCACTTGATGCACGCTGTGGGTAACCACCTATTAAAGAAGAACCCGAATGCCAAGGTCGTGTACCTGCACTCGGAGCGCTTCGTGGCTGACATGGTCAAGGCCTTGCAGCTCAACGCAATCAACGAGTTCAAGCGGTTCTACCGCTCCGTTGATGCCTTGCTGATCGATGACATTCAATTCTTTGCGCGCAAGGAACGTTCCCAGGAAGAGTTCTTCCATACCTTCAACGCCCTGCTCGAAGGTGGCCAGCAGGTCATCTTGACCAGTGACCGGTACCCGAAGGAAATCGAAGGCCTGGAAGAACGCTTGAAATCCCGTTTCGGTTGGGGCCTGACCGTTGCGGTCGAGCCGCCAGAATTGGAAACCCGCGTTGCGATCCTGATGAAGAAGGCCGACCAGGCCAAAGTCGATCTGCCACACGATGCGGCATTCTTCATTGCCCAACGCATTCGCTCCAACGTGCGTGAACTGGAAGGCGCCCTCAAGCGCGTCATCGCTCACTCGCACTTCATGGGCCGCGACATCACCATCGAGCTGATTCGCGAATCCCTGAAAGACTTGTTGGCGCTGCAAGACAAGCTGGTGAGTGTGGATAACATCCAGCGCACCGTGGCCGAATACTACAAGATCAAGATTTCCGACCTGCTGTCCAAGCGCCGCTCGCGCTCGGTCGCACGTCCTCGTCAGGTGGCCATGGCACTCTCCAAAGAGCTGACCAACCACAGCCTGCCGGAAATCGGTGATGTGTTTGGCGGTCGCGACCACACCACGGTCTTGCACGCGTGCCGCAAGATCAACGAACTTAAGGAATCCGACGCGGATATTCGCGAGGACTACAAGAACCTGCTGCGTACACTGACTACTTGATGACACCAGCGCAGCTTATTAAGGCAAGGGACTAGACCATGCATTTCACCATTCAACGCGAAGCCCTGTTGAAACCCCTGCAACTGGTCGCAGGCGTCGTCGAGCGCCGACAGACCTTGCCGGTGCTCTCCAACGTATTGCTGGTGGTCGAAGGCCAGCAACTGTCCCTGACCGGTACCGACTTGGAAGTCGAGCTGGTCGGTCGTGTACAGCTGGAAGAACCCGCCGAACCTGGCGAGATCACCGTACCGGCGCGCAAGCTGATGGATATCTGCAAGAGCTTGCCGAACGATGCGCTGATCGACATCAAGGTCGATGAAGCCAAATTGGTCGTCAAGGCCGGTCGCAGCCGCTTCACCTTGTCCACGCTGCCAGCCAACGATTTCCCGACGGTGGAAGAAGGCCCAGGCTCGCTGACGTGCAGCCTGGAGCAAAGCAAGCTGCGTCGTTTGATCGAACGCACCAGCTTCGCGATGGCCCAGCAGGACGTGCGTTACTACCTCAATGGCATGCTGCTGGAAGTGTCCGAAGGCATTATCCGCGCTGTGGCTACAGACGGCCACCGCCTGGCGATGTGCTCGATGCGCGCTGACATTGGTCAGCCTGACCGCCACCAGGTCATCGTGCCGCGTAAAGGTATCCTGGAGCTGGCTCGCTTGCTCACTGAACCAGAAGGCATTGTCAGCATCGTGCTGGGCCAGCACCACATCCGCGCAACCACCGGCGAGTTTACCTTCACTTCCAAGCTGGTCGACGGCAAGTTCCCGGACTACGAGCGCGTTCTGCCTAAAGGCGGTGACAAGCTCGTACTCGGTGATCGCCAAGCCCTGCGTGAAGCGTTCAGCCGTACTGCGATCCTGTCGAACGAGAAATACCGGGGTATCCGCCTGCAACTGGCCAATGGTCAGTTGAAAATCCAGGCCAACAACCCGGAGCAGGAAGAAGCGGAAGAAGAAGTGGGCGTCGACTACAACGGCGGTTCACTGGAAATCGGCTTCAACGTGAGCTACTTGCTCGACGTGCTGGGTGTGATGACCACCGAACAGGTTCGCCTGATTTTGTCCGACTCCAACAGCAGCGCCCTGGTGCAAGAATCTGATAACGACGACTCGGCTTACGTTGTCATGCCGATGCGCTTGTAATCATGCCCAGCAGAAGCTAGATGTCCCTCAGTCGCGTCTCGGTCACCGCGGTGCGCAATTTGCACCCGGTGACCTTCTCCCCCTCCCCCCGCATCAACATCCTCCACGGTGCCAACGGCAGTGGCAAAACCAGCGTGCTGGAAGCCATTCACCTGCTGGGGCTTGCTCGTTCCTTTCGCAGTGCTCGCCTGTTACCGGTGATTCAGTACGAACAATTGGCGTGCACAGTGTTTGGCCAGGTTGAACTGGCTGAAGGTGGGCACAGCGCCCTGGGGATATCCCGTGATCGTGGCGGGGAGTTTCAGATTCGTATCGATGGTCAAAACGCGCGCAGTGCGGCGCAGTTAGCGGAAATCCTGCCGCTGCAGTTGATCAACCCCGACAGCTTCCGCCTGTTGGAAGGCGCACCAAAAATCCGCAGACAATTCCTCGATTGGGGAGTGTTCCACGTGGAACCGCGTTTCATGGCCACTTGGCAGCGCCTGCAGAAGGCCCTGCGGCAGCGGAACTCATGGCTGCGGCATGGTACACTTGACGCCGCTTCGCAAGCGGCCTGGGACCGGGAACTGTGCCTGGCCAGCGATGAAATAGATGAATACCGACGCGCCTATATCAAAGCCTTGAAACCAGTCTTTGAGCAGACCTTGAGTGAGCTATTGGATCTCGAGGGGCTGACGCTGAGCTACTACCGTGGTTGGGACAAAGAGCGTGAACTGAGTGCGGTGCTCGCCACGTCCTTGCAACGGGATCAGCAAATTGGCCACACCCAGGCCGGACCCCAACGGGCTGACTTGCGCCTTAGACTAGGCGCACACAATGCCGCGGATATCTTGTCCCGTGGCCAGCAGAAGTTGGTGGTGTGTGCACTGCGTATTGCCCAGGGCCACCTGGTTAGCCAGGCTCGGCGCGGTCAATGTATTTATCTGGTGGATGACTTGCCGTCAGAACTCGACGAGCAACACCGCCGTGCGTTATGCCGCTTGTTGGAAGACTTACGCTGCCAGGTGTTTATCACCTGTGTAGACCACGAATTATTGAGGGAAGGCTGGCAGACGGAAACGCCAGTCGCTTTGTTCCACGTGGAACAGGGCCGTATCACCCAGACCCACGACCATCGGGAGTGAAGGCATGAGCGAAGAAAACACGTACGACTCGACCAGCATTAAAGTGCTGAAAGGTTTGGATGCCGTACGCAAACGTCCCGGTATGTACATCGGCGACACCGATGATGGTAGCGGTCTGCACCACATGGTGTTCGAGGTGGTCGATAACTCGATCGACGAAGCTCTGGCCGGTTACTGCGACGATATCAGCATCATCATCCACCCGGACGAGTCCATCACCGTGCGCGACAACGGTCGTGGCATTCCGGTAGACGTGCACAAAGAAGAAGGCGTTTCGGCGGCAGAGGTCATCATGACCGTGCTCCACGCCGGCGGTAAGTTCGACGATAACTCCTATAAAGTTTCCGGCGGTTTGCACGGTGTAGGTGTTTCGGTAGTAAACGCCCTCTCCGAAGAACTGGTATTGACTGTTCGCCGCAGCGGCAAGATCTGGGAACAGACCTACGTGCACGGTGTGCCCCAAGCGCCGATGGCCATCGTGGGCGACAGTGAAACCACCGGTACCCAGATTCACTTCAAGGCCTCCAGCGAGACCTTCAAGAATATCCATTTCAGCTGGGACATCCTGGCCAAGCGTATTCGTGAGCTGTCCTTCCTGAACTCCGGCGTAGGTATCGTTCTCAAGGACGAGCGCAGCGGTAAGGAAGAGCTGTTCAAGTACGAAGGTGGCCTGCGTGCGTTCGTTGAATACCTGAACACCAACAAGACTGCGGTCAACCAGGTATTCCACTTCAACATCCAGCGTGAAGACGGCATCGGCGTGGAAATCGCCCTGCAGTGGAACGACAGCTTCAACGAGAACCTGTTGTGCTTCACCAACAACATTCCGCAGCGCGATGGCGGTACTCACCTGGTGGGTTTCCGTTCCGCTCTGACGCGTAACCTGAACACTTACATCGAAGCCGAAGGCCTGGCCAAGAAGCATAAAGTTGCCACCACCGGTGATGATGCCCGCGAAGGCCTGACCGCGATTATCTCGGTTAAAGTACCGGACCCTAAGTTCAGCTCCCAGACCAAAGACAAGCTGGTGTCTTCCGAAGTGAAGACCGCAGTGGAACAAGAGATGGGCAAGTACTTCTCTGACTTCCTGCTGGAGAATCCGAACGAAGCCAAGCTGGTTGTCGGCAAGATGATCGATGCGGCACGTGCTCGTGAAGCGGCGCGTAAAGCCCGTGAGATGACCCGCCGTAAAGGTGCGCTGGATATCGCTGGCCTGCCGGGCAAATTGGCCGACTGCCAGGAGAAGGACCCTGCCCTCTCCGAACTGTACCTGGTGGAAGGTGACTCTGCTGGCGGTTCCGCCAAGCAGGGTCGTAACCGTCGCACCCAGGCCATCCTGCCGTTGAAGGGTAAGATCCTCAACGTCGAGAAAGCGCGCTTCGACAAGATGATTTCCTCCCAGGAGGTTGGCACCTTGATCACGGCGTTGGGTTGCGGTATCGGCCGCGAAGAGTACAACATCGACAAGCTGCGCTATCACAACATCATCATCATGACCGATGCTGACGTCGACGGTTCGCACATTCGTACCCTGCTGCTGACCTTCTTCTTCCGTCAGTTGCCGGAGCTGATCGAACGCGGCTACATCTACATCGCCCAGCCGCCGCTGTACAAAGTCAAAAAGGGTAAGCAAGAGCAATACATCAAAGACGACGACGCCATGGAAGAGTACATGACGCAGTCGGCCCTGGAAGATGCCAGCTTGCACCTGAACGACGAAGCCCCGGGGATTTCCGGTGAGGCGCTGGAGCGCTTGGTTAACGACTTCCGCATGGTGATGAAGACCCTCAAGCGTCTGTCGCGCCTATATCCGCAGGAGCTGACCGAGCACTTCATCTACCTGCCGGCCGTCAGCCTCGAACAGTTGGGCGATCATGCAGCAATGCAGGATTGGCTGGCCCAGTACGAAGTACGCCTGCGCACCGTAGAGAAGTCTGGCCTGGTGTACAAAGCCAGCCTGCGTGAAGACCGTGAACGTAACGTATGGCTGCCAGAGGTCGAACTGATCTCCCACGGCCTGTCGAACTACGTCACCTTCAACCGCGACTTCTTTGGTAGCAACGACTACAAAACCGTGGTGACCCTGGGCGCGCAACTGAGCACCCTGCTGGACGACGGCGCTTACATCCAACGTGGCGAACGCAAGAAGCAGGTCAAGGAATTCAAGGAAGCTCTTGACTGGCTGATGGCCGAAAGCACCAAGCGCCACACCATCCAGCGATACAAAGGTCTGGGTGAAATGAACCCGGATCAACTGTGGGAAACCACCATGGACCCAAGTCAGCGTCGCATGCTGCGCGTGACCATCGAAGACGCCATTGGCGCAGACCAGATCTTCAACACCCTGATGGGTGATGCGGTCGAACCTCGCCGTGACTTCATCGAAAGCAACGCATTGGCGGTTTCCAACCTGGACTTCTGATCAGACGAACCGGCAAAACAAAAAGGCCAACGCTTAGCGTTGGCCTTTTTTATTGGTCGTTTGAATGAGCATTTTTGAAATGCTCCACGTGGAACATCCCCGTTTACCCAGGAGTCGTCGCAGAAACGCTTTCCAACCGATACCCGTAGCCGTAGATGGTCAGCAGTTGCCATCCACGATCTGCGGTGAGCCCCAGCTTGTTCCGCAGGCGGTAAATATGAGTGTCCAGCGGCCGTGAAGAGACCATTTCTTCATGGGTCCAAAACCGTTCATACAAGTATTCCCGAGACAGCGGCCGAGCCAAGTTGGCAAACAAGCAGCTAGCGAGTCGATACTCTCGCTCGGTCAGGTTGATCGGTTTGCCCGCACGGGTAACGGTCAACTCGGCATCATCAAAGGTCAGGTCATTGAAACTCTGCACTTCATGGGTGTTGGTTTTTTGCAGGCCGTGGCGGCGCAAAACGGCCGAGACCCGGGCCTTCAATTCATTGGGACGAAAGGGCTTGCTGACGTAGTCATCGGCGCCGCTGTTCAATGCGGTGACGATATCGCTCTCGGCATCACGGCTCGTCAGCATGATCACCGCAGGGGGCGATTCCATGTGTTCGCGAGTCCAGCGCAAGAGAGCAATCCCGGTGATATCGGGCAACTGCCAATCGAGTATCAGCAGGTCAAATGTTTCCCGGCGCAGTTGGCGGAGCAGGTCTTCACCGCGTTCAAAAAAATGCAGGGACCAAGGCTGTTCCGTGGTGCTGGGGATTTGTCGCAGTGTCTGTTCAACCCGACGCAATTCAGCGGGCTCGTCATCCAGTATTGCGACACGCATGGGTGGGTCCTTTCTACGAAAAAATACGGCGGCCAACTTCGCGCTAGGCTGCTCAATTACCGGCCTTTGAATCTGAAGAATTGTGGTCAGACTCAACGGTCCTATGAATCCCTCGGTAGGCTGATATCAAAGAGCCCTTAACCTACTGAAAGACTTCAAAACCGATGTAGGAAAGATACCGGCTCCTGCCCCTGAGGAAAAGGATCAGCCGACACATGCGCTGCCGTCATCCTGTGCGCGTTGGTGTCAGATGCCTTCTGGAACCCATAACCTTGATGAGCACCATGACTTCTTCCCTTAACCGAGTGCGCTATGTCCTCCCCTCATTGCTGGGTTTGGTGGTGGGGGCGGCCAGTGCTTCTGCTTTGGTGCGCCCCCCCTATGTTGATGACCAATGGTTGTGTCGAGCTCAGCCGTTACCGGCCGTTGTGCAGCACCTGACAGGAGAAGCCTGGAAGCTGGACACCAAGGGACAGTTACGCCTATTGCAGGAGGGCATGACGATTGATGAGAAAGAAGGTGTGAAAACCTCGGCGTCGGCGTTCGTTAGCCTGTTGCTGGGCGATGGATCCCGGGTCGTGCTCCCGTCCAGTTCGCAGGTGCGTTTGCATATGGTCGAGAAGCAATCGATTCCCCAGGTCATCCTGGAACAAGGCCAGGCCGAGGCCTATGTGATCAAGCGGCCCAGTGAGCATGACCGGTTTCAGATCGTGACGCCCATTGGTGTGCTGGGCGTGCGCGGTACGCACTTTCGGGTGCGGGACGATGGCGAGCAATCGGTGCTTGAGGTGCTGGATGGGCAGGTAGCGGCCAACCGAGACATCCGGAAAAAACCTAATGAAGACGAAGTAAAAGTCGGCGCACGCCAAGGCCTGCTGTTTAAGAAACAGGGTGATTTGAACGCCGTGACGCTCCTGCCCGCGCCCAAGTTAGTGGGTCAGGACGGTCAAAAAGGCGATGCACCAGTGTGGACGCTGTACGTGCGGCCCTTACCCGGCGCCCAGCGCTATCGCGCCCAAGTCGCCACCGACCAAGCCTTTATGAACATCAAGCAGGAAAACTTTTCCAGCGAGCCAAAAATGAGCTTCACTGGGCTCAAAGCATCGTTCTATCACGTGCGATTGTCGGCTTACGACGAACACGGCCTGGAGGGAATAACCGGGGTTTATGACATCTTCTACTATCCGCCCGCAACGCAGGCCAAGGCCTCTGGTGGCTAATCCATGATGCTCTGGCGCAAGGCCGAGAAACGCCAACCCACCCACGCCCAGCGCCTGTTCCACGGTTTGGTCCGTGAGTGGCTGTGGATAGGTTTGCTGCTCTTGCCTATCACTGCTTACCTGTCGCTCAGCCCAGGACTGGCGCTGAACAACCCGCTGTATGACAGCCTGCGCCGCCTCACCCCGCTGCCGGTAGACCCGCGCATTCTGCTGGTCACCATTGATGACAAGAGCTTGAAAGACCTCGGCCGATGGCCTTGGCCGCGCAGCCTGCACGCAGACCTGATTGACCGCCTGAGTGCTGCACAGCCGGCAGCCATCCTGTTCGATGTGATCTTCAGCGAACCCGGTGAGCCGGCCAACGATCGGCGCCTTGCCCAATCAGTGTGCGAGGCCGGTAACGTGTTGCTGCCCCTATTGCGCGAAGACGCCACCCGCTACAGCCAACCCAGCGCACAAATACTGCCGCTGCTCAAATGTGCCAAGGGCGTAGGGCATATCAATGTCGAGGCCGACAGTGACGGCGTGGTTCGCAACCTGTACATGCGTGAAGGCCCGCCTGATGACACCACGCCGCAACTGGCGTGGATGGCGTACACGCTGAGTGGCCAGGCGGACGAGATGCCAGGTGAGGCGCTGGAGCCGGTCAGTGCGCACTGGCACCGTGAACACGCCATACGCATTCCGTTCATTGGTGCCCACACGCACTTTCCGAGTGTGTCCTACGCCAGCGTCTTACGGGGTGAGGTGCCTGCTGAGCAACTGCGTGACCGGCTGATTCTGGTGGGTGCCACGGCATCGGGAATGGGCGACCGTTTTGTCACCCCGCTTTCCTCCACCGTCGGCACCACAGCCGGCGTGGAGATCCAGGCCAACGTCCTCAACGGTCTGCTTCAAGGCCGGAGCATCGTTGACCTTCCCGGCTGGCTGGCGGCGTTGATGGCGACGTCACTGGTGGCGTTGCTGCTGGGCTTGTTGCTCTACCGGCCCCGCTACGCCCTGTGGATGACCTTGGGCTGCATGGCGGCCGCGTTGCTGGGCGCTTGGGGGCTGCTGCGCCTGGGGCACTGGTGGTCGCCTGCGGCCTGCTTGATTGGCCTGCTACTCAGTTACCTGATCTGGAACTGGCGCCGCCTCAGTGTGATCCTTGCCTATTTCGGGTGGGAACTGGCCCGGCTCGACAATGAGCCCAAAGTGCTTCCAGAACGCCGCCGAGCGCCCGCCAGCAAGGGCGATGTACTGCAGGCGCGTATCTTTGCCCTGGAGCAAGCCGTGAGTCGTACGCGGGACACCCGGCGCTTCATGGCCGATGGCCTCGAATGCTTGCCGGTAGCCACGCTGATTACCGACCCTCAGGGCAACATCCTGCTGGCCAACCGCATTGCCCGCGACGTATTTGGCCATGACCTGATCACCGCAAACCTGCTCGAAGAACTGGCCGACCTGGGCTACCCGCCGCTGCACAATGGCGTGCGCCCTGCCCTGTCCGCGCTGGAGTTGGTCGAGTTCCGGGACATCCACCAACGCAGCCTGCGTATGGAACTGGCCCCCATGTTGCCGGCCGACGGTGACGTCGCCCTGGGCTGGCTGCTGAGCCTCACAGACCTGAGCAAAGAACGTAACGCCCAGCAGCATCGGGAAACCATGTTGCGTTTCCTGTCTCACGACCTGCGTGCGCCCCACTCCGCGATTCTTGCGCTGCTGGATGTGCACAACGGCGAGTCCCCGGTGTTCGCCCAGATCGAGCAACAAGTGCGGCGCGCGCTGAGCCTTACCGAATCTTTCGTACAGTTGGCGAAGGCCGAGGCTGACGGTTACCAGTTCCAGCCAACCCTGTTCGCCATGTTGGTGATGGATGCCTTCGACCAGGTGGCGGTCATCGCGCAGCTCAAGGGTATTCATTTGGTCCACGACCTGGATGAGGCCGACGAGGGCATGATCCTGGCCGACCAATCGCTGCTGACCCGGGCGTTGTTCAACGTGCTGGAGAATGCGATCAAGTATTCAGCATCCGGCACCACCGTCCGCTTGAGCCACGCCAGCGAGCAGGGCTGGTTGGAGTGCCGCATCAGCGACCAGGGGCCGGGGATTGCGCCAGCGGATCTACCGGAGCTGTTCAGCCAATACCGACGCTTCGATTCGGCCCAGGGCAGTGAGGGGCTGGGGTTGGGCCTGACCATGGTCAAGGCCGTGCTGGAACGTCATGGCGGACGCATTCAGTGCGAGAGCGAGCTGGGCAAAGGCACGACATTCAGCCTGCAACTGCCCTTGCTGGATGACTGAAAAACGTACTTTTCTGCTGTGCATAAAAAACCGGTCACAAGGACCGGTTTTTTAATGCTGAAAAAACTTATGCACGTTTTTCGCGATTTTATGAGGTTGAGAAATATGTAAGTAAATCAGCCTGTTATGAATCAAAAAAGCCAATTCGCCAACAAACCGTACACAGGTTATCCACAGATCCTCAAACCGCCGGCGTCTCGACCACAACCGGCTCCGGCGGCAACGAACCCATGGCCCGTTGCTGGGCTTCATTCCACGCCTGGGCACGGTCATTCAGTGCCGCAATGGCGCGCGGGCCTTCACCTTCGGCGTACATCGGTTCACCGATTACCACCGTGATGGTGCCCTCGCGTTTGGCCCAACCGGTCTTTGGCCAGAACTTGCCAGCGTTGTGCGCAATCGGCAGCACCGGCAGGTTGGCGTTGACTGCCAGAGCAGTACCGCCGCGTGAGAACTTGCCTACGGTGCCGTAGGGAACGCGCGTACCTTCCGGGAAGATCAGTACCCAAACGTTGTCCTTGAGCAGCTCATCGCCCTTCTTGGCCACGTGCTTGAGAGCAGCCTTGGGGTTGTCACGGTCAATGGCGATCGGCCGCAGCATGGCCATGGCCCAGCCGAAGAACGGCACATACAGCAGCTCACGCTTGAGCACCTGGCTCAGGGGTGAGAAATAGGCCGAGAGAAAGAACGTCTCCCAGGTGCTCTGGTGGTTCGACAGAATCACGCAGGGCTGGTCGGGCACGTTTTCGGCCCCCTTGACCTCGAAACGGATGTTCAGGAACACCTTGGTCAGCCACAACGCGCAGCGGCACCAATAGACGTTGATAAAGCGATAGCGCGCCTTGAACGGCAGGAAGGGCGCAATAAAAAAGCTCAGGGTGCACCAGAGGAACGAACTGGTGCCCAGCAGCAGGTAAAAGAAAAAGGTTCTGATGGCCTGCAAGATCGACATGGCGGCATTTACCGTTGCGGGACACGGCCCGCCTGTTAAAAGCGCACTCCCGAACAGTCCTTGGTCAGGAAGTCGAGGGCGGCTAGTTGTTGATAAGTTCTGCGGCAACCGCCGCCAGATCGTCAAAAATCAAGGTGCCTACCGGCAGGTTTTTCGCCTGGGTCTTTTCGCCTTTCCCGGTCTTAACCAAAACTGGCTGAGAGTCGACGGCTTTGGCCGCCTCCAGGTCACCGAGGCTGTCCCCGACGAACCATATCCCAGCCAGTGGCACCTTGTAATGTTCTGCAATGGTTTTCAACATGCCAGGCTTGGGTTTGCGGCAATCGCAGCCCTCGTCCGGCCCGTGGGGGCAGTACACGACCAGCCCCACCTCACCGCCCTGCTCGGCCACTAACGTGCGCAAGCGCGCATGCATGGCGTCCAGGGTGGCGATGTCGTAGTAACCACGGGCGATGCCGGACTGGTTGGTGGCGATGGCCACCGTCCAGCCGGCTTTGCTCAACTGCGCGATGGCCTCGATCGAGCCGGGCAGTGGGATCCACTCCGCCACCGACTTGATGTAAGCGTCGGAGTCGTAATTGATCACCCCGTCCCGATCGAGAATCAGCAGTTTCAACATGGTCAGCTCAGCGTCGAAATGTCAGCGATGTTGACGAACAAGCCGCGCAGGCGCGCCAGCATGGCGTAGCGGTTTTTCCGCACACCGGCATCGTCGGCGTTGATCATCACGGCTTCGAAGAACGCATCCACCGGCTCACGCAAGGTGGCCAGGCGTGCCAAGGCTTCGGCGTAGTTGCGTTCGGCGATCAGCGGTTTCACCGCGTTTTCTGCCTTGGCGATGGCCGAGTTCAGCGAGAACTCCTTGGCATCGGCAAACAGGCCAGGGTCGACTTCGGCGTTGCCCAGGCCTTCGGCCTTGCTCAGCAGGTTCGACACGCGCTTGTTCACAGCGGCCAGGGCATCGGCTTCCGGCAGTTTGCGGAAGGCCTGTACGGCTTGTACGCGTTGGTCGAAGTCCAGCGCCGAACCCGGCTGCAGGGCACGTACCGACAGGTACACCGACACGTCCACGCCTTCGTCTTCATAACGCGCACGCAGGCGGTCGAACACGAATTCCAGCACCTGCTCGGCCAGGCCGGCTTGCTTGACCTTGTTGCCGAACTGGCCCACAGCGAACACCACGGCCTGGGTCAGGTCGAGGTCCAGCTTCTTGTCGATCAGGATGCGCAGCACACCCAGGGCGGCACGGCGCAGGGCATACGGGTCTTTGCTACCGGTTGGCAACATACCGATACCGAAGATACCCACCAGCGTATCCAGTTTGTCGGCGATCGCTACGGCTGCACCGGTCAAGGTGCTTGGCAGTTCAGCGCCAGCACCACGCGGCATGTACTGCTCGTTCAGCGCCAGGGCCACATCGTCGGGCTCGCCGTCGTTGAGGGCGTAGTAGTAGCCGGCAACGCCTTGCATCTCCGGGAACTCGCCGACCATCTCGGTGGCCAGGTCGCACTTGGACAGCAGGCCTGCACGCGCAGCCCATGCAGCGTCACCGCCAATGCGTGGCGCAATATAGGCGGCCAGCTTGGAAACACGTACGGCCTTGTCGTAGACGCTGCCGAGTTTTTCCTGGAACACCACGTTCTGCAGGCGCAGGTTGAAGTCTTCCAGCTTCTGCTTCTTGTCTTGCTTGAAGAAGAACTCGGCATCAGTCAGGCGCGGGCGCACGACTTTCTCGTTACCGGCGATGATCTGCTGCGGGTCCTTGCTCTCGATGTTGGCCACGGTGATGAAGCGCGGCAGCAACTTGCCATCCACGTCCAGCAGGCAGAAATACTTCTGGTTGTCCTGCATGGTGGTGATCAGGGCTTCTTGCGGCACGTCGAGGAAACGTTCTTCGAACGAGCACACCAGCGGCACCGGCCATTCAACCAGGGCGGTCACTTCATCCAGCAGGTTTGGCGGCACGATGGCGGTGCCTTCCTGCAGGCGGGCCAGCTCTTCGGTCCGCTTGCTGATCAGCTCGCGACGCTCGTTGGCGTCGGCCAGCACGTAGGCAGCACGCAGGTCGGCGGCGTAGTTGGCCGGCGAAGTGATGCGTACAGCTTGCGGGTGGTGGAAGCGGTGACCACGAGAATCACGACCGGCTTTCTGGGCGAGAATGGTGCAGTCGATGACCTGGTCACCGAGCAACATCACCAGCCACTGGGTCGGACGCACGAACTCTTCTTTGCGCGCACCCCAGCGCATGCGCTTCGGGATAGGCAGGTCGTTCAACGAGTCTTCAACGATGGTCGGCAGCAGGCTCGCGGTCGGCTTGCCGGTGATGACCTGGCTGAACCGCAGTTTCGGGCCGCTCTGGTCGATCTCGCTCAGCTCGACGCCACACTTCTTGGCGAAACCCAGTGCCGCTTGAGTCGGGTTGCCTTCGGCGTCGAAAGCGGCCTGGCGTGGTGGGCCGTCGAGGTTGATGCTGCGGTCCGGTTGCTGGGTTTCCAGCGCGGTCAGCAACACCGCCAGGCGACGTGGCGCGGCGTAGACTTTTTTCGCTTCGAATTTGAGGCCAGCGGTTTGCAGGCCTTTTTCGATACCGGCCAGGAACGCGTCGGCCAGGGTGTTCAGTGCCTTGGGTGGCAGCTCTTCGGTGCCCAGTTCAACCAGGAAATCTTGAGCACTCATTGTGCAGCCTCCAGCTTAGCCAACACTTCATCACGCAGGTCCGGGGTAGCCATCGGGAAGCCCAGCTTGGCGCGAGCCAGCAGGTAGGCTTGGGCGACGGAACGCGCCAGGGTGCGCACACGCAGGATGTATTGCTGGCGCGCGGTTACCGAGATGGCACGGCGGGCGTCCAGCAGGTTGAAGGTATGGGAGGCCTTCAACACCATTTCATAGCTTGGCAACGGCAGCGGCTGGTCCAGTTCGATCAGGCGCTTGGCTTCGCTTTCATAGAAGTCGAACAGTTCGAACAGCTTGTCGACGTTGGCGTGTTCGAAGTTGTAGGTGGACTGCTCCACTTCGTTCTGGTGGAACACGTCGCCGTAGGTGACCTTGCCGAACGGGCCATCTGCCCACACCAGGTCGTAGACCGAGTCCACGCCCTGCAGGTACATGGCCAGGCGTTCCAGGCCGTAGGTGATTTCGCCGGTCACCGGGTAGCACTCGATGCCGCCCGCTTGCTGGAAGTAGGTGAACTGAGTCACTTCCATGCCGTTGAGCCAGACTTCCCAGCCCAGGCCCCAGGCGCCCAGGGTCGGCGATTCCCAGTTGTCTTCAACAAAACGGATATCGTGGACCAGTGGGTCCAGGCCCACATGCTTGAGCGAGCCCAGGTACAGTTCCTGGAAGTTGTCCGGGTTCGGCTTCAACACCACCTGGAACTGGTAGTAGTGCTGCAGACGGTTCGGGTTTTCGCCGTAGCGGCCGTCAGTCGGGCGACGACTGGGCTGCACATAAGCGGCGTTCCAGGTTTCCGGGCCGATGGCCCGCAGGAATGTTGCGGTGTGGAAAGTGCCGGCGCCTACTTCCATATCGTAGGGCTGAAGTACCACACAACCTTGCTCGGCCCAGTATTGCTGGAGGGCGAGGATCAAGTCTTGGAAGGTACGCACGGCTGGCGTAGGCTGGCTCACGAAATTCACCTGTTACTTGGGCTGCGATTTAAAGAGCGGGAGTATACCCGATTCGGCCGCGCCACCATCCCCTGGAGCCTTATGCCACGCTGCTTTTGGTGTTCTGAAGATCCGCTGTACATGGCTTATCACGATCAGGAGTGGGGAACGCCGCTGCGCGACGCACAGGGCTTGTTCGAGTTGCTTTTGCTCGAAGGGTTCCAGGCGGGCCTTTCCTGGATCACCGTTTTACGCAAACGCGAGCATTATCGAAAGGTCTTGTTTGGTTTTGATGCGCAGCGCCTGGCGCGCTTGACCGATGACGAGATCGAAGCGCTGATGCAGGACCCGGGTATCGTGCGCAATCGCCTGAAGCTCAACGCCACCCGTCGCAATGCCGCGGCCTGGCTGGCGCTGGAGGACCCGGTAGGGTTGCTCTGGTCCTTCGTTGGCGGCAAGCCCAAGGTCAATCATTTCAAGGATCGCAGCGAAGTCCCGGCGATCACCCCCGAGGCCGAAGCCATGAGCCGCGCCTTGAAAAAAGCCGGCTTCACCTTCGTCGGCCCGACCATTTGCTATGCCTTCATGCAGGCCTCCGGCATGGTCATGGACCATACCCTGGACTGTGACCGTTACGCGGACCTGGCCAACGCCGGTTAGAATGCTGGCTTTGCGCACCACACACGATCAGGAGTGACCTGTGGAAAAGTTTAAAGGCGCCTTGCTGGTAGGCGCTCTCCGGTTGTTTGCCCTGCTGCCCTGGCGCGCTGTCCAGGCGGTCGGCACGGCGATTGGCTGGATCATGTGGAAAACCCCCAACCGTTCCCGCGACACGGTACGGATCAACCTCTCCAAGTGCTTCCCGGACATGGACCCGGCCGCCCGCGAACGCCTCGTCGGCCAAAGCCTGATGGACATCGGCAAGTCCCTGACCGAAAGCGCCTGTGCCTGGATCTGGCCGGCCCAGCGCTCCATCGACCTGGTGCGTGAAGTCGAAGGCCTGGACGTGCTGCACGAAGCCCTGGCCTCTGGCAAAGGCGTGGTTGGCATCACCAGCCACCTGGGCAACTGGGAAGTGCTGAACCACTTCTATTGCAGCCAGTGCAAACCGATCATTTTCTACCGTCCGCCCAAGCTCAAGGCGGTGGACGAATTGCTGCGCAAGCAGCGCGTGCAGTTGGGCAACCGCGTGGCGGCCTCCACCAAGGAGGGCATCCTCAGCGTGATCAAGGAAGTGCGTAAAGGTGGCCAGGTGGGCATTCCCGCCGATCCGGAACCGGCTGAATCGGCCGGGATCTTCGTACCGTTCTTCGCCACCCAGGCACTCACCAGCAAGTTCGTGCCGAACATGCTGGCGGGCCACAAGGCTGTTGGTGTGTTCCTGCACGCGCTGCGGCTGCCGGACGGTTCGGGTTACAAAGTGATTTTGGAAGCAGCGCCGGAAGACATGTACAGCACCGACACCGCCACGTCCTGCGCGGCGATGAGCAAGGTGGTGGAACGGTATGTCGGCGCCTACCCAAGCCAGTACATGTGGAGCATGAAGCGCTTCAAGAAGCGCCCACCGGGCGAGGCGCGCTGGTACTGATACCGGCCTGACATTTGTAGTGAGCGAGCTTGCCTCGCGCGGGCAAGCCCGCTCACTACAACAGCACGCGTCTAAACGCGATCCAGCTTTTTAAGAAACACCGCCATCTCTTTCTCGGCCTGTTTATCGCCATGGGCCTGGGCCGCCACAATCCCCTGCTCCCACGCCAACCGCGCCGCCGCACGGTCTTCCAGCCCCAACTGCGCCTTGCCCAACAGCTTCCACGCCGCCGAATATTTCGGGTCGAACTCCACGCACTTGCGCAAATGCTCCGCCGCCTTGGCGTGGTCCTTCAAGTCCAGGTAACCCTTGCCCAGCCCAAAGCGCAGCAGCGAATTATCCACGCCCTTGGCCAGCATTTTCTCGAGTGACTCAAGCATACGAAGAACCCTGTAGGAGCCGGCTTGCCGGCGATAGCGTCATCAGAAAAAGCTCAGCCCCACGTGGAACAACTTCTCCACATCGCGGATATGTTTCTTATCCACCAGGAACAGGATCACATGGTCACCGGTAGCGATCACCGTGTCGTCGTGGGCGATGATCACCTCTTCGTCACGAATGATCGCGCCAATGGTGGTGCCCGGCGGCAGGCCGATATCGCGGATGGCTTTGCCGATCACCTTGCTCGACTTGGCGTCACCGTGGGCAATCGCTTCGATGGCCTCCGCCGCGCCACGGCGCAGGGAGTGCACACTCACAATGTCGCCACGGCGCACGTGGGCGAGCAACGTACCGATGGTAGCCAGTTGCGGGCTGATGGCGATGTCGATATCGCCGCCCTGGATCAGGTCCACATAGGCCGGGTTGTTGATGATGGTCATCACCTTCTTTGCCCCGAGCCGCTTGGCCAGCAGCGACGACATGATGTTGGCTTCGTCATCGTTGGTCAGCGCCAGGAAGATATCTGCGTCGGCGATGTTTTCTTCCATCAGCAGGTCGCGGTCTGAGGCACTGCCTTGCAGTACGACAGTACTGTCCAGCGTGTCGGACAAATGCCGGCAACGTGCCGGGTTCATCTCGATGATCTTGACCTGGTAGCGGCTCTCGATGGCCTCGGCCAAACGTTCGCCGATCTGCCCGCCGCCGGCGATGACGATGCGCTTGTAGGTCTCGTCGAGGCGGCGCATTTCGCTCATCACTGCGCGAATATTCGCCTTGGCAGCAATGAAGAATACTTCGTCGTCGGCCTCGATCACCGTGTCGCCCTGGGGCAGGATCGGCCGGTCACGCCGGAAAATCGCCGCGACGCGGGTTTCCACATTTGGCATGTGCTCGCGCAACTGGCGCAGTTGCTGGCCCACCAGCGGGCCACCGTAGTAAGCCTTCACGGCCACCAGTTGGGCCTTGCCTTCGGCAAAGTCGATCACCTGCAAGGCGCCAGGGATTTCGATCAGGCGCTTGATGTAGTGGGTAACCACTTGTTCCGGGCTGATCAGCACGTCGACCGGAATCGCGTCGTTGTCGAACAGGCCGGCGCGGGTCAAGTAGGCCGCTTCGCGCACGCGGGCGATCTTGGTCGGGGTGTGGAACAGGGTGTGGGCGACCTGGCACGCGACCATGTTGGTCTCGTCGCTGTTGGTCACCGCCACCAGCATGTCGGCGTCGTCGGCACCGGCTTGGCGCAGCACGGTCGGGAACGACGCGCGGCCTTGTACAGTGCGGATGTCCAGGCGGTCGCCGAGGTTGCGCAGGCGCTCGCTGTCGGTGTCGACCACCGTGATGTCGTTGGCTTCGCTGGCCAAATGTTCAGCCAGCGTGCCGCCGACCTGCCCTGCCCCAAGGATGATGATTTTCATCCGGTCACTCCCTTAAAACCGTTCAGCCGCGAGCGGCGGCGATCTTGATCAGTTTGGCGTAGTAGAAGCCGTCGTGGCCGCCTTCTTGGGCGAGCAATTGGCGACCGTGGGGCTGCTTGATGCCGGCCGTGGTAGCCAGGTCCAGTTCGCGTGCGCCGCTGGTACGGGCAAGGAAGGCTTCGATGACCTCGGTGTTCTCGGTCGGCAGCGTGGAGCAGGTGGCGTAGAGCAGGATGCCGCCGACTTCCAGGGTTGGCCACATCGCGTCGAGCAATTCGCCTTGCAGCACAGCCAGGGCGGCGATGTCGTCGGGTTGGCGCGTGAGCTTGATGTCCGGGTGACGGCGAATCACGCCGGTGGCGGAGCACGGCGCGTCCAGCAGGATGCGTTGGAAGGGTTTGCCGTCCCACCAGGTGGCGGTGTCGCGGCCGTCGGCAGCGATCAGCTCGGCGCTCAGGCCCAGGCGTGCAAGGTTCTCACGCACGCGCACCAGGCGCTTGGCTTCCAGGTCGACCGCGACCACACCGGCGAGGTCTTTTTCGACTTCCAGAATGTGACACGTCTTACCGCCCGGAGCGCAGCAGGCGTCGAGTACGCGTTGGCCGGGTGCCAGGTCGAGCAGATCGGCGGCCAGTTGCGCCGCTTCGTCCTGCACGCTGATCCAGCCTTCGGCAAAGCCCGGCAGGCTGCGCACATCGGTGGCGGCTTCGAGCACGATACCGTCGACGCTGTACACGCATGGCGTGGCGTTGATACCGGCGTTGGTGAGCAATTGCAGGTAGGCGTCGCGGCTGTGATGACGACGGTTGACCCGCAGGATCATCGGCGGGTGAGCGTTGTTGGCGGCGCAGATGGCTTCCCATTGCTCAGGCCAGAACGCCTTCAGCGATTTTTGCAGCCAACGCGGGTGGGAGGTACGCACCACCGGGTCATGCTCCAGCTCGGCCAGCAGCGCTTCGCTTTCGCGCTGGGCGCGGCGCAGCACGGCATTGAGCAGGGCCTTGGCCCACGGCTTTTTCAGTTTGTCGGCGCAACCCACGGTCTCGCCGATGGCGGCGTGGGCCGGCACGCGGGTGTAAAGCAGTTGGTAGAGGCCGACCAGCAACAGCGCTTCCACATCCGCATCCGCCGCCTTGAACGGTTTTTGCAGCAGCTTGGCTGCCAGCGCCGACAAGCGTGGCTGCCAACGGGCTGTGCCAAAGGCCAGGTCCTGGGTGAAACCTCGATCGCGGTCTTCAACCTTATCCAGCTGGGTGGGCAACGAACTGTTCAGCGAAGCCTTGCCGTTGAGTACGGCGGCGAGAGCCTTGGCGGCGGCCAGACGTGGGTTCATTGGGCAGCACCCAGGACGGTGCCTAGGGCAAATTTCTCACGACGGCTGTTGAACAAATCGCTGAAGTTAAGCGCCTTGCCGCCAGGCAATTGCAGACGGGTCAGGCACAGCGCCTGTTCACCGCAGGCCACCAACAGGCCCTCTTTGCTGGCGCCGATGATCTCGCCGGGCGCGCCTTTGCCTTCTGCCAGGGTCGCGGCCAGTACTTTCAAGGCTTCGCCGTTAAGGGTGCTGTGGCAGATTGGCCACGGGTTGAAGGCGCGTACCAGGCGCTCCAGCTCAACGGCCGGGCGGCTCCAATCGATGCGTGCTTCGTCCTTGTTCAGCTTGTGGGCGTAAGTGGCCAGGCTGTCGTCCTGCACTTCGCCTTCCAGGGTGCCAGCCGCCAAGCCGGCAATGGCCTGGATCACGGCGGGCGGGCCCAGCTCGGCGAGGCGGTCGTGCAGGCTGCCGCCGGTGTCTTGGCCGGTGATCGGGGTGGTCACCTTGAGCAGCATCGGGCCGGTGTCCAGCCCGGCTTCCATGCGCATCACGGTCACCCCGCTTTCGCTGTCGCCGGCTTCCACGGCGCGTTGGATTGGTGCCGCACCACGCCAGCGGGGCAGCAGCGAGGCGTGGCTATTGATGCAGCCCAGGCGCGGAATATCCAGCACCGCTTGCGGCAGGATCAGGCCGTAGGCCACGACCACCAACAGGTCGGGTTTCAGAGCCGCCAACTCGGCCTGGGCCTCGGCGTTGCGCAGGGTCGGCGGTTGCAGTACGGGGAGGTTGTGTTCCAGCGCCAGTTGCTTGACCGGGCTCGGCATCAGTTTTTGCCCGCGACCGGCCGGGCGATCCGGTTGGGTGTACACCGCGACGATGTCATAAGGGCTGGCAAGCAGGGCCTTGAGGTGTTCGGCGGCAAATTCGGGAGTGCCGGCAAAAACAATGCGCAGTGGCTCGGTCATGGGAGGTCTCGGTTAAAAACAGTCACAAAAGAAAAAGGCTTGCCGCAGCAAGCCTTTGGAAGAGAGGCATCAAGCTTGCTGGCGATGCTTTTTTTCCAGCTTCTTCTTGATCCGGTCACGCTTGAGCGTGGACAGGTAATCGACAAACAGCTTGCCGTTGAGGTGGTCGCATTCGTGCTGGATGCACACCGCCAGCAGGCCTTCGGCGATCAGCTCGAACGGCTTGCCATCACGGTCCAGGGCCTTGATCTTCACGCGCAGCGGGCGTTCGACGTTCTCGTAGAACTCTGGCACCGACAGGCAGCCCTCCTGGTATTCACCCATCTCGTCGGTCAGCGGTTCGAACTCGGGGTTGATGTACACCATCGGTTCGCTGCGATCTTCCGACAGGTCCATGACCACGACACGCTGATGCACGTTGACCTGGGTCGCGGCGAGGCCGATGCCCGGGGCTTCATACATTGTTTCAAACATGTCATCGACCAACTGACGAACCTTGTCGTCCACTACGGCCACCGGTTTGGCGATCGTGCGCAGGCGCGAGTCGGGAAATTCGAGGATGTTCAAAATAGCCATAAGCGTAATTGCTGCACATGTGAGGTAGAGGCAAATCGGCGTTGGGATGGACCCAGACAGCCGGTGTGAAACGCCCAAAAGCCACGAAGGCACGGGGATTTCACGCGAACGCACATAATAAAGGAGATTCACCCCATGAGGAAATCGCTACTCGTCTTGCTGCTGTGGGCCCCTTTCGCCATGGCCCTGCTGCCCCCGCCCGCCCAGCGTCTGGATCAACCGACGCAACAGGCGATCCAACGCTTCCTGCTGCACAACCGCATTCTCGATACCCCGCAGGATTTGGACAATGCGCCGTACATCGTCGCGGCGGACGCCGGGCGTGTCCTGGGCGCCCATGACGAACGGGTGCATGCCCGGGGCCACCTGGACCCGGCCCTGCCCATCTATGGGATCTTTCGTCGGGGCAAGACCTACACCGACCCCGATACCCAGGAACTGCTGGGCGTAAACGCCGATGACGTCGGCACGGCTCGCTTTGTGACCGCGGGCGATCTCACCACCCTGGCGGTGCAGCGGGTGACACAGGAGGTGCGCCCCGGCGACCGCTTGCTGCGAACCGAAACCCCCATTGCGTTGGCAGATCTTGAAGTCGCGCAACGTGCGCCCTTCATCGAAGGAAAAATCATCGACATCCCCAAGGGCGTGACTCAGATCGGCGTGCTGGATGCTGTCACCCTGAACAAGGGTCGCCGCGATGGCTTGGTCGAAGGCCAATTGCTCACGGTGATCAAGGCCGGCGCCACCGTGCGCGACAACCTCACGGGCGCTCCGGTGAAGCTGCCCGACGAGCGCGCGGGCACCCTGCTGGTGTTTCGCATCTACGAAAAGCTCAGTTACGGCCTGGTACTCAGCGCCTCACGGCCACTGGCAGTCATGGACCGCTTCGAGACTGCCCATCAAACACAATAAATAGGCTGCTAAATAAGTTACCAACAGAGTTATCCACAGCTTGTTCCGGTCAAGGATGATCAGATGTATCCGATAAACAGCCATGAAATTTCTCCGTCAGAACTGGAAGCTCGTCTACGCTTGCACAGGCTGCCGGAACTGGGTCCGAAGCGTTTTCGCCTGTTGATCGAAGCGTTCGGCTCGGCCTCCAAGGCGATCAGCGCGCCGGCCAGTGCCTGGCGTTCCCTTGGGTTGCCCGCGATCAGTGCAGAGGCACGGCGCAGCCATGCAATACGCGACGGTGCCAGTGCTGCGTTGGCCTGGCTGGCCCGCCCGGCCCAGCATTTGCTGATGTGGGACCAACCCGACTACCCGGCACTGCTCGCTCAGATCGACGATGCGCCACCGCTTTTATTCGTGGCCGGCAACCCCGCCATCCTCGAAAAACCGCAGTTGGCGATGGTCGGCAGCCGCCGTGCTTCTCGCCCTGGGATGGACACAGCCGCTGCGTTTTCCCGCAGCCTGGCGAGTGCCGGTTTTGTGATTACCAGCGGGTTGGCGCTGGGCATCGACGGGGCCGCGCACCAAGCGGCATTGGATGTCGGTGGGCATACCATCGGCGTGCTCGGTACCGGGCTGGAAAATTTTTATCCACAGCGCCACAGAAAGCTCGCCGACGCGATGATTGCCCAGGGCAGCGCCGTGGTTTCCGAGTTTCCGCTCGATGCCGCACCCCAGGCGGGCAACTTTCCACGGCGCAATCGGATCATCAGCGGCTTGTCCCTGGGTGTGCTGGTGGTGGAGGCCAGCATGGCCAGCGGTTCGTTGATCACCGCGAAGCTGGCGGCCGAGCAAGGGCGCGAGGTGTATGCGATTCCGGGCTCCATCCATCATCCTGGGGCCAAGGGCTGTCATCATCTGATCCGCGAGGGTGCGGTGCTGGTGGAGACCATCGAACACATTCTTGAAGGGTTGCGCGGTTGGCAGGCGCTGTCCCGCCCGGCGCCAGTGCCGGTGACCCATCCGCTGGTGGCCCTCTTGCATGCCGCACCCCATACCAGCGAAGCCTTGGCGATGGCCAGTGGGCGGCCTTTGTCCCAGGTGTTGGCAACCCTTACGGAACTGGAGCTTGAAGGTCAGGTGATCTGCGAAAGCGGGCGCTGGCTTGCGCGCTGTGCGCTTTTGTAGGGATGGGTTTTGTAACGAAGATCGGTAAACTGCGCAGAGCTTTAAGTCCGGAGAGTGAGCAATGGTCAACAGGTGGCGTGTGCTGGAAGCCGCACGAGAAATTCGCGCAGGCGCGGTGATTGCCTATCCGACCGAAGCGGTCTGGGGCCTGGGCTGCGACCCGTGGAATGAAGAAGCGGTGGACCGGTTGCTGGCGATCAAGAATCGCTCGGTGGACAAGGGCCTGATCCTGGTAGCGGACAACATCCGTCAGTTCGACTTCCTGTTCGAAGACTTCCCGGACGCCTGGATCGAACGCATGGCCAGTACCTGGCCGGGGCCGAACACCTGGCTGGTGCCCCATCAAGACTTGCTGCCCGAGTGGGTGACCGGTGTGCATGACACCGTGGCCCTGCGGGTCAGCGATCACCCGTTGGTGCGGGATTTGTGTTCGCTGGTCGGGCCGCTGATTTCGACGTCGGCCAACCCCCAGGGGCGGCCGTCTGCGCGCACGCGGCTTCGCGTGGAGCAGTATTTCCGTGGTCAGCTTGACTTGGTGTTGGGCGGTGCTTTAGGTGGACGCAAGAACCCGAGCCTGATTCGGGATTTGGCCACGGGTGAGGTGGTGCGCCCTTCCTGAGACCGAGGCGCGGCCATCGCGGGCAAGCCCGCTCCCACTTTTTGACTGTATTCACAGATCCAAATGTGGGAGCCGGGCTTGCCCGCGAAGAGGCCCTCACAGACGCCGAAAACCCATAGTCTTAAGGCAGCAGAATGGTCGACCCCGTCGTCCGCCGCCCCGACAACTCCGTCTGTGCCTTCGCCGCATCCGCCAGTGCATACCGCTGGTTGATATCGATGCGTACCTTGCCGCTCTTGATCATCGAGAACAGATCATCGGCCATCGCCTGAAGGTTTTCCGGGTTATTGGCGTAAGTCGCCAGGGTTGGGCGCGTCACATACAACGAGCCTTTCGCCGCCAGGATCCCCAGGTTCACCCCGTCGACCGCACCCGACGCATTGCCAAAGCTCACCACCAACCCACGGGGTGCCACGCTGTCCAGCGAGGTCAGCCAGGTGTCCTTGCCGACGCCGTCATACACCACCGGGACTTTCTTGCCTTCGGTCAATTCCAGCACGCGCTGTGCGACGTTTTCCTTGCTGTAGTCGATGGTTTCCCATGCGCCCAGGGATTTGGCCAGCGCGGCTTTTTCCGGCGAGCTGACGGTGCCGATCAGCTTCACGCCCAGCGCCTTGGCCCACTGGCAGGCCAGGGAGCCCACGCCACCGGCAGCGGCGTGGAACAGGATGGTTTCACCGCCCTTCAACTCATAGGTCTGGCGCAGCAGGTACTGCACGGTCAGGCCCTTGAGCATGGCGCCAGCAGCTTGTTCGAAGCTGATGTCGTCTGGCAGGTGCACCAGGTTGGCGGCAGGCAGCACGTGCAGTTGGCTGTAGGCACCCAGTGGGCCACTGCCGTAGGCCACGCGGTCACCGACCTTGAATTGGGTGACTTCGCTGCCGACCGCATCGACCACACCGGCACCTTCTGCGCCCAGTCCCGACGGCAAGGCGGGCGGCGCGTACAGGCCGCTGCGGAAATAGGTGTCGATGAAGTTCAGGCCGATGGCCTCGTTACGCACGCGAACCTGTTGTGGGCCAGGCTCCGCTGGGGTGTAGTCCACATACTCAAGCACGTCGGGGCCGCCATGGGCACTGAACTGGATACGTTTGGCCATCTGCACTTCTCCTGGGTTCGAATTCGCGTAGCCCCCTATCGGACTCCTAAGCTTGATCTTCGTCAACTGCGGCACAGCGGGGTGCGGTGGTATCCTGTGCGCCCATTTGCCGCCGACGCCCAATGGCCTCGCGTAGCTTTGCCCGATTCAAGGTGATGCCATGACTACCCGCACCGAGGCTGTAAAGGCCTACCTGCTTGACCTGCAAGACCGCATTTGCAGCGCCCTGGAAACCTTCGAGACGGACACTCGCTTTATCGAAGACGCCTGGACCCGGCCTGCCGGTGGCGGTGGTCGCACCCGAGTGATCGCAGACGGTTCGGTGATCGAAAAAGGCGGTGTCAACTTTTCCCACGTGTTTGGCAGCGGTCTCCCACCGTCTGCCAGTGCCCATCGCCCCGAGTTGGCTGGCCGAGGTTTCGAAGCCTTGGGCGTATCGCTGGTGATCCACCCGCATAACCCGCACATACCTACTTCCCACGCCAACGTGCGCTTTTTCATCGCCGAAAAAGAAGGCGAAGAGCCGGTGTGGTGGTTCGGTGGCGGCTTCGACCTCACGCCCTACTACGGCAACGAAGAAGACTGCATTCACTGGCACCGCGTAGCCGAGCAGGCCTGTGCGCCGTTCGGCCCGGACGTGTATTCGCGCTACAAGGCCTGGTGCGACACCTACTTCCACATCAAGCATCGCAACGAACCGCGTGGCATCGGCGGCCTGTTCTTCGATGACTTGAACGAGTGGGACTTCGACACCTGCTTCGCCTTCATTCGCGCCATCGGTGACGCCTACATCGACGCCTACCTGCCGATCGTGCAGCGCCGCAAGGCCACGCCCTATACCGCGCAGCAGCGCGAGTTCCAGGAGTTCCGCCGTGGCCGCTACGTGGAATTCAACCTGGTCTACGACCGTGGCACGCTGTTCGGCCTGCAATCGGGCGGGCGCACCGAATCGATCCTGATGTCGCTGCCGCCGCAAGTGCGCTGGAGCTACGACTGGAAGGCCGAAGCCGGCAGCGAAGAAGCGCGACTTACCGACTACTTCTTGCAAGACCGTGACTGGCTGGGCCTCGCCGCGCCTAAGGCGGCTGTCTAATGGACCGTTATGTCGTGTTCGGCAACCCCATTGGCCACAGCAAGTCGCCGTTGATCCACCGTATGTTCGCCGAGCAGACCGGCGAGCAACTGGACTACAGCACCTTGCTGGCGCCGCTGGAGGATTTCACCGGATGTGCCCGTGCCTTTTTTGCACAAGGCCGTGGCGCCAACGTCACCGTGCCGTTCAAGGAAGAAGCCTACCGCCTGGCCAACACCCTCACCGAGCGTGCTCAGCGCGCAGGCGCAGTGAACACCCTGAGCAAGCTGGCCGACGGCAGCCTGTTGGGTGACAACACCGACGGTGCCGGCCTGGTGCGCGACCTCACGGTGAATGCGGGGTTGAACCTGCAAGGCAAGCGCATTCTGTTGCTGGGCGCTGGTGGCGCGGTACGTGGCGCGCTGGAGCCGTTGCTGGCCGAGCAGCCGGCTTCACTGATCATCGCCAACCGCACCGTGGAAAAGGCCGAAATGCTCGCTGAGTTGTTCGACGACCTGGGCCCGGTGTCTGCCAGCGGTTTCGACTGGCTGCGTGAGCCGGTGGACGTGATCATCAATGCCACGTCCGCCAGCCTGTCAGGCGATGTACCGCCGATTGCAGGCAGCCTGATTGAACCGGGCAAGACCTTTTGCTACGACATGATGTACGCCAAGGAACCGACGGCGTTTTGTCGCTGGGCCACTGAACAGGGCGCAGCCGTGGCAATGGATGGCCTGGGTATGCTGGTTGAGCAAGCGGCGGAAGCCTTCTTCCTGTGGCGCGGTGTGCGCCCGGAATCGGCGCCCGTACTGGCTGAACTCCGCCGCCAACTGGGCTGATACAGAACTAAATGTGGGAGCGGGCTTGCTCGCGAATGCGGTATGTCAGCCAAAAATTACTTAGCTGAACCACCGCATTCGCGAGCAAGCCCGCTCCCACATTTTTAACTGCGTTCAATCCTGAAAATTGATAGGGCAGCTGTCGGCCCCTTCCAGCTTTTTCAACTCTTCTACTACCTGCGGCCGCGCCCGCCGCAACGTCAGGCTGCGCCCCAGCCCATGCAACCGTCGCGCCTCCTGGTGCAGCATCTCCACCCCGGAGTAATCGATAAAGTTGATCTGCTGGGCCTCAATCACCACCCGCTCACCCTGCAGGCTCTGCAGGCGCACCTGCAGGTAGTGGCTGGCGCCGAAGAAGATCGACCCCCCTACCCGCAACACATCTTCATCGCCGTCACGCCATTGCTGCACTCGGGGTTGCGACGTGCGCTTGAGATAGAAAAACAGCGACGCCAGCACGCCCGCATAAATTGCTGTTTGCAGTTCCAGCAGCAAGGTGGCGATGCAGGTCAGGCTCATCACCACAAATTCGGCGCGACTGACGCGGAATAAGGCGCGAATGCCGCGACGGTCAACCAGCCCCCAACTGATCAGCAAGATGCTGGCGGCCATGCTCGGGATCGGAATGTGGGCGATCAACGCCGCGCCAAACAACGCAAACAGCGCCACCCACAAGGCAGAAAAGATGCCGGCCAACGGCGAACAGGCGCCTGCCTCGTAGCTCAGGCCGGAGCGGGTAAAGGAACCCGCTGACAAATACCCGGAGAAAAATCCGCCGACGATGTTGGATAACCCCTGCGCACGCACTTCCTGGTTGGCGTCGAGCAGCTGTTGCGAACGCGCCGACAGCGAGCGGGCGATCGACAGGCTGGTGACCAGCCCCAACATGCCCACCGCCACGGCGCTCGGCAGCAGGCGCAGGATCACATCCAGGTCCATGGGCAACGGGCTGAACGGCGGCAGTTTGCCGATAAACGAACTGACCAGTGCCACATGCCCGAACATCGCCGGCCATAACCAGGCGACCAGGCTGCCCAGCGCCAGCGCGATCAACAGGGTTGGCCAGCGTGGTACGAGGTATTTGAGCAGCGCGCCCACCAGTAACGTGCCTACTCCGAGGAGGAGTGAGGCATGGTCCCATTCGCCGCTGTGATGGACCAGTGCCAGCAGGCTGTTGATTGCTGTGGCCTGGCTCGGTAAATCCAGCCCCAGCAGATTGGGTAATTGTCCGAGCGCAATCACCACGGCTGCACCCAAGGTGAACCCGAGCACCACCGAATGGGAGACAAAATTCACCAGCGCGCCAAAGCGCAGCATGCCCAACAGCCACTGGAAAACCCCGGCGAGGAATGTCAGCAACAGGATCAAGGTGATGTAGTCCTGCGACCCCGGCACGGCCAACGGGCTGACGCTGGCGTAAAGAACAATGGAAATCGCCGCTGTGGGCCCACAGATCAGGTGCCACGACGAACCCCACAGGCACGCGATCAGCACCGGGATAATGGCCGCGTACAAGCCATATTCGGGTGGGAGACCGGCGATCAATGCGTAGGCAATCGACTGCGGCAGGGCGAGCACCGCGCCGCTGAGGCCGACGATTGCGTCCCGCCCCACGCTGGCGCGGGTTTGGCGCGGCAGCCAGCGCAGGAAGGGGAAAAGAGTGTGGCGGGTGGGCCGGGGCATCAGGGTCTCGGTTTGAAGGTTTTACGCAGAATATCAGTACATACAAAACCCTGTGGGAGCGGGCTTGCTCGCGAATGCGGTGGTTCAGCTAAGCAATTGTTGACTGACACGCCGCATTCGCGAGCAAGCCCGCTCCCACATTTGAATTGCATCAGGTCTTAGAGTTTTGCTTTAACTGCGGGCAATGCATCCTTGCCATCCACGGTCTTCACCCCCTCCAACCACTTATCCAGCACCGCCGGGTTAGCCTTGATCCACGCCTTCGCCGCGTCGGCGTTGCTGACCTTGTTGTTGGTCACCTCGGCCATGATGCTGTTTTCCATGTCCTGGGTGAAACTCAGGTTGGTCAGCAGTTTGCCGACGTTCGGGCAGGCCTGTGCATAACCCTTGCGGGTCAGGGTGTACACGCTGCCTTTGTCACCAAAATACTTTTCGCCACCGGTGAGGTAGTGCATTTTCAACTGCACGTTCATCGGGTGCGGCGTCCAGCCGAGGAAGGTGACGAACTTCTGTTTCTTCACTGCTCGCGACACTTCGGCCAGCATTGCCTGTTCACTGGACTCGATCAGCTTCCACTGGCCCAGGTCGAAGTCGTTTTTCTTGATGATGTCCTGCAACGAGATATTCGCTGGCGCGCCGGAGCCGATGCCGTAGATCTTTTTGTCGAACTTGTCGGCAAATTTGTTCAGGTCGGCGAAGTCATGTACGCCGGCGTCCCACACGTAGTCGGGCACGGCGAGGGTGAACTCGGTGCCTTCGAGGTTTTTCGCCAGTTGCACCACATCGCCATTGGCCACGAACTTGTCATAGAACCCTTGCTGCGCCGGCATCCAGTTGCCCAGGAACACATCCACCTGGCCGTCCTTGAGCCCGCCAAACGTGATCGGCACCGCCAGGGTGTCGACCTTGGCCTTGTAGCCCATGCCCGTCAGCAGGAAACCGGTGATGGCATTGGTGGCTGCGATATCGCTCCAGCCCGGATCGGCCATTTTCACCGTGTCACAGCGGGTGTCCGCGTACACATTGGCGCTGCTCAACGCCAGGGCTGCGAGTATCACCGTCAACTTTTGCATGGCCTTCCCTCTGTTTATTTATTGGTTTTGGCAGGGTTGTGGATAACGTGCCATGCGCTCCAGGTCGTCGAGGTCGATATGGTTGCGCATGTATTGCTGACTGGCGTCGACCAGTGGCTGGTGATCCCAGCTCTTCAGCTCTCCTTCGGTCAGTGCTTCAAACACCAGGCGACGGCGGCGTTGGCTGGCGAGCACCTGTTGGTGGATCGCCGGGATGTCCCATTTGGCTCGCGCCTCATTCAAAAACGCCTCGAACAGTGCCCGGTGTTCCGGTGACTGGCTGAGGTTCTCCCGCTCGTGCGGGTCGTTGTGCACATCGAACAGTAGACAAGGGTCGTCTTCGCTGTAGATGAATTTGTAGGCGCCACGGCGAATCATCATCAGCGGGCTGATGGTGCCTTCGGCCATGTATTCGCCAAAGACCTCGTCGTGCCCGCCCTGCCCTTGCAGGTGCGGCACCAGCGAGCGGCCGTCCAGCGGCAGGCGTGGGTCCAGCTCGCCACCGGCCAGTTCCACCAGCGTCGGCAACAGGTCAGCGGTGGACACGGCTTTGCCCACGCGGCCCGCCGCAAATTGCCCCGGTGCACTCACCAGCAGCGGCACGCGGGCGGCCATCTCAAACCAGTGCATTTTGTACCAGAGGCCACGCTCGCCGAGCATGTCGCCGTGGTCGCCGGAGAAGATGATGATCGTATTGTCCGCCAGGCCCGTGTCTTCTAGCGTTTGCAGCAGCTTGCCGACATTGCTGTCGATGTAGCTGCAGGCGCCGAAGTAGGCGCGCCGCGCATCGCGGATCTTGTCCACCGGCAGCGGTTTGTCCCACAGGTCGTAGACCTTGAGCAGACGCTGGGAATGCGGGTCGAGATCGGCTTGGTCGGGCGTCGTAGGCAAAGGGATATCGGCGTCGTCGTACAGGTCCCAGAACGGCTTCGGAATGGTGTACGGGTCGTGAGGATGGGTCATGGAGACGGTCAGGCAGAACGGTTGATCGCCGTCCTTGCGGATATGGTCGAACAGGTACTGCTGGGCCTTGAACACCACCTCTTCGTCGAAATCCAGCTGGTTGGTGCGCACGCATGGGCCGGCCTGCAACACCGAGGACATGTTGTGGTACCAGCTGGGGCGTACGTCCGGCTCATCCCAGTTCACTGCCCAGCCGTAGTCGGCGGGGTAGATGTCGCTGGTGAGGCGTTGTTCGTAGCCGTGCAACTGGTCCGGGCCACAGAAGTGCATCTTGCCTGACAGCGCGGTGCGGTAGCCGAGACGGCGCAGGTAGTGGGCGTAGGTCGGCACATCGGCGGGGAAATCGGCGGCATTGTCGTAGGCGCCGATCTTGCTCGGCAGTTGGCCACTCACCAGGGTAAAGCGCGACGGCGCGCACAGCGGGCTGTTGCAATAAGCGGCGTCGAACACCACGCCTTGCTCAGCGAGGCGGCTGAGGTTGGGCAGCTTGATGGGTGAAGAGCCGTAGAACGGAAGCAACGGCGCGGCCATTTGATCGGCCATGATGAAAAGAATGTTCTTGCGCTTCATGATCTATCGGCATTCCATAGGCAGTGTTTATGCCAATGAGCATGCAGCCCATGAAAAGTGGGGTAAAGCCCATGAAAAGCAATGTCTAGGATAAGCACAGCTTATGTATGAAGCCCTCGGCGATTTATCCCTTGATTTGCTGCGCGCGTTCGAAGCGGCGGCGCGTCACCGCAGCTTTACGGCGGCGGCAATGGAGCTGGGCACCACCCAGCCGGCCATCAGCCAGCAGATCAAGCGCCTGGAAGAACAGTTGGCGATCCGCCTGTTTGATCGCATCTATCGCGGCATCGAACTGACCGACGCCGGCGCGTTGCTGTTCGAGCATGTGCAAGGCGGTTTGCAGGGGATCAACCAGGGCCTGAGCCTCATCACTCAGCAGGATCAGCATGAAGTGCTGCAAGTCGCCACCGACTTCGCCTTCGCCGCCTATTGGCTGATGCCGCGCCTGCATCGCTTCCATAAGGCCAACCCGCAGGTGGATGTGAGCCTGGTGACGAGCGAGCGCAACCACGCCACCTTGCGCAGCGATATCGACGTGGCCGTTCTGTTTGGCGACGGCCGTTTCAAACAAGGCGACAGCCTGTGGCTGTTCAATGAGGAAGTGTTCCCGGTGTGCAGCCCGCAATGGCTCAAGGAACAGACCTCCGCGCTGACTGTGCAAAATTTGCACGATTTTCCCCTGCTGCACCTGCGCCAGGAAAACAACAGCCAGTGGTTCGATTGGGCCGGCGTGTTTCGTGAGCTGGGCATCAGCGCCGCGCCCACTCCGGGCCAACTGCGTTTCGACAACTACACCTTGCTGATCCAGGCGGCGATTGCCGGCCAGGGCGTGGCCATTGGCTGGCGCCACTTGGTGGATAACCTGCTGGAGCAGGGTTGGTTGTGCCGGCCGGTCAGCGACACCGTAATCTCGCGCTTCGGCTATTACGTCGTGCAGCCTCAACGCAAACGCCGAGGGCAGTTGGTCGAGCGCTTTGTCGACTGGCTGGTGGCCGAGCAAGCCAGCAGCGCGCAGTCGTTGACTGGGCTGGCCCTGCCGTCCATTGCGGTCTAGCATCTGGCGCATAGTGGATCCGGAGTCCGTCATGCAACGTATCAAGGGCTATCACGCCCATATCTACTTCGACGCCAGCACCCTCGAACAGGCGCGCACCCTGTGCGAAGACGCCGCCAAACTTTTTCCGCTGCGCATGGGCCGCGTGCACGAACGCCCGGTGGGGCCGCACCCGGATTGGAGCTGCCAATTGGCGTTCGACCCTGAATACATCGGTGTTGTGCTGCCGTGGTTGGTGATCCATCGCAATGGCCTGGTGGTGTTTCTGCACCCTGAAACCGGTGATGACCTGAAGGATCACACCGACTATGCCGTCTGGATGGGGGCAATGCGGGAGCTGAACCTGTCAGCCTTTTCTTAAATGCCATCCCTAAATATGGGATTGATATTTATATATTGAGACTTGCGTCCGCGTAGGTTTATATTCGCTGCATCCGCTCAAAACTCAGGTGAAGCGATGCAGGCGCAATTGATCGCGCTCGATTGGGGGACCAGTTCCCTTCGTGCTTATAAACTCGGCTGCGCAGGTGTGGTGCTGGAACAGCGCTCGCTGGCGTGGGGCATCATGCATTTGCCTGATGAGCCCCGGGACATTGCCGGTGTGCGTTGCAGCAATGGCTTCGAGTTGGCGTTCGATGCCGCGTGTGGCGACTGGCTTGACGCCGAACCCGGGTTGCCCGTGATCGCCTGCGGCATGGTCGGCAGCGCCCAGGGCTGGAGCGAAGCGGCCTATCGCACCACCCCTGTCGATGTCGCCAGCCTCGGCCAGGCGTTGCACCAGGTGCGCAGCCTGCGCGGTGTGGACGTGCATATCGTGCCTGGCGTGATCGAGCAGGTCGGCTTGCCCAATGTGATGCGCGGCGAAGAAACCCAGGTGCTGGGCGTGCTCCAAGGGTTGGGTGCCGACGCGTTGATCGGCCTGCCTGGCAGCCATTCCAAATGGGTCGAGGTGGTCGAAGGTCGCATCACACACTTCGATACCTTCATGACCGGCGAGGTGTTTGCGGTGTTGAGCAGGCACAGCATCCTGGGGCGCACCCAGCAACCGTGCGAACACTTCCAGGCCCAAGCCTTTGATCGCGGCGTGCAGGTGGCGCTTTCCAACGATGGCCAGCGCGGCGTGCTATCCACCCTGTTCAGCGCCCGCACCCTTGGGCTCACCGGTGAACTTGCCCCAGACCAGCAGCCCGATTACCTGTCCGGCTTGCTCATCGGTCATGAACTTGCCGGCCTGCCCGACAGCGCCAAACACCAGCCGATCATCCTGGTCGGCGCCGCCCCGCTCTGTGCCCGTTATCAACGCGCCCTCGCCCTCTTCGGCTTCGCCCATGTCAGCCTGGCGCAGGAGGCCACCGAGCGCGGCCTGTGGCAACTGGCCGTGGCCGCCGGGCTCACTCAACCTGTATCGGAGGCCTGACATGCTCAAGCAAGCACTCGCGCAAAACGGTTTGATCGCCATCCTGCGTGGCATTCGCCCGGACGAAGCCGAGGCCATCGGCCACGTGCTGTACCAGGCCGGTTTTCGCGTGATCGAAGTCCCGCTCAATTCGCCCGACCCTTACACCAGCATCCGCACCCTGCGTGACAGCCTGCCCGCCGATTGCCTGATCGGTGCGGGCACGGTGTTGACGCCAGAGCAGGTTGAGCACGTGAAGGCGGCCGGTGGCCAGGTGATCGTCATGCCCCACAGCGATGCCAAGGTGTTGCGTGCCGCCAAAGCCGCTGGCCTGTTTCTGTCGCCAGGCGTGGCCACGCCCACCGAAGCCTTCGCCGCACTGGCCGAAGGCGCCGACGTGTTGAAGCTGTTCCCTGCCGAGCAAATGGGCCCGGCGGTGATCAAGGCATGGTTGGCTGTATTGCCAGCCGGCACCTTGCTGCTGCCGGTGGGCGGCATCACCCCGGACAATATGCAGGTGTTCATCGACGCCGGCGCCAAAGGGTTCGGGCTGGGTTCCGGGTTGTTCAAGCCGGGTATGACCGTGGAACAGGTAGCCAGCCGTGCCCAGGCCTATGTCGCCGCCTGGAAAGCCCTGAGCTGATTTCAAGTCTTGCGCCTGCAGGCGCCGCATCTACAAGAGAGATAACAGATGAAAATCACCAAACTCACGACCTTTATCGTCCCGCCGCGTTGGTGCTTCCTGAAAGTTGAAACCGACCAGGGCGTGACCGGCTGGGGTGAACCCGTGGTCGAAGGCCGCGCTCACACCGTCGCCGCTGCCGTCGAAGAACTGTCCGACTACCTGATCGGCAAAGACCCCCGCAATATCGAAGACATCTGGACGGTGCTCTATCGCGGCGGTTTCTATCGCGGCGGCGCCGTGCACATGAGTGCCCTGGCCGGTATCGACCAGGCGCTGTGGGACATCAAGGGCAAGGCCCTCGGCGTGTCCGTCAGCGACCTGCTCGGCGGGCAGGTGCGTGACAAGATCCGCGTGTATTCCTGGATCGGCGGCGATCGCCCGGCCGACACTGCCCGCGCTGCCAAGGAGGCCGTGGCCCGTGGTTTTACTGCGGTGAAAATGAACGGCACCGAAGAACTGCAATTCGTCGACAGCTTCGAAAAAGTCGACCTGGCCCTGGCCAACGTCGCCGCTGTGCGTGACGCGGTTGGCCCGAACGTCGGCATAGGCGTGGACTTCCATGGCCGGGTGCACAAGCCCATGGCCAAGGTACTGATGAAGGAGCTCGACCCGTACAAGCTGATGTTCATCGAAGAGCCGGTGCTCAGCGAGAACTACGAGGCGCTCAAGGAGCTGGCGCCGCTGACCAGCACGCCGATTGCCCTGGGCGAGCGCCTGTTCTCGCGTTGGGACTTCAAGCGTGTACTCAGCGAAGGCTACGTCGACATCATCCAGCCGGATGCGTCCCACGCAGGCGGCATCACCGAAACCCGCAAGATCGCCAACATGGCTGAAGCCTACGACGTGGCCCTGGCCCTGCACTGCCCGCTGGGCCCGATTGCCCTGG
Source organism: Pseudomonas sp. TE24901 (assembly GCF_054058375.1). Taxonomy (NCBI): domain Bacteria; kingdom Pseudomonadati; phylum Pseudomonadota; class Gammaproteobacteria; order Pseudomonadales; family Pseudomonadaceae; genus Pseudomonas; species Pseudomonas sp. TE24901. The sequence goes on from NZ_JBSSAF010000001.1 coordinate 707,480, forward strand.
CCGCGTGCCTGCAACTGGACGCGGCTTGCTACAACGCGTTCATCCAAGAGCAAAGCCTGGGCATTCACTACAACGAGAGCAACGACCTGCTCGACTACGTGCGCGACCCCGGCGTGTTCGACTATGACCAGGGCTTCGTGAAGATCCCCAACGGGCCGGGCCTGGGCATCGAGATCAACGAGGAATACGTGATCGAACGCGCGGCCATCGGCCACCGCTGGCGCAACCCGATCTGGCGCCACGCCGATGGCAGTTTTGCCGAGTGGTGATAACCCTTCCCCTGACGAAACCGAATCCACTGTAGGAGCTGGCTTGCCAGCGATAGCGCCGGGTCAGCTTGCACCTCTGGCACTGATCCACCGCCATCGCTGGCAAGCCAGCTCCTACAGTCGGGCGTGTTCTGTCAGCCAATATCCGTCCTCAATAAACATAAAAAGAGGCAACCCCCATGCACCCTGAATCCTTCACCGGGCAGGCTTCTTTAGTCACGCCTACGAGAAAGCGCTACTTCATCATGGTGCTGCTGTTTATCACCGTGGTGATCAACTACCTCGACCGCAGTAACCTGTCGATTGCCGCCCCGGCGCTGACCAGCGAGCTGGGCATCGACCCGGTGCATGTCGGGCTGATCTTCTCCGCGTTCGGCTGGACCTACGCCGCCATGCAGATCCCGGGCGGCTGGCTGGTGGACCGCGTGCCGCCACGCATTCTCTACACGGCGGCTTTGCTGCTGTGGTCTATCGCGACCGTCATGCTCGGCTTTGCCGCCAGCTTTATCGCCCTGTTCGTGCTGCGCATGGCGGTGGGCGCGTTGGAAGCGCCGGCGTATCCGATCAACAGCCGAGTGGTCACCACCTGGTTTCCCGAGCGTGAGCGTGCCACGGCGATTGGCGTCTACACCTCCGGGCAGTTTGTCGGGCTGGCGTTTCTCACGCCGGTGCTGGCGTGGCTGCAACACGCGTTTGGCTGGCACATGGTGTTTGTTGTTACCGGTGGTGTCGGCATCTTGTGGGCGGTCATCTGGTACGCGGTGTACCGCGAGCCAAAGGATTTCAAGGGTGCCAATAGCGCGGAAATCCAGCTGATTCGTGAAGGTGGCGGCCTGGTGGACATGCAGGAAAAAACCGCCAAGGCGCCGTTCAGTTGGGTCGACCTGGGGATCGTGCTGAGCAAGCGCAAGCTTTGGGGCATCTATCTCGGGCAGTTCTGCCTGAACTCCACGCTATGGTTTTTCCTGACGTGGTTTCCGACCTACCTGGTGAAATATCGCGGCATGGACTTCATCAAGTCCGGCTTGCTGGCATCGCTGCCGTTCCTTGCTGCGTTTGTCGGCGTGCTGTGTTCCGGGATCTTTTCCGACTGGCTGATCCGTCGCGGCGCGTCGGTGGGGTTTGCGCGCAAGCTGCCGATCATCGGCGGGTTGCTGATCTCTACGGCGATCATCGGCGCCAACTATGTGGATTCGACGGCCTGGGTGATTGCGTTCCTGGCCGTGGCGTTCTTTGGTAATGGCCTGGCGTCGATCACCTGGTCGCTCGTCTCGACCTTGGCGCCGGCGCGGTTATTGGGGCTGACGGGGGGCGTGTTCAATTTCATCGGCAATTTGTCGGCGATCGCCACGCCCATCGTGATTGGCTTTTTGGCCAGCGGCGACTCGTTTGCGCCGGCGATTACCTACATTGCCGTGTTGGCATTGCTCGGCGCGCTCTCTTACGTGTTGCTGGTCGGTAAAGTCGAGCGGATCGAGTTGTAGGAATCGGGCGACCTTGAGGTCGCCCTTTTCATTCTGGATTACGGCACCGACATCTCGTTACGGAACACATTCAATGGGTCCCAACGTTGCTTGGTGCGCCGCAGACGGCTTTCGATAATGAGGTCGGGGAAGAAAACCTTGTACCACTGCGGGTTCGGTCCCTTGTTGGGGTCACCGTCGATAAACAGCATGTCGCGGTCGGGGTAATTGATATAGCACCCCTGGAATTGGGCATTGATGGGAACACCAGAGTCATTGGCGAAGGCGGCGAAGAACAAGCCTTGAATCCACTGTGCGTGTGCCTGATCTGATGCGGTGCTTTCATCACGCCAGTAGCATTGCGGCTGCCACTTAAGATACGACGAGCGCTGCGCCACCGATGACTCCCGGCGTACTGCGGCGCTGGCCTCATTGATCTGCCCGCCAAATGACTGGATCTGGATCAGGCTCTGAGTCAGTTGTTTACCTGGGTCATTCCAGGTCAGTGTGTCCCAGATCGCCTGCAGTACCGTTGGTGTGAAAATACCTGTCTGGTAAGCCGACTTATATCGGCCACGCTGGTTCGGGCCGGAACCGTTGAGCGTCTGTTGGCAATGCAGCCAATCCATCTGGCGCGTCGCTGCTAGTGCAGACTCCACGGAGTTGATCGTGCGCCCGGTCGGGTTGCTGCGTGGCAGGTGGGTCGTTGGGAAAGGGCTCAGGCATTCGGTGGCAGGAATACCGATGGCATTGAGCATTGAGCTGACAAAGTCCTCGAATGGGGCCCGGTCGTTCACCTCACCGTTCTTATCCACGTAATGAACATCCATCGTGACGTTGCCGGTGTTCTGATGCCGCATTTCCAGCTTGGTCGCCAAGCCCCACGTGTCGGGGTTGGCTTGATTGCGAGAAAACCAGTCCTGATAGGCCGTCAGCAACTTGTCGAGTGCCGGCTTGGTCAGCAGCGACCAGTCCCACTCCAACACCAACCACAGCACTTCCTTGGGGGCTTCGGGCAACGCTTCGAAGTAATAGCTGGTGATAATCCCGAACTGTCCGCCGCCTGCCCCGCAACACGCGGCAAACAGGTCCCGCTCGTCCTGATCGGTGCTGTTGCGGGAGACGTGTACAGGTGCAAGGCCATTGCCTTGAGCATTGGGCACCAGCATATCGACGCCACTCAACCAGTCACATACCAAGCCATCCTTGCGCGACAGCAATCCATAGCCACCGCCGCAAATATGGCCGCCCAGCCCGACGGAGTAACATGAGCCGCCTGGCAGGCTCTTGTTGGCTAATTTGTACAGTGCCACGTAGGCATCCCAGTTCTGGCCGCCAGCCTCCAAGCGGAATCCGTAGCGATGTGGCGAAGTGGGGACCAGTTCCGAAGCGATCTGCCCTTTGGGGTCGTAGACCACTTGGTTGAGTTGGCTGATATCGAGGATCGACAACACTTCATTGGGATTGCCGGGCATTTTGTTGGCGACGAAACCTTCGTAGCAATGACCGCCGCTGCGCACGGTGATACGGCCATCGGGCACTGCCAGCGCCTGGGCGGCGGCATCGATAATGTCTTGGGTGCTATAGCACAGGTAAATCAGGTTGGCGCCGTTGGGCGAGGACTGGCCTTGGACATTACCCAGGGGCCAGCGAAGGTTGAAGCCTTTTTGCAGGGTTGAATGACGACGGTCCGACGGGGTGACGAGATCAAATGCCATGATGTACTCCAAAGAGCCAAGGATGACTTCTGATGCGACTAACTTAACAACCTCGAGGCAAGGAATGCGTGGCTTGCAGAGGTGTTAGAAGGCAATAGGCATGAAGTGGCTTGAAGGGTGAACATACGTTCACCCTTCAAGCCTAGCGGAAGAAATACAGATGCAGAGGGCTTAGTTCAGGACGCCGTCGAGGATTTCGTAGACGATCCCCGTGCCCACGGCGATCAACACCACGTCAGGCCCGGAACGGCGCCATTCGTAGCCTGGGTACTGCGGCAGGCGGCCCAGCGCTCGGTTGTCCAGGCGCTCGCCATAATAGCCGCGTGGCAGCGGCTGGCCACGCACCAGGCGTACGTTTGGGGGCGGCGGTGCGCCACGGGCGAACTGGCCGTGGTTGTCGTGGATGATCTGGCGTACCGGGCCGAAATCCTGCGGTGGGCCACGGCGGTTGTCTGGCGGGCCGCGATGGTCATCGCCGCGCTGCTCGTGCTGGCCTTGCGGGCCGCCACGGTCGGGGCCGCCCTGATCGTAGGGCGCCGCGTGTGCCAGGGCAGTGGCACCCAGCATCAGCACGCCGAGACCGGCGATCAAGCGTTTAGGCATTTTCATGGGGGCTTTCCTCAGTACTGCACGAACAAAAAAGGGATTTCGAACGAGGTTCGAAATCCCTTGGTCTTGTCAGTTTAGGTACTGAGTTTTCAGTTTGATTCCTCTGTATCAGGAACTTTACCTACTGCTACACGGCGTTTACTTACGGGCGTTACGGACACCTTCCGACAGCGCCGCGCACAAGCTCAATACGCCATCAATCGCTTGCTGATCATTTTTCGCAGTGGCGATGTGGTCGATTAATGCCGAACCTACCACGACACCGTCCGCCAACCGCGCGATGGCTGCCGCTTGCTCCGGCGTGCGAATACCAAAACCGATGCTGATCGGCAGGTCGGTATGCCGACGCAGGCGGGTCACGGCCTCTTCGACGTGTTCCAGGGTCGCGGCGCCGGCACCGGTCACACCGGCCACCGACACGTAGTACACAAAGCCGGAGCTGCCGTTGAGCACGGTGGGCAAGCGCACGTCATCGGTGGTCGGCGTGGTCAGACGGATAAAGTCGATGCCAGCGGCCTGGGCCGGGTCGCACAGCTCGCCGTTATGCTCTGGGGGCATGTCGACCACGATCAGGCCATCAACGCCGGCCTCTTTGGCGTCGGCGATGAACTGCGGCACGCCGTACTTGTGGATCGGGTTGAAGTAGCCCATCAGCACCAGGGGCGTGTCGTTGTTGTCCTTGCGGAACTCACGCACCATCTGCAGGGTTTTCACCAGGTTCTGCTTGGCGTTCAGCGCACGGATATTGGCCAGCTGGATCGCCGGGCCGTCGGCCATCGGGTCGGTGAAGGGCATGCCCAGCTCGATCACGTCGGCACCTGCGGACGGCAGGCCTTTGAGGATGGCCAGCGAGGTGTCATAGCCCGGGTCGCCAGCGGTGACGAAGGTCACCAGGGCGGCGCGGTTCTGTTCTTTAAGCTGTGCGAAGCGGGTGTGCAGGCGGCTCATCAGTGTTTCTCCTGCTGAGAGGTTTCCATGTGGTGCATGACGGTCTGCATGTCTTTGTCGCCACGGCCGGACAGGTTGACCACCATCAGGTGATCTTTCGGCAAGGTCGGTGCGCGTTTGAACACTTCGGCCAGGGCGTGGGCGCTTTCCAGTGCAGGAATGATCCCTTCCAGGCGGCAGCATTTGTGGAAGGCGTCGAGGGCTTCGTCGTCGGTCACCGAGGTGTACTGGACGCGACCGATGTCATGCAACCAGGCGTGTTCCGGGCCGATGCCGGGGTAGTCCAGGCCGGCAGAGATCGAGTGGGCGTCGATGATCTGGCCATCGTCGTCCTGCAGCAGGAAGGTGCGGTTGCCGTGCAACACGCCCGGTACGCCGCCGTTGAGGCTGGCGGCGTGCTTGCCGGTCTCGATGCCATGGCCGGCTGCTTCAACGCCGATGATTTCAACGCGGGTGTCATCCAGGAATGGGTGGAACAGGCCCATGGCGTTGGAACCGCCGCCGATGCACGCCACCAGGCTGTCTGGCAGACGGCCTTCCTGGGCTTGCAACTGGTCGCGGGTTTCCTTGCCGATCACGGCCTGGAAGTCGCGGACCATCGCCGGGTACGGGTGCGGGCCGGCCACGGTGCCGATCAGGTAGAAGGTGCTGTCGACGTTGGTCACCCAGTCACGCAACGCTTCGTTCATCGCGTCCTTGAGGGTGCCGGTGCCGGCAACCACCGGGATCACTTCGGCGCCCAGCAGCTTCATGCGGAACACGTTGGCCTGCTGGCGCTCGATGTCGGTGGTGCCCATGTAGATCACGCATTGCAGGCCGAAGCGCGCAGCCACGGTGGCGGTGGCCACACCGTGCATGCCGGCGCCGGTTTCGGCGATGATGCGTTTTTTGCCCATGCGTCGCGCCAGCAGGATCTGGCCGATGCAGTTGTTGATCTTATGCGCGCCGGTGTGGTTCAGCTCTTCGCGCTTGAGGTAGATCTTGGCGCCGCCGCAGAACTCGGTCAGGCGTTCAGCGAAATACAGCGGGCTTGGACGGCCCACGTAGTCGCGTTGGAAGTAGGCCAGTTCTTCTTTGAATGCTGGATCTTCCTTGGCCGCTTCGTATTCGCGGGCCAGGTCGAGGATCAACGGCATCAGGGTTTCAGCGACGTAGCGGCCGCCGAACGCGCCAAACAGGCCGTTGGCGTCTGGGCCGTTGCGTAGATCGGTCTGGGACTGAGTCATGGGACGCTCCAGGAAGGAATGGGTGTGGGAAGCAATGAGGGCCACTCTACCCCTGACCTTCTGCGCTGAAAACCGATAAGATCGCTGCAACCTGTCAGGAAAACTCACAGATGAGCCGAGACCTTCCCCCTCTCAATGCCCTGCGTGCCTTTGAAGCCACTGCGCGATTGAACAGCGTCAGCCAGGCCGCAGAGCAATTGCATGTGACCCACGGTGCTGTCAGCCGGCAGTTGAAGGTGCTGGAGGAACAGTTGGGTATCAGCTTGTTCGCCAAGGATGGGCGCGGCCTTAAACTCACAGATGCGGGCGTACGTCTCCGTGATGCCACCACCGATGCGTTCGAGCGGCTCAGAGACGTGTGTGCGGAACTGACCCAGGCCAGCGCCGACGCACCTTTCGTGCTCGGTTGTTCGGGCAGTTTGTTGGCGCGCTGGCTGATCCCGCGTTTGGGCCGCTTGAATGCAGATTTGCCGGACCTGCGTTTGCACTTGTCGGCGGGTGATGGTGATCTGGACCCGCGCCGCCCAGGCCTGGACGCGCTGTTGGTGTTCGCGGAGCCGCCATGGCCGGCGGACATGCAGGTGTATGAACTGGCCAGTGAACGCATCGGCCCGGTGATGAGCCCGCGCTTTGCCGGTTATGAACGCTTGCGCGAGGCGCCGGCTGAAGCTTTATGTGGTGAAAAGCTGTTGCACACCACCTCACGTCCACAGGCCTGGCCCAGTTGGGCCACGCAGCACGGCATCGAACCCGGCGCGTTGAAACACGGCCAGGGCTTTGAACATTTGTATTATTTGCTGGAGGCGGCAGTGGCAGGGTTGGGCGTGGCGATTGCCCCGCAGCCACTGGTGGCCGAGGACCTGCGGGCAGGCCGCCTGGTGGCGCCATGGGGCTTCAGTGAAACCCCGGCGCACCTGGCGCTGTGGCTACCCAAGCGTGCCGCAGATGGGCGCGCCGGGCAGCTGGCGCAGTGGCTCAAGGCTGAGCTACTGCGCGAACCGGTTTAATCGCCGCGTTTGCACAGCAGGTAAGCGGCGAGCAGACCCAATGCACCGACGGCGACGCCGGCTGTGGTCCACGGGTGCTCTTGTGCGTAGTCCCGGGTGGCAACACCGGTTTCGCGGATTTTGACTTTGCTTTCTTCGTAGGCATCGCTGATCAAGTGGCGGGAATGCTTGAGGGCATTCTCGGCATTGCTTTTCAGGGCCTTCAAGGTTTTGCGCGACTCGTCGGATGCATCGTCCTTGAGGCTTTCCAGCGATTTGAGCAGGCTCGAAATCTCGGCTTCCATGCTTTCCAGCGACGCTTTGCGTAAAGAAGTGTTGGCCATGTGGACTCTCCTGAAGTGATTGAGTGGCAGGTGTAGATACCGACTGCGGCGGTTTCAGAAAGTGCAGTAAATCTGAACTTTCACCCAGGAACGGTCGCCAGAAGCAGTAAGAACATTGACTGCTACGCTTGCTTAACGACCCTTAGGAGAACTGCCATGAGTGATCATCACACCTACAAGAAAGTCGAACTGGTGGGCTCGTCCACCTCCAGCATCGAAGACGCGATCAACAATGCCCTGGCCGAGGCCAACAAGAGCATCAAGCACCTGGAATGGTTCGAGGTGACTGAAACCCGCGGCCACATCAAGGACGGCAAGGCCGCGCACTTTCAGGTCACGCTCAAGGTGGGGTTCCGAATTGCCAGTAGTTGATGGCATCGGTTGAACTTTGCCGACTGGCCGATTGCCATAACCTGCGCTACAACCTTAGGGTGCCGACGCGACGCGCGCCGGCACGCTCTTTTCGATCAGCGCAAGGAAAGTAACGGATGAAGAAGTTCCTGTTAGCGGTAGGTTTGTTGAGCATTGCGGGCACAGCCCTGGCGGCGGGCAAGCCATGTGAAGAGCTGAAAAGCGAAATTGCTGCGAAAATCGACGCCAAGGGCGCCAAGCATTACTCGCTGGAAGTAGTGGACAAGGGCGCTGCAGCCGAAGGTTACAAAGTAGTCGGTAGCTGCGAAGCCGGTACCAAGGAAATTGCTTACAAGCGCGGTTAATCCCGTGTTGCAGACATAAATTCGACGCACTTGTGGCGAGGGAGCTTGCTCCCGCTGGAGTGCGTAGCGCTCCCATTTTTTGGGGCCGCTACGCAGCCCAGCGGGAGCAAGCTCCCTCGCCACAGGTGCGTCGTTTTTTTGCCTGAGGGGGTCAACCCTTCATCAATTGCGCCAGCAACTCGTAGGAATGAATCCGGTCGGCGTGCTCGTACAGGTCACAGGTGAAAATCAGCTCATCGGCGCCGGTTTGTTCGATCAGCACTTCCAGCTTGGCGCGGATCTTCGCCGGGCTACCCACCATCGCTAGGCCCAGGAAGCTGCCCACAGCGTCTTTTTCATGGGGCAGCCACAGGCCGTCCATGGTTTTCACCGGTGGGCGCTGCACCAGGCTCTGCCCGCGCATCAGGGCGAGAATGCGCTGGTACACGGAAGTCGCCAGGTAATCGGCCTGCTCATCGGTGTCGGCGGCCACCAGCGGAATGCCAAGCATGACGTAGGGCTTGTCCAGCACGGCTGAAGGCTTGAAGTGGTTGCGGTAGACGCGGATCGCCTCGTGCATCAGGCGTGGTGCGAAATGGGAGGCGAAGGCGTAGGGCAAGCCTCGCTCACCTGCCAGCTGTGCGCTGAACAGGCTGGAGCCCAGCAGCCACACCGGCACGTTGGTCCCGGTGCCGGGAACCGCAATCACCCGCTGGTCGGGGGTGCGCGGGCCCAGGTAGGCCATCAGTTCGGCGACATCTTCAGGGAAATCGTCAGCACTGCCGGAACGCTCACGACGCAGGGCGCGGGCGGTCATCTGGTCGGAGCCGGGCGCACGGCCCAGGCCCAGGTCGATACGGCCGGGGTAGAGGCTTTCAAGGGTGCCGAACTGCTCGGCAATCACCAGCGGCGCGTGGTTGGGCAGCATCACGCCACCGGAGCCGACGCGGATGGTCGACGTACCGCCCGCCAGGTAGCCCAACAACACCGAAGTGGCCGAGCTGGCGATGCCGTCCATGTTGTGGTGCTCGGCCACCCAGAAGCGGTTGTAGCCGAACTTTTCCACGTGCTGGGCCAGGTCCAGGGAGTTGCGCAACGACTGTGCCGGGCTGCCGTTGGCGCGCACGGGCACGAGGTCGAGGGTCGAGAACTTCACGTCGGACAGCGATTTCATAAGCCTGCTTCTCCATTAGGTGCGCAGGCTTATAGACGAACCAAAACCTGCCGCTTCATGTGCATGGTTAATGAGATGTGGGCATATACCCGAGATTCAATAGCGAGGATGGAAATTTCCTACTGCATTGCTAGGTTTCTCCGACAAGATGAACTTTGGCGGGGCGTCTATCCTCAGAACCCTTACTGACGCAAAACCACCGTTCGAGGAGACCGCTATGAGTATCGTGAAAAAAGCATCCGCGCATTGGGAAGGTGACCTGAAGACTGGCCTGGGCTCCATCTCTACGGAAACCGGCGTATTGCGCGAAGCGCCCTACGGCTTCAAGGCGCGTTTCGAGGGCGGCAAGGGCACCAACCCTGAGGAATTGATTGGCGCGGCCCATGCCGGCTGCTTCTCCATGGCCTTTTCCATGATTCTGGGTGATGCCGGCCTCAAGGCTGACAGCATCGACACCCAGGCCGAAGTCACCCTGGATCAAGTCGACGGCGGCTTCGCCATTACCGCTGTGCACCTGATCCTCAAGGCCAAGATCCCCGGCGCGAGCCAGACGCAGTTCGATGAACTGAGCAAAAAGGCCAAGGAAGGTTGCCCGGTCTCCAAGGTGCTGAATGCAAAAATCAGCCTGGATGCCACTCTCGTAAACTAACGCAACAGAACCCCTGTGGGAGCGGGCTTGCTCGCGAATGCGGTGTAACAGTCACAGATTTATTGACTGACACACCGCATTCGCGAGCAAGCCCGCTCCCACATTTGGTTTGTGTTAAATCAGAACTCGCATTTATAAACTGTGGTCGAATAGCCATTACTGCCTAGGCGCACACCCGTGCGCAGTGCATTCAGGGAGCTTCACACATGAAACGTTTTGCCTTGGCGATCATCTGCGGTGTTCTGGCCACGTCGGCCGTGGCCGCTCCAAAAGATTGTGAAGAGCTCAGGAAAGAGATTGAAACGAATATCCAGGCCAAGGCGATTCCTTCGTACACCCTGGAAATCATCACCGCCGAAGAAGCCAAGAATCACGACAGTGCGATGATTGTCGGTTCTTGCGAAAACGGCTCCAAGCGCATCCTCTACCAGAAAAACAACGACTGATCAGAGGCAGTTCACACTGCGTTCTTCGGCCAGTAACTTGCCAGCAGCGTCATACAGCCGGATGTTGGGCGTGAACGCCAGCGAGCGTCCTTCCAACTGATAGTGCTGCCCCGCCTGGAAATTGTCGTACTGCAGGGTCATGAAGCAGGTGCGGTCGCGCGTCTGGTCCAGCCCGCCGATGCCCGTGCCGGTATTTACCTCGAAATCGAAGCGCACCATCAGCTCATGGCTGCCCGGTGGCACCTGGAAGAAACGCCCGTCGTTGAGGTTCTTGCCGTCCAGGCGCTGGGCCATTACCAGCTTGGCACCGGGTGTCGGGGTGATGAAGTCGACCCAGGCCTGGTGCGGGTCCGCTGGCGGGATCGGCGTGGTTGCGCACGCTGTGAGGAACACGGCGGCGAGGGGAAGCAAGAGCTGGCGCATGGCAGGCACTCAACGGTTGGAAAGAATTGAGCCTGGCGCAGATGGCAGCAGACTCCCTATGAGTATAAACACGCCACGCCATGGAAAAATTCCGTGCAGGCAGGATAGTCTGGCGAATCAATAACCCAGGAGTCGGGGCATGGTCAGGCGTTTTCTTCCAGGGTTGCTGGCGGTGCTGCTCAGCGGTTGTTCCAGCGTCAGCTATTACAGCCAGTTGGCCAGCGGCCAATGGCAGTTGCTGCGTGCGCGTGAGCCGGTTGCCGAGGTGATCGCCGACCCTTCCCGCCCCCAGGTTTTGCGTGAGCACCTGGTGCAATCGCAGAAAGCGCGCACCTTTGCCAGCGAACACCTGCACTTGCCCGACAACCAGAGTTACAGGTTGTACGCCGACATTGGCCGGCCTTACGTGGTCTGGAATGTCTTCGCCACGCAGGAATTTTCCCTTTCACCTGAAACCCATTGCTTTCCGATTGCCGGTTGCGTGGCCTATCGCGGTTATTACAACCAGGGCGCGGCGCGTGGCGAAGCGGCGTTGTTGCGGCAACGGGGCATGGACGTGTCGATTGGCGGGGTGGAAGCCTATTCGACCTTGGGTTGGTTCAACGACCCGATCATGAGTTCGATGATGAACTGGGGCGATGAGCGCCTGGCCACGCTGATCTTCCATGAATTGGCGCACCAGCGTTTTTATGTGAAGGACGACACCGAGTTCAACGAGTCCTATGCCAACTTCGTTGAGCAGGAAGGCACCCGCCAATGGCGTGCTGCACGCGGCCTGGCGCCGGTCAGCGACGCGGCATTGAAGCAACGCGACCAGTTCATCCGGCTGGTGCTCGACACTCGCAAGCGCCTGGAAACGCTGTACGCCCAACCGTTGGCCGCCGATGTGATGCGCCAGGCCAAAGCCGCAGAGTTTGAGCGCTTGCGCCGTGATTACCGGCAGATGCGCGACAGCCAGTGGGCGGGGGATAAACGCTATGACGTGTGGATTAACCAGCCGATGAACAATGCGCGACTGTTGCCGTTCGGGCTGTATGACCAGTGGGTGCCGGCGTTTGCGGCGTTGTTTCGGCAGGTGGATGGGGATTGGGTGAGGTTTTTTGCGGCGGTGGAGAAGATGGGTGGGTTGCCGGTGGCGCAGCGCAAGGCGGCGTTGAAACAGTTGGAAGGGGGTGGTCTTTAGGGCCTCATCGCCGGCAAGCCGGCTCCCACAGTTGACCCCATTTCAAATATGGAACCCGGTCAACTGTGGGAGCTGGCTTGCCGGCGATGGCAATCTCAAGGCCGCTGCAAAAACGCCTGATGCATCTGCGCCAACGTCTCAAAATGCCAGGTCGGCGCCTCGGCACTCAACTCCTCGAAGCTGCCAAACCCATACCCCACCGCTGCTGAATCCAGGCCATTGCTGCGCGCGCCGATCAGGTCGTGCTTGCGGTCACCAATCATCAAGGTGGTGGCCGGGTCCAGGCCTTCTTCGCGGATCAAGTGCGCGATCAGCTCAACCTTGTTGGTACGCGTGCCATCCAGCTCGCTGCCGTAGATCACCTTGAAATGCTTGGCGAAATCAAAATGCCGGGCGATTTCGCGGGCAAACACCCAGGGCTTGGACGTGGCCACGTAGAGCTGGCGGCCTTGGCTGCTCAGGTCTTCCAGCAACGGCATCACGCCTTCGAACACACGGTTTTCATACAGGCCGGTGACCTTGAAGCGTTCGCGATAAAAATTCACCGCCTCCCACGCCTTGGCCTCATCGAAGCCGTAGAACTGCATGAAGGCTTGCAGCAGCGGCGGGCCGATGAAGTGTTCCAGCTTCGTCAGGTCCGGCTCGTCGATGCCGAGCTTGCCGAGGGCGTATTGGATCGAACGGGTGATGCCTTCACGCGGGTCGGTGAGGGTGCCGTCCAGGTCGAACAGGACGGTGGTGTAGTTCAGGGTCATTGATTGAATCCTTCGGCCAGGTGCAGGTCTTTGAGCTTCACGTAGTTCGCTGCGCTGTAGGTGAAAAAGGCACGCTCCTTGTCGGTCAACGGACGGATTTGTTTAACCGGGCTGCCCACGTACAAAAAGCCGCTCTCGAGTTTCTTGCCCGGTGGCACCAGGCTGCCGGCGCCGATGATCACGTCATCCTCGACCACCGCGCCGTCCATCACGATGCTGCCCATGCCGATCAAAATGCGATTACCGACGGTGCAGCCGTGCAGCATGACCTTGTGGGCGATGGTCACGTCGTCGCCGATCAGCAGCGGGAAACCGTCCGGATTGAACGGGCCGGCATGGGTGATGTGCAGCACGCAGCCGTCCTGCACGCTGGTGCGGGCACCGATGCGGATGCGGTGCATGTCGCCACGGATCACCGTGAGCGGCCAAACCGAGCTGTCGGTGCCGATTTCGACATCGCCGATCACCACCGCCGAAATATCGACAAAAGCCCCGGCGCCCAGGGTTGGCGTGTGGTTCTGATAGGTGCGAAGGGTCACGATAGCCTCTCTCTCTTCTGCTGATAGCTGCGGTGGGCATTGATTGTAATTAAGATGGCCCCATCTTTGTTCTTACATGTTTCTTCAGCCAAGGTACCCACCGTGAGCGCGAACAACCCACTTTTGCAGTCCTACGACCTGCCGCCGTTCTCGGCGATCCGTGCCGAGCACGTCCAGCCGGCCATCGAACAGATCCTCGCCGACAACCGCGTCGCCATCGAAGGCATCCTGCAAAGCCAGGGCCAAAACCCTACGTGGGCTGGCCTGGTGCTGGCCATGGACGAACTGAATGATCGCCTGGGCGCTGCCTGGAGCCCGGTCAGCCACCTCAACGCCGTGTGCAACAGCGCCGAACTGCGTGAAGCGTACGAAAGCTGCCTGCCGGCCTTGAGCGCCTACTCCACCGAGATGGGCCAGAACCGTGCGCTGTTCCAGGCCTTCGAAGCCTTGGCCAACAGCCCGGAAGCCGCGGGTTTCGACGTGGCGCAGAAAACTATCCTGGAACACTCCCTGCGTGACTTCCGCCTGTCGGGTATCGATTTGCCGCCCGAGCAGCAAAAACGCTACGCCGAAGTGCAGAGCAAACTGTCCGAGCTGGGCAGCAAGTTCTCCAACCAGTTGCTGGATGCCACCCAGGCCTGGACCAAACACGTTACCGATGAGGCCACCCTCGCCGGCCTGACCGACTCGGCCAAGGCGCAGATGGCCGCCGCTGCCCAGGCCAAAGGCCTCGACGGCTGGCTGATCACCCTGGAGTTCCCGAGCTACTACGCGGTGATGACCTACGCCCAGGACCGCGCGCTGCGTGAGGAAGTTTACGCGGCCTATTGCACCCGCGCGTCGGACCAAGGCCCGAATGCCGGTCAGAACGATAACGGCCCGGTTATGGAGCAGATCCTCGACCTGCGCCAGGAACTGGCTCAGTTGCTGGGCTACGCGTCCTTCTCCGAACTGAGCCTGGCCACCAAGATGGCCGAGTCCAGCGACCAGGTCCTGAGTTTCCTGCGCGACCTGGCCAAGCGCAGCAAGCCGTTTGCCACCCTGGACCTGCAACAGCTCAAGGCCTACGCCGCCGAACAAGGCTGCGCGGACCTGCAAAGCTGGGACAGTGGTTTCTACGGCGAAAAACTGCGCGAGCAGCGCTACAGCGTGTCCCAGGAAGCCCTGCGCGCCTACTTCCCCATCGACAAAGTACTGAGCGGCCTGTTCGCCATCGTGCAACGCCTGTACGGCATTGAAATCGCCGAGCAAAAAGGCTTCGACACCTGGCACCCGGATGTCCGCCTGTTTGAAATCAAGGAAAACGGCCAGCACGTGGGCCGCTTCTTCTTCGACCTGTACGCCCGCGCCAACAAGCGTGGTGGCGCGTGGATGGACGGCGCGCGTGACCGTCGCCGCACGATCGACGGCGTACTGCAAAGCCCGGTGGCCAACCTGGTGTGCAACTTCACACCTGCCGACAGCGGCAAACCTGCCCTGCTGACCCACGATGAAGTGACCACGCTGTTCCATGAGTTCGGCCACGGCCTGCATCACCTGCTGACCCGCGTTGAACACGCCGGCGTTTCCGGTATCAACGGGGTGGCTTGGGATGCGGTGGAGCTGCCGAGCCAGTTCATGGAGAACTGGTGCTGGGAGCCGGAAGGCCTGGCGCTGATCTCCGGCCACTACGAAAGTGGCGAACCGCTGCCACAAGACCTGCTGCAAAAAATGCTCGCCGCCAAGAATTTCCAATCCGGCCTGATGATGGTGCGCCAGCTGGAGTTCTCGCTCTTCGACTTCGAGCTGCACGCCACTCACGGCGACGGCCGCAGTGTTGCTCAGGTATTGGAGGGTGTGCGTGATGAGGTGTCGGTGATGCGTCCGCCCGCCTACAACCGCTTTCCCAACAGCTTTGCGCATATCTTCGCGGGCGGTTACGCGGCGGGGTACTACAGCTACAAATGGGCCGAAGTGCTGTCGGCCGATGCCTTCTCCAAGTTCGAAGAAGACGGCGTGCTCAATGCCGAGACCGGTCGCGCCTTCCGCGAGGCGATCCTGGCCCGTGGCGGTTCCCAGGCGCCGATGGTGCTGTTCGTCGATTTCCGCGGACGCGCGCCGTCGATTGACGCACTCTTGCGCCACAGCGGCCTGAGTGAGGACGCGGCAGCATGAGTGAAGGGCCTGTGATTACCAAGAAACAATTTATCGCCGGGGCGGTTTGCCCGGCGTGCAGCGAGCCGGACAAGTTGAAGATGTGGACCGAAGACAACGTGCCACACCGTGAGTGCGTGGCCTGCGGTTATACCGACACGCTGAATGACCAGGGCTTGTCGGTGCCCAAGGAATTGGGCACGCGGGTGAATACGTCGGCGTTGAAAGCGCCAGCGGACCCGAAGGTGCAGGCGGTGCAGTTTTTCCCCAATCCGAAGCTGAAAAAGGACTGACTGATGTGATGTTTTTTGCCCTGAAACACAGGTTTCAGGGCGAAGAGCATTAAGCATCTACGCCCCTCAATTCTGACGCGTGTTCCAGGATGGCTGCCCCCCTTTTGCGGTTATCAAGGAAGCACCATGCCGGACCTCAACCCTCTGTTGCAGGACTATCACCTGCCGCCTTTCTCGGCCATCCGTGCCGAGCACCTTGTGCCTGCCATCGACGCGATTGTGCTGAGCAGTCGCACCGAAGTAGCCCGTATCATTGCCAGCCAGCGACACCACCCAAACTGGGATGATTTGATGTTGGCGATGGAAGCCGTTACCTCCCGCATTGACGAGGTGCTATCGGTGATTTACATCCTCGACAGCACCACTACCGACCCAAGATGGTTGGAGGCCAGTGCGCTGGCCACTTTTCGGGCTTCAGCGTTCACCCAAGAGCTGACAGGTAATCAAGGGCTGTACGACTGCTACAAAGCGTTGGCCGCGAGTTCATCTGCGGCGCTGTTTGATGCGTCCCGCCAGAGTTTGCTGAAGCGCACGCTGAAAAAATTTCGGCTGGCCGGCATTGAGCTGGAACCGGCTATGCAGAAAAAACGGGTGATGCTCGACCATAAAATTGCCGGTCTCCAGCAATTGTTCCTGACCCGACTGGAACAGGCTAACAACGCGTGGCGCAAACACATCACCGATGAATCGCGATTGCAGGGACTCACCCCGACCCTCAAGGCACGGATGGCGCAAAAGGCGCGAGCGGCTAACGTGCAGGGTTGGCTCATTACCCTGAATGACGAGAATTACCGGGAATGCATGGCTTACGCGCAGGATCGAACATTGCGAGAGGAGATTTTCGTTGCCTACAACACGCGTGCTTCTGATCTGGGCCCGCACGCTGGGCAGTTCGACAATGGCCCCTTGTTGCAAATGCTGAGGGTCAGCCGTCATCAGAAAGCCATGCTATTGGGTTACGCCAATTTTGTTGAATTGGCACTCGAGCTGCAAATGTTGGAGACCCGGGATCAAGTCCTGGATTTTATTCGTGACCAAATTGCGTCATCACGCACAGTCTTTGCACATGACAAACAGGTGCTTGAGGCGTTGGGGCATGAGCTTGGACTGACAGGCCTGCAGCCCTGGGATTTCACGTTCCTGGCGCAAATCATCCGGCAAAGAACCTGCGGGGTTTCCGAAGATGATCTGCGCGTCTATTTTCCTCTCGAGAACACCTTGTCTCAGCTATTTGCGCTCGTAAAGCAACTGTTTGGTATCGAAATCAGCGAGCTTTATGGCTTCGATGCTTGGGCTTCCGGGATCCGTCTCTTTCAGATAACAGAACATGGTGAAGTGCTGGGGCAGATCTTTTTTGTGCCGTATCGGCAAAATGACGGGGGTTACCCCTACGCAATATCGTTGAGAAACCGCTGGACCACGGCTGAAAGTCGCAGGGTGCAACCGATGGCTGTGCTGTTCACTCAGTTTGAAGGTACCCCCGATGAGACGTGTTTGCTCGGGCATCGGCAACTCAAGATCCTTTTTCATGAGTTCGGTCATTGCTTGCAGCAACTATTGGTGGGCATCGGTTACCGCACCAAAATGGGTACTGATGACTCAGGTATCGACAGCGCGGAATTTTTCGGCCAGTTCTTCGAACGCTGGTGTGACTCGCCGGATTGTCTCGCATGGCTTTCCAGCCATTTCAAAACGGGGGCGTCTTTGCCCATGGCGATGGCTCGGCAACAAGCCCTGTATACCGATACCCAGTCTTCCTGGGAGCAGGCAGAGTCGTTGACGCTTGCATTATTTGATATCGAAGTACACGGCTCACAGGACGATGGACGTACCATTGAACACGTATTTGCGAGCGCCAACCGTGAAGTCGGTCACCTGCCGTCGCTGGACACTGTGCGTTATGCCAACAGCTTCAGCCATTTGGTATCGGGATATGAAGGTGGGTATTACGCCTACCAATGGTCTGAGGTGCTGGCGCGCAGAGCCTTCAAAAGGTTTGAGCGCGAAGGTGTTTTCAATGCCGCGACGGGTCGGGCGTTTCGCGAGCAGGTGCTCGCTCCCGGCCACTCTCGTTCATTGCTTGAGTCGGTGCGGTTGTTTTCAGAGGAACCCTCGGGGCGCGCGCCCTGAAGTCAGGTGTCGGAATTGGCCGTGTTCATCCAGCTTTTCATTGAACACAGGGCAAAGGCGCTGGTGCTGCACTCTCCGTTCTGCAGTGCCGTGCGTAACTTGGCGACATCCGCTTTCATCATGTAGCGAACACCGTCCTTGAAGCCGTTGCTGCTGCCGAAGCCGCCTTGGGTCATCTCGTTCAGCGCATCTTCTTTGCTCCAGCCTTGCACCACCACGCGGTACATCGCCGCCATCAGGCCGGTGCGGTCAGAGCCATGTTTGCAATGCATCAACACCGGGCCGTTGGCTTCGGCTTCCTGAATCGCCCTAAGCGCCGCGAGCACGTCGGAATCATCGACATGGTTGGTGCGATAAGACAACTGTACCTGTTTGATATCAGATGACTTCAGCCACGCCGAATCAGACTCCGGCAAGAAGTTGATCACCGTGCCGATTTTCAGTTGGTCCAACACGGGCAGCGCATTGCTGTCTGGCAAGGCACTGCGATACAGCGTGGGCGTCATCTGATGCAGATTGAATTGGTCGCCTACTGGCTGAGCCCACTCGGGTGGTCGGATAGACGTGGCATCGTCGGCCTGGGCAGGGGCGCCGATAAACATCGCAAGGAGCGCCAGGCTGAGGGCCGGTAACAATCGAAGAGTGAACATGCGTGACGTGACCCGATAAGGGAGTGGTAATGGGGCCCAGAGTGGTCTTGAGGGGGTGAATGGGGTGTGAGGTGTGCGTCAAAGGATCGTGAACCGGCGCATCTGATCCGCTGTTTTTGCAGCTGAATCGATTCCCTCGATGCTTAGCCTGCTATCATTTGTAACTATTGATTGCCAGTGTGTTCTATCCCCTTGGATCCCATGCCTTGGCAAACCTTCACGCTGCTCCCAGAAGCGGCTGATCAACCCGTGACTTCATGATGAGGTGCCTCTATGTCTGATCAAGATCAAGACAACCCCCGGCGTGACTTTTTGCGCAAATCCTTGACCTTGATCCCGGTGGTCACGGTTGCCAGCACGGGCCTGGGTGGCTCGATGCTGATGGCCACGCCCGAGCCGGCCCAGGCTGCTCCCGCCCCGTCGGCCGCCAGCGACAAGCCCTACGAACCGACCTACTTCACGGCCGAAGAGTGGGCCTTCATCAACGCTGCTGTTGCGCAGTTGATTCCCGCGGATGAGCAGGGCCCGGGTGCGCTGGAAGCCGGCGCGCCGGAATACATCGACCGCCAGATGAACACGCCTTACGCCAGTGGCGCACTGTGGTTCATGCAAGGCCCGTTCAACGCCGACGCCCCGCCAGAGATGGGGTGGCAGTCCAAATTGGTACCCAAGGAAATTTATCGCCTGGGTATCGCCGCCACGGATGCGTGGTCGAAGGCGTTCAACGGGAAAGCTTTTGCTGCGCAAGACAGCGCTACCCGAGACGATATGTTGCGTCGTTTGGAGGCTGGCGGCAGTGAGGTCAGCGCGCATTTCGCAGCAGTACCTCCGAAAATGTTCTTCAACCTGTTGCTGCAAAACACCAAGGAAGGGTTCTTCTGCGACCCGATCCACGGCGGCAACAAAGGCATGGTCGGCTGGACCATGATTGGTTTCCCCGGCGCCCGCGCCGACTTCATGGACTGGGTTGAACGCAACGAGCAATACCCCTTCCCGGCTGTTTCCATTCGCGGCGAGAGGGCGTAAACGTGGCGACCATCATGAAGAAAGTGGATGCGGTGATCGTGGGCTTCGGCTGGACCGGCGCGATCATGGCCAAGGAGCTGACGGAAGCAGGCCTTAACGTGGTGGCGCTGGAGCGCGGCCCGATGCAGGACACTTACCCGGACGGCAACTATCCCCAGGTCATCGACGAGCTGACCTACAGCGTGCGTAAAAAACTCTTCCAGGACATCTCCAAGGAGACGGTGACCATTCGCCATAGTGTGAATGACGTCGCTCTGCCCAACCGTCAGTTGGGCGCATTCCTGCCGGGCAATGGCGTGGGTGGCGCAGGTTTGCATTGGTCGGGCGTGCACTTTCGTGTCGACCCGATTGAGCTGCGCATGCGCAGCCATTACGAAGAGCGCTACGGTAAAAACTTCATTCCCAAGGACATGACCATCCAGGACTTCGGCGTCAGCTATGAAGAGCTGGAGCCGTTTTTCGACTACGCCGAGAAGGTGTTCGGCACCTCGGGCCAGGCGTGGACGGTCAAGGGGCAGTTGGTGGGTGAAGGCCGTGGCGGTAACCCGTATGCGCCGGACCGCTCGAACCCGTTCCCATTGGAGTCGCAGAAAAACACCGTCTCTGCACAGCTGTTTCAGAAGGCCGCTACCGAGGTCGGTTACAAGCCTTACAACCTGCCGTCCGCCAATACGTCGGGGCCATACACCAACCCCTACGGCGCGCAGATGGGCCCGTGCAATTTCTGCGGGTTCTGCAGCGGCTACGTCTGCTACATGTACTCCAAGGCTTCGCCGAACGTGAACATCCTGCCGGCCCTGCGCCAGGTGCCGAACTTCGAGCTGCGGCCCAATTCCCACGTGCTCAAGGTCAACCTCGACAGCACCAAGAGCAAGGCCACCGGCGTGACCTACATCGACGGCCAGGGTCGTGAGTGCGAGCAGCCGGCCGACCTGGTGATCCTCGGGTCTTTCCAGTTCAACAACGTGCGGTTGATGCTGCTGTCGGGTATCGGCAAACCTTACGACCCGATCACCAATGAAGGCGTGGTGGGCAGAAATTTCGCCTACCAGAACATGGCGACCATCAAGGCGTTCTTCGACAAGGACACCCACACCAACAACTTCATCGGTGCGGGTGGTAATGGCGTGGCCATCGACGACTTCAACGCCGACAACTTCGACCACGGGCCGCATGGCTTCGTAGGCGGCTCGCCGATGTGGGTCAACCAGGCGGGCAGTCGGCCGATTGCCGGCACCTCCAACCCACCTGGCACCCCGGCCTGGGGCAGTGCCTGGAAGCGCGCTACCGCCGATTACTACACCCACCAGGTGTCGATGGACGCCCACGGTGCCCATCAATCCTACCGGGGCAACTACCTGGACCTGGACCCGGTGTACCGCGATGCCTACGGCCTGCCGTTGTTGCGGATGACGTTCGACTGGCAGGAAAACGACATCAAGATGAACCGCTTCATGGTCGAGAAAATGGGCAAGGTCGCGCAGGCGATGAACCCCAAGGCCATCGCGCTGCTGGGCAAGAAAGTCGGTGAGCACTTCAACACCGCCTCGTACCAGACCACCCACCTCAATGGCGGCGCGATCATGGGCACCGACCCGAAAACCAGCGCGTTGAACCGCTACCTGCAGTGCTGGGATGTGCACAACGTGTTTGTCCCGGGCGCGTCCGCTTTCCCACAAGGCCTGGGCTACAACCCGACCGGCTTGGTGGCGGCGCTGGCCTATTGGTCGGCGCGGGCGATCCGCGAGCAGTACCTGAAAAACCCCGGCCCACTGGTTCAGGCATAAGGAGCGATGACCATGAAAGCATTCGTTATCGCCTCCCTGGCGCTCTTCAGCAGCTGTTCCGTCAGTGCGGCTGACACCGACCTGATCAAGCAGGGCGAATACCTGGCCCGCGCCGGCGACTGCGTGGCCTGCCACACCGCCAAGGGCGGTAAACCCTTCGCCGGTGGCCTGCCGATGGAAACGCCCATCGGCGTGATCTATTCCACCAACATCACCCCGGACAAGACCGGCCTGGGCGACTACAGCTTCGAGGACTTCGACAAGGCCGTGCGCCATGGCGTCGCCAAGAGCGGTAGTACGCTTTACCCGGCGATGCCCTACCCGTCTTACGCACGCGTCAGCGACAGCGATATGCAGGCGTTGTATGCGTACTTCATGAAGGGTGTGGAACCGGTTGCCCAAGAGAACAAGGACAGCGATATTCCTTGGCCCCTGAGCATGCGCTGGCCGTTGGCAGCATGGCGCTGGATGTTCGCGCCGACGGTTGCAGAGGTGCAACCACAGGCGGCTGCCGACCCGGTGATCAGCCGCGGTGCGTACCTGGTGGAAGGCCTGGGCCACTGCGGCGCGTGCCATACGCCGCGTGCCCTGACGATGCAGGAAAAAGCCCTGAGCGCCACTGACGGCAATGCATTCTTGTCCGGCAGTGCGCCGCTGGAAGGCTGGATCGCCAAAAGCCTGCGCGGTGACCATAAGGACGGCCTCGGCAGTTGGAGCGAGGAGCAACTGGTGCAATTCCTCAAGACCGGTCGCAGTGACCGCAGCGCGGTGTTCGGCGGCATGAGCGATGTGGTGGTCCACAGCATGCAGTACATGTCGGAAAATGACCTGACCGCTATCGCCCGTTACCTCAAGAGCCTGCCGGCGGTGGATCCGAAAGATCAGCCGCACCTGTACGACAAGCAGGTGGCTGACGCGCTGTGGAAAGGCGATGACAGCAAACCGGGCGCCTCGGTGTATATCGACAACTGCGCGGCTTGCCACCGCACCGACGGCCACGGCTACACGCGTGTATTCCCGGCGCTGGCGGGCAACCCCGTGTTGCAGACGGCGGATGCGACGTCCTTGATCAATATCGTGTTGAACGGCGGCACCTTGCCGGCCACCCACACGGCGCCGTCTACCTTCACCATGCCCGCGTTTGCGTGGCGCCTGTCGGACCAGGAAGTGGCGGATGTGGTCAGTTTCGTGCGTGGCAGTTGGGGTAACAAGGGCACGCCTGTGAAGGCCAGTGACGTGGCGGACCTGCGCAAGAATGATATGCGCACCACCTCGGGCGATGACCTGGGCCAAGTGACGCAAAAACACTGACGCGTACCTGACCGCCAAACGGCACTGGTCAGAACCCTTGCGCCTCGATACTGTATATAAAAACAGTATCGAGGCGTTTTCATGTCTACTCCGTTGCCGCCCCGTGGCCGGGGCACTGCCACCAACCTGCACAACCGCTTCGCGCCCACCGTCAGCGTGGTCGAGGACGACGGCTGGTACCAGGAAGTGCCACCCACCCAGGGCACTGAAGTGCGCATTGAAACGGCCAAGACCATCATCACCCGCAACAACTCGCCGGACCTGCCGTTTGATCGCTCAATCAACCCTTACCGAGGTTGCGAGCATGGCTGTATCTACTGCTACGCGCGGCCCAGCCATGCCTATTGGGACATGTCCCCCGGGCTGGACTTCGAGACCAAGTTGATTGCCAAGAGCAACGCCGCCGATGTGTTGGAGCAGCAGTTGTCGAAACCGGGCTATATGTGTGCGCCGATCAACCTGGGCTCCAATACCGACCCGTACCAGCCCATCGAGCGCGAATACAGGATCACCCGTCAAACCCTTGAAGTGCTGCTGCGCTACCGGCATCCGGTGACGATCATCACCAAGGGCTCGCTGATCCTGCGCGACCTTGATTTGCTCACTGAGCTGGCCAAGCAGCGACTGGTGGCGGTGATGATCAGCCTCACCAGCCTGGATGACGAACTCAAGCGCATCCTGGAGCCGCGCACGGCGGCGCCCAAGGCGCGGTTGCGGGCGATCCGGGTGATGCGTGAGGCGGGTATCCCGGTGGGGGTGCTGTGTTCGCCGATGATCCCCATGATCAACGACAGCGAGCTCGAAAGCCTGCTCACGGAAGCCCACGCAGCCGGTGCTCAAAGTGCAGCCTACATGATGCTGCGCCTGCCCCTTGAGGTGGCGCCGCTGTTCGAGGAATGGCTGGCGGCGCATTACCCGCAGCGAGCGGCCCATGTGATGAGCCTGGTGCGGCAAGTGCGGGGTGGCGAGGTGTACGACAGCCGCTTTGGCGTGCGCATGCGTGGCGAGGGGCCGTTTGCCGATTTGCTGGCCCAGCGCTTCAGCAAGGCGATCAAACGCCTGGGGCTCAATCGTCGGGAGGGGTTTAATCTGGATTGCACAGCGTTCTGCCCACCGGGCAGGCAGATGGCATTGTTATAGGTAGACTAGTCAGGATAAGAGCGTTCTTATGTAGGAATGGTCGCACATTGATATCACTGAAACCTGCGACCTAGAGCGGTTTGTTCAGTTTGAATTAAGTTTAGATGGTTACCTTGTTCAGCGAGTGACTGATGGGTCGGAAGCCTGCTCTGTGGCATTTCACAACTATTGCCCTGAGCCGGCGTCGAACTGGCCTGAATATTCCCCCGCCTTAATCAAGAGGATGAATCATGAGTGACAAGGATAAACAGCCGTTGGCTGCGTCGGCATCAGCCCCTCAGGTGTCTGAAACCGCCGATGCAGCGCTGAAGCATATTGTTGACGGCTTTTTGCATTTCCATCACGACGTCTTCCCCCAGCAGGAAGAACTGTTCAAGAAACTCGCCACGGCCCAGAGCCCGCGGGCGATGTTCATCACCTGCGCCGACTCGCGCATCGTCCCTGAGCTGATTACCCAAAGCTCTCCAGGCGATCTGTTCGTAACCCGTAACGTCGGCAACGTGGTGCCGCCCTACGGGCAGATGAACGGTGGTGTTTCCACCGCCATCGAGTACGCGGTACTGGCCTTGGGCGTGCAGCACATCATCGTGTGCGGGCATTCCGACTGCGGTGCCATGCGTGCGGTGCTCAACCCTGCCAGTCTGGAGAAGATGCCGACGGTCAGGGCCTGGCTGCGCCATGCCGAGGTCGCCAAGTCGATGGTTGAGGACAACTGCGACTGTGCCAACGAAGGCGAGAGCATGAAGGTGCTGACTGAAGAAAACGTCATCGCCCAGCTGCAACATCTGCGCACCCACCCTTCCGTGGCTTCGCGCATGGCCAATGGTCAATTGTTTATCCACGGCTGGATCTACAACATCGAGACCAGTGAGATCCGCGCCTACGACGCCGACCAGTCGGCCTTCCGCTCGTTGAGCGGCGACGGGCCGATCCCATGCGCGACGCCTAAAGCGCGCTTCTAAAACACTTCCTTGCCGGGTAACGCGATGGCTGCCATTAGAGCAGCCAGGCGTTGCCACGCCCGGCGAATGCCTCGGGAGAGTCATCATGCGTGCTGCTCAATTGAAAGCTGTACTGCCGCGGGAGCTGCTCGCCTCTGTGGTGGTGTTTTTGGTCGCCCTGCCCTTGTGCATGGGTATTGCGATTGCGTCCGGCATGCCGCCGGCCAAAGGCCTGATTACCGGGATCATCGGTGGCCTGGTGGTGGGTTGGCTGGCGGGGTCGCCCCTGCAGGTCAGCGGCCCGGCTGCCGGGTTGGCGGTGCTGGTGTTCGAGCTGGTGCGTCAGCACGGCATGCTGATGCTGGGGCCGATCCTGTTGCTGGCGGGTTTCCTGCAATTGGTTGCCGGGCGCTTGCGCCTGGGCTGCTGGTTCCGGGTCACGGCACCCGCTGTGGTGTACGGCATGCTGGCGGGGATCGGTGTGCTGATCGTGCTGTCACAGGTCCACGTGATGCTCGATGGCGCGCCCAAGCCTTCGGGGTTGGACAACCTGGCCGGGTTCCCGGCGGCTCTGGCTGAAGCCATTCCCACCCTGGGTGGTGGCCTTGGCTGGCAAGCGGGGCTGCTCGGCTTGTCGACGATGTTGGTGATGTACCTGTGGGATAAATTACGCCCGCAGAGCCTGCGTTTTGTACCGGGCGCTTTGTTGGGTGTTGGTCTGACCACGGTGGCAAGCCTGGTGCTGGCCTTGCAGGTCAAGCGCGTGGAGGTTCCGGAAAACCTTGCGGACGCCATCGACTGGCTGCGTCCCAGTGACTTGCTGAATCTGGCCGACCCACAACTGCTGATCGCCGCCTTTGCTGTCGCGTTTATCGCCAGTGCCGAAACCCTGCTGTCCGCCGCTGCGGTTGACCGCATGCACAGCGGCCAGCGTTCTGATTTCGACAAAGAATTATCCGCTCAAGGTGTAGGCAATATGCTGTGTGGCCTGGTCGGCGCCTTGCCGATGACGGGGGTGATCGTGCGCAGTTCGGCCAACGTGCAAGCCGGGGCGACGACGCGTCTGTCGGCGATGTTCCACGGCCTGTGGCTGCTGGCGTTCGTGCTGTTGCTGTCGAGTGTGCTGCAGAGCATTCCGGTGGCGAGCCTGGCGGGCGTGCTGGTGTACACCGGGATCAAGTTGGTTGACCTCAAGGCATTCAAGGCGCTGGGGCGATATGGGCGGATGCCGATGCTGACCTATTCGGCGACGGCACTGGCGATCGTCTTTACCGACTTGCTGACAGGTGTATTGATCGGCTTCGGGTTGACGTTGGTCACGTTGGCCCTCAAGGCTTCGCGGCTGAAAGTCAGCTTGATCGACCTGCCCCAGGAAGGCGAGATGGAATTGCGGTTGGTCGGTGCGGCGACCTTTCTGAAAGTGCCGGCGTTGACTCAAGTGCTGGCGACGGTGCCTGCGGGGACTACCGTGCATGTGCCACTGAGCAACCTGAGTTACATCGACCACTCCTGCCTGGAGTTGCTGGAGGAATGGGGACGGGCGAATGCGGCGAAAGGCTCGACGCTGGTGATCGAGGCGCGCGGCTTGAAGCGACGGCTGGAAGGCCGTGAGCGGACGACGGCAGGCCTGGGCTCCGCGCCCGCCTGACACCACAACCCACCCTGTAGGCGCTGGCTTGCCAGTTAGTTAAGGAACCAAAGGGTGGCCAGGCTCTTGTAGTGAGCGGGCTTGTCCCGCGCTGGGCTGCGAAGCGGCCCCGAAACCAGACAACTGAGTTCTGTCTGGAAGAGCGCGGCGACCGGATTAGGGCGGCTGCGCCACCCAGCGCGGGCGGTGCGACGATTCGACAAGCCCGCTCACTACAGAGGTCGTGTTGCGCTTAACTGACTGGCATTAGGGCAAACCAGCTCCCACAGTTGATCGTTTGCGGCCCGGAAAATTAAGCCGGTTGATCCAGCGCCAACTCAACCCCTAGCTGGCGCGACAGGCACGGCCAACGCTTCCACGCTGCTTCCGTATCCGGGCTCTTGAGGGTCTCGCGGTACGCTTCAACCGACTCCAGTGCAAAGCTGTCTTCGTTCAACATTTCATCCACGGCCAAGTGCACCGCTTCATCCAGCTGGTTGGCAAACTGCTCGCCAATCAATTGGTGCGCGATCAGGTTGGCAACCGTGGTATCCGCCGGAATCAACGGCTGGCCGAAATGCTTGATGTACAGGTCGTTGACCTCTTCCACCAGGCGATGGGCCAGGTAGGCCTCGTCCAACAGGCCGTCGAGCCCTTCGTGGCCGGCCAGGATCGCAGGCGGCTGCAGGAAGAAATGCTCGGCGATTTTCAGTACCGGCTTGATCTGGCTTTCGATGCCGGCTTCGCGGGCCACGTCATTGGCGGCGTCCAGCAGGTCGGGGACGAGGTCGATGTAGGCGGTGACAAAGCGGGTCATGACAATGTTGCGATCACCGTCAGCCAGGGAGATGGCCGAGTGCAGGTGCGGCAATTGTTTTTCCAGTTGCTGGGCAAGCTGGCCAGTGCTGGCTTCGTGTTGATGGGCACGGGAAATCTGCTCGCGCAATGCGGCGGTGTTCATGAAAGCTCCAGTGATGCAGGCGTAGGAAAAGGGAGAGGATAAGGTAGCTCGTTTATACGAGCGCCTCAGACGCATTTGTCATAATTATTTCATGGTTATGCGCCTCCGTTATATCGAATTGCCATCGTTCGTCGGATAAACGATTCCGCTCCCGGTTTTATTGGCTCCGGCCGTCTGTTTTTACTCATTTTCCCCTACACATTGCGGGGTTGCAGGGCGTGTCTATACTCGGATTTGTACGCAATTAGCTGATGACGCCCAACTGCATGAAGCAGGCAAGGCAAGGCGGTTGTAAGCAGTATGGAAGCCGCTCCCTTCGCCGCAGGTGCAAACCGGCGGGATAACAAGAAACATAAAGGGGAACCCGCAATGACGCGACATCCACACGTTTGGATGGGCCTACTGTTGTGGTCAGTATTCGGCCAGGCGCAAGCCGCCTGGACAACGAATATGGCGCCAGGGGCTACTGAAGTCAGTCACGCCGTGTTTGACCTGCACATGACCATTTTCTGGATCTGTGTGGTAATCGGCATTGTCGTGTTTGGCGCGATGTTCTGGTCGATGATCCTGCACCGTCGGTCTACGGGCCAGGTGGCCGCCAAGTTCCACGAGAGCACGACCGTGGAAATCCTCTGGACCGTGGTGCCCCTGCTGATCCTGGTGGCCATGGCTATTCCGGCGACCAAGACCCTGATCAACATCTACGACAGCAGTGAGTCGGATATCGATATCCAGGTCACCGGCTATCAGTGGAAGTGGCACTACAAATACCTGGGCCAGGACGTGGAGTTCTTCAGCAACCTGGCCACGCCCGCCGAACAGATCCACAACCAGGCCACCAAGGGCGAGCACTATTTGCTCGAAGTCGACCAGCCGCTGGTGCTTCCGGTGGGCGCCAAGGTGCGCTTCCTGGTGACGGCGGCCGACGTGATCCACTCCTGGTGGGTGCCGGCCTTTGCGGTCAAGCGCGATGCCATCCCCGGTTTTGTCAACGAGGCCTGGACCCGTATCGAGAAGCCCGGCATCTACCGGGGCCAGTGCGCCGAGCTGTGCGGCAAGGACCACGGCTTCATGCCCATCGTGGTCGAGGTCAAGTCCAAGGCCGACTACGACACCTGGCTCGGCGAGCGTAAGGAAGAAGCCGCCAAGCTCAAGGAGCTGACCTCCAAAGAGTGGACGCTAGACGAACTGGTGGCCCGTGGCGACAAGGTCTACCACACCACCTGCGTGGCCTGTCACCAGGCCGAAGGCCAGGGCCTGCCGCCGATGTTCCCGGCGCTCAAGGGCTCGCCAATCGCCATTGGGCCTAAGGAAGACCACCTGCACCGTGTCTATTTCGGCAAGCCCGGCACCGCCATGGCGGCGTTTGGCAAGCAGCTTTCGGAAGTGGATATCGCCGCCGTGGTGACCTACGAACGCAACGCCTGGGGCAACAACAAAGGCGACATGGTCACGCCCAAAGACGTGCTGGCTCTGAAACAGGCGCAAAGCAAATGACAGCCCTCACTGCGTATGCCCTGAACCGCCCCGCCCACTCGCTTGCAGGAGAACGGCCATGAGCACTGTGATCGACCATGGTCATGCCGACCATGCCCACGGCCCCGCCAAAGGATTGATGCGCTGGGTGCTGACCACCAACCATAAAGACATCGGCACGATGTACCTGTGGTTCGCCTTCACCATGTTCCTGCTCGGCGGCTCGTTCGCCATGGTGATTCGTGCCGAACTGTTCCAGCCGGGCCTGCAGATCGTGCAACCGGCGTTTTTCAACCAGATGACCACCATGCACGGTTTGATCATGGTGTTCGGTGCAGTAATGCCGGCGTTCGTCGGCCTGGCCAACTGGATGATCCCGCTGATGATCGGCGCGCCGGACATGGCTCTGCCGCGCATGAACAACTTCAGCTTCTGGCTGTTGCCGGCCGCGTTCCTGCTACTGGTGTCGACCCTGTTCACCCCCGGGGGCGGGCCGAATTTCGGCTGGACCTTCTATGCCCCGCTCTCCACCACCTATGCACCGGAAAGCGTGACGTTCTTTATTTTCGCCATCCACCTGATGGGCATCAGTTCGATCATGGGGGCGATCAACGTGGTCGCCACCATCCTCAACCTGCGTGCGCCCGGCATGACGTTGATGAAAATGCCGCTGTTCGTGTGGACCTGGCTGATCACCGCCTTCCTGTTGATCGCGGTGATGCCGGTGCTGGCGGGCTGCGTGACCATGATGCTGATGGACATCCATTTCGGCACCAGTTTCTTCAGCGCGGCCGGTGGCGGTGACCCTGTGCTGTTCCAGCACGTGTTCTGGTTCTTCG
Organism: Pseudomonas sp. TE24901; assembly: GCF_054058375.1. Lineage (NCBI taxonomy): Bacteria > Pseudomonadati > Pseudomonadota > Gammaproteobacteria > Pseudomonadales > Pseudomonadaceae > Pseudomonas > Pseudomonas sp. TE24901. The sequence goes on from NZ_JBSSAF010000001.1 coordinate 737,221, forward strand.
GTCACCCGGAGGTGTACATCATGATCCTGCCGGCGTTCGGTGCCGTCAGCTCGATCATCCCGACCTTCTCGCGCAAGCCGCTGTTCGGCTACACCTCGATGGTCTACGCCACGGCGAGCATCGCGTTCCTGTCGTTCATCGTGTGGGCGCACCACATGTTTGTGGTCGGCATCCCGCTGGTGGGCGAGCTGTTCTTCATGTACGCCACCCTGCTGATCGCCGTGCCCACGGGGGTGAAGGTGTTCAACTGGGTCAGCACCATGTGGCAAGGCTCGCTGACCTTCGAGACGCCGATGCTGTTTGCCGTAGCCTTCGTGATTTTGTTCACCATCGGCGGCTTCTCCGGGCTGATGCTGGCGATTGCGCCCGCCGACTTCCAGTACCACGACACCTACTTTGTGGTGGCGCACTTCCATTACGTACTGGTGCCTGGCGCGATCTTTGGCATCTTCGCCTCGGCGTACTACTGGCTGCCGAAATGGACCGGCCACATGTACGACGAAACCCTGGGCAAGCTGCACTTCTGGCTGTCCTTCGTGGGCATGAACCTGGCGTTCTTCCCGATGCATTTCGTGGGGCTGGCCGGTATGCCGCGCCGGGTGCCGGACTACAACCTGCAGTTCGCCGACTTCAACATGGTTTCGTCGATTGGCGCGTTCATGTTCGGCGCTACGCAGATCTTCTTCCTGTTCATCGTGATTAAGTGCATCCGTGGCGGCCCGCCTGCGCCGGCCAAGCCGTGGGATGGGGCTGAAGGGCTGGAATGGAGCATTCCTTCGCCGGCGCCGTACCACACCTTCACCACGCCGCCGGAGGTCAAATGAACACCTCTGTACAAATCCCTTGTAGGAGCTGGCTTGCCAGCGATAGCGGTGTGTCAGTTGCCGGAAATGGTCGCTGGGACACCGCCATCGCAGGCAAGCCAGCTCCCACAGAAAATCAACAGCGAGGGGGTGTGTGATGGCTGAATCGGTGCCGATCAGGCGGCTGGTCACCCGCCTGCTGATCCTGGTGGTGGCCATGTTCGCCTTCGGCTTTGCCCTGGTGCCGATCTACGACGTGATGTGCAAAGCCTTCGGTATCAACGGCAAGACCGCCGGGCAGTACGAGGGTGAGCAGGTGGTGGATCCCACGCGTCAAGTGCGCGTGCAGTTCCTGTCCACCAATGCCATCGACATGGTCTGGGAGTTCCATTCCAAGGCCGATGAGGTGGTGGTCAATCCCGGTGCGGTCACCGAGATGCTGTTTGTGGCCTACAACCCTACCGATAAACCCATGACCGCCCAGGCCGTACCGAGTATTTCCCCGGCGGAAGCGGCGATGTATTTCCACAAGACCGAGTGTTTTTGTTTCACCCAGCAAGTGCTGCAGCCAGGCCAGCGCATCGAAATGCCGGTGCGTTTTATTGTCGATCGCGACATGCCCAAGGATGTGAAGCATTTGACCCTGGCGTACACGCTGTTCGATATCACTGCGCGCCAACCGCCGGTGGCTGTCCACACCGGGGGCTAGCTACTGTTTGCCCCCTCAATCAGGAGAGCGAATACATGTCGTCTCATGATACGTACTACGTACCAGCGCAAAGCAAATGGCCAATAATTGCTACGTTTGGCATGTTGATCACGGTGTACGGCCTGGCCGTGTGGTTCAACGACCTGAAGGCGGCGCGCCCGGAATCCCACGGCCCGTGGATTTTCTTCGTCGGCGGCCTGTTGCTGGCCTACATGCTGTTCGGTTGGTTTGGCGCGGTGATCAAGGAAAGCCGCGCCGGTTTGTACAGCCCACAGATGGACCGCTCGTTCCGCTGGGGCATGACTTGGTTCATCTTTTCCGAGGTGATGTTCTTTATCGCCTTCTTCGGTGCGCTGTTCTACGTGCGGCATATGTCCGGCCCGTGGCTGGGCGGCGAAGGCCACAAGGGCATCGCGCACATGCTGTGGCCGAACTTCGAATTTACCTGGCCGCTGCTCAACAACCCTGACCCGAAACTGTACCCGCCGCCGGAAGGCACGATCAGCCCGTGGGGCTTGCCGTTGGTCAACACGATCCTGCTGGTCAGTTCCAGCGTGACCATCACCCTGGCGCACCATGCGTTGCGCAAGGGGCACCGTGGCGCGTTGAAAATCTGGCTGGCGATCACCGTGCTGCTGGGTTGGGCATTCCTGGGCTTCCAGGCCGAGGAGTACATGCATGCCTATAAAGAGCTGGGCCTGACCCTCGGCTCTGGCGTGTACGGCGCGACCTTCTTCATGCTCACAGGCTTTCATGGCGCCCACGTGACCATCGGCACGATCATTTTGTTCGTGATGCTGATGCGCATCCTCAAGGGGCACTTCAATGCCGAGCACCAGTTCGGTTTTGAGGCGGCCAGTTGGTATTGGCATTTTGTGGATGTGGTGTGGATCGGCCTGTTTTTCTTCGTCTACGTGCTGTGACGCGTCTTACCACGGCGCATGGGACACCAACTGGCCGCTGAAAAAGCCCCAGGCGATCAACGCCACGGTGATCACGGCCAGTACCACACGCACGGTCAGGGCGGTGACGAGGCGGTTGGAGTTGCCCTCGTCCTTGACCAGGAAGAACAAGCCACTGAACAGGCTCGCGACGGTCGCGATCAGCATCAGGGCAATGGCGGCTTTGAGCATGTCTGGGTTCCTGGCGCGGTGGGGCATTGAGGAGAGGGGCGGGCAATGAAAACAAGTATAGCCACCGCCATAAAAGACTTTCGCCCAGGGCTCGCACCCACATTGGTGGTGCTGGTGCTGCTGCCCTTGATGGTGGGCCTGGGGTTCTGGCAGCTGTCGCGCGGCCATGAAAAGCAGCTGCTGGTGGACAGCTATGCCGAGCGCCGTGTGGCTGACCCGGTGAGCAGCGCGCAACTCGTCGACTTGACTGACCCGGCCTTTCGTCGCGTTCGCCTGCGCGGCCAGTTCGACGCCGAACACAGCGTGTTGCTCGACAACCGCATGCGTGACGGCCGGGCGGGCGTCGAGCTGCTGCAACCCTTTCATGACCAGGCCAGCGGCGAGTGGCTGTTGCTCAACCGCGGCTGGCTGCCTTGGCCAGACCGACGTGTCCCGCCCGTCTTCACCACCCCCAATCAGCCGGTGAACCTCGACGCCTGGGTCTACGTGGCTCCAGGCGAAACGTTCCAATTGCACGCCGACCCAGCCACCGCACAGTGGCCGCGCCTGCTCACTGCCCTGCACCCGGCTGCGTTGTGGGCGGAGCTGGGCCGCAACGGGTTTGCCTACGAGCTGCGCGCAGAAGCCGGCGCCGGTACGTACGACACCACCTGGGCGGTGGTCGCCATGGGCCCGGAAAAACACTTGGGGTATGCCGTGCAATGGTTTGCCATGGCAGTGGCGCTGTTGGCGCTTTACCTCTACCTCGGATGGCATAACAAAAAGGAGAAGCACCATGGGAGCGGCCATGAATCCACTCAACATGTCTGACGCGCCTGTCACGCCCGACCGACGCAAAGGCCGCTGGCAGTTGATCCTGATCCTGATGATGGTGATTGGCCCGATGGCACTGGCCACCTTCATGTACAAGCTGCAGTTCTGGGTGCCCGAGAGTCGCAGCTACCACGGCGAGATGATCGGCAATGGTCAGACGCGTGCCGACATCGGTGTGCAGGCCGATGAAGACCGCTGGCAACTGCTGGTGACTGCACCCACCGCCTGCGCCGCCGATTGCCAGCAATTGGTGTACCTCGCGCGCCAACTGCAGATCAGCCTGGGCCGCGACGCTTCCCGCGCCAGTCATGCCCTGGCCAGCGCGCTACCGGTCGGCACCGAATACGAAGCCAAGCTCAAGGCCGAATACCCGCAGTTGCAGCGCTACCCCCTGGACCTGTCGACCTTCACCAAAGACGCCGCTGCACCCGGCGACGCGCAGCTGTGGATCGTCGACCCCCACGGCAACCTGGTGCTGCGCTACGACGCCAAGGTCAAGGGCAAGGACTTGCTCAACGACCTGCGCCTGCTGCTGAAACTGTCGAACATCGGATAAGGGCATCGTCATGGCCAAACCTGGATTTCGCCTCGCGTTGTTTGCCACCTTGCTGGCGCTGTTCGTCGTGCTGCTGGGTGCCTATACCCGCCTGACCCATGCCGGCCTGGGGTGTCCGGACTGGCCGGGCTGCTACGGCTTTATCAGCGTTCCCAAGACCGAAGCCCAACTGGCCCACGCCGAGCTGCATTTTCCGGATGCGCCGGTCGAGGCCGACAAGGGCTGGGCCGAGATGACCCATCGCTACTTTGCCGGCACCCTGGGGTTGTTGATCGTGCTGTTGGCGGCGCGCTCCTGGAGCCATCGGCGTGATCCGGGCCAGCCGGTGAAGTTGCCACTGTTTCTGTTGGCGGTGGTGTTCGCCCAGGCGGCGTTCGGCATGTGGACGGTGACGCTCAAGCTGTGGCCGCAGGTGGTGACTGGCCACCTGCTGGGCGGCTTCGCGACCCTGAGCCTGTTGTTTCTGCTGACCCTGCGCTTGTCCGGCGTGTTGCCCGCGTTGATCGTGCCCAAGCGCCTGCAATATTGGGCGACGGCGGGGTTGGTGCTGGTAATCGGCCAGATCGCGCTGGGGGGCTGGGTCAGTTCCAATTATGCGGCGGTGGCCTGCATTGACCTGCCCACGTGCCACGGCCAGTGGTGGCCGGCGGCGGACTTTGCCAACGGGTTTCACCTCACCCAACACATCGGCCCCAATTACTTGGGCGGGCAGCTCGACAGCGATGCGCGCACCGCGATCCACCTGACCCACCGCATCGGCGCGGTCATCGTGACTCTGGTGCTGCTGGGCCTGGCCTGGCAACTGCGCGCAGTGGGCATGACGCGGTTGGCGGGCCTGCTGCTGATCGCGCTGGCGGCGCAGATCAGCCTGGGCCTGAGCAACGTGTATTTCCATCTGCCATTGCCGGTGGCGGTGGCGCACAACGCCGGTGGCGCGGCGCTGTTGTTGAGCCTGGTGCTGGTCAATTACCACGCCCGTACCAGCCTGGTCCGGGTGCGCAACCCGTCACGCTTCGGCTGGCGCTTCATTCCGCGCAAACACGTATCGGGCCTCATCACCCTTAAAGGAGAGATGCCATGGCGACCTTGATCGGCGCACGCCACAGCCAGCCGATCTGGCGTGACTATTTGGAGCTGACCAAGCCAAAAGTGGTGGTGCTGATGCTCATCACCTCCCTGGTGGGCATGTTCCTCGCCACGCGCGCCGGGGTGCCCTGGACGGTGCTGGTATTCGGTAACCTGGGGATCGCCCTGTGCGCCGGTGGCGCAGCGGCGGTGAACCATGTGGTGGACCGGCGCATTGATGCGGTGATGGCGCGCACCCATAAGCGCCCGTTGGCCGAGGGGCGTGTGTCGCCGCTGGCCGCGTTGGCGTTTGCGTTGTTTCTGGCGGTGGCGGGACTGGCCCTGCTGCTGGCCTTTACCAACCCGTTGGCCGCCTGGCTGACGCTGGCGTCGCTGTTGGGGTATGCGGTGATCTATACCGGCTTTCTCAAGCGCGCGACACCGCAGAACATCGTCATCGGCGGGCTCGCCGGGGCCGCGCCGCCGCTGTTGGGCTGGGTGGCCGTGACCGGGCATGTCAGCGCCGAACCCTTGCTGCTGGTGCTGATCATCTTCGCCTGGACCCCGCCGCACTTCTGGGCCCTGGCCATCCACCGCAAGGAGGAATACGCCAAGGCCGACATCCCCATGTTGCCGGTCACCCATGGCGAGCACTACACCAAGGTGCACATCCTGCTCTACACCTTCGCCCTGCTGGCGGTGAGCCTGATGCCGTACGTGATCCACATGAGCGGCCTGTTGTACCTGGCCTGTGCGCTGCTATTGGGCGGGCGCTTTCTGCAATGGGCCCTGGTGTTGTACCGTGGCGCTCAGCCGCACGCGGCGATCAACACCTTCAAGTACTCTATCTGGTACCTGCTGCTGCTGTTCATCGCCCTGCTCGTAGACCACTACTTATTGTTGAACCTATGACTCGAACTCAAAAAACCGTCTTCATCCTGGTGGCCATCGTCGCGTTGATCATGGGCCTGACCGTCAACAAAGTGCTCTCGGGCAAAGGCCAGGGCGACCCTACCGCACTGATCGACGCCGGCATTATCCTGCTGCCGCAAAGCCGCCAGTTGCCGCCAGTGAGCATGACCAATCAGGAAGGCCAGCCGGTGGTGGTCAACGAATTGAAAGGCAAGTGGAGCCTGCTGTTCTTCGGCTACACCTTCTGCCCGGATATCTGCCCTACCACTCTCGCCCAGCTGCGCCAGATCAAGAGCGAACTGCCTAAAGAGGCGGTGGACAAGTTGCAGGTGATCCTGGTCAGCGTCGACCCGAACCGCGACACCCCGGCCCAGCTCAAGCAGTACCTGGGTTACTTCGACCCGCAGTTTGAAGGGCTGACCGGCGCAAACGTGGAGGATGTGCAGAAGGTTTCGAATGCGGTGAGCATTCCGTTTATCCCGGCCGATACCAGCAAGCCCAACTACACCGTCGACCATAGCGGCAACTTGGCGGTGATTGGGCCGGACGGGACTCAGCGTGGGTTTATTCGGGCGCCGTTGAATAACCAGAAGCTAATCGCGCAACTGCCTGGCCTGTTGCAGCGCAAGTAACTAGCAACGCAAAACAAATGTGGGAGCGGGCTTGCTCGCGAATGCGGTGTATCAGTTACGAATCTATCGACTGACACTCAGCTTTCGCGAGCAAGCCCGCTCCCACATTTTTTGATCTCCGGTGTTTGGGAGATAGGGTTACATCAGAACGCTGGCTTGATCGCGCCTTTGTACTTCTCTTCGATGAATTGCTTCACTTCAGGCGTGTGCAGGGCTGCTACCAGCTTCTTCACCGCGTCCGAATCCTTGTTGTCTTCGCGGGTGACCAGGATGTTCACGTAAGGCGAGTCGCTGCCTTCGATCACCAGGGCGTCCTTGGACGGGTCCAGCTTGGCTTCCAGTGCGTAGTTGGTGTTGATCAGCGCCAGGTCGACCTGGGTCAGCACGCGCGGCAGGGTGGCGGCTTCCAGTTCGCGGAACTTCAGGCCTTTAGGGTTGGCGGTGATGTCCTTGATGGTCGACAGGATGTTGGTCGGCTCCTTCAGGGTGATCAGGCCGTTCTTGGCCAGCAGCAACAGCGCGCGGCCGCCGTTGGTGGCGTCGTTCGGGATGACCACGTTGGCACCGCTTGGCAGCTCGTCCAGCTTCTTGTATTTGCTGGAGTAGGCGCCCAGGGGCTCCAGGTGCACCGCGCCAACGCTCACCAGGTGGGTGCCCTTGGCCTTGTTGAATTCATCCAGGTACGGCTGGTGCTGGAAGAAGTTGGCGTCCAGGCGCTTTTCAGCCACCTGTACGTTTGGCTGCACGTAGTCGGTGAAGACCTTGACCTGCAAATCCACGCCTTCTTTGGCGAGTGCAGGTTTCACGAATTCCAGGATTTCCGCGTGAGGCACAGGCGACGCAGCGACGGTAATGGTCTCGGCGTGGGCGGAAAACGCGGCAACGGCGGCGAAAGCAACCAGTAGTTTTTTCATCCAACAAGCTCCTTGTTCGGGCATGTGCCGGCTTGTGGCCGGCAATGGCCGTTATTTTCGAGAAAAATGCACCACCAGCTTGTCGCCGACGGTTTGCAGAATTTGCACCAGGATCAACAGCATCACCACGGTGACCACCATCACATCGGTCTGGAAGCGCTGATAACCAAAGCGGATCGCCAGGTCTCCCAAGCCACCAGCACCTACGACACCGGCCATGGCCGTGTAGGACACCAGTGTAATCGCCGTCACCGTAATCGCCGCGAAAATGCCAGGGCGGGCTTCGGGCAGCAGGGCGTTGGTGATGATCTGGCGCGTGGTAGCGCCCATGGACTGGGTGGCCTCGATGATGCCGCGGTCCACTTCACGCAGGGCGGTTTCCACCAGGCGTGCGAAGAATGGCGTCGCCCCGACCACTAGCGGCGGAATCGCACCGGCCACACCCAGCGACGTGCCGGTAAGCAGTACGGTGAATGGAATCATCACGATCAACAGAATGATGAACGGCAGTGAGCGCAGGATATTCACGATCAGCGACAGGAAGGCGTACAGGCTTTTTTGCTCGAACAGCTGGCGCGGGCTGGTCAGGAACAGCAGCACGCCCAGCGGCAGGCCGAGCACCACGGTGAAGAACAGTGAGCCAAACAGCATGGTCATGGTGTCGCCGGTGGCGAGCCAGATTTCCGACCAGTCGATATTGGCGAAGAAACTCAACAAAACGTCCATTAGCGCAGGACCTCCATGTGGACGTCTGCCGCAGTAAAGCGGGCGAACGCGGCTTCCATGTCCCCACCGGTGACGGCGAGGGTCAATTGGCCGTAGGGCGTGTCTTTGATGTGGTCGATACGACCGGCGAGGATGCTGTAGTCCACACCTGTTTCACGGGCGACGGTACCCAGCAAAGGCGCGTAGGTCGCTTCGCCCTGGAACGTCAGGCGCACGATGCGCCCCGGCACGTGGGCGAACACATCGCGCTGTTCGCCTTCGTCGACCTGCTCGGCTTCTTGCACGAAGCGCTTGGTGGTCGGGTGCTGTGGGTGCAGGAATACTTCTGCCACTGAGCCTTGCTCGACGATCACGCCAGCGTCCATCACAGCCACCTGGTCGCACACGCGGCGGATCACGTCCATTTCATGGGTGATCAGCACGATGGTCAGGTTCAGTTCGCGGTTGATCTCGGCCAGCAGTTTGAGCACCGACGCGGTGGTCTGCGGGTCGAGGGCGCTGGTGGCTTCGTCGCACAGCAAGATCTTTGGCTTGGTCGCCAGGGCGCGGGCGATGCCGACGCGCTGCTTCTGGCCGCCCGACAGCTGGGCCGGGTACTTCCTGGCGTGGTCAGACAGGCCAACGCGGGCGAGCAGTTCAGCCACGCGCAGGTCGATTTCCTTGCGCGACAATTCGCCGGCCAGGGTCAGCGGCAGCGCGACGTTGTCGGCGACTGTCTTGGACGCCAGCAAATTGAAGTGCTGGAAAATCATCCCGACCTGCTGGCGGAAACGGCGCAGGCCGTTGGCGTCCAGGGCGGTGACTTCTTCGCCATCCACCGTGATCTGGCCGCCGCTTGGCTCTTCAAGGCGGTTGATCAGGCGCAGCAGGGTGCTTTTACCCGCACCCGAGTGGCCGATAAGGCCAAACACCTGGCCGTGCTCGACGCGCAGGCTGGTGGGGTGCAGCGCGGGGATATCCTTACCGGCGACGCGGTAGGTTTTATGGACGTTATGAAACTCGATCACGTAGCGAACCTTGTGGGGCGCATGGAAAAGGGATCAGCGGTTAGCCGGGCGCGCATTTTAGCCTGTCCGTATAGTCTTTCTTAGCATTTATTTCGCATTCATCCATTGATTTGGCAATAACGCGATCAAAGGTCATAAAAAAGGAACGGGCCAAAACCCCATCAGTCACTACTTAGGCAGCCCGATCACCCAGGTGCCGTGCCTGGGTCCGAATAAGGAGTTTTGACTGATGAGCACGAAAAAGCCAAAGAGCGAACTCGCCGGCACCGATACCCTGGACCGTAAGAACACCAATGCCAAACTTCAGGCTTTGGAAGCATTTCGCTCCGACGCGACCGGCCAGGCCCTGCGTACCAACCAGGGTGTGAAAATTTCCGATAACCAGAACAGCTTGAAGGCCGGCGCACGCGGGCCATCGCTGCTGGAAGATTTCATCATGCGTGAAAAGATCACGCATTTTGACCATGAACGTATCCCGGAGCGCATCGTGCATGCGCGGGGCACCGGTGCCCATGGCTACTTCCAGACCTATGAAAACCATTCGGCACTGACCAAGGCAGGGTTCTTACGCGATCCTGGCCATAAAACCCCGGTTTTTCTGCGTTTTTCCACTGTGCAAGGGCCTCGGGGCTCCGGCGACACCGTGCGCGACGTCCGCGGTTTTGCCGTGAAATTCTTCACGGATGAAGGCAACTTCGACCTGGTCGGCAACAACATGCCGGTGTTTTTCATTCAGGACGCAATCAAGTTTCCCGATTTTGTTCACGCGGTAAAACCCGAGCCTCACAACGAGATTCCCACAGGCGGTTCGGCCCACGATACCTTCTGGGACTTCGTGTCACTGCAGCCGGAATCGGCGCATATGGTGATTTGGGCAATGTCCGACCGGGCGATTCCTAAAAGCCTACGGGCCATGCAGGGTTTTGGGGTGCACACCTTTCGCTTCATCAACGCCGAAGGGCAATCCAGCTTCGTTAAATTCCACTGGCGCCCTACCGCCGGCACCTGCTCGCTGGTGTGGGACGAAGCGCAAAAGCTCGCCGGTAAAGATACCGACTACCACCGCCGCGATCTCTGGGAAGCGATTGAGATGGGCGATTACCCTGAGTGGGAATTGGGCGTGCAGGTAATTGCCGAGGAGGACGAGCATAAATTCGACTTCGACATTCTCGATCCGACCAAACTGATCCCTGAAGAACTGGTGCCCATCACCCCGCTGGGCAAGATGGTGCTGAACCGCAACCCGGATAACTTCTTTGCTGAAGTCGAGCAGGTCGCCTTCTGTCCAGGCCATATCGTGCCGGGCATCGATTTCTCCAATGACCCATTGTTGCAGGGTCGCCTGTTTTCCTACACCGATACGCAGATCAGCCGACTCGGTGGCCCGAATTTCCATGAGTTGCCGATCAACCGCCCGGTGGCGCCGTTCCATAATGGCCAGCGCGATGCCATGCACCGCACCACGATTGACAAGGGGCGTGCGGCCTATGAACCCAACTCCATCGACGGTGGCTGGCCGAAGGAAACGCCTCCTGCTGCACAGGATGGTGGTTTCGAGTCTTACTACGAGCGCATCGATGCCCATAAGGTGCGCGAGCGCAGCGAATCGTTTGGGGATCACTTCTCCCAGGCGCGCCTGTTTTTCCGCAGCATGAGCAAGCACGAGCAAGAGCACATCATCGCGGCCTACAGCTTTGAGTTGGGCAAGGTGGAGCGTGAGTTCATTCGCGCGCGACAGGTGAATGAGATCTTGGCCAACATTGACCTCGAGCTTGCCAAGCGTGTGGCGCAGAACCTGGGCTTGCCGGTGCCCAAAAAAGGTACGGTGCCAGAGCGCAAAACCTCGTTGTCGCGCTCACCAGCCTTGAGCCAGGCCAACCTGTTGTCGGGCGACATCAAGACGCGCAAGGTGGCGATCCTGGCGGCCAACGGCGTGGATGGCGCGGCGATCGAGGCGTTGAAGAAAGTGCTCAAGGCCGAAGGTGCCCATGCCAAATTGTTGGGGCCGACGTCAGCACCGGTGACCACCGCCGATGGCAAGAGCCTGCCGGTGGACGCGTCCATGGAAGGTTTGCCCTCGGTGGCGTTCGACGCGGTGTTTGTGCCGGGCGGCGCGAAATCGGTGAAGGCCCTGAGTGAAGATGGCGTGGCGCTGCATTACCTGCTGGAGGCGTACAAGCATCTGAAGGCGATTGCGGTGGCCGGTGAGGCGAAGCAGTTGGTGGACCTGCTCAAGCTGGAGGCGGATGCGGGGTTGATCGTGGGCGGGGATGCCAAGGCGTTGAAGGCGTTTGTGGCGGCGATCGCGCAGCACCGGGTTTGGGATCGGGAGGCTAAAGCCAAGGCAATTCCGGCTTAAGCTTTTGGTTGACTGCTAGATTGTTATCGCAGGCAAGCCAGCTCCCACATTTGAAGTGTGAATACATTCAAATGTGGGAGCTGGCTTGCCTGCGATGCTTTTTGCTTTATTGCGCCTTGCGCGGAATCAGCACGACCTGCGCCGGAATCTTTTTCAAGATCTGCCGGTGAATCTTCAAGTCATACGCTGGATCGATGCGTTTCACTCGTTTGGTCAGCAGCGTGGCCAGCCACGGGTAATCCTCAGTGCGCGGCGCCTGGATGCTCACGTCGCACTGGTAGTTCACCACGTCGGTGGCGATGGCATCGAGCTGATGGCGAAGTTCTTCGATATCCGTGAGGTTCAGTGCCACCGTCGTGCTCTCAGCGGCAGGGTCGATGACCTTGGCGACGGGCTTGGCTTCGGCGGCCTTCAGGGCGGCCTCGGCTTTATCCAGCTCGGCTTTGCGGGCGTGGCTGATGGCGCTGTTGACGCCACCGGTGAGTGCCGGTGCCTTGGGCATTAGCGCACGGGCACGGCTGAGGGCGGTCGCGGCAGCGTTGACGTCACCTTTTTGCAACACGATCTGGCTGCGTTGCAGATAGGCTTCGGCCAATTGGCGCTGGTAGGGCTCCAGCGTCGGGTCGTTGGGCGACTGGGCCTGCAGCGCGGCCAGTTCGTCTTCGGCGGTGGCCAGCTCGCTGCTGGCCAGGTTTTGTTCCAGCTGCGCGATGGCCGCAGCGCGTGCGTCCGGGACCTCGGGGGCCGCGGGCGGTGTGCTTTGACAGGCGCCCAGCAGCAGGAAAAATGCGGCAAGGAGCAGATAACGGGAGGTGAACGGCTTCATTCCTGCGACTCTCTATTTGCGCAAAAAGCGAGCAAGTCTACACCCCTCGACGGGGCAGGACAAAACTCAGCAGAAACAGGGCGGCGGCCGTGACCACAATCGATGGCCCGGCCGGCGTGTCCTTGAACCAGGACAGCGCCAGGCCCCCGCACACGGCAAGCATCCCCAACAGGCTGGCGCCGATCGCCATTTGCTCCGGTGAGCGGGCATGGCGCTGGGCGGCGGCGGCGGGAATGATCAGCAGCGACGTGATCAACAATACGCCGACAATCTTCATCGCGACAGCGATCACCACCGCAATCAACAGCATCAGGGCCATGCGCAGGGTCGGCACGGGCAAACCTTCGACCGTGGCCAGTTCTTCGTGCACGGTGATGGCCAGCAGTGGGCGCCACAGGGCGACCAGCAAGACCAGCACGGCCGCGCTGCCGCCGAGGATCCAGGCCAGGTCGGTGGTGCTGATGGCCAGCAGGTCGCCGAACAGGTAGGCCATCAGGTCGATGCGCACTTCATGCATGAAACTCAGCACCACCAGGCCCAGGGACAGCGTGCTGGGCGCCAGGATACCGAGCAGGGTGTCGGAGGCCAGCGGCTGGCGCTGTTGCAGGGTCACCAGCAGTACCGCCAGCAGCAGGCAGCCAACCGTTACGGCGATAGTCGGGCTGACATCCAGCAGGAAACCCATGGCCACGCCCAACAGCGCGGCATGGGACAACGTGTCGCCGAAATAGGCCATGCGGCGCCAGACCACGAACGAGCCCAACGGGCCCGCCACCAACGCCAAAGCCAAGCCTGCCAGCAGGGCGTACAGCAGAAAATCAGCCATGCTTGCAGCTATCTCCATGAACGTGGGTGTGGGGTGTTGCGGGATCGTCGACCACAGCGCCATGCAGGTCATGGGCGTGGTCGTGATGGTGATGATAGATCGCCAGGCTCTGGGCGTTCTTGCCGAACAGCTCGACAAACGCCGGGTCGCCGCTGACTTGCTCCGGGTGGCCGGAGCAGCACACGTGACGGTTGAGGCACACCACCTGATCGGTGGTGCTCATCACCAGGTGCAGGTCGTGGGAAACCATCAGCACGCCGCAGCCGTGGCGGTCGCGCAGGCGGGTGATCAGGCTGTAGAGTTCGGCCTGGCCGGCGACGTCGACGCCTTGTACGGGTTCATCCAGCACCAGCAGTTCCGGTTCGCGTAACAGCGCGCGGGCCAGCAGCACGCGCTGCATCTCGCCGCCGGAGATGCTTTGCACCGGGCTGTCGATCACCTGTTCGGCGCCGACTTCTTTGAGCGCAGCCAGTGCGCGGGTACGGTCCACACCGGGCACCAGGCGCAGGAAGCGCAGCACGGAGAGCGGCAGGGTCGGGTCGACGTGCAGCTTCTGGGGCATGTAGCCGACGCGCAGCTTGGGTTTGCGCCATACCGTGCCGCTGTCGGGCTTGAGCAGGCCAAGCACCGCGCGCACCAGGGTGGTCTTGCCGGCGCCATTGGGGCCGATCAGGGTGACGATCTGCCCGGGCTCTACGCTGAGCGCGATGTTATCCAGCACGTTTTGCCCGGCGAACGTGACCCCGACCTGCTCCAGGCGGATTAACGCGTTGCTCATCAAGCCCCCTGGCAGCCCGAGCACAGGCCGACCACTTCGACCGTTTGCCCTTCGACCTTGAAGCCGACCTCGGTAGAGCTTTTGATGATGGCGTCACTGATGCTTTTTTGTTCAAGCTCGATGGCGGCGTGGCACTCGCGGCAGATCAGGAACTGGCCCTGATGAGCGTGTTCCGGGTGGCTGCAGCCGACAAAGGCGTTGAGCGAGGCGATGCGGTGCACCAGGCCGTTTTCCAGCAGGAAGTCCAGCGCACGGTATACGGTCGGCGGCGCGGCGCGGCGGCCGTCCTGTTCGCTGAGCACACCCAGGATGTCGTAGGCGCCCAGCGGCTTGTGGCTCTGCCACACCAGTTCCAGCACGCGACGACGCAGGGCAGTCAGGCGCAACCCCTTCTGCGTGCAGAGGGTGTCGGCTTCCGACAGCGCGGTATGCACGCAGTGAGAGTGGTCATGGGGACGGCTGGCAAGCGGTGTTTTAGGCATGAGCGGCGACAGACATTTGATAGAGACGTTATTATGTTACCCGTTCCTACGCCATTGAGTGGTCATCGTGTCCCGACTTTTTCCCGTTTTTGTCGTATTTGTCACCAGTTTGTTCATCGCAGGTGCCGCTCAGGCTGAAGTCAAGGTACTGACCAGCATCAAGCCGCTGCAGCTGATTGCCGCTGCTGTACAGGATGGCGTGGCCATTCCGGAAGTGTTGCTGCCGCCGGGTGCTTCGCCGCATAACTATGCGTTGCGCCCATCCGACGTACGGCGTGTGCAATCGGTGGACCTGCTGTACTGGATCGGTCCGGACATGGAAAGCTTCCTGCCGCGTGTACTCAAGGGGCGCAGCCTGCCAACCGTGGCAGTGCAGGATCTGCCGGGCATGAAGTTGCGTCGTTTTGCCGAAGATAGCCACTCCCATGCCGATGATGCCGACGAACATGACCACGATCATCGCCCAGGCAGCCTGGATGCGCACTTGTGGTTGTCGACGGTGAATGCCCGGGTGATCGCGGCGCGCATGGCGGCCGACCTGAGTTCGGCCGACCCGGCCAATGCGGCGCGGTACCAGAGCAACGTGAAGGCGTTCGATGAACGACTGGATGCGCTGGATGCCCGTCTCAAGGCTCGCCTGGCAACCGTGGGTGATAAACCCTACTTCGTTTTCCACGAAGCCTTCGACTACTTCGAAGACGCCTACGGGCTCAAGCACACCGGCGTGTTCAGTGTGGCCGCCGAAGTGCAGCCTGGCGCCCAGCATGTGGCGGCGATGCGCACACGATTGCAGGAGGTGGGTAAGACGTGTGTGTTCAGCGAGCCGCCATTGCGTCCGCGCCTGGCCGAGACCTTGGTGGCCGGCCTGCCGGTGAAGCTGGCGGAGTTGGATGCGCTGGGTGGGTACACGCCCGCCACCGCTCAGGGGTATGAACAGGTGCTGGAGAAGCTGGGTAACGATTTGGCGGGTTGCCTGGAGTCGCTCTAACCGTCACTGCATGATCCTGTGGGAGCTGGCTTGCCTGCGATAGCGTCAGGCCAGCCAGCATCTCTGTTGCTGGCCCACCGCTATCGCAGGCAAGCCAGCTCCCACATTTTTTGACCGAGTTGATCTTCTTATAGCGCGAACGGGAGTTGCAGGGTGACCTGCTGGCGCTGCGCCAAACGGTGCTCGAACTCGGCGGGGTCATGGATCAATACATCCTGCCCGGCAAACGACTCGGCAGCGATCAGCCGTGACAGCCAGAACCGCACGCACGCCACGCGCAACATGGTCGGCCACAGCTCGGCTTCTTTCGCCGTAAACGGTCGCAGGCTCGCGTAGGCACCCAGCAACGCGCGGGCACGCTGCCCATCGATCACGCCGTCGGCGTCCGAACACCAGTCATTGAGGGCGATTGCCACGTCGTACAGCATCGGACCTGAGCAGGCGTTGTAGAAGTCGATCAGGCCTGTGAGGTGCGTGCCTTCGAACATCGCGTTGTCGCGGAACAGGTCCGCGTGCACGTTGGCGCGTGGCAGGGCGAGGATTTCGGCCTTGTGCGCATCGATTTCGGTCAGCGCGTCTTGCAGCAGTCGCTGCTGTGCATCGTTGAGGTGTGAAATCAACTGCGCACCTTCACTGAGCATCCAGTCGAGCCCGCGATCCGTCTTGCGCTCCAGCACTTTCTCGCCTTGGGTGGCCAGGTGCAGGTGGCCGAGCAGGTCACCGACCTGGGCGCAATGCTGGGCGTTGGCGTCCTTGATGTGCTTGCCGGCCAAGCGCGGTTGCAGCAGCGCCGGTTTGCCTTTGAGTTCGCGCAATGCCACGCCGTCGGTGGTGCGCAGCGCGTAAGGCACGGGCAAGTCGGCGTCGTGGAGCACGTCGAGCAGTTTGATGAAGAACGGCATTTCCGCGACCGGGCCGCGTTCAACCAGGGTCAGGACGAACTCGCCCTGTTCCAGGCTGACGAAAAAATTGGTGTTTTCGCTACCGGCGGCAATTCCCTGGAAATCAAGCAGGCGGCCGAGCCCGTAAGGGGCGAGAAAGGTTTCCAGCTCGGGCCGAGCCAGGGGGGTGAACACAGACATGGTTAAAACTGCCAGTACGGGCGCCGCGGTGCGCGGCGCCAATTGAAGTTAAGAAATCATTTCCATTCGAAGATCTTCCATGACGGGATCAGCATATCCGGCTGGTCAGAGCGGATGAAGTTCGCATCCGTTCCGTCCGCGCGTACCAGGAAATACGGAGGTGCGCCTTTTGGGGTTACCTTGATCGCATACAGGAAGCCGTTTTGGCGGTATTCCCGGATTTCCTTGTCGCCTTCGGTGCGGATCGTGACATCCGGGTCTCCCGAGGGCGCGCTGTCGGCTGCCGTGGCGGCCAGCGGCAAGAATGCAATCAAGCCGGTCAACAACAAGCGATTCGCTGTACGCATGATAACCTTGTCCCTTTGTCGTCATTGGTCCGGCTATTCTAGCGCCTGACCCGCCGAAAAGGTTGATCCTGCTCATGAGCCAAGCCCCCCTCGTCCTGGTGGACGGTTCTTCATATCTGTACCGCGCCTTCCACGCGTTGCCACCGCTGACCACCTCCAAAGGCCTGCCGACCGGTGCGGTCAAGGGCGTGTTGAACATGCTCAAAAGCCTGCGCAAGCAGTACCCGGACAGCCCGTTCGCGGTGGTGTTCGACGCCAAGGGTGGGACCTTTCGCGACGACATGTACGCCGAATACAAGGCCAACCGCCCGAGCATGCCCGATGACATGCGAGTGCAGATCGAGCCGCTGCACCAGAGCGTGATCGCACTGGGTTTCCCATTGCTGTGCGTCGAAGGCGTTGAGGCCGATGACGTGATCGGCACCTTGGCCCGCAGCAGCGCGGCGGCCAGCCGGCCGGTGGTGATTTCCACCGGCGACAAGGACATGGCGCAACTGGTCGACGGGCACATTACCTTGGTCAACACCATGACCGGTAGCTCGATGGACATCGAGGGCGTAAAGGAGAAATTTGGCGTCGCTCCGGAGCAGATCATCGACTATCTGGCGCTGATGGGCGATTCCTCCGACAACATCCCGGGTGTTCCGGGTATTGGTCCCAAGACGGCGTCCGGCTTGCTGGTGGGCGTGAATGGCGGGATCAAAGAGCTGTATGAGCAGCTGGATATCGTGCCGACCCTGCCGATCCGGGGTGCCAAGACGCTGCCGGCCAAGCTGGAAGAACACAAGGAAATGGCGTTTCTTTCCTACCAGTTGGCGACGATCAAGTGCGATGTGGCGCTGGACGTGGGCCTGGACGATCTGCATCTGATTGAGCCGGATCGGGAAAAACTGCTGGAGCTCTATACGCTGCTTGAGTTCAAGAGCTGGATCGATGAGGTTCAGCGCGATGCCAAGCGTGTAGAGCTCAGCGCGGCACCAGCAGCCGAGGCGGTTGTTGAAGAAGTTGCGGCGGCGCCTGTCGAGGCGAGCTACACCACGATCCTTGATCAGGCGACGTTTGATCGTTGGCTGAAGAAGCTCAACGACGCCAAATTGTTTGCCTTTGATACCGAAACCACCGGGATCGACGCGCAACAGGCGCAGTTGGTCGGGGTTTCCTTTGCTGTACAGCCCCATGAAGCGGCCTACATCCCGCTGACCCATTCCTACATCGGCGCGCCGCAGCAGTTGGATCGAGACACGGTATTGCTGGCGCTCAAACCGCTGCTGGAAGACCCAGCCAAGCTCAAGGTTGGCCAGCACGCCAAGTTTGACATGAACATTTTGGCCAACTGCGCCATCGGCGGCGACCCTGCGCAAGGCATTACCGTGCGCGGCATCGCGTTCGACACCATGCTCGAATCCTACGTGCTGAATTCCACCGCGACCCGGCATGACATGGACAGCCTGGCCAAGAAGTACCTGGACTACGACACCGTTGCCTTCCAGGACATCGCGGGCAAAGGCGCCAAACAGCTGACGTTCGACCAGATCGCGCTGGAACAAGCTGGCCCGTATGCGGCGGAAGACGCCGATGTCACTTTGCGCCTGCACCAAGAGCTGTTTGCGCAGTTGGCGGCGATCCCGAGCCTGGCGAGCGTGCTCACGGATATCGAAATCCCGTTAGTGCCTGTGCTGGCGCGTATCGAGCGCCAGGGGGCGCTGGTCGACAAGGACTTGCTGGGCATCCAGAGCATCGAGCTGGGTAACAAAATGGTCGAGCTGGAGCGCGAGGCGTTCGAGATCGCCGGCGAAGAGTTCAACCTAGGCTCGCCCAAGCAACTCGGTGCGATTCTCTACGAGAAGCTGGGTTTGCCCGTCTTGAAGAAGACCGGCAAGGGCCAGGCTTCCACGGCCGAAGAAGTGTTGGCCAAGCTGGCCGAGGACGACTTCCTGCTGCCCAAGGTGCTGATGCAGTACCGCAGCATGAGCAAATTGAAGAGCACCTACACCGACCGTCTGCCGGAGCAGATCAACCCGCGTACCGGGCGTATTCATACGTCCTATCACCAGGCTGTGGCGGCGACCGGGCGTTTGTCTTCCAGTGATCCGAACCTGCAGAACATTCCGGTGCGTACCGCCGAGGGCCGGCGGATTCGCCAGGCGTTCGTCGCGCCCAAGGGTTACAAGCTGTTGGCGGCGGACTATTCGCAGATCGAGCTGCGCATCATGGCCCACTTGTCCAAGGACGAAGGGCTGATGAATGCCTTCCGTAACGACCTGGACGTGCACACGGCGACGGCGGCGGAAGTGTTCAAGGTTGAGCTGGCCGAGGTCACCTCCAATCAGCGTCGCAGCGCCAAGGCGATCAACTTTGGCCTGATCTATGGCATGGGTGCGCAGAAGCTGGGCAAGGACATCGGCGTTGACACCAAGACGGCCAAGGCCTACATCGACGTCTACTTCGCCCGCTACCCGGGTGTGCGCGAGTACATGGAGCGCACCCGCGCCCAGGCGGCCGACCAGGGTTATGTCGAGACCTTCTTCGGGCGTCGCCTGTATCTGCCGGATATCAACTCCAACAAACCTCAGGAGCGCGCCGCTGCGGAGCGCACGGCGATCAACGCGCCGATGCAGGGCACGGCGGCTGACATCATCAAGAAGGCCATGGTGCGGGTGGATAACTGGCTGACCGAGTCAGGCCTGGATGCCAAGGTGATCCTGCAGGTGCACGATGAGCTGGTGCTTGAGGTGCGTGAGGATCTGGTCGAAGAGGTGAGCGAGAAGATTCGCGAGCACATGAGTGCCGCAGCAGCGCTGGACGTGCCACTGGTGGTGGACGTGGGCGTCGGTGATAACTGGGACGAAGCGCACTGATTCAGGGGATTTGCCACCACCTGGCGTGGTGGCAGAGTGCTTTAGATCGGATGTCGCCGTCAGTTATTTCCAATAGTTTTTTGAACCTGCCGGAACTTAACCCGTGAACTGCTACTCAGAGTTACTGAATGGGTGGTGAAGCCCTTCAATGCTCCTATGTTGTGTTAAGTGTTGGCAGATATCTGGACCCCGCCCTAGCGGTCCGGAACTTGAACCCCGAACTTCCCCTCCCCATACGAAGTCCGGGGTTTTTTTTGCCCGCAGAAAAATTATTCCGCGATTTCAGCGCCTTTGTCTGCCAATTCCATCCAGCCGGCCAGCACGGTGTAAGCCTCTTCCAGGCCCATGCGTTTTGGCGCCGAGAACAGCTGGATGGTGATCGCATCACCCCACCCTTTACGGATTTCGGACTGCACTTTGAGCAAGGTGTTCTTGGCAGCGCCGTAAGTGAGCTTGTCGGCCTTGGTCAGCAGAATATGCATCGGCATGCCGCTGGCGACGGCCCAGTCGAGCATCAGCAGGTCGAAGTCGGTCATCGGGTGGCGGATGTCCATCATCAGGATCAGACCCTTCAAACTCTCGCGGCCACCCAGGTAAGCCTCCAGGTGACGCTGCCAGTGCAGCTTCAACGGGATAGGTACTTTTGCGTATCCGTAGCCCGGCAGGTCGACCAGACGCCGATCATCGTCTAGCTTGAAGAAATTGAGGAGTTGCGTGCGGCCTGGGGTTTTCGAGGTACGGGCCAGGCTGGCGTGGGTCAGGGTGTTCAATGCGCTGGATTTGCCAGCGTTGGAACGACCGGCAAAGGCGACTTCAAAGCCTTCGTCATCGGGGCATTGGTCAACTTTGGCGGCGCTGAGCATGAACGTGGACTGTTGGCACAGGCCGAGGATGGGATTCTTGAGTTGCATGAGATTTCCGATGTGGGCGGTGCCGAGAAAGGGTGCGGCAAGCGGTGTCGTTTCCGTTTCAGTAGCGCCAGTATATAATGCCGCAGATTTTGTGTGTGCTTTGTCCCAGCGAAGGATGAAGTTCACGGGAGCGATAGACCTTTATTGCGCATTAGAACGCAAAACGCTCTCAAACCCTGAACTGGTCGACGTATGACCAAGTGGTTGCTTGCTATCGGTGTCCTGATTCCGCTTTACGGCGCTCAGGCTACACAGGATCCCGAAGCGGTGTACAACCGAGTTTGCGTGGCTTGCCATGCCGGCCAGTTGCCCAGCGCCCCCAAACGGGGTGACCAGGCAGCGTGGGCGCCAAGATTGGCGCAGGGCATGGACACGCTGGTGCAACACGTGACCCAGGGTTTCAAGGCGATGCCGCCGCGTGGTTTGTGCATGGACTGCAGTACTGAGGATTACCAGGCCATCATTGAAATGATGGTGAGTAAACCCGGTAGATAACTCTATAAACCCCTTAGCCGTAGTTGGATTAGCTGATGAACAAACTGATCGTGAGTCTGCTGTTGACCCTGGGCATCACCGGTGTTGCCCATGCTGCAGGCGACGCTACAGCGGGCCAGGCGAAAGCCGCCGTATGTGGTGCTTGCCATGGACCGGATGGCAACAGCCCGGCGCCGAACTTTCCCAAACTGGCCGGCCAGGGCGAGCGTTACCTGACCAAGCAGATGCACGACATCAAGGACGGCAAGCGCACGGTACTGGAAATGACCGGCTTGCTGACCAACCTCAGCGATCAGGACCTGGCAGATATCGCGGCGTATTTTGCCAGCCAGAAAGGCAGTGTGGGAGCTGCCGATCCAAAAGTCGTGGCCCACGGTGAAGAACTGTTCCGTGGCGGCAACCTGGAAAAAGGCATGCCTTCGTGCATCGGTTGCCACTCGCCTAACGGCGCAGGCCTTGCCGCTGCTGGCTTCCCGCACTTGAGCGGCCAGCACGCGCAGTACATCGCCAAGCAGCTGACGGACTTCCGTGAAGGCAATCGCACCAACGACGGCGATGCCAAAATCATGCAAACCATCTCCAATAAAATGAGCAACAAGGACATTGAGGCGGTTTCCCAGTACATCCAGGGTCTGCACTGATACAAATACGACGTTAACGCTCGATTAATCCGTCGATGCAAGCATAAAAAGGGTGGCTTAGGCCGCCCTTTTTTGTGGCCGGTGCCGTTACACTAACGAACTCATGCCCGCGTAGACCTGTCACAACAAAGGTCGCGTGAGGCGACTTTATTTGTCCAGGAGTAAAGCATGCGTAATCTGATCCTCAGCGCCGCTCTCGTCACTGCCAGCCTCTTCGGCATGACCGCACAAGCTGCCGACGTGCCGCTTGAAGCCGGTAAAACCTACGTTGAATTGGCCAACCCGGTGCCGGTCTCGGTGCCTGGCAAGATCGAAGTGGTGGAGCTGTTCTGGTACGGCTGCCCGCATTGCTACGCCTTTGAGCCGACCATCAACCCTTGGGTCGAAAAACTCCCGTCCGACGTCAACTTCAAGCGCATCCCGGCCATGTTCGGCGGCCCATGGGACGCCCACGGCCAACTGTTCCTGACCCTGGAAGCCATGGGTGTTGAGCACAAGGTCCACAACGCGGTGTTTGACGCGATCCAGAAACAAGGCAAGCGCCTGACCAAGCCGGAAGAGATGGCTGACTTCGTTGCCACCCAAGGCGTCGACAAGGACAAGTTCCTCGCCACCTTCAATTCCTTCGCTATCCAGGGCCAGATCAAGCAGGCCAAGGAACTGGCGCAGAAGTACGGCGTGCAAGGCGTACCGACCATGATCGTCAACGGCAAATACCGTTTCGACCTGGGCACCTCCGGTGGTCCTGAGCAGACGCTGAATGTTGCCGACCAGCTGATCGCCAAAGAGCGCGCAGCCAAGTAAGGGGGCCATCATGCGCCGCTGGGGGACTGAACGCATCGTCGGCCTGCATGACCCGCAGGTCAACGAGCACCATCTGGAGTCCACGGGCCTGCCGGCAGACAGCCGTCTGCGCCTGCTCAGCTTCAATATCCAGGTGGGCATCAGTACCGAGAAGTACCGGCATTACCTCACCCGTGGCTGGCAGCACCTGCTGCCCCACAACGGACGTGCCGGCAACCTGCAAAAGATCGGCAACCTGTTGAGCGACTTCGACCTCGTCGCCTTGCAGGAAGCCGATGGCGGCAGCATCCGCTCGGGCTACATCAACCAGGTGGAACACCTGGCCCAGCTCGGCGCATTCCCTTACTGGTACCAGCAACTCAATCGCAACCTCGGGCGCCTGGCGCAGCACAGCAATGGCGTGCTCAGCCGCTTGAAGCCATGGGCTATCGAAGACCACCCGCTGCCAGGCCCGAAGGGCCGGGGCGCGATCCTCGTGCGCTTTGGCGAAGGCCCGGAAGCCTTGGTGGTGGTGATGATGCATCTGGCGCTCGGGGCGCGTACCCGCACGATGCAACTGGCCTACATCCGAGAGCTGATCGGCAATTACAAACACCAGGTGCTGATGGGGGACATGAACACCCACGCCAGCGACCTGCTACAGAATTCCCCGCTGCGAGACCTTGGGTTACTGGCGCCGCAAGTCGAAGCCACCTTTCCCAGCTGGCGCCCGCAGCGCTGCCTCGACCATATCCTGCTCAGCCCGACCCTCACGCTCGAAAGCGTGCAGGTCCTGGCGCAGCCCATCTCCGATCACCTGCCGGTCGCGGTAGAGATTCGTCTGCCGGGTTCGCTCACGGCTGATGCATTGCCCGCGTTGAGCCCCGGCCCTCGCGGACCCCTTGCATGAGCGACGACGCCCAGCGCTGGAAAGAAAAATACCTCAAGAGCATCGAGCAGCAGGACAAGCTCGAACGCCGCTGGGCTGCCCGCCTCGACCTGCTGCGCCGAGGGCTGGTACGCAGCACACTGGCCGCTGAGGGCACCGACCGCGCCGTTGATCAGTGCATGAAGGAGATGCGTGATGTGGTCCGCACCGACGACATGGATGCCGCCCTCGCCGCCCTGCTGCCACGCCTTGAAAAAGCCGTGCTCGACTCTGAACAGCGCCGCGAAACCCGGGTTGACCAGATCAGCACCGCGCTCACCGCACTGGTTGCACAGTTGCAGAAGCTGCCACTGCCGCGCGAAGTGGCCCGGCCGCTGAAAACCTTCGCCAAGCAGTTGGACGGGCGCGTCGGCCAGGCGCGGGAGATCCCGCTGCTGCTCAGTGAGCTGAGCAGCCTGCAAGGGCAAGCGCTGGATAACCTGGAGCCAGACGGCGAAACCCCACGCTCGGGGCCTGGTTTGCTGCAGCGGTTGTTTGGTGCAAAAGAGGTTGCCAATGACCCCCCGGCAGTCGAGCCGGCATCAGATCCTGCGCCGAAGCCCGCGTCTTCCAAGCTGCACTCGGAGCCTGAGCCTCAGGCACCTGCACAATCCGAAGAGTTGACCCAAGCGTTGCGCGCCTTTGCGCCTTTGCCGCAGGCAGCCGTCGCCGCGCCGCCTGAGCCGCCTACGCCTGTCAGTGTGGCTGCGCCCCCCAAGGTGCTAGAGGCAGCCAGTGAAGCATTGGCCTTCGAGGCCCCCGCGCAAGCGGCGCCCAAGGCTGCGCCTGTCGAGGCACCTGAACCCGAGGTGATTGAACCTGCGGTCGAAGATCCCGCCCCCGAAAGTGCCCTCGCGGCGTTTATCGAACCACCGCCGGTTCAGGACGATGCGCCGGATGAAACCTCAATCGGCAGCCTGTCGCTTCCGCCTGTTCTGGAAAGCGCCGAGCCTGACCCTGACGCGTTGCAGTCGGACGGCGTGTACGCCTTGCCCGACTCGCCCGAGCCGTCCTACAGCTCGGTGGCCAAGCATATCGAAGACACCTTGCTCGGCCTGCTGGAAGACCTCTCGCTGCCCGAACGCCACCGTCCCCAGGCCGAAGCCATGCGTGAGCGCCTGGCCCATGGTTTGAACTGGTATGAACTGCTGCCGATCCTCGATGATTTGGCGGTGTTGATGCTGGCAATCACCGACAGTGGCCAGCATGAGTTCGAGGCCTATCTCAAGCAGCTCAACGAACGACTGGAAGCCTTCCAGGGCCATCTGCAGGTTGCCAGCGATGGTCATGCCGACAGCCGCTCGGCTGCACGGGATCTGGACACGCAGATTCGTGAGCAGGTCGACGGTTTGCAAAGCAGCGTGCAGGACGCGGCCGACCTCGACAGCCTCAAGCAGGTGCTGGAGAGCCACCTCGAAGGCTTGCTTGGCACCATGGACCAACACCAGCAGCAGCGTGACCAGCGTGAGCAGGAAGTGGCGGCGCGCTTGAAAGGCTTGGCTGAGCGCGTGGCGAATATGGAGCAGGAGGCCCAGGGCTATCGCGAGCACCTGGAGGTGCAGCGCCAGAAGGCCTTGATCGACCCGCTGACCGGGCTGCCCAACCGTGCGGCGTGGAGCGAGCGCCTCGACCATGAGGTCAATGCCTGGCACCAGCGTGGCAACAGCCTGTCGCTGGCCATGCTCGACCTGGACCACTTCAAGCGCATCAACGATGGCTACGGCCACCTGGCGGGCGATAAAGTGCTCAAGATCATTGCCAGTGTGCTGCGCAAACGCCTGCGACCCACCGATTTTATTGCGCGCTTCGGCGGTGAAGAGTTTGTGTTGCTGATGCCCAACTCATCCCTGGCCGATGCGCTGGCGGCCGGTGAGATGTTGCGCCAGGCCATCGAAGCGTGCCCTTTCCACTTCAAGGGTGAGCCGGTGACGATCACGGTATCCATGGGCGTGGCACAGTTCCAACCCGGTGAGCGCAGCGACTTGGCGCTCAAGCGTGCCGATGAGGCGTTGTATCGGGCCAAGGCGGCAGGGCGCAATCAGGTGCAGGCGGCCTAAAAGATGTTCCATTTTGTAATTTGACCGCCCGGCCACAAACGGTACGTTACACTGTTGCATTATCGCCTTCAGTGTAATGTCTCCTGCCATGAAATCCTTTTGCTTTGCCTTTGTGTTCCTACTGCTCGCCGGCTGCGCCAGCGGCCCGCGCCTGAATACCAGCCATCCCTCGGTGAACCACGACAATCGCGTGCAGTTCGTCGTTGTTCACTACACCTCCACCAATCTCGAGCGCTCCCTGGCCTTGCTCACGCACGGCCAGGTCAGCAGCCATTACCTGATCGGCGACGACGCGTCGGGCACTATCTACAAACTGGTGGATGAGAGCCAGCGCGCCTGGCATGCCGGAGAAAGCGAGTGGATGGGCCGCACCTGGCTCAACTCCAGCTCCATCGGCATCGAAATCGTCAACCCCGGGTACCAGGACACCCCCACCGGCCGTGTGTGGTTCCCCTACTCCGAGGCGCAGTTCCAGTCCCTGGTGGTGCTGCTCAAGGACATCAGCAAACGCAACGGTATCGACCCCAAGAACATCATCGGCCATAGCGACATCGCACCACTGCGCAAGCTTGACCCCGGTCCGCTGTTTCCCTGGAAGCGCTTGGCGGCTGAAGGCTTAGGGGTTTGGCCGGACGCTCAGGCTGTCGCCCGGTTCCAGGTACAGTACGCCGCTGACCTGCCGAGCATCACGTGGTTCCAGGAAGAGCTGGCGCGGTTGGGCTACCAGACGCCGCAGACGGGGGAATTGGATGTGGCCACGCGTCATGTGATCGCGGCCTTCCAGATGCACTTCCGCCCTTCGTTGTTTGACGGCACCCCCGATGCGGAAAGCGCCGCGATCCTGCGAGCACTCAACCGCAGCTAACTGTAGGAGCCCGGCTTACTGTGGCGAGGGAGCTTGCTCCCGTTCGACTGCGCAGCAGGCGCCGGCTGTCATGAGCACCATGCACCCAGAGGGGACAAGCACCCTTGCCACCTACGGTTGCCGCTACAAAGGCAACGCCATATAAAACTGCGTACCCTGCCCCGGCCGTGAATACACACCCATGCGGCCGCCGTGCAACTGCACGATTTCCTTGCACAGCGCCAACCCCAGGCCCGCGCCGCCTTTCTTGCGGCCCACCTGCACGAAGGGTTCGAAGATCCGCCCTTGCTGGCCGTAGGCAATGCCCTCGCCGTTATCCTCGACACTGATGATCACCCGTTCTCCGTGTCGGCGCGCCTGCAGGCGAATCTGACCGCCCTCGGCAGTGTGGCGCAGGGCGTTGCCCAGCAGATTGTCCAGCACCCGTTCCAATTGCGCGCGGTCGGCATACAGGCGAGGTAAGTCAGACTGGGCTTCCACCAGGAGCTCAATGTGCTGGGCATTGGCCGGTTCGGCAAAGCGGGCGCGAGCGTGATCCAGCAGGTCGGTCACGTCACAGGGCCCCAGGGTGAGTTTTTGCAGGCCGTTCTGGTAGCGCGAGAAGTTGAGCAGGTCGTTGATCAACTGCATCAGGCGCTGCATCTCTTCATTGACCGTATCCAGCAAGTCCGCTTCGCGAGACTCCGCAGGAAACTTCGCCCGTTCACGAAACAGCCCGAACGCCATGTGCATGCCGGTCACGGGCGTGCGCAATTCATGGGAAGCACGCAGCACGAACTCGCTGCGCACCCGCTCGAAGGCACGCTGTTCGGTAACGTCATGCAGCACCATCACGGCCCCGAGAATATGCCCTTGGGTGTGGCTGACGGGGGTGAGGCTGTAGGTCAGCAGGCGCAGTTCACCCTCGACCTCCACTTCCAGATCTTCCGGCGCCCGCTCCAGGTTGCCGCCGCGCAGCACCAGTTGAAGCTGTTCATCCAGTTCCGGTCGCACCAGGGCTTCGCCCAGCCCTTGGCCAAGACGGTCCTCGTCCCAGCCTAATTGGCGCTGCGCCACCGGGTTGAGGTGTTCCAGGCGGCCTTGGCGGTCGATCATCAGCAGGCCATCGTCGATACTGTCGAGCACCGCCTGCAGGCGTTGCTGGCCCGCCAGCAGTTCATCAACGTTGGTTGCCTGATGCTGGCGCAGCGCTTCGGCCATGATGCCGAAGCGTCGGGTCAGCTGGTTCATTTCGGATGCCGAAGAGATGGGCAGCGTGACTTCAAAATCCCCCTGCCCGATCTTGTCGGCTGCCTTGGCCAGGGCTTCGATTGGCCCACCAAAACGCCGGGCGATGCCGTGGGCGGTCACGAACCCGATGATCAGCACCGCCAGTCCGACCAGCCCCAGCAGCCCGGCGATCAGCAAAGCACGCTCGCGCGATTTGTGCTCGCTGGTACTGATGTTTTCCAGGGCGCGCTTGTGTTCGGCGATCAGGCCGTTACGCAGCACATTGAAGGTCTCGGTCAGTTTTTCCTTGCTACCGGGGGGCGGTGAGGCTTGCTGGGATTCGTCGAAAGCCTCCAGCAGGTGCTGGTAGTCGGTGCGGGCCTGGCTGAAGCCGCTGCCACTGGCATCTCGCTGCTCGTGGGCGATGCCTTGGTCCAGGAGCTCGAAATAACGCTGCTTGGAGGCTTGCAGTGCCTGGGGATCGGGGCGCTTCTCCAGCATCATGATCAGCTGGTCGCCCAGGCTCTGGCGCAGCTTGAGCCCCAGGTCCAGAGTCACGAAGTTGCTGCGTATCAATGATTCCTGGGTCTTGGCCATCTGCATCACGCTGACCAGGCCCAGGATCAATCCCAGCAGGGCGACGGTGATCAGCGCGGAGATACTCAGGAACAACCGAGTGCGCAGTTTCATCGCAAGCTTCATAAGGTGCCGCTCACAGGTTGTACTGTTTGCGTTTGCGGTACAGGGTCGACGCGTCGATGCCCAGGGTGCGAGCTGCCTGATCCAGGGTGTCGCTGGTGGCGAGCACGGCGCCGATATGGGCCTTCTCCAATTCATCCAGGCTCAACGCGGCGCCAATCCTGGGCGCATTGTTGGTAGGTTGCTCGGCCATGCCGAGGTGGCTGATCTCCACCTTTTCCTGTGGGCAGATGATGCTGGCACGTTCCACCACGTTACGCAGCTCGCGGATGTTGCCCGGCCAGCGATAGTTGAGCAGCGCCTCGCGTGCTTCGTCGCTGAATCCCCGTGCCGGCCGTGCGTACTCCTTCACGAAGCGCGCCAGGAAGCGATCGGCGAGGGTCAGGATGTCTTCACTGCGTTCACGCAGCGGTGGCAGGTGCAAGGTGATGACGTTGAGGCGGTAGAGCAAATCCTCACGGAAGCGGCCATCGCGCACCATGTCTTCCAGGTTCAGGTTGGTGGCCGCAAGGATGCGCACGTCGGCGCGACGGGTAACCGGGTCGCCCACACGCTCATATTCCTTGTCCTGGATGAAACGCAGCAGTTTTGGCTGCAAAGTGAGCGGAAAGTCGCCGATCTCGTCGAGAAACAGCGTGCCGCCGTCTGCCTGATTGACCCGGCCCAAGGTGCTCTCGCTGGCCCCGGTAAAGGCACCGCGGCTATGGCCGAACAGCTCGCTTTCCATCAATTCCGCCGTCAGCGACGGGCAGTTGATGGTCACGCAGGATTTTTTCGAGCGCTTGCTCCAGCCGTGAATCGCCCGGGCCAGTTCGCCCTTACCGGTGCCGGACTCGCCGAGGATCAGGATGTTAGCGTCAGTGCCGGCGACCTGGCGTGCAGTCTCCAGTACCACCATCATGGCCGGGCTGTGGGAGTCGAGGCCGTCCTTGGGCTGGCGCACCTCGCCTTCCAGCGCTTCAAGGCGCGCGGACAGTTGGCGCACTTCCAACTGCTTGGCGGTGGCCAGGCGCAGTTGGTCCGGGCTGCAAGGTTTTACCAGGTAGTCGGCGGCGCCTGCCTGGATCGCGTCTACGGCTGTATCGACAGCCGAATGAGCGGTGACGATCACCACGCGCATCCATGGCGCCTGGATGCGCATCTGGGCCAGTACATCCAGGCCATTGTCCTCGCCCAGACGCAGGTCGAGGAAGCACAGGTCGAACACCTGGCGTTGCATCAGGGCGTCCGCCTGGGCGGCGCTGTTGGCAGTGGCTACGGTGTAGCCTTCATCTTCCAGGCAGTAACGGAAGGTGCGAAGGATCGCGGATTCGTCATCCACTAAAAGAATGCGGCCTTGAAGTTCCTTGGCTGATTCCATCTGTCCCGCGCTCCTTAAAGTATGAATGATGGTGTTTAGTCCCGGAATAATCGGGCAAGTTGCATGGTTTATTCTGATTGATAAACGGCATCTTCGCGCAGCTATCTGCACGGTCTCCTACAAATACGCCGATTGCTGGCGTTTTCATGCCTTCTTGCCACTTCGGCAACTCGCCAAGCGCTTTCGATCCCTCGATCCGACCACTGACCATCGTGCATTTCGCACGGCTCATCCAGGGCCATCGTGCAGGATGCTGGTCGTCATCTGTTGCATGCATTTGTAACTAATTGATTTTATTGAGTTTTATTTTGTAAAAAACCTGGCATGCGCTCTGCAATACCTCTCCCAACAGTGTCATGAACCAATAATCAGAATGCGGGAGAAACACAGCATGACTCGCCAAAGCCTCCGCCAATTGCCTGTATCGCCACTGCGCTTGCAGCAAGGCCTGTTCGCCAGCCTGGCCCTGATGGTCACCTTGGTTATTGGCCAACAGATGCAGCATTGGCAGCAGAGTCAGCAACACGCCCCGCAATTTGAAAGGCCAGTCATGACGCAAACCCATTTCCGTTCCGTTGGCAGCGCTACTGCCGATGTAACCGCCCCGCAACTGAGAGTGGCTGACCAGGATTCCACCCCTGGCGATCTGCCAATCCAAGAGCGCTGGGTGTTCTAGGCAAGACAAAGCCGCTGTTGAGCGGCTGCACGGCAACACCGCTGTTACCCCTATAAAAGCGTAAGGAGAATCACCATGTTGAGCTGGGCTATCACATTTCTGATCATCGCCATTGTGGCCGCCGTCCTGGGCTTCGGTGGTATCGCGGGCACTGCCACGGGTATCGCCAAGATCCTGTTTGTCGTCTTCCTGGTGATGTTCATCGCTTCGTTCTTCTTTGGTCGTCGCGGCCGAGGCTGAATATGACCACTCTGCCCTTTAAAGCCATGGCTGCCGCCCTGCTCCTGGGCGGCAGCGGCCTAGTGATGGCCGCCAACGACGGCCAAAGCCGAGCCAACGAATTGCTGACCTCGGACCCTCAGTTCCGTGAGACCTGGCAAGGCGTGGTGAAGAAAGAAGAGCGCCTGCCGGAATGGGTGATGAACCTGTCCGGTACGGCCGAACAAATGAATGCCGTGGAAGAAGACGGTGACAAGTACTTGGTGGGGCCGCTTTGCGAAACTGCAGATACGTGCCTGAACAAGCGCCTGATCGTTGCCTTCAGCTACGACAAGAAAGATGCCTACGCCATGTTGGTGGAAGTCCCGGCCGGCCTGCCGGCGGACAAATCCCCGACGCGTCACGCCGATTATCGGTTCCTCGGTAAGCCGGACGAAGGCATGCAGAAGCTGCTGATGGAGCAGCTCAAGAAAGACCCCAATTGGTACTAGGTTCCGCTTGGCGCATCGCGCTTGTGGAACCAGCGTCCATAGAAAGAAGCCCAGCTGCTTCTTTCTGTTTGCATCGCCCGCCAAGGGCGGTGCATGACCAGGGGGCCGGGTTGCTCTGATCAATCGGGATCGGCGTGACCTACGGGTACAGGGAGTGCCTGCGCAAGGGCCGGGTCAGGCAAAAAGCTGCGACGCAGGTTCACAAGCCCAAGGCTTGCTGAACTTGCGACGGGCTTATACCTCCCTCCTATGTCTTCCATAGTCGCTAATTCCGTTTTTGCTCATTCCCAACCATTACTTGGTGTGTCGGGTTGACCATCTATCGATAAAATTTACGTGGGCCTATAAGACATTTCCGACACTAAACGACGGAATTCACAGGCATTTCTGCCAATGCTCTCTAGACGTCCTGAATCTCTGAGCGAGCCGGGTTTGGCCGGTTCACGGCATGTTTGTCGGACAAAATGTCACATTTGAACTGACCGTTCGGACAGTTATTATTAAAAAAAGCCATGCCGATTCGGCATAGGGTAGGCGTTTACGGCATTAGACGTCGCTCCCTTGCATGGGAATAGTTGCGCCTTTTTTCGCCTGCCAGTAAGCCATTTCGGCCATGCGGCGGTGACCTTCCATGGAGGCAGATGCTCACACTTTTTCGCTTTCGAGCGTTCCAGCTGGCGCATTTGCCTTAAGTCCACTTGAAGTAAGGGTAATGACATGAAGAAGGCAAAGCTAAGCCTCGCCTGGCAGATCCTCATCGGTTTGGTGTTGGGGATCGCAATCGGTGCAGTGCTCAACCATTTCAGTGCTGAAAAGGCCTGGTGGATCAGCAATGTGTTGCAGCCAGCGGGCGATATCTTTATCCGCCTGATCAAGATGATCGTGATCCCGATTGTGATTTCCTCGCTGATCGTCGGCATTGCCGGTGTCGGTGACGCGAAAAAGCTCGGCCGCATCGGCGTCAAAACCATCGTTTACTTCGAAGTGGTCACCACCATCGCCATCGTGGTCGGCTTGCTGTTGGCCAACCTGTTCCACCCGGGCGCTGGCATCGACATGAGTACCCTGGGTACTGTCGATATTTCCAAGTACACCGCCACCGCCGCTGAAGTGCAGCACGAGCATGCGTTCATCGAGACCCTCCTCAACCTGATCCCTTCGAACATCTTTGCCGCCGTGGCTCGTGGCGAAATGCTGCCGATCATCTTCTTCTCGGTGCTGTTCGGCCTGGGCTTGTCGAGCCTCAAGCCTGAACTGCGCGAGCCGCTGGTGACCATGTTCCAGGGCGTGTCCGAGAGCATGTTCAAAGTCACCCACATGATCATGAAGTACGCCCCGATCGGCGTATTTGCCCTGATCGCCGTGACGGTCGCCAACTTCGGCTTCGCCTCCTTGCTGCCGCTGGCCAAGCTGGTGATTCTGGTTTACGTGGCCATCCTGTTCTTCGCCTTTGTGGTACTGGGCCTGATCGCCCGCCTGTTCGGCTTCTCGGTGATCAAGCTGATGCGCATCTTCAAGGATGAGCTGGTCCTGGCCTACTCCACCGCCAGTTCCGAAACCGTGCTGCCGCGCGTGATCGAGAAGATGGAAGCCTACGGCGCGCCCAAGGCGATCTGCAGCTTCGTGGTGCCGACCGGCTACTCGTTCAACCTCGACGGCTCGACCCTGTACCAGAGCATCGCGGCGATCTTTATCGCTCAGCTGTACGGCATCGACCTGTCGATCGGTCAGCAGTTGATGCTGGTACTGACCTTGATGGTCACCTCCAAAGGCATCGCCGGTGTCCCGGGTGTGTCCTTCGTGGTGCTGCTGGCCACCCTGGGCAGCGTGGGCATTCCACTGGAAGGCCTGGCCTTCATCGCCGGTGTCGACCGTGTGATGGACATGGCGCGTACCGCACTGAACGTGATCGGCAACGCCCTGGCCGTATTGGTCATCGCGCGTTGGGAAGGCATGTACGACGACGCCAAGGGCGAGCGCTACTGGAATTCCCTGCCGCACTGGCGCAGCAAGGAAGCCGCACCGACCGCTCAAGCGACCCGCAGCTGACAGGCTGACGGCGCCCAGACAAACCTCGGATAATTCCGGGGTTTGTCGTTTCTGCCAGCCCCGCTATCATTCGCCCCATCTTTCGGGGGATTCAACTGATGCTCAATGGCCTGTGGCTTGGCTTCTTTGTCGTGGCAATGGTGTCAGCACTGGTGCAATGGCTGGTCGGTGGCAACGCCGGCATTTTTGCGGCGATGGTCGAAAGCATTTTCGCCATGGCCAAACTGTCGGTGGAAGTGATGGTGCTGCTGTTCGGTACTCTCACCCTCTGGCTGGGTTTCCTGCGCATCGCTGAAAAAGCCGGCATTGTCGACTGGCTGGCCAAAGCCCTGGGCCCGCTGTTCCGCCGCTTGATGCCGGAAGTGCCTGCCGGGCACCCGGCGATCGGCCTGATCACCCTCAACTTCGCCGCCAATGGCCTGGGGCTGGACAATGCGGCCACGCCCATCGGCCTGAAGGCCATGAAGGCGCTGCAGGAACTCAACCCCATCCCCAACACCGCCAGTAACGCGCAGATCCTGTTCCTGGTGCTCAACGCGTCCTCGCTGACGCTGTTGCCGGTGACGATCTTCATGTACCGCGCCCAGCAAGGCGCGGCGGACCCGACGCTGGTGTTTCTGCCGATCCTGCTGGCGACCAGCGCCTCCACTTTGGTAGGTCTGTTGTCGGTGGCGATCATGCAGCGCCTGCGCTTGTGGGACCCGGTGGTGCTGGCTTACCTGATTCCCGGTGCGCTGGTGCTCGGCGGTTTCATGGCCTTCCTGGCGACACTGTCGGCCACGGCGCTGGCGGGCTTGTCTTCGATACTCGGCAACCTGACGCTGTTCGGCTTGATCATGCTGTTTTTGGTGATCGGTGCGCTGCGCAAGGTGAAGGTGTACGAGGCGTTTGTCGAAGGCGCCAAAGAAGGTTTTGACGTTGCCAAGAACCTGCTGCCGTACCTGGTGGCGATGCTGTGCGCGGTGGGTGTATTGCGCGCTTCGGGCGCGCTGGATTTCGGCCTGGAAGGGATTCGCCATGTGGTCGCCTGGACCGGCATGGACACGCGTTTTGTCGATGCGTTGCCCACGGCCATGGTCAAACCGTTTTCCGGCAGCGCGGCCCGGGCGCTGTTGATCGAAACCATGCAGACCCAGGGTGTGGACAGCTTCCCGGCGCTGGTAGCGGCGACGATCCAGGGCAGTACCGAGACGACGTTCTATGTGTTGGCGGTGTACTTTGGGTCGGTGGGCATCCAGCGGGCCCGGCATGCGGTGGGGTGTGCGCTGCTGGCGGAGTTGGCGGGTGTCGTTGCGGCTATTGCGGTGTGCTACTGGTTCTTTGCTTGAGGCTTAAATGGCTATCGCCGGCAAGCCGGCGATAGGGCTCTCAGCGTTTCGCAGCACTATTGCCTTGCTGCACAACCCAATCCACCACCTGCCTGTTCAACTGATCCCCCGCCAGCCCAAACCCGGCCACCACCGCCGGCACCTTGGTACCCGTCACTGGCTGGTGAATTTCAAACCGCCGGCTGGCAATAATCCGCTGATCGCTCCCGCGCACCAATCGCGCGTCGAGGCGGATCACCACGTCCACCGCGCCTCCCCGGTATTCACTCTGGAACGCCTGCAACTGCCCGCCCAGCTCGTAGTCGGCCTGCAGGTTGGTCTCATCGGTGCTCAACAGCGTCACGCGGCCATCACGTTGGAAGCCGTCCATGAAGCGGTTGCGCAACAGCACTGGCGACGGGTCGCTCCAACGGGCGTTCGCATAGCTGCTGATTAAGTTGCCGTCCGGCACCACGGCAATGCGCGGGCTGTCGAGAAACTCGCTGGTCTGCGGCTTGGAAACGCGCAGCGACCAGCTCACCGTGGCGCCCTGGCTTGCGGTTTGGGCTGGCACCAGACGGTACACGTCCGAAGGGTCGGCCTTGGGCAGGATCGAGCACGCGCTCACGAGCGCCAATGCCACGGGGGCGATCATCTGGTAAGCACGCTTCATGGCGTGAACTCCTTGTTCTTGTCGCTGCCCAGCAAGTAGCCACTGGGGTTGGCTTCCAGGCGGCGGGAGATGGCGCGCAGCGAACCGAGGGTTTCGCGCAGTTCGCGCACCGCCGGCGCCAGTTCATTGAGGCCCTGCATGCCGCTGTTCACCGAGTCCTTGTTGTTAGTGAGCAAGGTGTTGATGGTGGCGGTGCTTTGCTCCAGGGATTTCATGGCCTGTTCGGCACTGCCGAAGGCCTGCTTGCCTTGATCGTTGAGCAAGCCATTGGCGTTGCGCATCAAGGTGGTGGTTTGCTCCAGGGCGGCGCTGGCCTGCTTGCTCACTTGCATCAGTTGCTGCATCACCACCTTGATATCGCCGCGTTGGTCGGCGATGGCGCCGGTGGTTTGCTGCAGGTTGTCCAGGGTGTTGCTCAAGCGCTCGACGTTTTCACGGGAGAACATGTGGTTGGCGTTGTGCAGCAGCAGGTTGATGCTGGTCATCAGGTCGTTGCTGTTATTGAGCAGGCGCGCAATGGGCGAAGGCGAGGCGATGATTTCCGGCAGGTTGCCGTCCTTGCCCTTGAGCTCCGGGCTTTGGGGTGTGCCGCCGCTGAGCTGGATGATCGAGGTGCCGGTGATGCCGGTGAGGGCCAGCTTGGCCTGGGTGTCTTCCTTGATCGGCGTCTGCCCAGCCAAGCGAATGCGTGCCAGCACGCGGCGGGGGTCGTTAGGGTCCAGGCGCAGGCTGGTGACATCGCCCACCTTGATCCCGCTGTATTGCACCGGGCTGCCTTGGGACAGGCCGCTGACCGCCTCGTTGAACACCACTTCATAATCCTGAAAGGCGCTGTCGACGCTGGATTTGGCCAGCCACAGGCCGAACAGCAGGGCGCCGACCACCACAATCACGCTGAACAGACCGATCATCACATGATGGGCTCGGGTTTCCATGTCATACCTCGTCTAGCGATTGAGCGGCATCCAATGCCGCGCGGCCCCGGGGGCCGTGGAAATATTCGTGAATCCACGCGTCGTCCGTTTCCGAGACGACATCGATGGCATCGGCCACCAGCACTTTTTTCTGCGCCAGCACCGCCACGCGGTCGGTGATGGTGTAGAGCGTGTCGAGGTCGTGGGTCACCAGGAACACGCTCAGGCCCAGCGCGTCGCGCAGAGTCAGGATCAACTGATCGAATTGCGCCGCACCAATCGGGTCAAGGCCGGCGGTGGGTTCGTCGAGAAACAGGATGTCCGGGTCCAGGGCCAAGGCGCGTGCCAGGGCGGCGCGCTTGATCATGCCGCCGGACAGCGAAGACGGGTATTTGTCGGCGGCCGAGAGCGGCAACCCGGCCAAGGCCAGTTTCACCGCGGCCAAGTGCTCGGCGTCACGGCGGCTGAGGCCGGCATGTTCGATCAGCGGCAGGGCGACGTTTTCGGTGACGGTCAGCGAGGAAAACAGCGCGCCCTTCTGGAACAGCACGCCAAAGCGTCGTTCTACCAGCGAGCGCTCATGTTCCGACAGGCTCGGCAGGTTTTTGCCGAACACCCGCACCTCACCCTCGCTGGGGCGGCGCAGGCCGACGATGCTGCGCAACAGCACCGACTTGCCGCTGCCCGAGCCGCCGACCACTGCCAGGATTTCGCCTTTGTACAGATCCAGGTCGAGGTTCTCGTGCACGCTCTGCCGGCCAAAGCGGTTGCACAGGCCGCGCACTTCAATCACCGCCTCACTGGGCGCACGGTGTAGACGGCTCACCAGCCCATCTCCATGAAGAACATCGCGGCCACCGCATCCAGCACGATCACCACAAAGATCGATTGCACCACGCTGGAGGTGGTGTGGGCGCCGACCGACTCGGCACTGCCGCTGACCTTGAAGCCTTCGAGGCAGCCAATGGCGGCGATCAGGAAGGCGAAGATCGGCGCCTTCACCATGCCCACCAGGAAATGTTGCACGCCAATGTCCGATTGCAGCAGCGACAGGAACATCGCCGGCGAAATGTCCAACGCCACGGCGCACACCACGCCACCCCCGACAATCCCCGAGAGCATCGCCAGGAACGTCAGCATCGGCAGCGACACCAGCAGTGCCAGCACGCGCGGTAATACCAGTAGCTCCATGGGGTCGAGGCCCAGGGTACGGATCGCATCGATTTCTTCGTTGGCCTTCATCGAGCCGATTTGTGCGGTGAACGCACTGGCGGTGCGCCCGGCGATCAAAATGGCCGTCAGCAACACGCCAAATTCCCGTAGGAAAGAAAACGCCACCAAGTCCACGGTGAACACCGTCGCACCAAAACTCTTGAGCACCGTTGCACCCAGGAAGGCCACCACGGCGCCGACCAAAAAGGTCAGCAGCGCGACGATGGGCGCGGCGTCGAGCCCGGTCTGTTCGATATGGGCGACCATCGGCGTGATGCGCCAGCGTTTGGGGCGCCAGATGCCGCGCGCGAAGGTTTCGAGGATCAGGCCAATAAAGCCGAGCAGCTTCATGCTGTCTTGCCACACGGTGTCGACCGCCCGGCCAATGCGCGCCAACACCTGGATGCCGGCCGCCTCTTCTGGGGCTTTTTCCGGCACACAGAAATCATTCAGCGAGCGGTAGACGGTCTTGAGCAGTGCGCGGTCGGCGGCAGAGAGGCTACAGTCAGTCTGTTCGGCCGAGTGTTCGATCCTGGCGGGGCCCAGCAGCTCCACCAGCAGTGACGCGCCGGCGGTATCCAGCGCGCCCAGGCCATTGAGGTCGATGCGAGCGCCGGCGTCGTATTGGCCGTCGAGCTTGTCCGACAGCTTCTTCAGGTTTGCGTAGTGGGCAAGCGTCCAGTCCCCCGTAATCCTGAGTAACGGAGGCGTCGTGGACGTATCGAGATGGGCGGCACCGGCCGTCGTACGTGTGGTCATAAGCTCCGAGCTTGTTTGGCTATCCACAATTCCTACGTAATAGCACGATACAGCCTACTTTGGGTTGTCCGTTTGTGCTGGGTCAGTGACTTTGAAACGCAGCACACCAATCACCTGGCCGTCCTCGGTCAACACCCGCACTTGCCAGCGGCCTACTGAATCGGCCGGGAAGTTCTGCTTGTGGGTCCAGGCGCGGTAACCCTCCTTGCGCCCGCCATGGATATCCAGCGCGATGCGGTCGACTTCTTTGCCGTTGAATTTCCACACGTGGTAGATCCGCTCATCCAGCCCGCGCGGGGCATTGATCGCGGTGTAGGCGTACAGCCCGCCGCTGCGTAGCTGGGCAGCTGTGACTTCCTTGAGGTCATCGCCCGGGGTGCGGTCTTGCAGCTGGGTGCTGATGGCCACTTCGGTCATCCACAGGGTGGCCGGTGGCACCCAACTGCGCAGGAACCAGCCGGCACAGCCAATCGCCGCCGTGACTCCCAGCAACATTGCCCAGCCCTTGACGCTGCGCAGTGGCAGGCTCACGGCCAGGCTGGGGATCGACAGCAGCATGGCGACGCCGAGGGCGAGCTTGTAACTTTCGGCGGTGGTCAGGTGCAGGATGATCGGCAGCGCGGTGAGCAGCGCCGCGAACAGGGTCAGGGTGTGCAGCGCCAGGAACAGCGAACGCTTGGGCGCCAGCCATTTGTAGTACAGCGGGTCAGTAATCGAGACCAGCGCCGCCGCGCCCAGCAGGCCGGTGAAAATCGATTGGCCGCTGTTCCAGGTGGTGGTGACGAAAAAGAACGGCAACACAAAAAACAGACTTTCCTGGTGGATCATCTGGGTGGCGTAGCGCAGCAGGGGTTCGGGGATTTCCCGCTTGAAGACCCGAGTGAACAGTTGGGTAAAGCTGTTTTCCAACATCAGCCACAACCAGCTCACCAGCATGATCACCGCGATCCAGCTGGCCATGCCTTGCTGACGGTCCACCAGGATGAAGCTGCACACCCCCGAGATAAAGCCGCCGAGTGCGATCACCCCCGGGTAGCGCTTGATCAGTTCGAGGATGCGCTGGATGAGGGGGGGCAGGCTTGGCATGGGAATTCACAATTCGTATAGGAAAAAACCCACACAGAATAACGTCTTAGCCGTGAGTACGGTGCTGCATTACGCAATCCGTTTGCGATAAAACCGCAGGCCGATCAACACAAGTGCGATCAGTCCAAGCACGCCGGCACCTATCCAACTGAGCAGGTCGTAGCTGAACAAGGGTTTTTCGATGCGCCAATAGCCCGGCTGGTTGAACACTTGGCGCATGGCCTCGTTGGTTTGCTTCAGGCTCACGGCCTTGATGCGCTTTACCGGATCGCTGAAATGGCCGTTGGCGTAGTCACCGGAGGCACTCCAGTAATAGTCGGCCAACGCGCTGTTGCCTTGCACCGCCCACGACTGGCGTGCAATGGCGGCTTGCTGCAGGCGGGTAAAGGTTGCCGGGTCGAGGCCGTCCTTGAGCAGTTGGGCCTTGAGGTCCTGCAGTACCTGTTCGGCTTCGGGCAGGTTGTCGCGTTCGAGGTCGGCGTTCAGGCTCAGGAAGCCGACACCGCCGAGCACCTCGCGCTCGCTCCACGGGCCGTAGGACAAACCATGCTTGAGGCGCAGTTGACGGTAGAGCGCCCAGTCGAGGTAGTCCTTGAGCAGGTCGTAGGTTTCATCGTGCTGATCATCTAGCACCGGCTCGGGGAACAGCCAGTGCAGTTTGGCACTGTCACCGATCCAACCGTGCACCAGTTCGCGGTGGCTGGCGGCGGCGTGCTGGATCTCTGGCAGTGGTCGATGTTCGCTCGGCTCGACGGGTTCGAGCTGGCCGTAGGTGCGTTCCAGGTAGGCCGGCAGCAATTTGTCGAGGTCGCCGACGATGATGAGGGTCATATTGTTGGGGGCGTACCAGTTCTTGCGCAGCGCCTCCAGCTGGTCGCGGGTGAGGTGATTGACCTCGGCACGTTCGGCGCATTTGAGCCCCAGTTCGATGGCCAATTGGTTGCTGGCGGTGTGGCCCAGGTCCTGGCGGTCAAGCAGGCGTTGCAGGTGCGAGTAGTGGCCGCCGTCTTCGCGTTCGACCACTTGTTTGGCGGCGTTGATGTTGGCGTCGGTCAGTTGGGTGCGGGTGAGGATGGCCAGCAACAGGTCGAGCACCTTGCGCTGATTTTGCGCGGGGGCTTCGATCACGAAGGTGGTGTCGGCATTGCTGGTGTAGGCGTTCCATTCGCCGCCCAGGGCTTGCATACGGTCTTCAAGGTCGCCCTCGCCGCCGCCGTCGATGCCGCTGAACAGCAAGTGTTCGAGCAGGTGCGGCAGCTCTTTTTCGTCGCAGCTGAAGTCATCCAGACCGACCCCTACCACCAGGCGGATGGCCACATGGCCCCGCTCGGTGCCGGGTTTGAGCAGCAATTGCAGACCGTTGGGCAAGGTGTAGCCTTCGACTTGCAGGCGGTCAAAGGCAAAGACATGTGCAGAGCCCATGAGCAGGCAGGCGAATAGCAGGCGACGCATAACAAGCTTCCTGGCGAGTGAGGTCCATTGTTAACTGACTTCACTCGCCGTCTTACGTTCAGGGGGAATGGGTGATGTCGGCAATATCTTCGGCGGAGAGTGCACCGGTGTCGGACGTTTCCAAGACTACATAGGCGCTGCTGCAAAACAATGAATTGAGGCGCTTCATGTCGGCAATCAGCTCCAGGTGCAGCGAGCTGGTTTCCAGGCTCTGCACGATCTTGCGTTGCAGGCGGCTGACGTGGGCATGGGCCAGGCGGCGCTCCTGGGCGCGGAAGCGACGCTTCTCGCGCAGCAGTTGGCGGGCGCTTTCGGGATCGGCGCTGAGAAACACCGACAGCCCCAGGCGCAGGTTGGCAATCAACTGGCTGTGCAGGCCAGTGAGCTCTTCCAGGCCGACTTCGGAGAACTGGCGGCGTTGGGAGGTCTTCTGCTGCTGCACCTTGCGCAGCATGCGTTCGATCAGGTCTCCGGCCAGTTTCAGGTTGATCGACAGCTCGATGATTTCGGCCCAGCGGCGGTTGTCCTGTTCACTGAGGTCCTCGCGGGGCATCTGCGCCAGGTAGAGCTTGATCGCACTGTACAGGGCTTCGACGTCGTCGCTGAGGCTGCGCATTTCCTGGGTGATGGCGGTTTGTTTGCCGCGCAGCACTTCCTGCATCGCGGTGAGCATGTTGTCGATCAGGTCACCCAGGCGCAGGGTTTCGCGGGCGGCGTTGGCCAGGGCCAGGCTCGGCGTGTTGAGCGACGCCAGGTCCAGGTGACGAGGCTTGGCTTTGCCGTTGGTTTCCTGCTGTTCCGGCAGCAGCCAGGCGCACAGGCGGGCCATCGGGCCGATGGACGGGAGCAGGATCAGGCAGCGGCTGACGTTGTAGAGCACGTGGAAGGTAATGACCATGCCCTGGGCGCTGTAGTCCAGGCCGTCCATCCAGCGTACCAGCGGGTCGAGTACCGGGATGATCAGCAGCAAGCCGATCAGTTTGTACAGCAGGCTGCCCAGGGCGACCTGGCGACCGGCCGAGTTCTGCATGCTGGTGCTGAGAAA
This sequence comes from Pseudomonas sp. TE24901, assembly GCF_054058375.1. NCBI lineage: Bacteria > Pseudomonadati > Pseudomonadota > Gammaproteobacteria > Pseudomonadales > Pseudomonadaceae > Pseudomonas > Pseudomonas sp. TE24901. The sequence continues at coordinate 778,868 of NZ_JBSSAF010000001.1, forward strand.
GGCCAGCACACCGCTGCCGATGTTGGCGCCGATCACCAGGCCGATGGCCACATGCAGGCCGATTACGCCGGCGCCGGCCAAGGTGGCTGTGAGCAGGACGGCGGCCAGGCTGGAGTAGGAAATCATCGCAAACAATGCGCCCACCAGGGCGTCGAGCAAGATATCGCCGGTCAGCGAGGCGAAGATGACTTTGACGCCTTGGGCATGGGTAATCGGCCCGGCTGCTTCGACGATCAATTGCAGTGCCAGAATGATCAGGCCCAGGCCGATCCCGACCCGGCCCATCTGCCCTGCCCGCGTCTGCTTGCGGGACAGGAAGAAAATCACCCCAAGGAAAATCAGCAGCGGTGATAGCCACGACAAGTCGAAGGTCAGTACCCGCGCCATCAAGGCCGTACCGACGTCGGCGCCGAGCATGGTTGCCAGGGCCGGCGTGAGGCTCATCAGGCCCTGGCCGACAAATGAAGTCACCAGCATGGCCGTGGCGTTGCTGCTCTGCACCATGGCCGTCACCAGGATACCGGCGACAAACGCCAGCCAGCGCTTGGACATGTTCTGCCCGATGACTTGGCGCAAGTTGGAACCGTAGACCCGCAAGATGCCGGTACGGACGATGTGCGTGCCCCAGATAAGCAGGGTCACGGCGGAAAGCAGATTGAGCAAGGTCAGCATGCTCGGCCCCCCGTGTGGGTACGCTCCAAAAAGAGCGAAGGAAGTTTGCCGCGTGCCGTTCTACGTCTTGTAGTTAAGCTGTAGTTGGCGAATGGGCTCTGCGCCAGCATCGCATAGCTAAAGTGGGGATTGAAACAAAACTGTCATGAAATCAGCTGAGTGCGAAATGAAAAAAGGGGCCTGCATAGGCCCCTTTTTTGTCTGGCTCGGGTTTATTGACCCGGAATGTCCTTGCGCAGTTTCACAGGATCCTGCTGTTTCTTCTTTTTCGCGATGGCGGTGCGCATCTTGATGTTCACCGCTTCTACCGCCAGCGAGAACGCCATGGCGAAGTAGACGTAGCCTTTTGGCACGTGCACGTCGAAGGATTCGGCGATCAGCACCGTACCCACCACCAGCAGGAACGACAGCGCGAGCATCTTCAGCGACGGGTGCTTGTCGATGAATGCGCTGATGGTGCCGGCCGCCAGCATCATCACCAATACCGCCACGATAATCGCCGCGACCATGACCGGCACATGGGAGACCATGCCGACGGCCGTGATGACCGAGTCCAGGGAGAACACGATGTCGATGATGGCGATCTGGATGATGGTGTAGATGAACTTGCCACCGGCGCCCTTGGGCTCGTCGTGGGTTTCGTCTTCACCTTCCAGGGCGTGGTACATCTCCTGGGAGCTTTTCCACAGCAGGAACAGGCCACCGAAGAACAGGATCAGGTCGCGACCGGAAATGCCCTGGCCGAACACCACGAACAGGTCGGCGGTCAGTTGCATGACCCAGGTGATCGACAGCAGCAACAGGATGCGCGTGACCATGGCCAGGGCCAGGCCGAAGATCCGGGTGCGTGCCTGCATATGCTTGGGCATGCGGCTGACCAGGATCGAAATCATGATGATGTTATCGATACCCAGGACGATCTCGAGGGCCGTCAGGGTGAAGAAGGCAATCCAGATTTCCGGATTGGTCAGCCATTCCATGTGTATTCCTTTGAGCAAGTGTTAAACCGCGCAAGCTGCAGCGCCGCGCGGTTGGGTTGATACGATTATAGAGTACTGAACAGCGGGAAAATCCCCATCAGCAAAGCGGCGAACATTATGCACAGGCACACCAGCACTGCCCACTTCAGGGTGAAGCGTTGGTGATCGCCAAATTCGATACCGGCCAGGGCCACCAGCAGGTAAGTCGATGGCACCAGTGGGCTGAGCAAGTGCACCGGCTGGCCAACGATGGACGCCCGCGCCATTTCGACGGCGGTGATGCCGTAGTGGCTGGCGGCCTCGGCGAGTACCGGCAGCACGCCATAGTAGAACGCGTCGTTGGACATGAAGAAGGTAAACGGCATGCTCACCAGGGCGGTGATCACCGCCAGGTACGGGCCCAGTGCGTCAGGAATGACCGCCAGCAGGCTCTTGGACATGGCGTCGACCATACCGGTGCCCGACAGGATACCGGTGAAGATACCGGCCGCGAAGATCAGGCCGGTCACCGCCAGTACGCTGCCGGAGTGGGCGGCGATGCGGTCTTTCTGCATTTGCAGGCATGGGTAGTTGACGATCATCGCGATACTGAACGCCACCATGAACAGCACCGGCAGCGGCAGCAGGCCGGCGATCAGCGTGCACATCAGGGCGAAGGTCAGCGCGCCGTTGAACCAGATCAGCTTCGGACGACGGGCGTCAGGGTACTGCGACACACTGATTTCACTGTGGTCGATTTCATCGCCCGCCAGGTGCAGTTCACCCAGGCGTGCACGCTCGCGCACGCCGTACAGGTAGGCGATCACCAGGATCGCGACCACACCGACGGCCATGGCCGGGATCATCGGCACGAAGATGTCCGACGGGTCCACATGCAGCGCACTGGCGGCGCGGGCGGTCGGGCCACCCCAAGGGGTCATGTTCATCACGCCACCGGCAAGGATGATCAGGCCGGCCATGATCCGCGGGCTCATGCCGATGCGCTGGTACAGCGGCAACATGGCGGCGACGCAGATCATGTAGGTGGTGGCGCCGTCACCGTCCAGGGACACGACCAGCGCCAGCACGGCGGTGCCGACCGAGACTTTCAGCGGGTCGCCCTTGACCATCTTGAGGATCTTGCGCACAGCCGGGTCGAACAGGCCGGAGTCGATCATCAGGGCAAAGTAGAGAATGGCGAACATCAGCATCACGCCGGTCGGCGCAAGCTTGGTGATACCGGCCAGCATCATCGGGCCGATCTCGGGCGCGAAGCCGCCGAACAGCGCGAACAGGATCGGCACGATGATCAAGGCGATCAGCGCAGACAGGCGCTTGGTCATGATCAGGAACATGAACGTGATGACCATGGCAAAGCCAAGGAAAGTCAGCATAGGAATACTCCAGGCGTAGCGCGGCTAGGGAATGGCGAACCGAGTGGGGTCAGCGCAGATCGAAAGGCACGAGGCGTACGGGTGGAGTGGGGGCGAACAGGCGGGTACGAGCGGACATCGGGAATCACCATTGTTGTTGTTAACAGCCGGTCTGTTGCCGACAGTGGGGGCGATCCTAGACGGGTAAGCTTTCAGCCAGCTTTCGCTGGAAAAACAGGTGACGAAGGGGAAAGGCACATTCTTCAGGTATGTGGAGATTCAATGTGGGAGCTGGCTTGCCTGCGATAGCGGTGGGCCAGGCAACAAAGATGTTGAATGTGCCGGCGCCATCGCAGGCAAGCCAGCTCCCACATTCGGATTGTGCTTGCAGGAATTATCAGGGCAGCTCGAGGCCGCCGGCGGCCTTGTGCAAGGCGCGCAAGTGCTCGCCGACCTGCTTGAGGTTGGCTTCGCAGGCGGCAATCTCGGCGGCGCGAGAAGGTTCCAGCAGCACCCTCACCTCTTTATCCAGATCGCCGGTCAGCGTTTGCAGCTGCTTTTGACGTTGGGCGCTTTCCGATTCGAGGCGCTTGGACTCCGACGGTTGCGGCAGGCCGTAGCCGCCGCTGCCCAGTAGTTCAGCCGGGCGGCTGAGGAAGCCGCTGTTGGCGAGGATTTGTTGCAGGGTGTTGTTGGCTTTTTCCATGCCGCCGTTTTTCAGCTCGCGGGCGCCAAGGTAGCGTTGCTTGACCTCATCCTGGGCCAGCATCAGTTGTTTGCGGTAGCTGGCCTGCTCCAGCAACAACAGGGCGGCACTGGTGCGCAGATCGGCCTGGCCAAACCACTGGCGGCGTTCTTCTGCGCTGAGTGACAGCCAATCTTCGACCTGAGTCTGCTTTATCGGCAGGTGTTTGCGCAGGACGTCGAACATCGCCTGGTAGCGTTCGCGGAATGAATCGAAGTGATAACCCAGGCGCAGCGCTTCGCGCTTGTCCTTGAGGACGCTGGTGTCGGCCAGGCCGCGGGCGCTGAGGACTTCCAGCAAACCGTTGGGGGTAATGTTGTCCAGCCCGGTGAGCTGTGGGTTGGCGCTGCCGCTGCGCAAAAGTTTCAGGCTCTCTACCGCACAGTTGTTGGAGATGAAGAAGTAGTTGCCGTCGTAGCTCCAGTGCATCTCGGCGGCGTGCTCGACGGTGTCGTTGATTTCCTGGCGTGTGAGTTTGAGCGGCACCGAGGCCAGGCCGCGCAGCTCGGTCTTGGTGTATTCATCGATCACCTGGGCCAGGGGCAGCACGAACAACCGCGACGGGTACTTGCCCACCAGGCCGTCCCAGCTCGACAGTTGTACGTCACCGACGAACGCGCGGTAGGACAGGACCAGATGCTGGTCTAGGTCGAGCCGGCAGTCCGGGCCGCGTGGCCGGCCGGGTGCACAGATCACCAGGCGTAACATGCTGTGGCCCCAGCGGCTGACCAGGTTCTCGTTGGCTTCGGCCAGCAGGTAGTCAATTTCGTAGACGCGCTCCGGGTCGATCTGGCCCAGCGGCGTCTTGGCAAAATCATTGCCTGCGTTCAGGAAGGCGTAGGTCTTGGCGCAAGTGTCTTGCTCGGGCGGTGCCCAGCCGAAGTGTTCCTTGTAATAGCGAAACAGCGCCGGGCGGCGGCAGGCGTAGCTCGGGTCAAGGAGGAAATACTCCATGTTGACCGCGACGAACTCCAGCGGGCTGGTGGTTTCGTAGATGTCCGGGCTGCGCGCTACCTGGTGGTTGTGCTGTTCGCGCTCGCCGCGACGGCCGACGTATTGCGGCCAGCCGGCGAGGTCCAGCAGGCGCGGGTCATCGCTGAGGGTAAAGCGGCGGTCATTCTGGCCACGGCACTGGTCGGGCAGGCCGATCAGGCCGGTGATGTTGTTCTGGCGACTGCAACGGTTGATGAGCGCGCGGTCTTCCTTGGACCACAGGCGCGCACGGTCATAAATGTGAGTCAGCTCATGCAGCACAGTGGCGAGCATTTCGCGGCGCACGGTGCCGTGGGGGCGGTTGGTCTTCTGAGTTGCGGCGCTGCCGTCGGTCAGGCTGGCGAGCAGGTTCTGGTTGAGATCCAGTTCGGAAACCAGGGAGGCCTGGCCGTAGGCGTTCTCGGGCATCTTGTCGGTCCAGCCGACCTCGATGGTGCGGTCCAGTTGTTCGATGAAGCGCGGTGGCAGAGAGCGCATCGCTTCATCGAGCAACGCCTGGCTGGCCTGCTGTTCGGCCGGGCTCAAGCCGTCGGACTTGAGCCGCAGTTGCAGGCTGGCCTGGGCTGCGCTTGCACTGAGCAGCACAGCCACGGCCAGTAGCCAGGCGTTGAGGCGCCTCACAGTGCGAGGATGGCTTCGGCGAGGCTCTGGTCGCTGGCGTCGCGCGTTTCCGGCATGCGCGTACGAATGGTGTCGAAAGCGGCTTCCAGTTGTGCGCCACGGATCTCGCCGTTGGTGGCGACGAAGCTCGCGGCGTCATCGTGGGCTTCGCGCACGATTTTCGAGTCGCGGATGGACGTGGTGGTGTCCGAGGTGAAGTCAATGGTACGGGCCGACGCACGGACGATGATGTTACTGGTGGCCTTCAAGGTTTGCGCGTGGGCAACATCGGCCAACAACAGCAGGCCGAGAGCGGCGGCGATCAGCGGGCTACGCATGGAATAACTCCAATTACAAAGACGGAAATACAAAGATGATTATTGGACGAGAATTGCTTGCGCCAGTTCAAGGTCGCTGGCGTTAAGTTTTGGCTGGGTGCGGCGCAGGTAATCCAGTGCGGATTCCAGGCGAGCGCCCCGCCATTGGCCGTCAGTGGCTACAAACGCGGCAGCGTCATCCTGGGCGGCCAATACCAATTTCTTGTCAAAGGGCGCGGAAGTCACCTTGCTGGTGGCGTACACACTTATGACGGTGCTCTGGGTGGTCACGTCGAAGGCCGAAGCCAATGGCGACCAGACGACGGAAAACAGAACAGGAACGATCAACAGGCGGTATGAAAAAGCCATGGGACTCGACAACTGGAAGCGAGCGCCAAGGCTAGCGCAATGCCCGGGCGAGAGCCAGCGTTGAGGCATGCGGGAGCGGCTGGCGCTCCCTTACACCGAGCTGAAGTCAGATCGCCAGGATGGCCTGGGCCAGTTGTGCGTCTGTTGCGGCATTCAGTTGCGGGGCTTGTTGGCGGATCTGTACCAGAGCGCTTTCCAGCTTGACGCCACGGATGGCGCCGTCGCTGGCGACAAAGCTGGCTGCGTCGTCACGGGCAGCTCGCACAACCTTATTGTCACGCAAGGACGACGTGGCATCGGAACTGGCGTCCGACGTGGCTTTGAGTGCGCCGACGATTGCGTCGGTGGTCACGATGAGGCTGGTGGCATTGGTATTGGCAGCCACGGCCAACAAGGCAGCAGCACTCAGCAGGCGAAAACGGGACATGGAAAAACTCCTGTAGATGAACAAATAAGGTGGCGCAGAACGGCCACTGTGAAACGGGTGTTGTTGCTGTTGAGCATCAGACGCCCGTTCTACAAGGTTCGCCACGTGGTAACGGGATCTTAAGCCGCCGCTTATCTGTTCGAAAAGCCTCTCGACCCGTTAGTCACGCCAAAAGGGTTTAGACAGTTCGGCCATTCGGTCGCCGGCGCTGATACCGGCGTCAGACAGTTCGCGTGGATCAAGTTGCGCCAGTTGGCGGCGTTCGTGGGCCTGTCGCGCCCATCTGGCCAGTGCACGGGCTATACCTGCGATCAACTGTTTATAGCGTGGGGTTTGGGTGGTCATGAGTGAGGCCTTCCATGCGGTCTTGGAACACCATGTTGGGCGGCGCGGGTTTACCGGTACAGATACACTCGACCTAAATTGTACTGCTTAATTGTTATGTTTTTTAAACTGTACCTGTCGTGAAGTTGACCTTCTGTTTTTATCCTCAAAACCCAAACCCCGGAAACAACAAAGCCCGCCTCCGGTTTCCCGGGGCGGGCTTTGCTTTGATAAATCAGGGTGCTGGCGGTGGACCCGGTGGGTCAGGGCCAGCGGGCGCTACATTAGCGCCAGAACGGCTTGCTCAGCTCTTCGTAGCGTTGAGCTTCGCTGATACCGGCGTCAGCCAGCAGACGCGAATCCAGACGAGCCAGTTGGTGGCGGCTGGAGATGCGGCGCTGCCACAACATCAGGTTGGCGATAACGCGCAAAGGCAGAGAGGCCTGGGTGTTTACAGCTTTTTCTTCGAAGAACAGATCGGAACTGAGTGTACGTTCCATGATGACATCCTTCCGCTTGTGGCGGGATTAGGTAGTGGTTTAACTGATGCCAATGATCCTCTTCCGGCGCAAGACTCTCTAGATACAGTTCACCTGTATTGTGAGGGGCCAGTTAACTGTTTATAGGTGCTGTACTGTTCGGAAATGGGGCAACTGTACCTGTCCGCACTGAAACAGTGCGAAATAGGAGTTTTCGACGGAGTATGTGGGATATTTCGGTAGGAAATGACCGGTACAGCAGTACAGTTTTTTTCAGTTTACTAAGAAGTACAGCCGAGCTGATGAAACTGCCGTTGCATCAGCCCGGATCTGTATCAATCAAGCCTTGAGCATATGCCCGGTTTCTTCCAGGTTGATGTGCCAACTCAGTGCTTCGCGCAGGATGTGTGGCGTATGCCCGCCGATGGCACAGGCTGCGTCGAAGTAAGTATTCAGCGCATCGCGATATGCCGGGTGCACACAGTTGTCGATGATCACCCGGGCGCGTTCGCGGGGCGCGAGGCCACGCAGGTCGGCCAGGCCGACTTCGGTCACGAGGATATCCACATCATGCTCGGTGTGGTCCACATGGCTGACCATCGGCACCACGCTGGAAATCGCGCCACCCTTGGCGATCGATTTGGTGACGAAGATCGCCAAGTGAGCGTTGCGCGCGAAGTCCCCGGAGCCGCCAATGCCGTTCATCATCCGCGTGCCGCAGACATGGGTGGAGTTGACGTTGCCGTAGATATCGAACTCCAGCGCGGTGTTGATCCCGATTATACCCAGGCGGCGCACCACTTCCGGGTGGTTGGAAATTTCCTGCGGGCGCAGCACCAGTTTGTCTTTGTAGCGCTCCAGGTTGCCGAACACGTCGGCATTGCGTCGTTCTGACAGGGTGATCGAACTGCCCGAGGCGAAGCTCAGTTTGCCGGCATCGATCAGGTCGAACGTCGAATCCTGCAACACTTCCGAATACATCGTCAGGTCTTCGAAGGGCGACTCGATCAGGCCGCACATCACTGCGTTGGCGATGTTGCCGATGCCGGCCTGCAGCGGGCCGAGCTTGTTGGTCATGCGCCCGGCGTCCACTTCCTGCTTGAGGAAGTTGATCAGGTGGTTGGCAATGCCTTGGGTGTCGCTGTCGGGCGGTGTCACGGTGGAGGCGGAATCCGCCTGGTTGGTGACCACGATGGCGACAATCTTTTCCGGCGGAATGGGAATGGCCGTGCTGCCGATGCGGTCATCGACCTTCACCAGCGGAATGGGCGTGCGGGTTGGCCGGTAGGTCGGGATATAGATGTCGTGCAGCCCTTCCAGGTTCGGGTTGTGCGCCAGGTTGATCTCGACGATCACCTGCTTGGCGAAAATCGCGAAGCTGGCCGAGTTACCCACCGATGTCGTCGGCACGATGTGCCCCTGTTCGGTGATCGCAACGGCTTCGATCACGGCAATGTCCGGCAGCTTGAGCTGGTTGTTGCGCAATTGCTCGACGGTTTCCGACAAGTGCTGGTCAATAAACATCACCTCGCCGGCATTGATGGCGCGGCGCAGGGTGCTGTCGACCTGGAACGGCATGCGACGGGACAGCACGCCGGCCTCGGTCAGTTGCTTGTCCAGGTCATTGCCCAGGCTGGCGCCGGTCATCAAGGTGATTTTCAGCGGGGAAGTCTTGGCGCGTTCGGCCAGGGCGTGGGGGACGGCCTTGGCTTCACCGGCGCGGGTGAAGCCGCTCATGCCGACGGTCATGCCGTCCTCGATCAGTGCGGCGGCGTCTGCCGCGCTCATGACCTTGTTCAACAACGAAGGCAAGCGGATACGATCACGGTACATGGATTGTTATCTCAGGCTACGGAAGCAAGGTGCGCAGTTTAGTGATTTCAAAAAAATTCGGCCCGCTACCATGGTCGAATGCCGGGCAGCGATTTAGAGCCTTTGGTCGGGTTTCATGCGGCAATAAAAAACCCCAGCCTACAAGAGGCCGGGGTTTCGAGTATTGCGCTGAAGCAGTGTTACTCGACGGCCTTGACCATGTCTTCGATGACTTTCTTGGCGTCGCCGAAGACCATCATGGTCTTGTCCAGGTAGAACAACTCGTTATCCAGGCCGGCATAACCGCTGGCCATCGAGCGTTTGTTGACGATGATGGTCTTGGCCTTGAAGGCTTCGAGAATCGGCATGCCGGCGATCGGTGAGTTCGGGTCGTTCTTGGCGGCCGGGTTGACCACGTCGTTCGCGCCGAGCACCAGCACCACGTCGGCCTGGCCGAACTCGGAATTGATGTCTTCCATTTCGAACACCTGGTCGTAAGGCACTTCGGCCTCGGCGAGCAAGACGTTCATGTGCCCGGGCATACGGCCGGCCACCGGGTGGATCGCGTACTTCACGGTGACGCCGTGGTGGGTCAGCTTCTCGGTCAGTTCCTTGAGCGCATGCTGCGCCCGTGCCACTGCCAGGCCATAGCCCGGCACGATGATCACGGTGTCGGCGTTGGTCAGCAGGAATGTGGCGTCGTCAGCGGAGCCGGACTTCACTGGCCGCGCTTCTTTAGAGCCGGTTGCCGCAGCGGCATCCGAGGTATTGCCGAAACCGCCGAGCAATACATTAAAGAAGGAACGGTTCATCGCCTTGCACATGATGTACGAGAGGATCGCGCCGCTGGAGCCCACCAGGGAGCCGGCGATGATCAGCATCGAGTTGTTCAGCGAGAAGCCGATACCTGCCGCCGCCCAGCCGGAGTAGCTGTTGAGCATCGACACCACCACCGGCATGTCGGCGCCGCCGATTGGGATGATGATCAGCACGCCGAGCACGAAGGCCAGGGCCAGCATCAGGGCGAAGGCGGTGAGGTTACCGGTGAACATGAACGCCAGGCCTAGGCCCAGGGTAGCCAGGCCGAGCACCAGGTTCAGTTTGTGCTGGCCGCCGAACTGTACGGGTGCGCCCTGGAACAGGCGGAACTTGTACTTGCCCGACAGCTTGCCGAACGCGATCACCGAACCGGAGAAGGTGATGGCACCGATGGCTGCACCGAGGAACAGTTCCAGGCGATTACCAGCAGGGATCGAGTCACCTAAATGTTTGACGATGCCCAGGGATTGCGGCTCGACCACTGCGGCAATCGCAATGAACACTGCCGCCAGGCCGATCATGCTGTGCATGAACGCGACCAGCTCCGGCATCTTGGTCATTTCTACGCGCTTGGCCATGATCGAACCGGCGGTGCCGCCGATCAGCAGGCCGACAATCACATAGCCGATGCCGGCAGTTGCCAGCTCAGCGCCCAGCTTATAGATGAGGCCTACGGTGGTGAGCACCGCCAGCGCCATGCCGAGCATGCCGAACAGGTTGCCGCGCCGCGAAGTTGTTGGGTGCGACAGGCCTTTGAGAGCCTGAATGAAGCAGATCGACGCGATCAGGTAGAGCGTCGTTACGAGATTCATGCTCATTACTTCGGCGCCTCTTCTTTTGCTTTCGGGGCTTTCTTCTTGAACATCTCAAGCATCCTGCGAGTGACCAGGAAGCCACCGAACACGTTTACCGCTGCGAGCGCCACGGCCAGGGTGCCCATGGTCTTGCCCAGCGGGGTCACGGTGAGGGCCGCAGCCAGCATGGCGCCGACGATCACGATTGCGGAAATGGCGTTGGTAACGGCCATCAAGGGCGTGTGCAGCGCGGGTGTCACGTTCCAGACCACGTGGTAACCGACATAAATCGCCAGCACAAAGATGATCAGGTTGTAGATACCGGGGGAGATAAGCTCTTCCATCGTCTGAATCCCTGCTTAGGCGTTTTTGCGGATGACTTGGCCGTCGCGGCACATCAGGCACGCGGCGACGATGTCGTCTTCGAGGTTGATTTCAAACTGCCCTTCCTTGGTGAAGACCAGCTTCAGGAAGTCCAGCAGGTTGCGTGCATACAAGGCCGAGGCGTCGGCGGCGACAGCGCCGGCGAGGTTGGTCGGGCCGCAGATGATCACGCCGTTCTCCACCACCACCTGATCGGCGACGGTCAGCGGGCAGTTGCCGCCTTGGGCGGCGGCGAGGTCGATGACCACCGAGCCGGGCTTCATCTGCGCGACGGTGTCGGCGCTGAGCAGGGTCGGAGCCTTGCGGCCCGGGATCAGTGCGGTGGTGATCACGATATCGGCCTGCTTGGCGCGCTCGTGCACGGCCAGGGCCTGGCGCTGCATCCAGCTGGTGGGCATCGGGCGGGCATAACCGCCGACACCGACGGCGCATTCACGCTCTTCATCGGTCTCGTAGGGCACGTCGACAAACTTGGCGCCGAGGGATTCGATCTGTTCCTTCACGGCCGGGCGTACGTCAGACGCTTCGATCACAGCACCCAGGCGTTTCGCTGTCGCAATCGCCTGCAGACCCGCGACGCCGGCGCCGAGGATCAGCACGCGTGCAGCCTTTACGGTGCCGGCGGCCGTCATCAGCATCGGCATAAAGCGTGGGTAGTGATGAGCGGCGAGCAGCACGGCCTTGTAGCCAGCGATGTTGGCCTGGGAGGACAGCACGTCGAGGCTCTGGGCACGCGAGGTACGTGGTGCGGCTTCGAGGGCAAAAGCGGTAATGCCGCGTTCGGCCAGCTTGGCGATGGTTTCGTTGCTGAACGGGTTGAGCATGCCCACCAGTACGGTGCCGCTTTTGATCAGCGCAAGCTCGCTGTCGCTGGGGGCAACTACCTTGAGAATCAGCTCTGCGTCAAACGCATCGCTGGCACTGCCAATGGTTGCGCCTGCCGTTTCGTAGGCACTGTCGACGACACTGGCTTTAACGCCGGCTCCGCTTTGAACAGTGACCTTATGGCCCTGGCCGATCAGCTTCTTGATGGTTTCCGGGGTGGCAGCCACCCGCGTTTCACCGGTCTGGGTTTCGAGAGGAACACCAATGTGCACGTCAAATCTCCTGCATGATCTTTTTGCTTTTGATCTTTTTGTAAAAAGGCCAGTGCACCGTGAGTGGCGCATCTGGGGCGGCCGATCAGCACGATCCCGCTGAAATGACAGCGGGGCGCGGCATTTTGCAGGCGAACTTTACGGCCTTCAAGGGATTATGACGGGTGACGAAAAATTAACTACAAGTCACCCTGTGACTGATTGTCGCAATGCGATGAAATAACCTCTTTAAATACAGGTGTTTAAAGGACTGTAGCCGAATATTGGGTGTTTCTTCATCGTTGGTGTGAATGGTCGTGCATTGGCTTGCCGTAGTCGCTACACGCCTTGAAAATCATGGCTCTTAGCCTTAATTTGAACAGATAAGTACAGTCTGCTTAAACGCGACATATACGTATATCTGTAGGTCTTGATTTTATTTGACTACAGGGTCAATAAACGGGCTTTGTCCTTTAAATGCTGGGGCTATAGCGTTGGGATTGATCAACCAACCAGTCCCTGAAAGCGTGTAATGACGCCGATTCGACTTTTCTGTCGGGAATCATCAGGTAGTACGCCTTCGCGCTGCTCAGCGTTTCGGGGTTGGCGATCACCAATTGGTGCTCGTCGAGTTCGCGCTGAATCAAGAACGGCGGGATCAGCGCGATGCCCATGTCATGCATGGCTGCCTGAGACAACATCGAGAATAGCTCGTAACGAGGGCCTGTCATGTCGCGAGGAATGTTCAGATGTTGCGCGTTGAACCATTGGCGCCAGGCGTAAGGCCGCGTGGTCTGCTGCAGTAGCGGCAGTTCGGCAATTTCCTGGGCGCTGAAGTGGGTACGTGTGCCCAATAAGCGAGGGCTGCAGACGGGAACGGGGTTCTCGCCCATCAGTCGGTGTGATTCGGTACCCGACCAGTCGGCATCACCAAAGTAGATCGCAGCGTCGAACTCGGTGTCTGCAAACAGGAATGGGCGGGTACGGTTAGTGAGGTTGACCGTGACTTCCGGGTGCTTGTGTTGAAAATCCTTCAGGCGGGGGATCAGCCATTGGGTGCCGAAGGTGGGTACCACCGCGAGTTCGATGACATTGGCGCCCTGTTGCCCCATGACCGACAGGGTGTCACGTTCTACTGCGTCCAGCTGCATGGCGACGCGGCGGCTGTACGACAACCCCGCCTCCGTGAGTTTTACCCCGCGTCGCGAGCGCCGAAATAGCTCGACACTCAAAAACTCTTCGAGACTCGCGATTTGTCGGCAGATAGCGCCTTGAGTGATGGAAAGCTCGTGCGCGGCCTTGGTAAAGCTCTCGTGGCGGGCTGCCGCTTCAAAGCTGACCAGGGCAGTGGTGCTGGGGATCTTTCTGCGCATGTAACTTGTCCTCACTTATAAACCGCATATACGTCGTCTATGGCGCTTTCGAAGTGAGAAATTAGCACAACCCTATTCGGAAACCTCGTTTGCCCTCTGCGTTTGCCCGGCCTAGTCTGCATCCACGACTTCTGATTTTTCCGCGAGGACTTATTCATGGCTGGCAAGGCAAGCTTCAACTGGATCGATCCACTGCTGCTGGATCAACAGCTCACCGAAGAAGAGCGCATGGTGCGCGACAGTGCTGAGCAATTCGCCCAGGACAAGCTGGCGCCCCGTGTGCTCGAAGCTTTTCGCCATGAAAAGACCGACCCTGCCATCTTTCGCGAGATGGGCGAGACCGGCTTGCTGGGCGCGATGATTCCCGAGCAATACGGCGGCAGTGGTTTGAACTACGTCAGCTATGGGTTGATTGCCCGTGAGGTCGAGCGTGTCGACTCCGGTTATCGCTCGATGATGAGTGTGCAGTCGTCACTGGTGATGGTGCCTATCAATGAGTTTGGCACTGAGGCGCAGAAGCAGAAGTACCTGCCGAAGCTGGCTTCCGGCGAGTGGATCGGTTGTTTCGGCCTGACCGAGCCTAATCACGGCTCCGATCCGGGCGCGATGATTACCCGGGCGCGCAAGGTGGATGGCGGCTACAGCCTGACGGGCGCCAAGATGTGGATCACCAATAGCCCAATCGCCGATGTGTTTGTGGTGTGGGGCAAGGATGATGCGGGTGACATCCGTGGATTTGTCCTGGAGAAAGGTTGGAAGGGGCTGAGCGCTCCGGCGATCCACGGTAAGGTTGGCCTGCGTGCCTCGATTACCGGCGAGATCGTAATGGACAACGTCTTTGTGCCGGAAGAGAACATCTTCCCGGATGTACGGGGTTTGAAGGGGCCGTTTACCTGTCTCAACTCCGCACGTTACGGCATTTCCTGGGGCGCGTTGGGAGCCGCTGAGTTCTGCTGGCATACCGCCCGCCAGTACACCCTTGATCGTCAGCAGTTCGGTCGCCCGTTGGCAGCGACCCAACTGATCCAGAAGAAGCTGGCTGATATGCAGACCGAGATTACCCTGGCGCTGCAAGGTTGCCTGCGCCTGGGGCGCATGAAGGACGAAGGGACGGCGGCAGTGGAGATCACGTCGATCATGAAGCGCAACTCGTGCGGCAAGTCCCTGGACATTGCACGCATGGCGCGGGACATGTTGGGCGGAAACGGAATTTCGGATGAGTTTGGTGTGGCGCGTCACTTGGTCAACCTTGAGGTGGTCAATACCTACGAAGGCACCCATGACGTGCACGCCTTGATCCTTGGGCGCGCGCAAACCGGTCTTCAAGCGTTCTATTAATAGGAGCACGACCATGGGCGCGCTTTCGCATCTGCGGGTACTGGATTTGTCGCGAGTACTGGCGGGCCCCTGGGCCGGGCAGATTCTTGCGGACCTTGGGGCTGAGGTGATCAAGGTCGAGCGACCGGGTAATGGGGATGATACGCGGGCGTGGGGGCCGCCTTTCCTCAAAGATGCCTATGGTGAAAACACCAGCGAGGCGGCGTATTACCTGTCGGCCAACCGCAATAAGGAGTCAGTCACCATCGACTTCACGCGACCGGAGGGGCAAAAGCTGGTGCGAGACCTGGCTGCCAAGTCCGACATCCTGATCGAGAACTTCAAGGTGGGTGGTCTTGCGGCGTACGGGTTGGACTATGAGTCGCTGAAGGAGATCAACCCGGAGCTGATCTATTGCTCGATCACGGGGTTTGGTCAAACCGGACCATACGCCACGCGTGCGGGTTATGACTTCATGATCCAGGGTTTGGGCGGTCTCATGAGCCTGACCGGCCGCCCTGAGGGTGATGAGGGCGCGGGGCCGGTGAAGGTCGGGGTGGCGTTGACCGATATTCTCACCGGGCTCTACTCGACGGTGGCGATCTTGGCGGCCCTGGCTCATCGAGATCATGACGGTGGCGGGCAGCACATCGATATGGCATTGCTGGACGTGCAGGTCGCATGTTTGGCTAACCAGGCGATGAATTACCTGACGACAGGAGTGCCTCCGAAACGTCTGGGTAATGCTCATCCGAATATTGTGCCTTATCAGGATTTTCCCACGGCTGACGGCGACTTCATCCTTACGGTGGGCAACGATGGTCAGTTCCGTAAGTTTGCTGAGGTGGTCGGGCAGCCGCAGTGGGCGGATGACCCGCGCTTCTCTACTAATAAGGTGCGGGTGGCTAATCGCGCAGAGCTGATTCCGCTGATTCGCCAGGCCACCGTGTTCAAGACGACAGCGGAGTGGGTGGCACAGCTGGAGCGAGTGGGTGTGCCATGCGGGCCTATCAATGATCTGGCGCAGGTGTTTGCTGATCCGCAGGTAAAGGCGCGCGGACTTGCACTGGAGCTGCCACATGCTTTGGCTGGCGTGGTGCCGCAGGTTGCCAGCCCGATTCGTTTGTCCAAGACGCCTGTTGAGTATCGCAGCGCTCCTCCCTTATTGGGTGAGCATACGGCTCAGGTGTTGCAGGACGTGTTGGGGTTGGGGGCTGCCAACGTGGTCGATTTGAGAGCGTTGGGTGTGATCTGAGTGTTTCCTTCTATATATAGAGGTTTCTGGGCTGTTTATTGGTTGCTTTTTAATCAATTCTAACTAATTGATAGAGAAGACAAATTAAGGGTTGACGGCAGATTCTGGAAGCCTATAATTCGCCCCACTTCCGGCGCAGTCGAAACGGAAAACTCCTTGAGTTTCAATGAGTTAAGTAGGTTTCGATAGCGGATCGCTTCAGTTCATCGAAGCCCAGGAGGAGTTAGTGGAGCAGTGTTGTTTGGCTCTATTAACGTTTCGATCTTCTCGGTCGAAAGCGGAGAAAAAGAGGTGTTGACAGCAGCGTGTAACGCTGTAGAATTCGCCTCCCGCTAACGAGAGATCGGA